>CBFHQJ010000001.1:0-198909 GCA_965657795.1 Akkermansiaceae bacterium
TCACGGCTTGGACGAGGATGAGGCCCACACCAAAAGACAACTTGACCGGATCTCGACGTTATTCAGCGCTTCCTTAGACCAATCTGCAGTTCCATCCTTAAAACCCTCCGCTGTCGTTTTCTGGGTTAGGTTTGAGAGTTTCTGTCTAATGCCAGACTCTTGGGCGAGCCTGCTCAGGTCTGTAGCCTCCCAAGGTGTCGGGAGATTTTTCTCAAGGGTAATGAGTTCATCAAAGGGGAGAAGATTCAGCCAAAGTTCGATCTGCGTTTCCGCGAGAATGGAGACTGGATAGTTTTTCCTGATTTTTAACATTTCACCGAGAATTGTTTCTAGATCGCTCTCCGGTTTATCTCGAAGCGATTGAGCTGTGGCAGGATGCTTGAAAGGCACACACAGAAACAGGATCAGAAGAAAAAAACGCATCGGAAGTACCCTATCCTGAATGGGCGTTGAGTTTGTAAAACTCAGGTAAAATAAGATTGCGGATGGTTGATCTCAACGTGCGGAGAAGGCAGTCCGTTCTTCTACGGTGAGTTCTTCCCAAAGGCTACTCCACGAGCTCTGCTCGGAATCGGTAGAATTGCCGGGGTGCGGTGGGATCGACCGGATCGGGGATCGATGAAGCCTGTCTTGGATTATCGTTACGGCTGAGCTCTGTCCAGGTGCCTTCAGCGAAGTTGGGGCTGCGCTCCAGGATCCAGATAGCGGTGCCTACGGCAGCTGAATTGTAACCGAATCTGAGAACGGGATGGTCTTCAGTATCGAAGCTGAGGGCGAGGTTGGCAGGGTCGCCGGGGTCGGAGAGGAAGGGGTCGGTACCGAGGGCGAACTCGACGCCGAAGGGTTTTCCGTCGCCGTCATGGTCGACGGCCCAGATGAAAGGGGTGGCAAGTTGTAGATCGGATTCACCCTGATATTCTGCAGCGCCGATGTCGGCGGTGGTGACGCGTTGGTCGCTGACGCGGATGGAGTCGGTGGCGATGTCGAGGGCAGGCGATCCGGGGAGAGGGATCATGGTCAGGGTGGGGCCGCCGTAGTGTCGAAGGGGTGCGAGGAGGAGAGGTGTGGTGTTGGGCATTGGCGCGTTGTCGATCTCCAGGTCCGCGATGCCGATGAGGTTGCTACCGGAGAAGGCAAAGGAGTTGATGATACCACTAATGAGCCCTATATCGGAACCTTTCTGGGAATCTCCGATGATAGTGTCAGAGATTTGGGTTTGAGTTCTGCCGTTTCCTGAGCTGGAAACTCCTGCTCCCTTGTTCGTTGCAGAGAAGTTGTTAGTGATGGTGCAGTGTTGTATGTTTGTGCTTCCAGGCCAGTTATAAACGCCGCCGCCGTTTGCGTTGTTGGGCAGCATTGCCGGTAATGGTGCAGGAAGTGAGAGTTGTGAATTCATCCGCAAACAGGGTGTGGCTGTAAATTCCACCACCACCGCTGGAGGCTTCGGCGAGACTGCCTTGAACTTGATTGTTGGAGACGGTGCAGCGGGTGAGGGTTAGGATGCCAAAGGCCTGGTAAATCCCACCGCCGGCGGCTCGATTTCCTTGGATCTGGTTTCCAGAGATCGTGCAGTCGGTGAGAGAGAGGGTGCCGGAGCGGTGGTAAATTCCGCCACCGTCGGAGTCTTCATTGCCTCCGAAGGCGCGTCCGTTTAGGATTTGGCACTTAATGAGGTTGAGGTTTTCCTGGTTATGAATGTTAGCGCCCGCATTCGCGCCCTCGTGGGAGCCGTTTTGAATGGTGAGATTGTTTAGGGTTACGGTTTGGAAGGTATTGGGAAAGGGGAGGCGGTCATCGATAAAGAAGCAACGGGTTTCGTTGTTAGTGGCATTGTCGTTGATGAAATCGCCGTTGCCCCCACCGTCGATGGTGAGGCCATTGGGCAGTCCCGAGGCGTCGATGGTGAGGTTTTTTTCGATGACAAGTTCGCCTTCGGTCAGAGTGATGGCTCCACCGTCGAGGGTGGGATCGAAGGTGATGGTGGTGTTTGGCGCGGAGTGGTTGATGGCTTCGCGCAGGGAAATATCAGAAGGAGAGGCGAGCGCGGTCATGCCGTCGTCTTCGTCGTTGAGATTGGTGACAATTGTCTGAGCCGAGAGGGGAATGAGGGAGGGTAGCAGCAGGTAGAGGAAGGAGATGATTTTCACGTTGTGCGGCTCAGAGAATCAGGTGTTACGAAACGGTGAAAGGAATAGAGGTGGCAAGTAGTGCTACCGGGCGAAGACGGCAGTCCGTTCTTCATTGGTGAGTTCTTTCCACTCTCCGATGGGAAGGTCGCCGAGGGGAAAGGCGCCGATGCCTTCGCGGAGAAGTCGGAGGCAAGGATGACCGACGGCGGCTGTCATGCGACGAACTTGACGATTTTTGCCTTCGCGAAGTTCGAGACGCAGCCAGGAGTCGATGATGTTTTTGCGATAGCGAACCGGCGGGTCGCGGTCGGGAATGGGAGGGGCTTGCTTGAGCAATTTGGCCCGGCAAGGGAGGCATTTGTGGCCCTTAATGATGAGAGTGCCGCTGCGGAGTTTTTCGAGTGAAGCTGGCTCGGGTTGTCCTTCCACGAGAACGAGATAGCGGCGTCGATGTTGGAAACGAGGATTGAGAAGGCGATCCTCGAGGGCCTTTTCGTCGGTGAACAGGAGGAGTCCTTCAGAGTCCATGTCGAGGCGGCCGAGCGGGAGGCATCGGGGCGGGAAGTCGAACTCTTTCAGCGTGCGCTGACCTTCGTCTCCGGGGTTGGAGTTGAATTGGCTGAGCACACCATAGGGTTTGTTGAAGGCGATGAGCATTGGGCAACAATGAAGGAATAGGGTGGAGACCTAAATGAGGAAGCCAAAAAAAAACGCAGAGTTTCGGAGGTCGGAACCGTCCGGGAACTCTGCGTTTTGAGATCTAATCCGAAGGCTAAACGAGCATCAGGGCAGGGTTCTCAAGGAGACGCTTGATTTCTCCGAGGAACTTGGCGCCGACGGCTCCGTCGACAACGCGGTGGTCGCAGCTGACTCCGAGGTTCATGCGCAGGCCGGGAACGATTTCGCCATTCTTGACGACTGGCTTCTCAATGATTCCGCCAACGCTGAGAATGGCTGCCTGTGGTGGGTTGACGATGGCGTCGAAGGACTCGACGCCCCATGCTCCAAGGTTTGAGATGGTGACGGTGCCTCCATCGAATTCGTTGGGAGCGAGTTTCTTATCGCGAGCGCGAACCGCCATTTCCTTGATCTCTTTTGAGATGGCAAGAAGTGACTTTTGCTCGGCGTTTTTAACAACCGGAGTGACAAGGCCGTCATCGACTGCGATGGCAACTGAGATGCCGACGTGAGCGAATTGCACGATATGGTCGCCATTGAAAGAAGCGTTCACTTCGGGGACTGCCACCGAAGCATTGATGAGCGCTTTCACGACGAAATCGTTCACGGAGTATTTGTTGCCGTGGGTGGCTTCGGCTTGCGCGTTGATTTGCTTGCGGAGAGCCATGAGCGGTGCGGCATCCACTTCGAGGTGAAGATAGAAATGCGGGATCGTGACCTTGGAGGTGAGGAGTCTCTCGGCAATGATCTTGCGCATGCTGGAGAGTTCGACGATTTGGTCTTCGCCTCCGGCCACCGGAGAAATTGCAGCGGGAGCGGGAGCTGCTGCCGGAGCAGAAGAGGTGGATGGCGCAGGCGCTGCGGAAGCTGCCGGAGCAGCAGGTGCTGCGACGACGTCTGCTTTGACGATCCGTCCGCCAGGGCCGGTTCCGATCAGGGTGGAAAGGTCAATTCCTTCGGCTTCGGCAATTTTCTTGGCAAGCGGCGAAGCTTTGATGCGTCCACCATCGGCTTTGGTGGCGGCAGGAGCCGGGGGAGCGGGCTCTGATTTATTGACGGTGGCAGCGGCCGATTCGAGGGCTTTTGCGACGGCCGGGGGAGCGGTGGAGGTGGTGGCTGGTGCGCTTTCCGCAGCGGGAGCCGGTTCGTCGGCGCCTTCACCGTCTTCTAACAAAACTGCGATAGCCGAGCCGACTTGGGCCTTGCCGCCTTCGGGAACAGAGATTTTGGAAAGTGTTCCCTCGTCAAACGCTTCCATCTCCATGGTTGCCTTGTCGGTTTCAATCTCGGCAATAATATCGCCGATTTCGACCTCGTCACCCTCCTTCTTGAGCCAGCGCACCACGGTGCCTTCGGTCATGGTGTCGGAGAGTTTGGGCATTTCAATATTGATCGGCATGGTCTTGGAAAATTAGATGAATGAAAAAATCGTGGCCTTCCTCGGCGCGGAGGAGAAATAGCAGAGCGGACGGTCTTAATAAAAGACAATTCCGCGTATCTGCAAGAGGACGAAGTGCTCTAACCGACCGCAGAGAAATTCTTGCGAGCGAGTCTGCCCATCAGGTCCCGAACTTCCGCAAATCCCTGGCTGGTGAGCCGGAAAGTTTTGTGGGCGTGGAGGTTTTCCCCGGCCACGAATTCCATAAGTCCCTTCTTTTCCAAATTCTCGACCGTGCTGGTCGTGTTGGAGGGCTTGCGGCCGTAGCTGTCGAGCGAAACATTGAGGGAACGAGTGTCGAGGAGTTCGACGTTTTCACGGTGCTTGAAAAAGCTTCCTAGGAGGACACATTCAGGCCCATTTAGATCCAAATTACTGTTATCAAACAGGCGCCGGACTTCGCGGAGTTCGTCCGCGGTTTGTTGATCCTGGCGGATGCCAATCTTCTCGGTCCCGCCTTCGACGGCCTCCTTGGCCTCAATGATCTTCTGAACGACGTCACAGGCAGCCTTCGCTCCATCGAGCTCGAGGGACCATGCTAATTCAGCGATTTTTTTTAGGGCCGAAGAGTCGTCCATGGCGTGAAATTAGAAAAAAATTTATCCAAATGCAAGTTATTTCGCTTATCTGAAATAAAAAACCCAAGGAAATTAGGTTAAAACTCCAAAATTCTGGACTTAGGAGAGTTTTTTGATAGTTTCGGGGGTGTCGAAGCTCTCCGGCAAAAAACCTCCCAAACCCATGAAATCCAAGCGGCTCCCCCAGAACTCCTTCGAAACCAACCAATCCCTTGCAGAATTTGCAATGAGGGGTGAATCTCTCTTTAGTCAGGAAAGCCCAAGCGAGGGTGGTAAGACTGATGAAATTAGCAAGGTTTTAGCAAGCTGTTTTCAGGAGCCTGCAGAGGGAGATCTTAGTCTGAAAGACGAGTTTTCGTCCAAAACCATTACTTTTGTGATTAAAAAATGCCGGGAAATGTTACAATCGGCAAACGAGGATCTTGGATGTTGGTCCGAAGTGCGCGAGTTTTTGGAAGAAGAGCTCTGGAAATTTAGTCGTCTGAAGGAAGATTTAGTGATGGCTGATCGAAAATGTGGAATGGTTCGTGCGAAGTTAGACGAATTTTCGAATCCACTGAACGGACAGGTGAATCAGAAGCGCGTGATGGCCTGTGGGATGCTGCTTGCGGAGTCTGAAATGCGTCGGGATCACCTTCAGGAGCGGGTCTCCATGATTATTGATCAATTCGTGGGTCAGATTTTAGCCGGAACGCAAAGTTCTCCCGGTGGCGATGTTCTTGAAATTAGACTCCGTGGAGTTTTTGGGTCTCTTTAGTGGCTCAAACTCACTGAATGAACGAGTTTCATCCTGCGTGGAAAATTATTTTAGAGATCTTTCGCATTCCCGATTGCTCTTGGTATTTTCCCTGCTAATCGAACGCCGTGCCCGCGAAAAAGAAAGCTGCCAAGAAGGCAGCTGCCCCCAAGAAGGTTGCCAAGAAGGCAGCGAAGGCTGCCGTCAAAAAGATTGTCAAGAAGACCGTGAAGTCAGCTGCCAAAAAAGCGGCTGTGAAAAAGGCGGCGACCAAGGTGATTACCACAGATGATATCGGTCAGGCGGCTTATCTGCTTTTCCTCAAGCGTCAGGAGTCTGGAACTCCCGGAACTCCAGAAGGTGATTGGCTCGAAGCCGAGCGCCTGCTGAACAAGTAATCTGACATTTTTCGCCAGAGTTTGGCGTTTTGTATCTGTGCCTGACTGGTTTTCGGATCAGTCAGGCATTTTATATTTTACGAAGGATGGCTTGGTGCATTTTCGCATTGATGGCCATCCGTCCACCGCGTGGTGTTCCTAGATCGTAAAGGTATGTTTTCCCAAAAAGCCCGCCGATCTCTTTGCGGAAGCGAATCTGGGACCACGGGAAAAAAAGGGGCGGGTGGGCAAGTGCAAAAAGGGGAAAGACTGCGATGTGGAGCCCGGTTTTACTCAGATGGAAAGTGATGCAGCCATTATAATTTGCAAGACGGCCCAGTCTCATGCTTTGCCAGTGGTATGAGGTTCCTTCCGGCTTGGCAAAGGCCGAGTAGCGCTTGGTCATCTTCCCCCAACCGAAGCAGGAGATGATTTTAAGAACGAAACACCAGATCCCGAGGAAGAGAATCGGGAAGAGGATAAAAATGAGGGATTCCGGAGGAGGCACGTGTTGGATCAGATTTGAGGATCAGGCTCATTTATCCCCAAAGCAGGCGAGCCGTCAGCCAAATAACCAATCCAATGGCAGAAAAGACGAAGAGAATCATCCCAATCAGAATGAGAAAAGGCCACCATCCACTGTTTCTGGTATCTTCATCGCCATGCTCGCCGATATGGGCCTGCAACAATTCCTGGTTTCTGCGGTTGGACTTGAACCAGAATGAAAAGAGGTCTCCAAGGAAAGGGATTGCTCCAATAATCGCATTGAGCGTCCAATTGGAAATCATGCGAAGATAGACATTTTTAGGAATTCCCTTTTTGACCCCTGCAATTAGTAAGGCGGCGCCAGCAGTCGAAGTTGCAAAATCACCAAAGCCGGGAATTAAGCCAATCAAGGGGTCGAGACCAATTCGTTTTTCGGTCCCGGGAATCGGGATGAGATCATCCAGAACAAAAGCCAACTTCTCGGAAAGAGCGGATTTCTTATCGTCGGCGTTGAGAGGAGGAGGTTGAGTCACGGAGAACCATAGGTGGTCGTTGCGGCTGTCGATAGAGGGAAACTTGCCCTACTCAAGCTTCTTCATGGTCTTGAGATCGAGCTTGCGGGCGAAAGCGAGAATGTCTTTGGCTTCGCAATCGTTGTCGCCGTCCAGTTCCAGAAGAACTTCGCCTTCGATGCCGATGAGGATCTTTCGCTCGCTGTCCACCAGTGCTGCTTCACCATCAATGGTGTGGACTTTCTTGCCGGTGAATTTGAGCGCGTCACGATTGGAGAGAATCTTTAACCATTGATCGACCATGGGAGAATCTTTGACGACCTTGGCGGTGATGCTTTTTTCTTCGCGGGTGTAGGTTCGCTTCACTGAGATGCCGCCACCGAGGGCTGCAAGATCTTCCCGTTTGAGTTCATCGGCTTTCCAGTCGTCGATTTCATCGGGAAGGACCGCGCCAACTTTTGCGGCTTTCTTTTCGTCGATCGCCTTTAAGATCTCCTTGAGTTTTGCGGCGACCGTATCGAGATCTTCTTTTTGATAGGCGCTAAAGGCGTCGCGCAGGCCTTGTTCGATAGGGTCCTTCTTTTTGTCCTTGGATTGGGCAGACAGTGATACCGAGAGGAGGCCGAAAGATAGCAGGAAAGTTAAAAGCGTTTTCATTTTAGTGATTACGACCTTTCTCCTTGAAAGGTTACCAATTCCAAAATTTTCCAGAATCGATATTCCAGATGAGGTGGGCTTCGTTGAGAGAAGGGGGCATGCGCGGGCGCACGATTCGAAAGCCAATTTCGGTGACGCTGGAATTATACCAGATTGATCTGGGGGCTTGAGGATCTTGATTATTCCATTCGGGGGTGGCTGGAAGGCGTGCCGCAGATCGTAACTCGATTGGATCGCCAACATAGTGGCCGCCGCGAACGACTCCCCGATGGAGTTCGGTTGCGAACGAGATGGGGTTTTTTACGACATGTCTAGAGGGCCGATACTGTCGATAGGAGTCGAGAGTCCATTCGGCAACGTTTCCGTGCATGTCGTAAAGTCCCCAAGGGTTTGGTTTCAGACTCCCAACCGGGGAGGTAAGAAAATATTTGTTTTCCTTGTGGAAATAGCTTCCAAACTGCTCGAGCTCATCTTCTTCGTCTCCGAAGGAGAATCGTGAAGTCGTCCCGGCGCGGCAGGCATATTCCCATTCGGCCTCGGTGGGGAGCCGGTAGTAGTGACCTGTTTGGGCGGTAAGCCACTGGCAGAATTTTAGTGCACCATGGCGGGACATTCCAGTTGCAGGTTCTTGCAGGGTGGGCTCGGCTGCACCTGCTGAGCGATCCACAAGGGGGCCGGCTTGCTCGGGAGAGTAAGGTGCCGATGGGCTGCTGATCATGTCGATCGGTTCGAGGCTATCCAATTGATCGCGGTATTTTTCGGGGAATCCAAATTCGTCCCGTAGGATGTATCTGCCGCCCTTGCGGAACTGATTGATAAAGGCTTGATACATTTTCCAGGTGGTCTCGGTGGAAGCCATCCAGAATGAATCGACGTGGACGGGATGAGCGGGATGCTCGTCAGGCTGGTGGTCCGGTTCCCGAGGGGAAGATCCCATCATAAATATTCCGCCCTGGATCGGGATCATCTCGAATGTCGTTCCGTCAGCATGAAGAACGGTTTCGGTGTATTTTTCGAACCGAGGATCCTCGGAGTGATCGATGAGTTGGTAGATTTTTTCGCTGACGATCCGGAATCGTTCTGGAGGTGAGGGGAGTTCGCCGCTGACGATGGTGAAGGAAAAGGGCGGGAGCGTTTGATCTTGAGAGCCTTGTTCTTTTGGAGCTTCTTCGCAGCAAGAATGGAGTAGGAGCGAGGTGAGAAGAAAGAGACGAGGCTTCATCGGTCATTCACGATACGGGTGGCAGAAGAAAAAGTAATCACGGACCACGAAAAAACCCGATGCCGGAGCATCGGGTTTGAAAAAATGGAGTTGGCGACGTTTCTATGCACGTTTGACGTCAACCCATTGTCCGGTTTTTGCGGACTCGAGAACGGCATCGCAAACGTATTGGGTGCCGAGGGCGTTCCGGAAATCGGGGAAGGCCTTGGTGGCACTTGGGTCATCAAGGTGCTTCATGAACTCGACGGCTCCGTGGACGAAGGAGTGTTCGTAGCCGAGGCAGAGGCCGGGAACCCACCAGTTGCCAGTGTAGGGGTGATCGCCATCGGAGACGTGAATACTTGACCAACCGCGGGTTTCTCCGGGGACGTCGTGATCGAAGTACGAGAGACGGTTGAGGTCGTGGAGATCCCAGGAGAGTGACTTGTCGTGGCCGTTGATCTCGAAAGTTTTGAGCGACTTGTGGCCGCGGGCGTATCGGGTCGATTCGAAGATGGCAGTGGATCCGTTTTCAAAGCGGGCGAGGAAGGCGCAGGCGTCGTCGATGGTGACGGGATGCTTTTCGCCGGTCTCCTGGTGGACGCGTTCCTTGATGAAGGTTTCGGTCATGGCTGAGACGCTGACGATGTCACCATTGATCCAACGGGCGCAGTCGATGTTGTGGGCGAGGAGGTCACCAGTGACTCCGGAGCCGGCGGCGGCTGCGTCGAGTCGCCAAAGGGCTTCTCCGCCCTGGGGGAGTTCCTCGGACATGGTCCAGTCCTGAAGGAAGTTGGCGCGGTAGTGGTAAATGCGACCGAGATCTCCGCGATCGACAATTTGCTTGGCAAGAGTGACCGCAGGAAGGAAGCGGTAGTTATACCAGACGAGGTTGGGGAGTCCGGCTGCCTCGATGGCTTCCACCATTTTGAGTCCTTGCTCTCCATTGAGGGCGAGAGGTTTTTCGCAAAGGATCATCTTGCCATTTTCAATGGTAGCCATGGCGATGTCGTAGTGCGAATTGTTTGGTGTGCAGATGTCGATGGCATCGACATCATCGCGCTTCACGAGTTCGCGCCAATCGGTTTCGGTATCAGCGTAGCCCCACTTTTCAGCGAAAGCTTTCACCTTGTCCTCGGAGCGGCCACAGATGACCTGCTTGACGGGGACGTGTTCGGTATCGAAAAAGTGATCAAGTTGGGAGTAGGCATTCGAGTGGGTGCGCCCCATGAATCCGTAACCAACAACGCCAATGCGGACAGGTTTTTTGCTCATCTGTGTGACAGATTAGAAAAGGGAGGAGAGGGGGCAAGGCAGAACCGCTCTATTCTGCATTGAGGGGAGGGATTGTGACTTTTCGGCCGGTGGCGTCGATGCGTTCCGAGATGAAGGGCATTTGGATTTGTGCTCCGTTTCCTCCCCTGAAGGTTAAGGTGTGGGATTCTTCTCGATAGGACTCCCGCGTGATGTGGGCAGTGGCATGCAGGGTGTTTTGGCCGATCCCGAGATCCGAGATATTACCGGTTTCAAGAAAGAGAGCCTGGGCCCCGGGGGAGGGAAGTTTTCCGGCGAGAGAAACGGCTTGAATCTCTCTGCCAAAACCACGTTCAAAAGAAGCGACGAGAAAGTTAAAAGGCATCTTGTCGTTGTCGTCCTCGACGGGTCGAATTGGATGAAGGGCTATTGCCGAACAATGGGGGGCGTTTTGAGTTGGTGCCAACTTCAGTGTTCTCTTTTTTTCTGAGATTGCTGGATTGCAAATGGGATCAGAGCAAGAAGAGCGAGGGAGGCAAGAATGAGCCAAATCTTGCTATGGCGATGGATTGGCTGGGGCATTTTCAAAGTAGGTGTGTCCTTTACGTTGAATGAGGAGCAGCGGTTTTGGAAGGTCGAAAATAGGGGTAGCGGAATTGCCTGCGCTCCTTCGGAGTTTTTACGATTGGGCACGAAAAAACCCCGGGCTGAAGCCCGGGGCTAATGACCTGCGTTCCTTCGGAACTGGGGAGGTAGGGGTGTTGAGTTTTATTGCGCGTCGCGGACTTTGAGCATGGTGTCGAGGATGGTGTTCCAGGTTCCTTGCTCTTCGAGGAGCTCGTTGGAGAACATGCAGCCGTCCCAGCAGATGTGCTCGATCTTGCGGTCGGCGTGATCCTTGAGCCATTCCGACGAGCAGGCGACGATGTCGAGTTTTCCTTTGGGATCGTTGGCAGGGCAGTGGCGACCGGTTTTATCATGGGCGCCGGTGCCGTGGACGGTGCCGTCGTTTTGGGCGACGTGGAAGTCGATGGTCCAGGGGCGGAGTTTGTCGACCATGGGGCTATAAGCGGCCCAGAATTCTTCGTCGGTGTGGTCAGGTTTGACGAGGGCGTGCTCGGGGGCGTTGTAGCCAAGAAGGTAGAGGTAGGTGTGGGCGAGATCGGATTGGAAGCCCACGGTCTCCGGCATGCCAATCGCTTCGAGAAGGTCGAGAGTGTCCTTCCAGGAATGGATGCCGCCCCAGCAGATCTCACCTTCCATGGCGAGGCGTTCGCCATTGTCGGCGGCAACTTGTGCAGCGCGTTTGATGGTGTCTGCCGCGAGCGCGGTGTTTGCGGCAGGGTCCTTGGCCCAGTCCTCGACTCCGCCTGCGGTGTCGATGCGGATGGCGCCGTATTCGCGCACGCCATGGTCTTTGAAGATGTTGGCGACGCGGCAGGCTTTTTCGACGGCGAGGACGAAATTATCGCGATCGTCTTGTGAGCCAAAGGCGGGGCCGCCAACGGTGCCTTCCCAGACGGGGGCAACGAGAGTGCCGACTTTGAGGTTTTTGGAGGCGATGAGATCGGCGATTTTTTTCAAGTCGTCCTCGGAGGCATCGGGGTCGGTGTGAGGGTGGAAGAGGAAGTAGTCGATGCCGTCGTAATTCTGGCCGTTGACTTCGGCATTGGTGGTGAGTTCGAGCATGCGCTCGAGTGAGATGGGCGGGTGGTCGGTGCCTTCTTCTTTCCCGACGAGGCCGGGCCACATGGCATTGTGAACTTTGAGTAAACTCATGGGAAGAACGTTGAAGGGTAGAAGAGGAAGAGTGAAGGGTGAAATTCAGCTGGCTGTTATCGAGGAATTTGCCAGTTGTTTGAAGTCTGTTGCTTCTGTTGTTTGAGCATTGCGAGACGATAGCCGGAGTGGATCCATGCTACGACGAGGAGGGCTCCGAAAAGGATTGCGACTCCAAGCTGGAGGTTAAAAAGCGATTCAAAATTGGAGGATACCAAATGGTAAATGATAAGAACAGGAACTGTGAGGGAAGCGGTCTCAATGGGAATTGAGAAAATCGCGTGGATCCATTTCCATCGAGCGATCTTTCGATCGAGTGGGGTGATTGGAGTTGCAGCATCTTCGGCCGGTGGCGCGTAACGTGGGTCGCTCATTCGGTTAAGGGGACTTTTGCTTTTTTGAGATGCGGGGTCAGGCGAATCAGCGATTAAGAGGGCTCTGGCTTTTTAGCCTTTCTTCGGAGAGCAACGAATGTCCCCATCAAAATGATTCCCGCGGGGACACAGAGGGAAAAGATCAGGTGCGCTGTCTTTCTTGCCATCTGCAGAAGCTCTCTTTTGCGGGCGTTTTCCGCAGCCTCATCCTGGGGGATGTAGTATCCAAGGAGGGGAAGAAAGACGCTGAGCAGAAGCCCGATGATAAACGAAAGCCAAAAAATATTGCGAGTCAGCGAGTGAATCCTCTCGAGTCGATCAACATCCCTGGCTGGAGCGATTTGGGAGTCAGAAGAGCGATAGGGATCTTCGCTCATCGAAGGCGGAAGGGAACGGGCAGGGTGTAGCTGTAGCTGACGGCTTCTCCGAGGGCGTTGCGGGCGGGTTTGAAGCGCCAGCGGCGGATGGCGGCGAGGGCGGCGTTGTCGAGGAGGGAGTGGCCGCTGGATTTGGCGATGCGAACGGAGGTGACCTTACCGGAGGTGCCGACGGTGAAGGAGAGGGTGACGGTGCCTTGCTGGCCGGCGCGTCGAGCGGCGGTGGGGTATTTGGGCTCAGGCTGGCTGATGCCGGATGGTTTGCTGACGATGCGCTTTTTGGCTGCAGCCCGGGCAGCGGCGGCCTTGCGGCGGGCGTTCTCGGCTTTTTGCGCGGCGAGCTTTTGGCGGCGTTTTTCTTCGAGGCGCTGGCGGGCAATTTCCCGTTGGCGAGCTTTTTCGCGTTCGCGGGCTAGCTCGGCCTCACGTTGCTTTTTGACGATGGAGGGGGCGACCTTGGGCTTGGGTGGTGGGGTGGGTTCGACCTTGGGGGGCGGAGTGGGCTCGGGTTCCGCTTTAACAACAGGTTTGGGCTCCGGTTTGGGAGGTTCCGGGGGAGTGGGCTCGGGAGTGGGCTCGGGAGTGGGCTCGGGAGCGGGTGGCTCGGGAGCGGGTTGCGGTTCCGGGGTGGGTTCCTGGAACTCGATGAAGCTGAGGTCGATGAGTTTGGCTTGTTTGGCCGGAGCTTCGGGGAGGTCGATGGTGATTTTTCCCCACTTCAGGGCACTCGCAAAGAGCGCCACCGTGAGGAGGGCGACGAAGATCCAGGTCAGGGGCTGGCTACTCCGTGAGTTCATTTTGTTTATCGTATGCGAGATTGATGATACCGCTTTCCCGCGCAATTTCCATCACGGGAAAGATGATTTCGGCCTGAGCGGCTTTATCGACGCGGAAGACGAGGGAATCGATCTTGCTGTGCTTAATCGCGTCGCGGAGTTTGCTGTCGAGTTCTTCTTTGGCGATTTCTTCGCCTTCGAGGAGGATGAGATTGTCGGCGGTGATGACGAGGGTGAGGTGGGGATCGTCGGGATTGGCGATGGCCGATTCCATGGGCCCGGCCGGGAGTTCGACCCGGCGGTCCGGCTTGATGAACTGGCTGCTCACCATGAGGAAGATGAGGAGTTGGAAAACGACGTCGATGAGCGGGGTCATATCGATCCCGGCATCAATGCGGCGTTTTCTGGTGATGAGCATTTTTCTAGGCTTGGTTTTGGGAGAAAAAGCGCTCGCGGAGGTGAGAAGTCAGCTCGTTCAGGTCGTGGACGAGTTTGTCGACGCGAGCCTCGAAGATCTTGGATGCAGCCATGGCGGGAATGGCGACAAGAAGGCCGGCTACCGTCGTGAGAAGCCCGGTCCAGATGCCGTCGGCGAAGTCGGCCGGGGTGACGGTTTCGCCCAGTTTGGCGATTTTTGAGAAGGCGATAACCATTCCCCAGACGGTACCGAGAAGTCCGATGAGCGGAGAGATGGCGGCGATGAGGGCAAGGATGCGGAGGCCCCGTTCATGCTGGCGGATGACCCGGGAGGCTTCGCGCTCGGTGACATTTAGAGTGTGCTCTTCACCATTCGAGGTGGCGTTGACGAAGACAGCGCCAACCCGGGTGAGGGGATTGGATGCGGAGCTGGTGCCTTGCTGAAGATCCTGAATCGCCCTCGAGAGTCGATACTGCCGGAGAGTATAATAGATGAGGCGTTCAAGCACGATAAGCACCGTGATGACAGCAAGGATGAGAAGGGGCCACATAAAGCCGCCGCCTTTGAGAAAGAGGTCTTTCAATGAAAAGTCCATGGACGCGGGGAGATGCTGCCGTCCCGTGGTCTGGATCGAAAGTCAGAAATCTCGATTTGGAGGATTGGCTGGTTTTTGGCGTGGGCTAATTTTATTGATCTGAATCTCCAGTTAATTATCATTGGCCTTGATCGACAGGAGGTAGGCCAATTTTGGTTCGGTTCTTACTGTCCGTCCGGTAATAACATGAGAGCGAAAACACAAACGATTCAGGCGGCCGCTTTGGTAATGGCGTCAATTTTACTCACTTCCACGAGTCAGGCTGTCTTGGTCATTGCGGGGGTGACTGATGGAGACCTGAGCGGAGGAAATCCCAAGTCGATTATTCTGCAGGCCGGAGCTCCGGTCGCGGATCTTTCCGTTTGGGGAGTAGGTTCCGCGAATAACGGAGGTGGCAGCGATGGCGAGGAATTCACCTTGCCGGCTGGATCAGCTGCAATTGGCGACGTCTTTGTGATTGTGCCGAATGCTGATTCGTTTGATTTCTTTGCGAACAATTTTGTTCAAGACTTCACTCTCTATCTCAACGGAGCGGCCAACATCAACGGCGACGATGCCATTGAGCTGTTCAGTAATGGGGCTGTTTTCGATATTTATGGCGATATCGACGTGAACGGTGACGGTGAGACCTGGGATTACTCGGATGGTTTTGCTGTTCGAACCGGAGGAAATCCGGGCGCTTTTAATCAAGCAAATTATGCGAGCAACGCTTTTGCTCTGGATGGCCTTTCCGAGCAGCAGCACATCGATGCTTTCGCAGCGGCCGGGTTCACTCCCTTGGCTGTGCCGGAGCCTTCAGCAGTTTTACTCCTCGGGTTTGCGGGGCTGGGTTTGCTTCGTCGCCGCCGCTAGTCGGTTCCTCGAATTTTCAAGAGAGCCGTCTCGTTTTCGAGGCGGCTCTTTTTTTGAGGGATGTTAACCGCTGGGATCTACTGACCTTTGAGTTTCTCAACATAGGCGTCGATCGCCCGGCCAATCCGGACGCGGTAGTAGGCGTTCTCCACAAAATCTTCGACGAGGATTTTAGCGACGAGGGCTTGTCCTTTTTTACCTTCCAATTTTCCGTTGAGTACCTCGGCGAGGTATTCCTGTTTCTTGGCTGGAGGAGCTTGCTGTCGAAATGATCTGACTAGATTCGCGATGAAGGCATTGCGGGATTCAGGAGTGGTAAGGATATCGACAGCTCCGATTTTCTTGCCGTCTTGCTTCAGTCGCTGGGCGGTTTTCGCCATCGCTTGGTCGAGGAATTTGAAGAAGAATTCGTTGTTGATGAAACCTGATTTATTCAATGGTTCCTGATTTAGAAAGTCGACAAATTGATCTTCAATGGACACTAAAAAGGTTCTCATCGAATCGGCGAGTTTCTTATCGCGGGATGCTTCGTTGATAAGGTTTTGCAGAACCTGTCTCGTGAATTTTTGGCTTAAACCCGAGGCGCTGAGGTTTTCCCGCTTGGCGTTTTCGAGATCGAATTTGAACTTGGCGGAGATGGCGTCTTTGCCCGGGTTTTCCTTCCAAGAAGTTCGCTTGAACGAGCGGACCTGATCTCCGGATGTGATGACCTGCGAGGTGATGATACCAGTCCCGGCTTCGAAGGTCACTTTTCCAAGTTCGCCGAGATCGAGGACCACTTCTTTGTCGGTCTTACTGATCAGGTTTTCCGATTTTCCAAGTAGTCCGGCCCCTCCGGTAGTGTAGCCAATCCCCATGTTGACGCCCGTTTTGTCGAGATAGGAATCTGGTTTGATTCGTGCGGGAATGTCGTCTTTTTGATTCCGCTCGACAATCTTCCCGAGATCGCTGAATCGTTTTCCCAGGTTCCCAAACCCCTCAAAAACGACTTTTTGATCTCCGGACTGGAGGAGGTAGTTGCCGTCCGCCGTGGTCCACTGCTGGCCCTGCTGTATGGGGTTGCCATTCTCGTCTTTCAATTCTGAGATGAGGTAGGACCAGCCGGATTTGAAATCGACGCCGAGCTCTATGGTTCCGGTTCGGCCCGTGCTGGTTTTGGCTTCGTAGGTGGCCTGATATCCTTCAAGGTTGCCATGACTGACTGCCAGCGCATTTAAGGTGTCACCCAATTCATCGGCAGGGGCCAGTTGGGCGAATATGATGGAGGAGGCGATTGCGCATTTGAGAAGTGGCATGGACATGAGCTACCATGTCCCATTGCGGGGGCGAGTCAAAAGGAAGGTTGGGCGGGGGCGGCGACTCAATTTAAGATTGCCTCATCTTCAAGGAACCGGTATTTGGCTCGGTGAATTTTATGTCATCATGGAAGTTTTACTTGAGCGTCCGGTCCTTGTCCTCAATCGGCTTTGGCAGCCAGTACATACCTGCTCGGTAAAGCGGGCCCTAAAACTTCTCTGTCTGGGGCACGCCCAGGTGGTGCAGACTGAGGGTGAGTGCCGCTTTCAGACCCACGATATTGGGTCTTGGTTGGAGTATTCGGGCGAAAAAAAAGAGTCAGCGGCTGCTGAGTTGGTGAGATCGGTGAAGGTGGCCCTGCAGGTTCCCAAAATCATTGTTTTGGCGCTTTATGACCGGATTCCCCGCAAAGAGGTGAAGTTCACGCGACAGAACGTTTTTTTGCGAGATAAGCATACCTGTCAGTATTGCACCGAAACTTTTCCAGAATCAAAGTTGAATCTGGATCATGTGATTCCCCGTGACAAGGGCGGTAAGACGACTTGGGAGAATATCGTGACCTCCTGCGTTCCGTGCAACACGCGCAAGGCAAACCGTCTGCCGTGCGAGATTGGGATGCGGCTTCTCAATGAGCCGCGTGCTCCGAAGTGGCGACCGCTATTTGGCTTTCGGAAGCAGGCGAGCGAGCAGGTTTGGCAGGAATTTATTTCGCCGGACCGGAAGAATGTCAGCCTCGGCGCGTAATCGCTGGTCCTTCAGTGGATTGTCTGGTAGTTTGTCTTTGTGAACTTTCCGAATGAAGCTGGCGGAGTGATCCTGTGGTTACAGGTCGTTCTGGGTTTTGTGGGCCTGCTGGTCATGGTGGAGCGCATGGTGTTTTTTCAGCATGCCCGCACCAAGGTTGCGGATTTGCTTCTGGGGATCACCAATCACGTCCGCAAAAAGGCCTATGCCGAAGCGCTTCATGAAGCATCGCGGGCGCGGGGGCCTGAAGCGCGTGTAATTCACTCGGTTTTAATGCGTCATCATCTGGACCGGACCAATCTGCGCGAGATTGCGCAGGAAGCAGGCCAATTGGAGGTTCCACGGATCGAGCGCTATATGAGAGTTCTCCTTGGCGTGGCGATGTTGGCCCCCATGTTGGGAATGTTTGGGACGATTCTCGGTTTGATCGAAGTTTTCATGAAGGTGGGCGCAGCTGATGCGGCGGTGGCCCAAGCGGCTCTGGCTGGAGGAATGTTCCAAAGCCTGGTCTCGACCGCGGTCGGCTTGGCTCTCGCGATTCCTTCTTATCTGGTTTACCTCTATCTTTACGGGAAGGCTCAGCGGATGCTTCACCGGCTTGAAAGAGCAGGAATTGAGACGGTGAACATTGTTTGTGACAGTCGGGAGCACGACCGGATCGTTTCTTTTCGGGACAGCGTGGAGCAGCAAGCAAATAGCCCGGAATCGAACTCCAAGAGGTCTCCAAAAAGACCCAAGGTATCCGAGAAGAAGGACTCCTAAACCATGAAGCTCAAGATGTCGTTACCTGAGCGTCCCGGGTGGATTTTTGTCATTCCCGGCTTCGATTTTATCGCGCTGCTTCTGGCTCTGGTCATGCTTACCGGTGTCGTGGCGAGGGAAAGTTACGTGGAGATCAAACTTCCGCCGTCTCCATTCCGCGGAGCGCGTCTGGGCGATGAAAACCCGGTGGTGGTGATGTTAAAGAGTACGGCGACAGGGCCGATTTATTACGTCGAAGGAGTCAAGGTGCCCCGGGACTCTCTCGGGAATGTCGTATTTGAATCTGCTGAGAAACGGGGAGCCAAAGCGGTAGCAATCAAGGTTGATTCAGAAGCGACGATGGCGGAACGCCAGGTTCTCATTAATACATTGTCCAGTCTGAACGGCATCCGGATTTTTGAAGGCTATCGCCGGGAGGATCGGCCGAACAAGACTCCCTAAGCGATGTTTTGGCGCCACCGAAAAGTTCTTCGTGACCGGGCTGCCGGAATGGTTTTCGACTGGCGCCGGGGACACGGTTCTTCTTATCGCCTGCTGATTGCATTTGTTGTCTCGGCTGCTTTCTGGGGGGGGATTCGAGGGTTCGTCAAAGTGCGTGAAGTTGAACCGGTGGAAACCGAGCAAAATCAGATTGATGTCAGCATGGTGGATTTGGATAGCAGCCTGAATGGTGGGTTGGCTGAACTGATTGATCGAAAAACTCTTTTCCAGCAGAGGTGGAAAGTGAGCGATGCCACCGTTATTGATCGCTTGGTTGAGGATACGCTCGCAGCCACAACGCCCCGGGTTTATGAGCCAACCTTGCGACAGATTTCGCTTCCTAAGCCTGAGGTGAAGTTAGAAAATCTTCCGGGAATGGGGCCCGGGGCGCTTCCCAAACCTGATGCCGTGGCCTCGGTGACCTATGCTACCAAAGAGGCAAATTGGTGGATCGAGATCAAGGTGATCCAAGGTCCTCCGGGGGTGAAGAACTTTGAATTTCCTTTTGAATGGGCCCAAGATCCCAAATTGATGAGCGAGGGGGAGATTTGGTCAATCGTGCTTACTGCGGATTGGCGGGGTCGGATTGTCGCGGTCGAGGGGTGGTGGGAAAAAGCAAATGACGCGCGAACCGTGCCTATTTTGGAGAGAATTCGAAGCGAAAAAATCGAGCCGATGGCCGAAGAGGGACCTTTGCGGGTCTGGAGGCTGGAGGCGGAAGTTGTCAATCGACCTACTGAACAATGATCATTTCGTTTTCGGACCTTCTCGTGGTCATTGTCCTCCTTGCCTTCGCCTGGATTATTGTGGATTGGACATTCTCCTTTCTGGCAGATCGACGTGAGGAACGCCGACTCCGCGGGGCTGCGAGGGACTGTCACCTCTGCGGTAAGCGCTATCCCGAGGAAAGGCGGGTGAAACTCTCCACTTGTCCCAAGTGTTCGGCTCGGAATGTCAGAGGCGGCCACCGAAAATTGGGGTGAATCCTATCAATTACAGTCCTTGCTTTTCAAAAGAACACGGGCTAACCACAACGAAACCTTCTAGCAGTAATGGAAAACCGACGCGTCGTAGTCACAGGGATCGGGGCCGTGAGCCCCTTGGGAAATGATGCCAATTCAACTTGGGAAAGCATGAAAGCGGGGCGGAGTGGGATCGGCCTGATCGAGTCCATGGACACCACCGAGTATTCGGTCAAGATCGGCGGCGAGGTGCGCGATTTTGATCACACCCGGTACTTTTCCAATCCCAAGGATGCCCGGCGCATGGACCGCTATGCACACCTTTCCATCGCAGCAGCCCAAATGGCTCTCACCGAGTCAGGCCTTGGCGAATGTGAGATTGATCGTGACCGGGTGGGCGTCATGCTCGGCAGTGGAATCGGTGGCCTTGGCACTCTTGAGACCAATCACAAAGCTTTGTTAAATCGCAGCCCGAGCCGTGTTTCACCATTCACCATTCCAATGATGATTTCCAATATCGCCAGCGGAGTGTTTTCGATGGAACACGGATTTGGCGGGCCCAACATGGCAATCGTGACGGCTTGTGCCACCGCCAATCACAGTATCGGAGAGGCTTGGCGTATGATCAAATTTGGAGACGCCGAAGCATTCGTCGCCGGTGGCTCCGAGGCCGCCATTCTGCCCATGGGTTTGGCCGGCTTTGGTAACATGAAGGCGCTGAGCACTCGTAATGACGACCCGACGGCAGCATCGCGGCCTTTTGACACCGGTCGTGACGGCTTCGTCATGGGCGAAGGCGCGGGGGTTGTTGTGATTGAGGAATTGGAGCACGCCAAGAAGCGCGGCGCGACAATTCTCGCTGAACTCACTGGCTATGGCCTCAGTGCCGACGCCTACCACCTGACTTCCCCTCACCCCGAGGGACTGGGCGCCGCCCGTTGCATGGACATGGCGCTCAAGCATGCGGGACTGAACCCGGAGGATGTGCAATACGTCAATGCCCACGGCACTTCGACTCCGCAGGGTGATATTTGCGAAAGCAAGGCGATCAAGAAGTCGTTTGGCAATTGGTCCAAAGAGGGCCTCGTGGTCAGCTCGACCAAGTCGATGACCGGTCACCTCCTCGGTGCGGCTGGTGGCGTCGAAATTCTGGCCTGCATCAACGCTATCCGTGACGGGGTGATTCCGCCAACGATTAACCTCGAGAACCAGGATCCTGAATGTGATCTCGATTACTGTGCGAACACCGCGCGGGAAGTCGAAATCAAGGCTGCTTTGAGTAACTCCTTCGGCTTCGGCGGGCACAATGCCTCGCTTCTTGTCGAGAGATTCTAGGCTTGGTCACCAATCCGGGAGAGAATTTTTTCTCTCCAACGATTGCGGATTTGTCTAGAGATCCCTCTATGATCTCACCGACTGATCGGTTGCTCTTCATGCGGCGTCACTTGAGTTTTTAAAAAGCCAGGAAGGGCTGGTTTATTTGCAGGAGCTTTACAAGGCGGTTGAGTTGGATCCTTCGGCCTTGTTTGATATGCGCAACGAGTATTTGAGCTCGTTTCAGAATGCCGAGGTTTGCGTGGCAAATCTGTGGATGATCAATAGCGGGGTGACTGCTGGTGGAGAGTTTTCCGGAGCTGCCCTTCTGATTTGCGGGGGGCAGGGGACCGAGCAGTCGGAGAAATTTGTCGAACATCTTTGTACGAAAATGTCCGAGGAGGACTGGCAGGGGATCTCCCGACTTTCGGTCGCAACCATCAAAAGGGAATTGGCCAAGGAGGAATATGAATGGGGGAGTTGCCGGACCCTGCCCTTTGATTTTACGGACAACTATCCTGTCCATTTGTTCGATACCATCGTGGGTCGAGACAGTATTTACATGTCGGATGTTCCCTGTCTCGTTAATCCCCGAAGTGAAGCCAAGGCTTTTGCAATTCCAAAAGAGGTCATGGAGAGATGCGGGGTGACCATGCCGTGTCCGACCTTGGATGAGATGATGCCTACGTTTCTCACCTCATTTATTAAGGATCATATTCCCGGACTTTATGAGGAGGATCTTGGTCGGGCGGTGGGGACCTTGACTCTTAGTGATCCAAACGAATCAGCAAAAGTTCTCTCTGCTTTTTATCAAGGAATGGCCGAGAGATCTCAACTCCTCGTCGATCCGGTGGAATTCCAGGTGATGCCTTTTCGAGATGGAGATCAAATTGCCTCGGTCTTTGTTTGTCCGGAGCCCACGAAGAATGGAGAGATCTATTTTGCTGCGGCAGTGATCGGGCCGGTGGGTGACGGCTCCCAGGAGGCAATTTCGAGAGCGAATTTCAGCTACTATGTTCTGGAAAAGAGCAATGATTCGACGCGGGTTTTGAAACGGGTCGGTGCGGATTATGGAGTCGAAAGCGAAGGCCTTGTTCCTGATATCGGAGAGTTTTTCGGGTGGGTTCATGGCTCGATGGGTGGGGATCACCGGGTGAGGAAAACTGCTTCCGACGATGAGGCGATGGGAGCGGCGATTGCGATGGCCCGCGAAAAGGTCCTGGCCGAGATTGAGCCATTTCTCGCAGGGCAACGACCAGAGTTTATGGTCAAAGTCGCAATTACCGATGCACACGAACAAACCGAGCACATGTGGTTGGCGGATGTGTCATTTTCGGACGGCACCTTCGCCGGGCATATCACCGAGGCTCCTCATACCTTGCAAGGGTTCCAAGAGGGGCAGCGCTTCCGGATTCCGCCCGATGTAATTTCCGACTGGATGTACCTCTTGGATGGGAGAATGTATGGAAATTTTACTCTGAGGTCGATGCTGCCCTCGATGCCGGAGGAAGAGGCCGCAAAATATCGCGGCTTGTTGGCGGATTAGAGCATTTGTTCGCGTTCAGTAAAAAATGCGGGTTTTTTAGGGCGAGTTCCGCCATGTTCATAGCCGTGAGCGAAAGTGTGGATAAGCGAGTGATCGAGAGCCTTTTGGAGGCGGGTTGCGGTGATTTTGTGGTTTGCGGGGGGGCTCGTAATGCGGGTTTGGTGGCGCTTTTGGAAGCGGCGGAAGGCTTGCAGGTCTGGAAGCATTTTGAAGAACGGGGGGCGGCATTTTTCGCGCTCGGGCGAGCCAAGGATACCGGGCGGCCTTGCACCGTGGTGACCACCAGCGGGACGGCGGTTGCAGAATGTCTTCCGGCGGTGATCGAAGCTCGCTACAGTTGTCTTCCCTTGGTAGTTTTATCGGCGGATCGGCCGGAAGGTTTTCGAGGGTCGGGGGCACCGCAGGTGATCGAGCAGGAGGGGCTTTTTGGAAACTATGCGACGAGGTCTCTCGATGAATGGGATGGTCACGGCCCCCTTCATTTGAATGTTCCTCTTGAGGAAGAGGTGATCGATTACCTCGCTTGGCAGGCCGAGGTAGAGGCTTTCCTGCCGGAGCGGATTTCTTTCGAAGTACGAAGCTTACGCGAATTTCTGGATGACGGAGTCTTTAAAGGAATCATCGCGATGGTGGGCGGCTTGGAGCCGGAAGATCGCGAGGATGTTTTTTACTTTTTAAAGGACCTCGGTGTTCCAGTGGTGGCGGACGTGAACAGCGGGATTCGCGAGCTGCTTCAGGAACTTTTGGTTTCCGAAAAAACGTTTTCGGGAAATTTGCCCGGAAGAATTTTGCGATTGGGAGAGGTTCCGGTGGGGAGGCTTTGGCGTGATCTTGAAGCGAATCCAGGAACGGAGGTGCTTTCGATTTGCCGGAATGGTTTGCCTGGATTGGCGAGGGAATCGAAAGTGATTCGTGGAGAAGTGGGACGAGTAATTCGTGGATTAGGCGAGGCGGGTTTTATCGGAGACGTGCGTGACGATTTTCCCAAAGGGCGTCCTATCTTTTCGAAGATTGATGAGAGGCTGGAATCGTTTCCAGATAGCGAACCGGGCTTGGTAAGCTTGCTTTCGGTTTACGCCACGACAGGGGAGAGTCTTTTTATCGGGAATAGTTTGCCCATTCGCGAGTGGAACGAGTTCGGCCAGCGGGAGACTCCCTACGCGCGCATTTTTGCTAATCGGGGCGCCAATGGAATCGATGGCCAGCTTTCGAGTTGGCTGGGAGCGACGGCCGAGACGCCGGATTCGTGGGGAGTCTTTGGCGATTTGACGACTCTCTATGATCTGGCGGCTCCGGCGATGTTGCCACAAGTCGAATGCCAGGGGCGGGTGTTGGTGGTGATTAATAATGGTGGGGGTCAAATTTTCGAACGTCTGCCGAGGTTATCGCAACTCACTGAAACCCAAAAAGATGCCATCGTGCAGTCACAGAAGGTCGATTTGCAGGGGTGGGCGCTGATGTGGGGGATGGACTATTTGCGGATCGAGAGTCGCGAGGGTTTTGATGACTTGGAAGCGGGCGAAAAGACCTTGTTGGTGGAGCTGACTCCCGATTCCGGGGAGACCGCGCAATTTTATGCGGTGTGAACAGTCTTGCGCAAAGTGGCTGAGTGCGTTACGCCGCTTCCCGACATGAGGAAGCCGATTATCGCCGCCAACTGGAAGCTCAACAAGGGACCATCCGACACCGAAGACTTTATCAAGAGTTTTGAGAACAGACTTTCCGATCTCCCGAAGGGTGTGGATATCGTGATAGCTCCTCCATTTGTGTCGCTCCCGAAGGCGACCGAATTGCTCGCCCACTCCAAGGTTCGTGTCTCAGCTCAGAACATGAGCGAGAAAGATAACGGAGCTTACACCGGTGAAGTGAGTGCCTTCATGTTGAAGGAAATTTTTGTCAACTACGTCATCCTTGGCCACTCCGAGCGACGCGCGATTTATGGTGAGTCGGACGAGATGATCAACGCCAAGATTTTAAAGGCTCACGAAGTTGAGTTGAAGCCGATCTTCTGCATTGGTGAGACTCTGCAAGAGCGCGAAGATGGGAAGTTGGAAGATGTTCTTCGTACTCAGATCACCGAAGGGCTGAAGAACATTTCCGAGAAGCAAGCGCTCGATACCGTGATTGCCTACGAGCCGGTTTGGGCCATCGGAACCGGAGTGACCGCTTCGCCAAAGCAAGCCCAGGATGCTCATGAATTTGTCCGTTCGGTGCTGACCGATCTTTATGGAATTTCTGTTTCGGAAAAGATCCGGATTCAATATGGAGGTTCGGTGAAACCGGATAACGCCGCTGAACTTCTCGGTCAAAAAGACATCGATGGAGCCCTCGTCGGGGGAGCCAGTCTTGAGGCGGCAAGTTTCGCCGAGCTGATCAAGAATGGTGTGGTAGAGTAACCACATTATGGAAAGAGCGGTTTTTGGAACCCGAACCGGCGAGGTGCTCGTCGGTTATGGTCCCTTCACCGCATTTGCAGAGCCACCCGCCGGAGGGGTGGCTTTTTACAAGAATGATTTCTCGCTCAGTGTTGAGAAACCGTGGCTTGTTCCCGACCGGATTGAAGTCCTGGAAAAGCCACCTGCGGCCGGAGAGTGCCGGATCGAATGGGAGGAGCCCGACCCAAGCGGATTCGCGGAGGTGTTTCGTGAGGTTTCCGAAGCAATCGGGCAGGGGATGATTGAGAAATCGGTTCCGGTGGTGACCGAAAAGGGAAAAGGGATTTGTTCGCCTGATACGCTTCTGGCTTCACTGCTTCTCCTGCCAAAGGCGCTCCGTCCTTATGGTTGGATTGGGGAAGATGCGGGTTTCTTGGGGGCAACTCCGGAGGTCTTGTTTCGCTACTTTGATGGCCGAATTTATACCATGGCGCTCGCGGGAACCGCCCGGAGCGAGGAGCAGCGGCTCTTTGCAGTGGACGATAAGGAAATCCGGGAGCATGAGTTTGTGGCGCAGACCCTAATTGCCAAGCTTTCCGACCTGGGCATGGTGATCCGTCGCGATCGGGACATTCTTGATTTGGGTCGGCTCATTCACTTTCAGACACTCATCAAAGTTGAGCTTTATCAGTATGAAGAAACGAAGACCTTGATCGAGCGCTTGCATCCCACGCCAGCTTTGGGGCCCTTGCCTCGAACTCCCGAGACGATGGGTCAGCTCACGGAATGGCGTGAGCGACTGGAATGCCCGGTGGAGTTTGGTGCGCCGTTCGGGCTGCTTCGGGATGGTGATTTTGAAGCCTTGGTTGCGATAAGGATGGTGGCTTGGAACGGCGACGATTTTATGTTGCCGAGTGGTTGTGGCGTGATTCAGGAGAGTCGCTTGGTGAATGAATGGCGTGAACTTGCTTTGAAACGGGGATCGGTAAGGGATTTATTTTTTGCCAGGAAATGAGGATCCCGGAATTAGCAAAATTGGCCGAGCAACTGGATGAGCAGTTTCATCTCGTGGTTTGGAAAAAGGCGGCCGGGTTTGAAGTGGTGGCGATTGTTGCAGATGAGTTCGAGGATGCTTTTCCTTTGCCAATGGGTTTGCAGGCTGCAGCTGCGGAGACAGGATTTTTGCTTGATGCCACGACGGCAGCGCGCTTGGAAATCAAGGATATGCCCTCGGATTTTTGGGAAGACCTCAATGAGTCCGACTACGGTGAGAACCTGAAGGTGTCCACGTTGGGACTTTCGGGAAGGAAGTATCTCGAGGTCTTTCACGCCGTAAAGTCCGGAGGGAATTCCGATCGTTCGGTTTTGGCCGGTCTTGATCTTTCCGAGGCAGAGCTTCTGAAAGTTGCGAGGTGGCTGCGGGAGAAGTCTCTCTTTGATCATCGTAGTGGTGATCTCATCATGAAAATTCTGACTCAATTTCGCTAAGGGATGCGTTGTCTACAGATACTCCTCGATTGTCCAAGATGCCCTGCACTGGTCGCCAGAGGTGATATGAAGGTTTCAAATTGGCATCGCTTTTTTTATTTTGTGCATCTCAAGCAGGTGGTAGTCGGTGACGGGGTGTTACGAAGAATCAGCGAATGATGGGGTCGAAGATTTGGCATTTGGAACTTACACAAAGAGAGCAGTTTGTTCCTTCGAAGGTGAGAGAGGGAATGTCGTTGCTCGAGGTCAATGATGCCGCGATCAACGCTCGCTTCTATCAGGCCGTTGGCCAAAGTTTGAGTTGGAACGACCGGTTGCCCTGGGCTGATGAGCAATGGGAAGAGTGGGTGAATCGACAGAGGCTGAAAACATGGGTCGCTTTTTTTTGTGGCGAAGAAGCGGGGTTTGTGGAGATGGAGATTCAAGACGGAGGAAATGTGGAGATTGTCTATTTTGGTCTCCTTCCCTCCATGATTGGTAAGGGGCTTGGCAGTGCCATGCTGACACTGGCGGTTCAGGAGGCTTGGAGAATTGAAGATACTCGAAGAGTCTGGCTCCATACCTGTAGCGAAGATCATCCGCATGCTCTCGCGAACTATGAGAAGCGTGGTTTCCGATTGTTTCGGACAGAGGTTTTATAAAATGAGGCTGGTTTATAGCCCGGCTCACCGGCGGGCTATGGAATAATTCTCCTATGTTGGATGTTTTTCTTGGGAAGCTTGTAGGTCTGGCTTTCGTCGTTTTTTATCTCGGCGGAATTATTTGGTTTCTTCGCTGGTGTCTGAATGATGCCGAGCAGCGGGGAAGGTCAAAGGTGTTGGTCTTTGTCCTCGTGTTCCTCTTTTTCCCGATCGGTTGGATCATTTGGCTGATGTGTCGACCGCCGATTCAATCGAGTGGAATTGAACGGTTTGTGAATAGCCAAAAATCTGTGCGCGGAAACTTCAAGCCAATCAAAAAAAGGACGAAGCCTCGAAAGGCTTCGTCCGTTGCACGGATTTGAGTCGAGTTGAAACTACTCGTCTTGCATTTCCTTGAGCAAGGCATCGACTGCTTCGTCCATCGCTTTGCCCCGGGTGTTCTTGTAACGAATCACGCCCTTGGCATCGATGACGTATATGGTCGGCCATCCGCGAACCGCCCAGGCGGTGGCGATGGGGCCGCCGGTTTTTCCCCCGTCCCAGAATGAGGGCCAGGTGATGCTGTTTTCTTTGATGGCCTTCTTGTATCTTTCGACGGAGTCGCTGTTGACTCCAAGAATGGTGAAGGGCTGGTCTTTCAATCTCTCAACGAGCGACCGCTCGTGAGGATACATGGCGCGGCAGGGGCCTCACCAATCGCCCCAGAAATCAAGGACGACGACTTTGCCTCTGTAGTCGGAGAGCTTCATTTCCTTGCCGTCGACGTCTTTGCCGATGATTTCAGGCGCCTGGTTTCCTATTGCTAATTTTTCTTTTGCTTCAAGAGTCGCCTTCATCACCGCGGCAACTTTCCGACCCCTGACTTCCAGGTCGGCGTGGTCGGTACTGAGCTTATCGACGATGGCTTTGTATTGTTCGGCCTTTGAGGAGTCCCGCTCCATTTGCATGGCCTGAACGTAAAGGGCGGATCCAACCGCTTCCTTCGCTTTGCTTTTCTCAACGACGGTTGCGAGGAAAGTCAGGGCCCTCTCATCTCTGGCTCCGTAGAGTGAGAGCACGACGTCAGACAAATCGTCGCTATCAAGGTGATGTTTTTCCAATACCGCAAAAACCTCCGGCTTCATGGCCTCGCCCCGGTTCCGGGTTGAGATCCACGAAATGGCCTTAAGGCTCGCGGGATCGGCGGCGTTCTCTTCCACAATTGCCGAGAGCGCTGCCATCGTCTCTTTGGGATCGGGGTAGCCGGTTTGGTAGGCTTCCCGCTGTTTTTCACGGGGGAGAGCTCGGACTTCATCCATGAACTTGGCTACCGCAGCATCCTGGGTTGCGATGAGTTCGCTGATTTGATCAGCGACCTTGTCTTTGGTGTTGGTTTGTGCCACCGCGATCCCGGTGGCGGCAATCAACATGACGAGCAATGTTTTGGCCTTCATGGATCATCTTTTAAATGAAATCCGCAGAGTGTCGATCAGGGAACAGTCAGCAGGGACTTTACATATGAGGTGAGACGTTCACGTTTTTGAGGTGCCGCAACTGGACCCTTCAATTGTCAATGATGCTTCCTCAAGCTCCGAGGTTCTCGATGCTTTTCTGGAATATCTGATCGAAAGCGGGATCGAGCCCTACGATCATCAGGAGGAGGCTATTCTTGAGCTCTACGAGGGAAAGAATGTTATTCTCAATACTCCGACTGGATCGGGAAAATCACTGGTGGCTTTGGCGTTGCATTTTCGGGCGATTTGCCAAGGCCGGAGATCATTTTACACCGTGCCCATTAAGGCGCTGGCGAATGAAAAGTTCTTATCCCTTTGTGAGACCTTTGGGCCGGATAATGTGGGTATGATCACGGGGGATGCCACGGTGAATGCGCAAGCTCCGGTGATTTGCTGCACCGCGGAGATTCTCTCCAACATGGCCCTTCGGGAAGGGGCGCTGGCGAAGGTGGATGAAGTCATCATGGACGAGTTTCACTATTATTCGGACCATGAACGGGGAGTGGCGTGGCAGGTTCCACTGCTGACTCTGCCGCAGGCCCGCTTTCTTTTAATGTCGGCAACTCTGGGTGAAACCGATTTTTTTCAGAAGGAGCTGACTTCGCTAACGGGAGCCGAGACGGTCTTGGTGAAGTCGGAGGACCGGCCGGTGCCGCTGGAGTTTTCTTACAGTACGACTTCGTTGGAGGATCAGGTTGAGGAATTGGTGGAGGCGAACAGGGCTCCGGTCTATCTGGTTCATTTCACCCAGTTGGCTTGTGCGAGAACGGCGCAGAATTTGATGAGCCGGAACTTTTGCTCCAAGGAGGAGAAGGCGGGGATTGCCAAGGTTCTCAAAGATGCTGATTTCAAGAGCCCTTACGGGAAAGAGATGAAAAAGCTGCTTCGGCACGGTCTGGGGATTCACCATGCCGGATTGCTCCCAAAGTATCGGGTGCTTGTTGAAAAACTGGCGCAGCGAGGACTGATGAAGGTGATTTGCGGGACCGACACCCTGGGTGTGGGGGTGAATGTTCCAATTCGGACGGTGCTCTTCACCCAACTTTATAAGTTTGGCGGACAAAGTACGAAGATTCTCGCAGTTCGTGATTTTCGACAAATTTGTGGACGAGCCGGTCGTCGGGGATTTGACGATGTTGGCTATGTGGTGGCGCAGGCCCCGGGGTATGTCATTGAGAACCTCAAGGCGGATGCCAAGGCGGCGGCGAAGGGCAAGAAAAGCAAGGCCCAGAAAAAGAAGCCGCCGGAGAAGGGTTTTGTAAATTGGGATGAGAAGACCTATGCCAAGCTTCAAAGTGCGCCTCCGGAGAAATTGGTTTCCAGCTTCAATATTCGGCATGGCACCTTGCTCAATGTTCTTTCAAGGGAACATGAGGACGGGTGTGCCGAGCTGCGGCGGATCATCGAAGCCAGTCACGAAACCCCGGCTCGGAAAAAGGCTTTGCGAAAGCAGGCCTTTGCTCTTTTTCGCGGGTTGGTGGAGGGTCAGGTTCTTACCATTATTCCGAAAGATGATCGGACCGGGCCGGCCAAGGTGAAGTTGAACGTTGAGTTGCAGGATGATTTTACGATGAACCAAGCGCTCGGGCTTTATCTCATCGAGACGATTTCAAAGCTGGATCGCGAGGCCCCCGATTACGTGGTTAATATGCTCTCTCTCATCGAAGCGATCTTGGAAGATCCCATTGCGGTGATTCGCAAGCAGGTCGACAAGATCAAAACTGCTCTGGTCGTGCAGATGAAAGAAGACGGGGTTGATTACGATGACAGGATGGATGCGCTCGAGGAGGTAGAGCATCCCAAGCCTGGGAAGGATTTCATCTACCAGGCTTACAATGACTTTGTGTTGCTTAATCCCTGGGCAAAGGAGGCTGGAGTTCGGCCCAAGTCGATTGTGCGGGAGATGTTTGAGGACTGGTCGTCGTTTGAGGACTATGTCAAAAACTATGGATTGGAGCGAAGTGAGGCCGTCCTTCTTCGACACCTTTCCGAGGTCTATAAGGTCCTCGTGCAAACGGTGCCGCCTGCTTTGAAGACGGAGGAGGTTGAAGAGGCTGAGTCGTTTTTGGAGGGGATGGTGCGTGAGGTGGATTCCAGTCTCATCGACGAGTGGGAAAAGCTGCGCAATCCAGACGAGGAGGTGCCGGAGCTTGAGAAGGCTCCCGCAAGGGAGGTTCCTTTCACGAGACGAAAGGGGGAATTCCTGAGAGCGACCCGGAGGATGGTTTTTGATTTTGTGAAGGAGATTTCACGCGAGAATTACGAAGCGGCTGCTGAGTTGGTGGGAGGAAAGGCTCTTGAAATTCGGGAGATGATGGCGGGTTACTTTGAAGAGCATGGCATCATTCGCATGGATCCCGAGGCCCGCAGCTCGAAGTATCACCGAATCGAGGGAGATCGGTTTGAACAAATCCTCGTCGATGAAGAAGGTTTCAATGATTGGAGTGCGATCTTGCTGGTGGATCGTAAGAGGTCAGATTACGAAAAAAGAGTGGTGCTGAGTCTTGAGAATCTGGGGCCGTTTGCGTAATTGGGGGCTTATTTTTGGACTGATTCTATCCACTCCGGGTAGTCCTTGAGGATGGAGCGGGGATGTCCGACATACCAAGCATAACCATTGCGGCGTTCCTCTTCGATTTCGGTGATAGACGATTTGATGATGCCGTCGCGGCCGGAGAAGATAGGATTGCCAGTTTTAATATCGGAGAATCGAGCCCAAAGAGGAGGTGCATTCCGATCTTTGATAACAGTTTTATTACCTTCTTTTTTGACGATACGAATTCCAGTGATTTGATGTGCCCGGAACCAAGTGACGGCTCCATCGATTGATTGCCGAATTTCGGGAGAAGGATCTTTGATCTCCATGAGGTATCTCACAATACCTGCGCTTTCGGCTCCACTGAAGGAGGGATGTTCATAAGAGCGAGCCTTGGCGGGGAGGAAGGTTTTGGCGTCATGCTGGGCGCACCAAACAGTCGGTTTGCCGTCGACTCTGATTTGAGTTTTGAGGATGCAATCGAGTCCAAGTTTGAGGGCTTTTTTGATTGCGGTTTTTTCCTCGTTTTTGAGAAAGGCGGGGGAGTCTTCCAGAAGATTTCGGAGGTAGGTCATGACTCCGATCATGGCGCCATCGTTGTAGGTGATGTGCAGTGCGTATCCGGAAGCATGCGGGCGTTGAGGCCAGCCGCCATTTGAATATTGGCTCTTGAGAAGGAAGGCGAGGCCGTGGTGCAGGGAGGATTCGATCACCGGGTCGTGATTGGCCTGCCAGACGCGGGTTAAAAATTTGAGAGGCGTGTAAGTGGCTCCATTGTCGATGGTGGTTTCCTTGAGACTATTTTGTTGGGTGGCAAGGCTCTTGAGTTCGTCTTGGTCGAGATGGATTGAGAAGTCCTGGTTCTTGGGCCAGCCGCCATTGCTTCTTTGATAGAGGATGACCTTGGCCGCAAGGTCACGGGCTTCCTCCGAGTGATACCAATCGGCTTTTTGTTTATGCGCGCTCTTCCATGAGACTTTGGCGTTCAGCAAGGAGAAGGTGGAGAGAAGGAGAAGGCAGATCCTCATTGGGAACAATACGCGCCCGGGCGATGAATTGTTCCACCGGTAAAAGAAAGTCCTGCTATTTGGAGGAATCTTTGGGGCAGGCGCAGCTTCCACCGCCACAGGAGCTTTTTTTCCGCTTCACAAAGAAGAGGATCAAGGTGAGGGCGACGACGCCCAGAGCTGCGGGAGTTTGCCAGTCCATGGTTCAGGAATAGCCGAGGAGTTTGCCGACTTGATAAACCAACAAGGCGGCGAGATAGGCGAAGATCGTCATGCCAGCGAGTTGGCCGATGGCCCATTTCCATGATCCGGTTTCTCGTCGGACGACCACGGTCGTTGGGAGGCATTGCAGGGCGTAAACAAAGAACACGATAATGGAGATGCCGACGAGAGGGGTGTAAAGCGCAGAGCCGTCGGAGCGTTTTGAGGCGGAGAGCTTGTCGCGCATTTCTTCTCCATCTTCTTCGTCGGTTGCGTAGGAAATGGCGAGCGAGGAGCGGAAGACTTCCCGCGCGGCAAAGGAAGCCATCATGGCGGTTCCCATGCGGGCGTCCCAACCGAGCGGGCTCACGACGGGTTCCATGATTTCACCGATTTGACCGTTGAAGGATTCGGATTGCCGGACGACGGGATCGTCGGAATCGCTCTTGGGATAGGTTTCGAGGAACCAGAGAATGATGCTGAGTCCGAGGATGACGGTGCCGGCTTTTTTGATAAAGGCGAAGGCTCGCTCACCGACTTGGCGAAGGACGTGGCTCCACTGTGGCTTTTGATAGGGAGGAAGCTCGAGGAGGAATTGCGGGGCTTCGGTTTTACCAAGTCTGGGCTTGAGAACCTTGGCTGCAACGAGCGCGGTTACGGTGCCAAGGGCATAGATGCCAAAGAGGGCAAGGCCTTGGTTGAGAGCTCCCACAAAAATGAGAGGAATGATGAGGGTGTAAACCGGAAGGCGCGCGGTGCATGACGTCCACGGGAGAATGAGGATGGTGGCGAGTCGTTCCTTGGCATTTGGGATGGTGCGGGTCGCCATGATTCCCGGGATGGCGCAGGCGTATCCGGAAAGAAGAGGTAGGAAGGATTTTCCGCTGAGGCCAACCTTGTTCATGACGCCGTCCATCAGGTAGGCGGCGCGGGCCATGTAGCCGGAACTTTCGAGCAGGCTGATAAAGAAAAAGAGAAGGACGATCTGAGGAAGGAAGATGATGACCCCACCGACCCCGGCAATGATGCCGTCGACCAGGAGACTTTGGAAATCTCCTTCGCCGATCAAGCTTCCGACCCATTCTTGCAAGGCTTCCTGTCCCTGCTCAATCCAGCCCATGGGGACTTCGGCGAATTTAAAGATGGACCAGAAGACGGTGATCATCAGGGCGGTGAAAATCAGCCAGCCTTTGACGGGGTGAAGCGCGTGGGTGTCGATACGATCGGTGAGCGCAAGTGATTCTTCGCCGGGGCGCTGGAGGCCGGCTTCGACGGCGCGATGGATGAATTGGAAGCGGGTCTTCTGAATGAACTCTTTGGCTTCGGGACCTTGGTCGGCGACAGTCATTAAGCCGGCGGCGGCGGGATTTTTTTCGCACTTGGTTTCAGCCAGCTTGGTCGACTTTTCGATGCTCTCTTCCAGCTCCGCCGGGCCTTTCCATAGTCGGCCCGGAGGCGCGGGGAAGGGATGGCGCAAGGCATGTTTGAGTTGGGTGATGCCACGCTCGGTCAGAGCGGAGATGGGCACAAAGGGAATACCGAAGTCTTCGCTTAGGGCAGTGGGATCGAGACGAAGGCCTTGAGCTTCCGCGCTGTCAATTTTGTTCAGGGCGGCGACAACGGGATAGCCGAGGTCGATGACCTGGAGGAGAAGGTAGAGGTGGCGCTCGAGATGAGTGGCATCGAGAACGCAGAGGACAAGGTCAGGCGTTTCCTCACCTTCCTGGTCACCGATGAGGACATCACGGGTGATTTTTTCGTCGGGCGAATTTGGATCGAGCGAGTAGGAACCCGGGAGATCGATGAGCTCAAACTTATATCCGTGCGGAGTAAAGAAAGTGCCGGATTTTCGGGAGACGGTCGCTCCAGCGTAGTTGCCGACCTTTTGGTTTTGTCCGGTGAGGGTATTGAAAAGGGTGGTCTTTCCGGCATTCGGATTTCCGACCAGGGCAATTCTTGCCTCGATGGATGAGTCGCTCATCAGGTGGGGGATCTAGGCGGGAACAACTTGAATTTGGTCGGCGAGATCCTTGCTCAAGGCGAGGCGGGTCCCGCAAACCGTACAGAGCATGTTGCGACCGTTGGTTAGCTTCTTGACCCGCATTTGCTCGCAGAACCCAATATCACGCAGCTGGGTGCAGGCCGGCCCTTCGACCTGTCGGATTTGAAACTCACAGCCGATCGCGGCCTGACTGAGGGTCAGGGCGGAATCACGTTCAAGTTCTGTCGCGAAGGTTGCCATGTGCTAAGAGGAAGAAAGCTTATTGAGACTGTTTCGCAATAACAAACGTCGATTTTCTGGAGGTTCTTGCATTACGGACCGATTGAATTGGTCCGGCTCAATTGAGTCGATTTTTCTCATATAGCCATATTTGTGGAAAAACTTGTGAAGGAAGAGCAGTAGTAAAGCCCGGTAATCTCCATCATAATCGTTTCATTTCTGAAGCACTCGATCTTGGCCCGCCTCTTTGGTGCGGTCATCTTTGCGGTGTTTCTCGGATGGTTCGTTTTGCCATCCTGCCACTGCCAATGGGACTTGATTTTTGGTGATCACCCGGATCAGTTTGAAGAGGCTGAATCTGCCATTGTGCTTAATAATGCGTCTTCACCGGGGCAGCCGTGCCATTGTGATGACTGTCCGGGCAAGACCTTCGAGGCTACTGGTGGAGCCGATCTTCGGGAGCCGCTTCAGCCGCTTGTTTTTCTTCCTGCTTCATTATGCTCGCAAACTGTGAGCGATGACTTTTCCACCGAGGTTCTGAGCAGGGGACCTCCTCCCGAGTTTTCTGATCCTCATCAATCGGAGCCGCGCACCTATTTGCGCCAGCTTTCGCTCCGACTTTGATACCCGGCCCGTCGCGCCGCTGCCTTTGACTTCCGGTCGATGGTTGTTGCGCGCTTTTTTGTGCCCTTTTTCTGCGCGCTCCAAGGTTGCGCCGTGCCTCTCAATCCGAGGCCCTCTTCACTCTCGAACTCTTTTTGTATCTCATGAAACTTTCCGTCTCTCTTTTTTTAGCTTTCCCGCTTATCGCTTTGGTCGCCACTAGTTGCACCAAGTCCGATTCCAGTCCCCCGGCAAAGTCCGCGTCAGCTCCTCTGACCGCCGCGGTGACACCGAAAAATCTTTCGCTTAAAAATGCCTGCGCTTTGGCGGTGAGCCATCATTCCTCTCTGGCAACCTATCCGATGGATCGTCGGGCTGCGGATGCCAGAATTCTCAGAGCCTCCCGAATTCCAAATCCCACTTTAACGATCGATGACGAGGACTTCTTTGGCTCCGGCGATCTCGGAGGACTAAGCTCATCGGTTTTGAACACCTTGCTAACCCAAGTGATCGAGCGAGGCGGAAAGCGGCAAGCTCGCACCGATGCCGCTCGTTCCTCCGGAAAGGTTATGGATGCCGAATATGAAGTCCGCCGACTTGAGGTCATCAAGAAAACGGGCGAGCTCTACCTCGATGCCGTGGCAGCCCGTGAAAATGTCCGCTTTCTTGAGGCCAAGCTCAATCGTTCCAAGGAAACCCAAGGTGTCATTTCCCAGCTCAGCGAAGTGGGCCGCGTGACTATTGATGCCGTGCAACAAGCCAAGCTCGAAGTCCAAAAATCCGGCCTCGAACTCGCGAAGGCCCGCACGGACGAAGAGCGGGCTGCCCGGGCCTTGACCGCGCAATGGGGTGACCCGCGCGCCACCCTCGTTACGAACCAAAGCTTGCACGAGCCGCCTGCGACCTTGGCTTCTCGGGCTTCTCAAAAAAAAGGCCTCAAGAAGCATCCCACGATGCAGCATTCCCTTGCAAAAGTGGCGGAGTCCGATGCCCTCCTAAAACTCGCGAAAGCTAATAAGTTGATCAACCTGACCCTCGGTGGTGGGGTGCGCCATGCCAATGAGGCTGATCAATTCTCCGGGCTTTTTTCGATCTCGTTCCCCTTGCCTGTGTTTAACAAACGGGAAGATGCCATCGCGGAAATGAGCGCTCTTTCTGAAAAATCCCGGACCGAGCTCGCGGGTGCCCAACGAGCGCTCGACGCCGAGTTCTCTCTAGCCTGGGCTGACTTGGTTTCAGCCCACCAAACGGCCCGACTCATTAAAATCGATCTCCTTCCTTCTTCAGCCGAACTCTTCAAAAGTGCCGAGGAATCTTTCCGCGTCGGCAAGATCACCTCGCTCGAATACCTCGCGGCCCAACAACAATTTCAAGAGATCCGGCGAAAGTGGCTCGATGCCCGCCTCGACTACCAAACCATGGCCACCCGCGTGCAAGTTCTCACCAATCGCTCCCTCTAATCAACTTTCCAAAATATGAAATTTCGTAAACTCATCCTCGCCACCCTGACCTGTCCCACTGCGCTTTTCGGGGAATCACTTCCTTCAGTCACTTTGGAAAAAGAGACCATCGAGGGGCTTGATATTTCCGCCGCTCCAGTGGGGCAACATCTCGTCACGAATCCCGTTACTGCTCCGGCCCGGGTCACGATCGATCCCACTCGCAGTCGAAGCATTGCCACCTTCTTTTCCGGTCAAATTGATCGCGATTTGGTTCAGCCCGGCGAAGAAGTCAAAGTCGGGCAGACCCTCGCTCATCTCAAAAGCCGCGAAGTCGCGGGCGTCATTTCCAAATGGATCGAGGCTAATAGCAAATTTGAAACGGCCGTGATCCTTTACGAAAGGGAACGGAAACTACGTCCGAAAAAGCTGACCACCGAAGATGATTTTCTCGCGGTCAAAGCAAACTACCAGGAAGCACTCGCCGCGCGAACGGCCGCTCTTCAAGCCGCCCTGCTTGCGCGAAGTGAGGATGATCTTCTGACTCTAAGCGAAGGTGATGGGGTCCATGATCTCACCAGCCTGCCCATCGTCTCTCCCGTCGCGGGCACGATCATCAAAAAATCAGCCTATGCGGGAGATGCGGTGGAACTCAATAACGAGCTCTTCGAAATCGCCGATCTCGATCAGCTTCTCATCGAAGTGCAAGTCCCTCTCAAGGCTTCTTCATTCCTGAAAGTCGGAGATTCACTGGAGTTTCATACCGTGGTCGGGAAAGAGCGAATTGGCACGGCCAAAGTCAGCCGAATCGATCCGGTCGTGAATCAAGCGGCGCTTGCAGTGTCGATCTACGCGCACCTCGATAACAGAAATCGTGAGTGGTTTGCAGGCACTCCGGTCAATGTTCACGTTGTCGATTCCGCCGCCCGAAAAGTGAGGGCGGTTCCGAGAACTTCGGTTGTGAAGATTGGGGGCTCCCCGCACCTTTTCCTTGCGCGAAGCGGAGGAAGCTTTCAGCCGCTTGAGATCAAAACAGGCCAATCCTCACAGGAGTTTGTCGAGGTCACCTCGGAGCTTTCCGAAGGAGCCCGCGTGGTGGTTTCGGGTGCCAGTCTCCTTCTGGCAGCATGGGAAGATCGCGCTGCCGAATAGTCACTCTACCTTCTCAAAACGATATGTTTGCCAAACTTGTCCAGACCGCTCTTTCCAGTCGGCTTCTTGTGTTCGTTCTCACCGGTGTGCTTTGCCTGCTGGGTTGGCGTGCCTTCCGGACTCTTCCCATCGATGCCTTTCCCGATATCACTACGACCCAGGTTCAGGTGATTGTGAAGGCCCCCGGGATGACTCCGGAGGAGGTGGAACAGAGAGTCACCCGCGCGCTTGAAATTGAGATTCGCGGGATTCCCAATCAGACCGTTCTCCGCTCGTTGACCAAGTATGGTCTTTGTGTGATTACGACAGACTTCACCGATGATACTGATATCGACTGGGCCCGCCAGCAGGTGAATCAGCGGATCGCTCAAGTCCTGGCCGATCTGCCCGAAGGGGTGGAAGGAGGGCTAGGTCCGGTCACCACCCCGCTCAGCGATGTTTACATGTTTTTGGTGGAGGGCGAGGGGCAGAGCAACGAAGAATTGCGCGGCCTCCTCGACTGGCAAATTCGTCCGCGGCTTTTGTCTCTTCCCGGCGTTGCCGATGTCAATGCGCTGGGAGGGGACGTGCGCTGTGTTCTTGTCGAGCCCCGTCCCGATGCCTTGCGGACCTATGGTTTGACCCATGAAGATCTCACCGGAGTGATCGCTCGAAACAATGCCAACGCGGGCGGCGGAAACATCGTGACCGACGACCAGGTGCTCCTCCTCACCACAAATGCGCGGCTGCGAGGTGAGACCGATGTTTCGCAACTTACGGTGACGGTGTGCGATGGCAATCCGGTGCGGGTTTTGGATGTCGCTGATGTCTCGATTGATCGCCTGCCGAGATACGGTGGGGTCACCGCGAATGGCAAGGGCGAAGCCATTCAGGGCATCGTTCTGGCCCGCCGGGGCGCGAATAGTCGCGAGACCATCAATGCGGCCAAGGAGCGGCTGGAAGAAATCAAAAAGACTCTTCCAAGGGGGGTGACGATTCGTCCATTTTACGATCGCTCCTTCCTCATCGAAACGGCCGCCTCCACCGTGAACAGCGCGCTTCTTCAAGCCATCATCTTGGTTCTCATCGTCCTGGCACTCTTCCTCTTTGATTTGCGAAGTGCCCTCACTGCCGGTCTCATTCTCCCGCTCACCGTTCTCGGTGCATTCTTCATGATGGATCGAATTGGTCTCACCGCAAACCTCATGTCGCTGGGCGGAATCGCGGTCGCGATTGGCATCCTCGTCGATTCCTCGGTAGTGATGGTGGAGAACATTCAGACCCAACTTCGGGAAAGGCCGGACCACGATAAAATTACGGTTCTTCGCCATGCCGCGATGGAGATGGCCAAGCCCATCGTCTCCGGGGTTGTGATCATCATTGTGTCCCTCGCTCCGGTGCTCAGCCTCTCGGGAATCGAAGGCAAACTCTTCGGGCCACTGGCGATGACGATTGCGATCTCTCTGGTCGTTTCGCTGATCACCACCATCCCGGTCCTCGCCACCATCTTCATGAAGACAAAGAAAGGAAAAGACAGCCCCATCGCGGCAGGCTTGCTCTTTCTTTACCGACCCGTTCTGAGCTTCTGCCTTCGTCGGCGCGGATGGGTGACTCTCCTGGCTCTCATCCTTCTTGCGGTGAGTCTTTGGATTGGCAGTCGGACCGGGCGTGAATTTCTCCCGCAACTCAATGAGGGAACCATTGTTCTCCAGTATGAAAAGATCCCCTCCATCTCTCTGGAGAAATCGATGGAAATCGATGACCACATCTCCCGGGAATTGATGGCCTTGCCGGAAATCATCGGGGTTTACAATCGCACCGGCTCCGATGAGTTGCGACTCGATCCGATGTCGCTCAATGAGACCGATGCTTTTCTCGAAACCAGGCCGCGTTCCGAATGGCCCGATCCCGACCCCGAGGTTTTGGAAGCGAAAATTCGTGAGATTCTTTCGCGCTACCCCGGGCTGGTCAGTGGCTTTACCCAACCTATTGATATGCGCGTTTCCGAGATGCTTTCGGGCGTGACTTCGGCTGTTGCGATCAAGCTGACCGGTCCCGAACTCGCCGGATTGGAGGAGTTTTCCTCACGCATCGAAAAGGTCGTTAATGAGGTCCCGGGAGCGGTTGACGTGGCCCGATCTCCGCTCATCGGTCAGCTCTACTATCAAGTGGATCTTAAGCATGAAATGATCTCGCGCCTCGGGATCGAGCCCCATGTCGTGAACCATTTAGTCAGCGACGCGATTGGTGGAACTCATGCCACTGAACTCATTGAAGGGGTGAGACGGACTCCGGTGATTGTTCGCTATCCTGCCGACACCCGGATTGGGCCTGCGACTCTTTCCCAACTCACCATTCCAACCCCGTCAGGTCAGCCGGTTTCGCTCGATACAGTTGCCACGATCAAAGAGGTCGACGGGCCGGGCGCGATCAACCGGGAGGACGCCGAGCGGAATATCGTGATCGAGAGCAATGTTGATGGACGGGATGTGGTGGGCTTTGTGAAGGATCTCCGCGATTCGATCACGGAAAAGGTTCCTCTTCCCCAGGGCTACCGCGTGGAGTTTGGTGGCCAGTTCGAGAACGAGGCCCGGGCTGGCAAAAGTCTCATGATTATCGTGCCTGCGGTTTTACTTGGGATTTTTCTCATTCTTTACAGCACCTTCCAGAATGCCAGACAAGCGCTCTTGATTTTGCTCAACGTGCCCTTCGCTCGGATTGGTGGAATCTTCGCGCTCTTTCTCTCAGGCTTCTATCTTTCGGTGCCGGCCTCGATCGGATTCATCGCCCTGCTGGGGACGGCCGTCATGAATGGTGTGGTCCTCATTTCCTTTCTCAACCAACTGCGAGAGGAGTCGAATATTGATATTGAAGAGGCCACCCGAACCGGAGCCGAGCGTCGATTCCGTCCGGTAATGATGACTGCAGTGCTTACGGTGATTGGGCTCGTTCCCATTCTCTTTGCCACCGGCCCGGGGTCGGAGATCCAAAAGCCTCTCGCCGCCGTGGTGGTGGGTGGCACCGTGACCTCAACAGCACTCACCCTGTTGCTGCTACCGGCACTTTACGCCAGTCTCGAAACCCGCATGAAGAAACACTTTGGGTGATGCCGTGACTCAAAAGCCTACTTCGTATTGCCACCCTCGGGGCCGACGTCTTTCTTGGTAAAGGCGGCGCCTTCGAGGACTTTACTGGAGCCGGAGGTGGTGACCGAATACTTGAAGCCATCGCCGGAGCCGGCGGCTCCGAAGCGGCCTTTTTTATCGAGGGCCACGAAGTTGAGGTGGAGTTCTTCCGCGGGCTTGGGATCCATGGCGGTGATGCGAGCAATTGTTTTGAGGCACGCTTCTTCGGGATGAAGTCCTTGGCGCATGTATTCCACGATCATGAAGGACGCGCAGTAGCGCATGACGTTTTCCCCAAGTCCGGTGGCTCCGGCCGCGCCGACTTCGTTGTCGACATAAAGTCCGCTTCCGATGATGGGCGAATCACCAACCCGACCCGGGAGCTTGCCTCCCCACCCGCTGGTGGAGCATCCGCCGGCGATGTTGCCCTTGGTATCGAGGACAAGTAAAGCGACGGTGTCGTGGTTATCCTTGGGCCGTTTGCTTGGCGCAGGTTTGCTTTGCTCCTCGTGCCATTTCTGGTGGAGTTTCTGAGAATCAACCGTGATCGATTCGAGACCTTCCTTGATGGCGAATTGTCGTGCGCCATCGCCAACCAACATGACGTGAGGCGTTTTTTCCATCACTCGTCGGGCGGCGGTGATGGGATGGAGAATTCCTTCGATGGCGGCGACGCTCCCGGCATTGTGATCAGGGCCGTGCATGATGCAGGCATCTTGCTGGACCACTCCGGCGGCGTTGGGGAGTCCGCTGATTCCGACCGAGCGATTTTTCTCGTCTGATTCTACGACCCGGATGCCTTGTTCGACGGCATCAAGAAGGGAGCCTTTGGTGGACAGCGTTTCGAGAGCTTTGTCGTTGCCAGCTTTGCCAAAAGGCCAGGTTGAAACGATGAGCGGTTGCCCGGGGGCTGCTTCGGCACGAAGTGAATGAACGGTGGTTCCCATGATGAGGCTTGAAGTGAGGAATTGGCGTCGCGTGGATGGCATGGAATTGGTGGTCTAGGATTGAAGGTGATCGTCGAAGGCTTCTTTGACCAGCTTGAGGGCGTGATTGACTTCGTCGGCGCTGACGTTGAGGGGCGGCAGGAGACGGACGATTTCGGGGCCGGCGGGCGGGACAAGGAGGCCTTTTTCGATGAGGGCGGCGCAGAGATGGATGGAGGCTACTTTGCCTTCGGGGATTTCGAGAGCCTCAAGATTCAGGCCGATGCCGAGAAGGAGGCCGTGACCCCGAACCTCGGTGATGGCGGGATGATTCCAGTCCGCGATGTTCTCGCGAATCTGCGTTTCGCGGGCTTTGACATTTTCGGTGAGGTCTTCCGCGATGATGGTTTCGATGACGGCCTTGGACGCTGCGCAAGCGAGGGCGTTGCCGCCATAGGTTGAACCGTGGCTGCCGGGACCGAGGAGGTGCGCGTGTTTTTCGGCGACATAAAATGAGCCGATGGGGAAGCCTCCGCCCATCCCTTTGGCCCACGAGATGCCATCAGCGACGAGGCCGGGGGCGATGGTGTCATAGCCATTGAGGTCGCCGGTTCTGCCGAAGCCGCATTGCACCTCGTCGAGAAGAAGAAGGATGTCTTTTTCTTTGGCGAGCGCGGCAAGGCCTTCGAGGAATTCCTTGGTCATCGGGTTGACTCCGCCTTCGCCTTGGATCGGCTCGAGAAGGAAGGCGGTGGTCTTGTCGGTGAGGGCGGCTTTGACGGCATCGAGGTCGTTGGGCTCGACGTAGGTGAAGCCGGTCGGAAGGGGATCGAAGCCTTCGTGGATTTTAGCCTGCGCGGTCGCGGTCATCGCTCCAATCGTCCGGCCGTGGAAGGACTTGTTGAAGGTGATGACATCGTAGCGTCCGGTGGCTTGTCCAAATCTCCGTGCGAGCTTGATGAGTCCATCGTTCGCTTCCGCTCCGGAGTTGGAGAAGAAGATTTTGCCCGGATGTCCAACGACTTTTTCAACGATGAGTTCGGCGAGATCGGCTTGCTGCTCAATGAAGTAGAGGTTGGAACAATGCATCAGGGTGGAGGCCTGTTCGTTGATGGCTATGGTCAGAGCGGGGTGACAATGGCCCAGCGAGCAGGTCGCGATGCCTGCGCAAAAATCGAGATACTCACGACCGCGCTCGTCCCAGACTTTCGTGCCGTCACCGCGGGCGACGGTGAGGGGGAATCTGCCATAGGTTTCGAGGACATACTGTTTTGTTTTTTCAGCGGTGGTCATGGTTTTGTTGGTTGAGGTGTTATCGTTTTTGCGGTGGCTTTGGAAGCCTGACGATGAACCATCAAGGTGGCCGTCAGGGTGAGGGCTGCGCCGAGGAGTTCGATCAAGCCGAGAGTCTCTCCAAAAAGGAGCCACCCTCCAAGGCCGGTGGCGATGGGAAGGAGGAGTTGCATCGAGGCGCCTTTTGAGACTTCGAGGTGCCGGTAGGCGAAGGTCATGCTGAGTTGTCCGGCGGCCACGATTAATCCGGCGAGCAACATCAGGCTAACTGCGGGAAGGGTAAAATCGGGTATGGATTGGTGGGTCACGGGGATTGCCAAGGCAACGCAGTAGGCTGCCTGACTCATGAAAATAGTTGAGCCGTGTTCGTTTTGGTGGAGGTTCCGGATGAGAACGACGACGGCAGCGGCCACAATTGCGCCCACAATTGCGATCACATCATAGAAGCCGATTCCTTGACCGAGTGACTTGGGTGCGAGGAAAATAAGGAGGCCAATAAAGCCGATAAGGATCCAAAAGAGTTTTCGGGCTGAGAGAGCTTCTTTGAGAAAGGCCCGGGCAAGGAGGGCCGCGAAGATAGGGTAGCTCAGGTTGATGACGACAGCGCGGGCGGCACCGAGTTCGATTACGGTGATGTAGTAAAAGGAAACTCCGATCGCACCGAGCAATCCCCTGACGATAATCTTGGGCCGGTCGATGAGTGATTTGATTCTGAGCTGTCCGGACCTTTGGTAAAAGGCGAGTACGACCATGGTTCCGGCGATCCCCCGAAAAAGAGTGACCTCCCAACCGCCGCAGGCCGGAAGGGCAAGCGCGAGCGCTCGCACCGCAAGGGTGTTGACGGTGAAAAAGATGATCGAGAGCATCATGAGGAAGATGCCCCGGTTTTCGGAAATGGAGTTCATGGTTCGCTTGGTGTCGAAGGTGCCAAGCGCGGCGTTCCGAAGAGGGGAGTCCCAGGGAAGCGCCGCGTGCTGGGGCGCCTCCGGTGTCGTGTCTTAAAATCGAATCACATCACCTGCGCCAAGCGGAGCCAAAGGGCTGCTCGTCGGAGGAGGTTCAACTGAATATTTAGAATCACAGGGCGTCGAATCTCCTGAACCGCAGGAAATGTCAATGACAGAACTTTGATAGAAAGGCGATTTTTCCTGCATTTCGCAGTTCAAAAAATCGCTCCAAGCCTTTAGCTTTTGCAAAACAACGTGTCTAAGCCCCAAAAAATCATCATCGCCTGTGGCGGAACCGGCGGTCATTTATTCCCCGGGATCGCGGTGGCGCAGGAACTCAAGTCGCGGGGGCATGTGGTCTTGCTCCTGATCTCGGAAAAGAAAGTCGATGCCCAGGCATCGCAAAAGTATTCTGATCTGCGATTTGAAACCGTCCGGGCGATTGCCAAGCCCCCGACATTTTCGCTGAAGATGGTCTCTTTTCTCTGGCGACTGCGCAAAACGATCAAGCAATGCGGTGCCATTATTGACCGCGAGAAGGCGGATGTTGTGTTGGGTATGGGTGGTTTTACTTCCTTTCCCCCGGTGGTTGCCGGGGCTAAGAAGGGCCTCCGGACCTACGTGCATGATTCCAATGCCATCCCCGGGCGTTCCAATCGAATGACGGCGAAACGTTGCACGGCGGTTCTGGTCGGATTGGAAGAAGCGTCAACTCACTTTCCCAACTCCGAGGTGATTCGCACAGGGACTCCGGTTCGTGATGAACTGGAGACATTGCCTTCAAGAGAGGATGCCTGCCAGAAGTTTGGTCTCGATCCCGCCAAGAATACGCTCCTCGTGATGGGCGGTTCCCAGGGAGCGCAACGTCTCAATGAATTGGTGGCCGAGGGAACAGAAGCTTCTGCCTGGCAAGTGCTTCATTTGGCAGGGCAAGCGGACTTTCATCGTCTCACGGCTCAAGTGGGCGATCGTGAAGGATACAAGGTCCTCGCGTTTTGCGACGATATGGCAGCGGCATACGCGGCTTCCGATTTTTGTGTCGCAAGGTCGGGGGCTTCTTCGCTGACCGAGTTAAGCCACGCTGGCTTGCCTGCGCTTCTTGTGCCATTTCCTTTCGCGGCCGATGACCACCAAACTGCGAATGCCCGCGTCTATGAAAAAGCGGGGGCCGCAGTCCTGACCCAACAGCGGGATCTCGAAGCCAAGACGATTACCGATATGTTGACCGAGCTTAATGACGGGCATCTCGAGAGCATGGCGGAATCGATGCGGAATCTGGCCGACCCGGATGCCGCCGCTCAAATCGCAAACGTAATTGAAGGATGACCGTCGAGCAATTCAGTGAGAAACTTTTAAATCCGGATCAACCACTCCGGGTTCATTTGATTGGGGTGGCTGGTTCGGGAATGAGCGGGCTGGCACGCCTGCTGATCCAGATGGGACACCGGGTCAGCGGGTCCGATCGCGTGACTTCCGGTGAGACCGAGCGACTCCGTGATCTTGGTCTCGATTTTTCAACCCCGCATTCAGCGGAAGCAGTGCAGGGTGTTAATGCGGTGATTTATTCTTCGGCAATTCGTACGACGAATCCCGCACTTGCAGAGGCTTTGGCTCAAGATATCGCCACCTTCCGTCGAGCGGAGTGCCTTGCCGCTATCCTTCACACCAAAGCCGGGGTGGTGGTTTCAGGTACGCATGGGAAGACGACAACTTCCTCAATGATTGCGCACATTCTTCGACAGGGAGATTTGATGCCCTGCCACTATGTGGGTGCAGAGATTCCGGTCTTGGGCTCCAATGCCGAGTGGAATGAGGATGGAGAGTATTTGGTGGCGGAGGGCGACGAATCGGATGGAACTTTGGCCCTTTACAAACCCCGTCATACCATCGTTCTGAATGTTGAGGAGGAGCATCTCGATCATTACACGCGCGGGATCGAGCAGATCCGCGAAGTCTTCAATACCCTGATGGATCAAACCACGGGTTCGATCGTCTACTGCAGTGAATGCGAGGAGGCCACGGGACTTTGTGGGGTTCGGGATAATGCTGTTTCATACGGCTGGAAGGATGCCGATTGGACCGCGACTGATTTGTCCGAGCAGATCGGCACGGTGAGCTTCACGGTCAACCATAAGGGTAAGGAGTTGGGAAGAGTTCAGCTTGGAATTCCGGGATTGCACAATGTGATGAATGCTTTGGGAGCGATCGCGGTGGCCTCGGAGTGTGGAATCGACTTTTCGAAAATGAATCGCGCCTTGTCTTCGTTCGCGGGTGCCAAGCGCCGCTTTGAGACCAAGCATCTGAGTAAGCGGTATCGCATTGTGGACGACTATGGTCATCACCCGACGGAGGTCGCGGCGACCTTACAGACTGCCCGGAGTTACGAACCGGGGCGGGTGATTGTTTTATTTCAACCTCATCGCTTCAGCCGCACCCAGAAGTTGGCTGACGATTTCGGAAAAGCCTTGCAGGCTGCCGACCTTGTTTTTGTCACTGATGTTTATGCGGCCAGTGAAGACCCCATCCCCGGCGTGAGCGGACAAACGATTGTTGATGCGATTGCTGCCAATGGCTCGACGAAGGCGTATTTTGTTCCCGACCTGTCGACTGCGCATCATGCGGTGGGTAATGCTCTCGCGGATGGTGATTTATTTCTGACGCTGGGAGCCGGAAATGTTCATGAGGCCGGAAATAAAATTATTCGTGATCTAAAGGTGTTGGAGGAGATTCGGAACGAGACAGAGGTTTCGGAAATCAAACTCTACGAGCCGATGTCGCGGCATAGTACGATGCGGGTCGGAGGTCCGGCCCAGTTTTGGATCGGGCCCTCGGAATTCGAGCAATTCGCCGAATCGGTTTCCTTCTGCAAGGCCCGCGGAATCCCGGTGCGAATTGTAGGGCGTGGATCAAACCTGCTGGTTCGGGATGGCGGGATCCGTGGTGCTGTGATTCATCCGGCCGGAGGGGCCTTTACCGCGGTTTCGGTTGAGGGCGATAACATCACAGCCGGGGCTGGAGTGCGTTTTAAGAAGCTCGCAAGCGTGGCCCGCGAGCACGGGATCGGCGGATTTGAATGGATGGAGGGCATTCCCGGAAACGTAGGTGGCGGACTCTGCATGAATGCCGGCGCGATGGGAGTGGAGACTTTTGATCAGGTGGTCTCGGTGACCTTTCTGGATGAGGACGGAAAGATCCGGGCTCGCAAGTGCAGTGAGATCGAAGCGTTCTACCGTAATGTCCCCGAGCTACGCCGGAACTATGCTCTTGAGGCGACCTTTGCCGGAGTTGTTTCAGATCGCGAAGCGATTCAGGAGAAGCTCGATGAATCCCGTCATCATCGGAATACCACTCAGCCGAAGGCTGCGAGTGCCGGGTGTACTTTTAAAAATCCCGAAATCTGTGGTGCGGGCCAGCTAATCGATGAAATGGGCTTGAAAGAGACCGGGGTTGGTAAAGCCGAAGTCTCGCCGGAGCATGGAAATTTCATTGTCAATCGCGGTAAGGCGAGCGCTTCCGATGTCCTTTCATTAATCGAGCAAATCAAGGCCAAGGCCAAGGAGGAACGCGGTGTTGATCTTGAAACCGAGGTGCAGATTCTCGGAGAGGACGATGTCGTGTTTTAGCGAAGACGGTCAAAGAGGACTGCAAGGTTTTTTAAATTGATTTGGAATCTTGGTAAACAGCCGGTTAAGCCGACTAAGGAGAGGAGACAGCAGCTCAACAATGCAGCATGGATGGGAGTCACTGGCCACTGGCACCCGCAGTATGTCCTCGCGCCATCCAAAGTTCATCCAGAAGATCAGACCGGATGTGATCGCTCCAAGGTCTGGGAAAAGAGAGTGAAGGAGCGGGAGTGATCTGATTTGTGGATGCCTGATCGGCATTGGTCTAATACCGAGTGGGATGAAGCGACCATCTTCCCTGTGTGAGTGTTCTCAAAATCGATAAGATGACGGGTGTTAATGTTTGAGATGACCATGATGTTTGGAGGTGGCAATCATCATTGCTACCTTGGAATGGTTCGGCATGATTTGGGAATGATTTCTAGAATCTCTCTCCTACTTTTTACTGCGGCGTCTGTTGTTTCAGCAAAGCCGAATATAATCGTTCTTTACTCTGATGATGCAGGGTATGCCGACTTTGGCTTTCAGCCGAATTGCGCGGCTGAGATGAAGAAGCTGACTCCCAATATCGATCGAATTGCAAAGGAGGGAGCCCGGTTTTCGAACGCCTACATGGCGGGATCAGTTTGCTCACCTTCGCGTGCGGGTTTGATGACCGGGCGCTATCAGCAGCGGTTTGGTTACGATAATAATCTCCCTCCCGGCTTTCAAAGTGGACTGGAGTTGAAGGAGAACTTCGGAGTGAAACATCTCAAGGGGCTGGGTTACACCACCGGGCTCGTGGGCAAGTGGCATTTGGGATATCCGGATGAGTATCACCCCAACAAGCGGGGCTTTGATTGGTTTTATGGACTGCTGCAAGGCTCGCGACCCTACCATGAGATACCGAAGCCGAGTGCCCACCGGGTGATTCAGGAGAACGGCAAGATTACCAAAGAGAATGGTTATGTGACCGACCGGTTTGGTGATGCTGCTTGCCGCTTCATCCGTGAGAGTAAAGAGAAGCCCTTCTACCTTTTCGTTTCATTCACGTCACCTCACGGCCCCCTTCAGCCGAAGCCGGAAGATGCCAAGAGGGTGGCACATATCAATCAAAAGAAGCGCGCCAGCTATGCCGGGTTGGTGGTGAGTCTTGATGACAATGTGGGCAAGGTGTTGGACTGCTTGAAGGCTGAGGGCTTGGATGAAAATACGATCGTTCTGTTTACCAACGACAATGGCGGGCAGACCTCGACGGGAGCAGACAATACTCCGCTTCAGGGGAAGAAGGGAACTTTGTGGGAAGGTGGCGTGCGAGTGCCCTGGGCGATGCGGTGGAAGGGGAGGATTCCAGCTGGAAGTGTCATTGATAAGCCGGTCATCGCGCTTGATCTGCTCCCGACCTTTTTTGAGGCGGCGGGAGGAACGGTGAAACCGGATTGGAAACTTGATGGGAGGAGCTTTCTGGCAGGACTTGATGGAAAGGCGAAAACCACGACGGTGACGGAAGCACCCAGGCCCTTGTTTTGGAGGCAGGGCGGCAGTGGCGGTCCCCGGGCCATGAGGGAAGGGAAGTGGAAGATCGTTCACAATCGGAAGAGTGGAGACGGGCCCGCGCTCTTTGATCTCAGTCAGGATATCGGGGAGTCGAAAAATCTCGCGAGGGAACAACAGGAGGTGCTGGAGGCGATGTTGAAAAAGCTCAACGCCTGGGAGAAGCAGTTGGAAGAACCGCGTTGGGGCCCCGGTGCTCCTTCGAAGAAATCGAAAAAGAAATAGGACGTCACAAGATTGATCGCTGGGATCCCAACAAAAAAAGCACCGGTATTGCTACCGGTGCTTTTGGATTGATTTAATAGAAGCTAGTTGGCCTCCACCCTGAAGAAGAGCTTTGAAACTCCCGGATCAGGGTTCGGGAACGCAAGGGTTGTCGTGCCATCTTGTCCCGTGATGGCATCGTTAACATCCGAGCTGAAGTCGAACAGATCGGTCGAGTAATACAGACCGTATGATGCGCCCTGGCGTGAAGTGAAGGTGATGCTGAACTGTCCATTCGCTCCGATGCTCGGGTCGAATAAGATTTCAGTGATGACCAGACCCGCACCGCCGCCTGCGTTTGGAATCATGGCTTCCCTTACTTGTGCTTCGCTAAGAGCAGCGCCGTAGACTTTCACTTCATCGATTGAGCCGTTGAAGCTCTGTCCTGCCGGATCAGGAGCATCGCGGCCATGACCGCCGATAATGACGGGCAATGTCTCCGAGCCCAACGGGTTCCCCGCGCCGCGGAGGGTTTCGATGCCATTGATAAAGATGACCTTGTCTGCTCCGTCATATTGGAACGCCAAGTGGGTCCATTCTCCGGGCGTCACGACACCACCGTTGTTCAGGTCATTACCCCAACCACCGTAGTGAGCATGCGAACCATCGGCCTCATCACGAATCCCGTGGTGGAGCTGTTGATTGTTCCCCGGGCCATCTTCGGCTCCGAAGATCATATGGTCGCCGTTGGCTCCTCCCAGTGCGGTCGTTCCGTTCCAGTTGATCCAAGCCATCGCAGTGTAGACCCCGGCGGTGGTGCTTGAGGCACCCAAACCAAGATCGACTCCGGTAAACCCGGTCCGAACATAGGCGTCATTCGCTCCGGTGCGATTGCCGACGAAGGCCGTTCCAAACGACGCGTCTTGTCCTTCGCCATAGCTTGCGCCACCCTGAAGAACGCCCGGAGTATCCAGGGTTCCCAGGTTTTCGACTTCGGTACCATTGTCCACGTTGAAGGAATAATACAGGAGCGGCTCGGGAAGTTCGGGAACGACCGGGGTACTGGTGGGGTCGTTAGGGTCACTGCCGCCGTCGACTTCTTCGTTATCGTCAAAGAGATCACCGTCGGAGTCGATTGAATTGGGGTCGGTCATGTGGACCGTCACTTCGTCACCATCACTGAGAGTGTCTCCGTCGGAATCGGGATTGTTGGGGTCGGTGTTTTCGGTGTTGACCTCCACGGCATCATCGAGCCCATCCATATCGGAATCTGCGACCTGGGGATTGGTTCCAAGTCCAAACTCATCGAGGTTCGTTAATTCATCCGAGTCAGGATCCAGAGCAGCATCATCACTGTTAGGGTCCTGGGAGTTGTCCACTTCGTAACCGTCAGGCATCGTGTCTGCATCGGAATCTGCGACCGTGGGATCAGTCCCGGTTTCGGTTTCACTGACAAAAGTTCCGCCGTTGTCCTCGGCTCCATCGTCAATGCCATCTCCGTCCGAGTCTGGACTGAGGGGATTGGTGCCGGTGTCGGTTTCACTGACGTAGCTATTTTCACCATTGTTGGTTTCGACGCCATCAGTCAAACCGTCCCCGTCGGTATCATCGTTATTCGGGAAGGTGTTGTTATTAAACTCATCAATGTTCGAGACATTGTCGTTATCCGGATCACCATTGGGCCCGTTGTTCGGGTCTGTTGAGCCATTGTCATCGGGGTCCAAGCCATAGCGCTCTTCCCAAGAGTTGGGTAATCCATCGTTGTCGTCGTCTCCGGGTGCTGGAAGAATAGCGGAGAGGGGATTACCAAGGCGACCGTTATCGTGGATGCTTGAGACTTCGTCGGCGGTGATGACGCGATCCCACATCGCGATGTCGTCGATGAAACCATTGAATTCCCGTCCGTTGTCCGGATTGCAGCCAATGCAGAGCACGTTGTTGTTGCCATCGCTTGCTGCAATGGTGGGCACCCCGGTGCTGGTGGCTTCTAGTAGTCCGTTGACATAAAGCTGGGTGACTCCTCCGTTACCGGTGGTGGCAACAATATGGTGCCAATTTCCATCTCCGGCCGGAGCTGCGCCGTAAGAGGTGATGGTTTGAATATCACCGGTTCCTCCGGCGTAAGCAAAAAGAACAGGATCGAGGTCACTACGTCGCGCGATTCGGTAATCTGATTGCTCACCGTGGGCGATGATGGCCTGCCACCCGGTTGACCACGAGCTGGCTTTGATCCAGACCGAGATGCTGACGTCAGCACCTGAGCGGTCAATGTCGTCAGTGCCTCCGCTTGGATCGGCAACGGTGATGTTATTGCCAGCACCACCTGGAAAGTTGCCCACCTGACCAAAGCCTGCTCCGAGACCATCGACTTCGGCGTCGGTGAAGGTGACAGATCCGTTGATCATGCCATTGTCGGCTGATGTTCCCGCAGCGGTAGGAACATTGGCGGCAGCATCATCGGCATTCCCGTCAAGGGGCCAGTAATTAAGGAGGCCCGAATCAATCTGGCCCTGCGCTGTTATCGAGGAAAGAAAAACTCCGCCCAGCGCCAGCAAGGTTTTTCTAATTGTGTGTATGTTCATAGCGTCGATGAAAATAATGCATTCAATTCTGTAAGGCCATGAAAAAGCTGTGTATTCAGTGGTATTTCATAATTCCATCGGAATTGAAGATTCCAAAAGAAATTAACAATTGTATTTTTTGCGGCTGTTTTTCCGCAAGAGAGTTCGAATTAATCGCCGCCCTCGAAAGGGCGGAAAAGGTGCTCTGAAATGAGGGAAATTCTACAGCGACCCGTCAGTCGAAGAGGTCCATTTGGGGAGAGTTCGCTTCGGGAAGGGCCTTTTTGGCCTTGGGCGATTTCTTTTTTTCCTTGGTCGGCTTGGCGGAACTCATCTCGAGGTGGCTCAGGATCTCCTTGGCGCGGTCGAGGATATTCTTGGGTAATCCGGCGAGGCGGGCGACCTGGATGCCGTAGCTTTTGTCAGCCTGCCCCGGGAGAATTTTGCGGAGGAAGATGATGTCGTCATTCCACTCGCGAACGGCGACGTTGAAGTTGGCCACGGAATCCTTGGAGTCCGAGAGGGCGCAGAGTTCGTGGTAGTGGGTTGCGAACAAAGTACGGCATCTTACTTCGTCGTGAAGATGTTCTGCGACGGACCAGGCGATGGAGAGGCCATCGAAGGTGGCGGTGCCGCGCCCGATTTCATCCAGGATGACGAGGGAGTTGTCGGTGGCGTTGTTGACGATGAGCGAGGTTTCGTTCATCTCGACCATGAAGGTGGATTGTCCCTTGGCGAGATCGTCGGAAGCGCCGACGCGGCAGAAGATGCGGTCGGTCAAGCCAATGTGGGCATGCTCGGCGGGAACATAGGCCCCGATCTGGGCCATTAGAGTGATGAGGGCAATTTGGCGAATGTAGGTGGACTTCCCCGCCATGTTGGGGCCGGTGAGGATCTGGAGAAGGCTTTCTTCCGGATCGATGAGGGTGTCGTTGGGGACGAATTTTTCCTCCACGAGGGTTTGTTCTAGCACCGGGTGGCGGCCGTTGACGATTTGCAAGTGGCGCGAATCGTCGAGAACAGGGCGGGTGTGTTGGTAGAGTTGGGCGGTCTCGGCGAAGGAAATGAGGACGTCCAGAGTGGCGAGGGCGTCGGCGGTGTTTTGGAGGGGGACGAGGTGGTCGGTAACCCCGGCACGGAGCTTGATGAATTCGTCGTATTCCAGCGACTTGGCCCGGTCATCAGCCCCGAGGACTTTCCCTTCGACCTCTTTGAGTTCAGGCGTGATGAAGCGCTCGGCGTTGGCCATTGTTTGCTTCCGCTGGTAGTCGTCGGGAGCTAGATCGGCTTTTGCTTTGGTGATTTCGATGAAGTAACCAAAGACGTTGTTAAACTTAATTTTGAGGGTATCGATGCCGGTGCGTTTGCGCTCGGAAGCTTGCATCTCGGCGATCCATTGTTTGCCGGAGCGGGAGGCGTCCCGGAGTTCGTCGAGGGCTTCGGAATGGCCGTCGCGAATAATCCCTCCGTCGCGGATTTGGGCGGGGGGTTCATCGACGAGAGCATTTTGAAGGGTCTCGACCAATTCCGGGAATTCCTGAATGTTTGTGATGAGCCGGGCATGAAGTCCGGAGGTCTCCGCCACCGCGGCAAGGTCGGCCTTTAGGTCGGGAATTCGTTCGAGAGAGACCTGGAGTGATTTGAGGTCGCGGGCGTTGCCGGATCCTTGCGAAAGCCGGCCGGTGGTGCGTTCGATGTCACGGATTTGCTTCAGGGAATCGCGAAGCTTGGTGAGAAGGTAGGGTTCGGCGAGGAGGGAGTCGACGAGGTCCAGCCGGGCCGTGAGTTCGGGGAGGTCACGAAGGGGGTGAAGGATCCAGTCACGAAGTTTTCGGGCCCCCATGGGCGTGGAGGTTCGATCGAGAACGCCGAGGAGGGTGTGTTGCTTGCCTGAGCGGGATTCGACAAGGTCAAGGTTGAGTTGGGAGGCGGAATCGATGAGGACGAAATCAGCGACGTTTCGAACGGAGAGCGCTTTGAGGTGGTCGCAGTTCCGCCTGAGCTGGAAGCTGAGATAGTGCAGCGCGCCTCCGGCGGCAGAGAGTGCGGCGGTCATTCCGGCGCAGCCGAAGCCGTCGAGCGACTGAACCTTGAATTGATCTTTCAGCGTATGGAGCGCCTGATCGGAGAGGAAGGCGTAGGAATCGTAAGGGAGGCAATTAAGGAGTCCGCCGAGTTCCTTGGTCTGGTCCTCGGGAATGAGGAGTTCGGAAGGTGAGAGACGGGTGAGTTCGTCTTCGAGTTGCTGGCGGTCGGCGAATTCGGCGACGGTAAATTCTCCGGTGGTGTGATCGGCGCAGGCAAGACCGAGGCAGGGCTTTTTGGGGGAGCCTCCCACGAAAACGGCGGCAAGGTAATTGTGCCGGGTATCGTCGAGGAGAGAGAGATCATCGACGGTGGAAGCCGAAATGATTTGGGCGATCTCGCGCTCCACGATTTTGCCAGGTTCCGGAGCGGTTGTTTGCTCGGCAATGGCGACCCGCTTATTTGCTTTGATGAGCTTGGCAATGTAGCCTTGAGCGGCATGGTGGGGGACACCACACATGGGGATGTCATTCCGCTTGGTTAGGGCGACATTAAGGATGCCGGCTGCGGCCTTGGCGTCCTCGAAGAACATTTCGTAGAAATCGCCCAGTCGATAGAGCAGAAGGATGTCATCGGGCAGAGACCGGCGCATGGCCATATACTGGGCCATCATCGGGGTGAGCTTCTTTTCTCCTGCCATCGTTGACGGTATTTAAGAGAGGCGAGGCGACGGGGGGACTCGTGAAATCAAGAAAAGCCGCGCTTCGGGAGGATTGAAGACGGGGCTTTGTTTTGAGAATTGGGAAACAGGTGGCATAATGGAGGCGTGAGATCGCTGGTTGCCAATTTCTTAATCTGGACCGCGGTGTCATCGCTGTTGATTTCCTGCGCCGGTGATCACCCTGATTTTCCCGGGAAGACCGGAGTTGGCTTCAAGGCGGGGTTTGGAGAGGAGGAGATTCAGGCCTTTCAGACCGAAGCGCGCAGGGAAGGGAAACGCCCACTCATTTTTGTCCATGGTTCTCCGGGCAAGGCGGCTCACTGGAGTCGGTATTTTGACGATCCGGAGCTCAGCGAGAAGTATCGGCTCGTGGCTTACGATCGTCCGGGTTACGGCAATTCAAAGTCCGGTTTTGTCGATTTTGACAGGCAGGTCGATGCCCTCGCGGTCCTTTTGAAGGAGCAGTCGAGGCCTGCGACTTTGGTGGGGCATTCTCTCAGTGGGGCGATCGTTCTTGCCGCCGCGGCCCGATATCCGGATAAGGTGCATGAAGTGGTCGCGCTGGCTCCTTCGGTCGACACCAAACCGGGATTTGTTCTCAAGATGAACCGGCTTCTAAGGAACAGTGGATTGGGATGGCTTTTGGTTCGGCCGTGGCGGGTGTCCCATTTGGAGGTTCTTGCGGTTTACCCGGCTCTTCGAAGACTACAGCCCGAGCTTGGGCAAATCACCGCTCCGGTGACCGTCGTGCAAGGAGGACGGGACAAATTGGTTCCGGCAACGAGTGTCGCTTACCTCAAGAAGTATCTGACCGCGACTTCGCCCCGGATTCATTTGTTGGAAAACGAGGGGCATTTCCTTCCCTGGGAAAGGGATGGGCTGGTGAAACGGATTTTGTTGGGTAAGGCGAATCCGGGCGAACGGGTGTTGCACCTGGAGAAGTAGGGTTACTCGATGCTGATGACCTCATCAAGGTTCAGGATGAGGTGGGCCGTCGAGGCGTGGGCGGCGTGAGTCACGGGATCGATGGCCTCATCGCGCTTTGACTGACCAATGGACAGGAAGGCTTTGGCTTCTTCGGGCGCTGCTTTGAAGTGCTTCAAGAAATGGTCGCGGTTGCGCTTCAGGATAGCGAGGGTTTCGTCATCGGGCGCGTGCCCTTTGGCGAGGAGATAACCATAAGCGAGTGGTGCTTCGGGGCTCTCCTTGATCATGCGCTCGGCGAGATGACGGGCGGATTCCACAAAGGTGACATCATTCATCAAGGCGAGGGCTTGCAAGGGAGTGTTGGTGATTTTGTGTCGCACATTGCAGATCTCGCGTCCCGAGCCATCGAAGATCAGCTGGCGGGGTGGAGCGACTGCGCGTTTCCAATAGGAATACATGCTTTTGCGATAGAGAGCGTCTCCGGTAGAGGGCTTGTATCGAGTGCCGGCATTGGAGGCGACGGCCTGCCAGAGTCCGGTAGGTTGATAGGGCTTCACGGGCGGGCCTCCCAGTTGGGCATTCAGCAAGCCGGAGGCATGAAGGGCCATGTCGCGAATGGCGAAACCGTCCATGCGGTAACGTGGGCCGCGGGCCAAGAGGCGATTCTCGGGGTCGCGTTCGTTGAGAATGGAATTGCTTTTTGACGACTGCTTGAAGCTCTCGCTGGTGACGAGGAGTTTATACATTCTTTTGACGTTCCAGCCGGATTCGATGAACTCGACAGCGAGCCAGTCGAGGAGTTCCGGGTGGCTGGGGAGTCCCCCTTGGAGGCCGAAGTCTTCCGAGGTTTTGACGAGACCGATGGAGAAGAGGTGTTGCCACATGCGGTTGACGGTGACGCGGGCGGTGATGGGGTTTTCGGGGGAGATAAGCCACTGGGCGAATTCCAGCCGATCCTTGGGTTGTTTGGCGCCAGCAGAGAGGAGGCGCGCGATGACACCTCGTTCGAGCGGTTGATCTTTTACCGGGTCATCATATTGACCTCGGTTGAGAAGGTAGGAGGGGGTTGGGTCGCCGGCTTTCTCGCGCATCACCATGACCGGGACGGAGCAGCCTTGGGCTTCCGCAATCTTCTTTTCGGTAGTGGCACGTTTGGCAACGGCGTCTCGAAGAACGGGGTCAATCGTACGGTGGTAGTCGGCGAGGATTTTGGGGTCGGTCGGTTTCTCGAGTTGAGCGAGGACGTTCGCGGGAATTCCCCCGGTTTTGAGAGCCGGATTGGGGGCTTCGGTGGCTAGGATTTTGAAGGAGCCGATTTGATGGTTCGGGAATCCGGCATTGAAGTGGAGGTCGATGGCGAGTTCTCCCGAGTTGGAAGTGAGAGGCTTCTCGAAAACGAGGAAGAGACTTTCGCTCTTGTTGGGATGGCTGTCGATGCCCCATCCGGAAGTCCCGTTACCATCAGTGGCGTTGGTCGCGGGGTAATTGGGCTGCGAGTAGGTCGCGGCGGTCTTGGCGATCTTCACCGGCTTGCCTTTGGCTGAGATTTTGACGTCGGTCAGGACGAAGTTGCCATTGGCGGCGAGGGAGAGCTTATTCTTTCCTTTGAGGGACGGGTGGGAAAGGGCATCGAGACGAATGCCGGTGAGGGCGCGTTTGCCGGTGGGAAGGCGAAGCTGGTAGGTCGTTTTCGAGGCGCTACTTTTGTAAAGCCAGGTGTTGTCAGGAAGTTTCTCAAGCTTTCCTTTAGTGGCTTGAGCTGAGGAAAGGTTGACGGGAAGCCAGTCTGATGGGGGAGACTTCCTGCCATGGTTTTTGATCCATTCCCGAAGGCGGGTGGGGAGGCCTTTTTCTGCTTCGGAGATTTGCTTGTTGGCTGCGGCAAGTTCGGAGTGGAGGCTTTCGGGAATCTTGGCGATGGGGGAGGAGAAGTTTTTAACGGGTTGGGCCTGCGTTCCCCTGCCGGTTCCACGCTCGCCGATGTTGTTGAAGTAGGCGAAGAGTTGGTAAAATTCCTTTTGCGAAATGGGGTCGTATTTGTGGTCGTGGCAGCGGGCGCAGCCGGTGGTGAGTCCGAGCCAAACGGTGGAGGTGGTTTCGACCCGGTCGATAACGTTCTCGACGTAAAATTCCGGAGCAAGTGCTCCGCCTTCGGCATTCTGGCGGTGGTTGCGGTTGAAGGCGGTGGCGAGGAGTTGCGAGTCGGAGGGGTTGTCCAGCATGTCCCCCGCGATTTGTTCGATGGTGAACTGGTCGAAAGGCATGTTTTTGCGGAAGGCATCGATGACCCAGTCGCGCCAGGGCCAGTTGGAGCGGCCGCTGTCGTTTTGATAGCCATCGGTATCGGCGTAGCGGGCGGCATCGATCCAGAAGAGGGTCATGCGCTCGGCGTAGGCGTCGGTGGCGAGGAGAGAGTCGACAAATTTTTCGTAGGAACCGTGCTTCTTCAGTTCGGCGAGTTGGGTGGGGGTGGGTTGCAGGCCGGTGAGGGCAAGGGCGGCACGCCGGGCGAGAGTTTGGAGGTTGGCCGGGGGCGATGGGTCAAGTTCTTCCGCAGCCAGCCTTTTGCGAATGAAGTGATCGACGGGGTTTTGGTCCGTGGAGACGGGTTCTTTCTTTGGCTGGACAAAACTCCAGTGGTCCTCGTACTTGGCTCCTTGTTCGATCCACTTCTTGATGAGGTCTTTCTGTTTGGCGGTGAGGGAGCGATTGGAATCCTCTGGCGGCATGGGGTCGCCGTCATCAAAAATGCGATAGACCACTTCGGAGTCTTCGGTATTGCCGGGGATGATTGGGGTGGTGCCTTTGTGTTCCTTATAGGCGAATTCGGCGAGGTGAAGGGCGACATCGGCTTCGCGGGTTTTGGGGTCCTGGCCGTGACAGTAGAAACAGTTTTCCGAGAGGATAGGCCGGATGTGTTTGTTGTAGCTGATCTGCTCTTCGGCACCAAGGTGGGAGGAGATGGTAGCGAGAAGAAGGAGGAAACATTTCATCGTGCGATTGGGAATACTCATGTTTCAGGCTAGGAAAGGATGTCTTTGACGACGTGTCCGTGGACGTCGGTGAGGCGGTATTGGCGGCCCTGGAATTTATAGGTGAGCTTGGTGTGGTCGATGCCGAGTTGGTGAAAGAGAGTCGCGTGAAGGTCGTGGACGTGGACGGCCTCCTTGTGGTGTTTGGTGGGGTGGGCTTCGATGGGTGCGCCGTTCTTGTCGACGAGGTTGTAGCAGAAGTCATCGGTCTGTCCGAAGGTGGTGCCTGGCTTGATGCCGCCGCCGGCAGCCCAGAGGGAGAAACATCGCGGGTGGTGGTCACGACCATAGTTTTCGCGGGTAAGCTTGCCCTGGCAGTATGAGGTTCGTCCGAATTCTCCGCCCCAGACGACGAGGGTGTCATCGAGGAGACCGCGCATTTTGAGGTCCTTGATGAGGGCGGCGGTGGGTTGGTCGGCGTCGTAGCATTGGCCGGAAAGCTGTTTGGGAAGGGTGAAGTGTTGATCCCAGCCCATATGGTAAAGTTGCACGAAGCGGACGTCGCGCTCTGCGAGTCGGCGGGCCATGAGGCAGTTGTAGGCGTAGGTGCCGCGCTTTTTGACTTCGGGTCCGTACATGTTAAGGACGGATTCGGGCTCGTCGGAGATGTCAGTGAGCTCCGGAACCGAGGTTTGCATGCGGTAGGCTAGTTCGTATTGCTGGATGCGGGTGTCGATTTCGGGATCGGCGAATTCGGCGAGTTTCTTTTCGTTGAGTTCGGCAAGGTCATCGAGCATCTTTCGGCGTGCCGAGGCGGAGTAACCGGCAGGGTTGGAGAGGTAGAGAACCGGGTCGCCGACGGACATGAATTTCACGCCGGCGTGTTTGGTCGGGAGGAAGCCGGATCCCCAGAGGCGATCATAGAGGGGTTGGCAGTTGGGTCGTCCGGTGCCACGGGAGACCATGGAGACGAAATCGGGGAGGTTTTTGTTTTCGGACCCGAGGCCGTAGCTGAGCCACGCTCCCATGGAGGGGCGTCCGGGGATTTGGGAGCCGGATTGGAAAAAGGTGATGGCGGGGTCGTGGTTGATGGCCTCGGTGTACATCGACCGGATGAGGCAGATGTCATCGGCGAGGCCGGAGATGTGGGGCAGGAGTTCCGAAATTTCCGTGCCGGATTTGCCGTGTTTTTTGAATTTGTATTTGGTGCCGGCAATGGGGAAGGATTTCTGGCCCGCGGTCATGCCGGTTTTTCGCTGGTTGAGGTCCACGAAGTCTCCGAGTTCCCTGCCGTGGTGTTCCTGGAGTTTTGGTTTGTAGTCGAAGAGGTCCTGGGGGGAGGGCGCCCCGGATTGGAAGAGGTAGATCATGCGTTTCGCCTTGGGCTCGGGCGCAGCAGCTGGTTTTTCACCAAAACTGTTGCCCAGCATGGAGGAGAGGGCGGCGACACCGATGCCGGAGGCGGACTTGCCGAAAAAGTGGCGTCGGTTGACGAGAAGCTGGGATTGGGAAAAGGGATCGGTCATGATGACGATTGGCGGGAAGTCTCTATTTTCACCCGTGGTAATACTACTCTCGTGCGAAAACTCTTTGTGAGATTTTTTGATTTTTCTATCTCATCCTGAAGTCCTTCCTTTTCAAGCTCCTAGGAAAAATCCGGGGGGATGTCCCAGCTGGATGACCCTGTGGTGATCTGCAGGGTCATCCAGCTAGGGAAAAGTTTGACATAAGGCTAGTACTTTTTTGAACACCTGAAACACTGGCTCCGGTTCCTGGGACCACTTCACCACCGCCGCCTTGGCCAGTGGAGAAGTGATGTATGAACTCGGGATCTTTCAAAATGCGGACGGTAGCGAATTCATTCCAACCTATGCCAACGCGGATGAATGGGCAGATCGCTGGGTGGTTTTCGAAGCCAATGATGGGACAACGGATAGCGCCACCTCGGGTTACGATGGCACTGCCAGATACTTTGGGAACATCGCTTCGATGGGAGATCAGGACGATCAGGTCACCAGTGTCAGCAGCTCCGAAAGCGGTGGTAAAGTCGTGGCAGGATATCAGGCCTACATTTGGGGATTTGACACCAAAGATCTCGATGGGCCGGAGCAACCCGAATGGTTCCTGGTCACCGGAAAAGATGGCGGAGCCACCGGAGCGACCTCCAACAACTGGGTCGTGCCCGATAGTTCCGCCACCAACAATATCAGCTTTGACATCCAGTGGGATATCGCCTCGGCGAGCGAAGCGATCGTTGGGTGGATTGATAATAATATTGGAGCTGGAGGAATGGTGGACCCGGTTCCGGGAGGGAGCTTTGATCCCTCGGATCACCAGTTCGCCACCGTGCCCGAGCCAGGCAGCGCGGTGCTGCTCCTGATCACCACCCTGGGCCTGCTCCGCCGCAAGCGCTAGGCACATCGCGTAAACGAACCGAAATTTTCAGGCACCGGTCTTCTTTGAGGCTGGTGCCTTTTTTATACAATGCCCGGAAAAGGGGACAAAATGCCGGGTTTCGAGACTTCCGGCTTTTGGTCTGAGTTTTCAGCCGCCAAGCTGACCCTATGAAACTACATTGTCTCACGTCTGGAACTTTGCTTGAAAAAGATGACACTTGGTCTGCTGTGGAGAATGATCTTTTGACGAAGCTTTTCCAATCGCAGGCGGGGGAGGTCGAAGGTATTTTGGAGGAAGCGAATACCAGCACGCCGACGGAGAGGGATGGAAAGATTCTACCACCGGTTCCGGCTGATGCCGAAATCTGGGCGGCAGGAGTGACATACTTGCGATCAAAGTCTGCCCGGATGGAAGAGTCCGAAAAGGCGGGTGGCGATGTCTTTTATGATATGGTCTATGATGCGGAGCGGCCGGAGTTGTTTTTCAAAGCGATGGGTTCCCGGGCGGTCGGCGGAGGTGGTGAAATTCGTGTGAGAGAGGATTCCTCCTGGGATGTGCCTGAGCCGGAACTGACTTTGGCCATCAATGCGGGTGGAGAGATCTTTGGATTCACGGTGGGGAATGATGTCAGCTCACGGTCGATTGAGGGAGAGAATCCTCTCTACCTGCCGCAGGCCAAGGTCTATCGGGGCAGCTGTGCAGTCGGGCCGTGTTTGTTGCTGGGGCGGAAAGCTTTGAAGGAGAATGCGGCAATCAAACTGACGATCACGCGGGGTGGCGAACTTGTTTTCGATGATGCCACCGACTTGACCCAGCTGAAGCGGAGCTTGGAGGAATTGGTGGAGTTTCTCTACCGGGAGCTCGATTTTCCGAATGGGGCGATGTTAATGACGGGGACGGGATTGGTGCCGGGATCTGATTTCACGCTGGCCTCCGGAGACGTGGTGGCGATCGAGATCGAGGGCGTGGGAGTTCTCGAAAACGTGGTCGCCTGATGGACAAGCGCTTTTGTGGATTGCCCTGGGATCTTTCCTGAAATAAGGTCGGTTTTTATGCCGTAGGTGGCAGTCCGATCTATGAAGTTTCTTCTTCCCATACTCGCCTTAAGTTCCGTGGCTTCCGCCCAAAAGGAGGCCCGCTTTGTCCGGATTGAGCTCCCCGGCAAAGGCCGCACGCTGACCCTCGCTGAAGTCGAGGTGTTGGCTGGTGGCAAAAATATTGCCCGCTCCGGGAAAGCCAGTCAGTCCACAACCTCAAACAATGCCGGTGCCGAGCGCGCTATTGATGGCAATAAGAAGCCTGACTTTAATTCAGGAGGTCAAACTCATACTTCGGAGGGTAAGAAGGACGCTTGGTGGGAGCTTGATCTCGGCAAGGCCGCTAAGATCGATTCAATCTCAGTTTGGAATCGCAACGAGGGTGATCTCGGCAAGCGGCTGGACGGTTTTACCCTGACCTTGCTCGATGCCCGGAAGAAGGCGGTTTTTCAATCCAAGAATGTGACGGCTCCTGAATCGGCAGTGGTATTTGATCTCAACAAAGGGGGCGATGTCGCCTATGTCGGAGCTGATGGAAAGGTCGTTAAGACGGTGAGCGTGCCAGCTGGTTATCGGGACCCCTCTCCCTTCAAATTTCAGAAAGGCGATACGGTTGCCATTATAGGGAATGGCCTCGCTGACCGAATGCAGCACGATGGTTGGACTGAAACTCTCATCCAGTCCGCAGCTCCCGGAATGGAGCTGAAGTTCCGTAATATGAGCCTCACCGGGGATCGTCCCAATAAATATCCCCGTTCTCGTGGATTCACTCCGATGCCAAAATACCTCCAGGAGGTTGGTGCTGATGTCATCATTGCGATGTTTGGTTACAACGAGTCTTTCGATACCAAGCCCGAGGACCATGAAAAGAATCTCACAAAGATGATCGCGGAATTCCGCAAGGCGATGCCGAACGGAGAAAGCTTTCCTCGCATCGTTCTCTGCAGCCCGATCGGACATGAAAACCTCCGCGACCGCAATCTTCCAACTGGTCGGGCCAACAACAAGCGCCTTCTCGCCATCACCGAAGCCACTCGTGTGGCTGCTGATAAAAACGGGGTGGCCTTCATCGACCTTTATCATCCGTCGATCCAGCTTTATGGCACCGCCAAGTCGCCATTGACTCTTAATGGAATCCACTTAAACGAAGACGGAAACCGGCTCATCGGTGAAGTGCTGGCGAAGGAGCTTTTGAAGAAGGAGATCACCGCTTCCCCCAGTCAGCAGCCGCTTCGCGAAGCGGTGCTCGATAAGAACTGGCACTGGCACAACCGCTACCGCGCGACCGATGGAAATGATGTTTGGGGCGGGCGTTCCGGGTTGAAGTTTGTCGATGGTCAGACCAATGCGGTTGTTCTTCAGCACGAACTCAAAATGCTCGATGTCATGACTGCGAATCGAGATCCTTTGATTTGGGCCAAGTCGAAGGGCGAAAACTACAAGGTGGATGATAGTAATACCCCGGAGCCAATTCCGGTCATCTCCAATGTTGGTGGAGGATCCCGTAGTTCGAGCAAGGCCAAGGAAGGCAATCTAGAGTATATCAGTGGTGAAGAGGGTATCAAGAAACTGGACGTCCCCGAGGGCTTTGAGGTTAATCTTTTCGCTGACGAAAAAATGTTCCCCGAGCTGGCCAACCCGGTCCAGCTTCAGGTCGACGGGAAAGGACGGCTTTGGGCCGCCGCCTGGGCCACCTACCCGAAGTGGGAGCCTCTCAAGGAAATGAATGATTCACTTCTTATCCTCGAAGATACGGATAATGATGGTAAGGCCGACAAGGTGAAGGAATTTGCCAAAGTTCATAATCCACTGGGATTTGAGTTTTGGAATGGTGGCGTCATCGTAACCAGTCAGCCCGATATCATTTTCCTCAAGGATACCGATGGTGATGACGTTGCCGACGTGCGCTACGTCATTATGCAGGGGATAGGATCTTCAGATACCCACCACGCCGCCAACAATCTCATCTTCGGGCCGGATGGCGGGATCTACTGGCAGAGTGGAGTTTTCCTTCAGCATAACCACGAGACTCCCTGGGGACCATCATTGACGAGTGGTTCTTCGGCAATGTATCGCTTCGATCCGCGCCGTTATACTGTTTCTCTTGTTGCCGGAAATAGCCCGAACCCGCACGGCACCAGTTTTGATCAGTGGGGTTACCTTTATGCCAACGATGGCACGGGGGGCCGATCCTATCAGGTGCGGCCGAACGGAAATGGCTTTAAGATGTTCCCTCTCGTTAACAAAGAAGTCCGGCCGGTGGCTGCGGATGCGATCATTTCCGGCACCAACTTTCCTGATGAGATGCAGCAGAACTTCATCCTCTGCAATACGATCGGGTATCTTGGAATCAAGCATTACGATCTCCATCGCGACGGCTTCAACGATAAGAAATACAAATTTGGCGAAGTCTGGGGAACTCCGGCTGTCGAACTTCTCAAGAGCTCTGACGGGAACTTCCGCCCGACTGATGCCATCTTCGGTGCCGACGGCGCTCTCTACGTTGCCGACTGGCACAACGTCATCATCGGGCACATGCAGCACAACGTGCGCGACCCGAACCGGGACAAGATTCACGGCCGGATTTACCGCATGGTGAATACCAAGAAGCCTCTTCAGAAGCCGGTCAAAATTGATGGGGCTTCCATGAGCGAGTTGCTCGACAACTTTAAGCACCCGGACATGTATGTCCGTCACCGCACTCGTGTTGAAATCAGCGAGCGGGATACCGATGAAGTGGTGAAAGCGACCCAAGCCTGGGTGAAGCAATTTAATCCCGCCAAGAAGGAAGACGGCATTCCCATGCTGGAAGCTCTCTGGGTTCATCAGCAGCACAACGTGCGCAATCCTGATCTCCTCGATCTTGTCCTGAAGTCGGCCGATCCACACGTTGTGCAAGGCGCCAAGACCGTTGCGCACTGGTGGGGCCCGGCTGATCCGGCCAAGGGTCCGCAGGAAATCGAAAAAGAAGAGGAAATGGAGATTATTCCCGGAGGAGTTGAAGATACACCATCTCTGACCAAGATTCGCGTGAACGCGATTGTTGAGAAGATCCAATTCGATGTGAAGAAGTTTGATCTGAAGGCGGGGAAGAAGGTGGAGCTCACCTTCGTAAATCCGGATTTCATGCCTCACAACTTCGTGATCACCAAGCCGGGGACTGCCGATGCCGTTGCGGCGGCTGCGATTGCCCTCGGTGCCGATGGCTTTAAAAAGCAATTCCTGCCTGAGTCTGACAGCATCCTTCACGCGACCAAGTTGCTGGAAAAGGGGCAAACCGAGACAATCGAGTTTAATGCCCCAACCGAACCCGGTGAATACAACTTCATCTGCACCTTCCCGGGCCACGCGACATTGATGCGTGGCGTCATTACGGTGAAGTAGGTTGGACTTCTTATTCTTCAAAGCACGGAAGGGAAATCTTCCGTGCTTTTTTTATGATGGCCAAAGGAAATCCATATGCACCGCCGGGAGGCCGACTGGTTTTCGAGTTGAAGGAGGATTACTGGTCCTGCAGGACGGAGCAAAGCTTCCCGAGCTTTGTATTGGGTCGGGAGCAACTCAAGGAGAGCTATCTCGATACGAGCGCCCCATTCATTGGATCCCCGCGCAAACTCACCTGTTGTTCTTTCCGTTGATGTTGGTCGCTTGGCCGTTGGGTTCTCCGGTCTTTTCGCTCTTGGTTCTCATCGGTTGGTGCTTTTTGCTTAATCGGTTCCAGCGGAAGATCACGGTGGGTTTTTCGATTAAGAAATCCTTCCTCAAAAAACAGATGCTGATCTTGGCTGGGATGTTCTTGGTGTGGCTGGGAGCTTTGATCCCGATAATCTCGCTACCTCTTTTTTTCGAAATTCGAGTGATGATGGCTTATGTTCTCTTCGTTGATGGAGCTGAGTTGGCGACGTTTTTAGCCAAAGGTCTTCGAATAAAAGACATTAAAGACGGGGTTGCGCGTTTGGTGAACGTGAACCCTGTGACTCTTGCGAAGTTGAGTCAATGGAACGAGCATAATAACGATGGAATTAGATAGCCAGAAAAGTGAAAATCCATACGCCCCACCTGAATCTGATTCGCAAGAGAGCGGGAGATTAGGGCAGGCCGTTGCAGGGACTTTTTGGGTGGAGGACGGGAAACTTTCAGCTCTCCATGAAGCTTACCTGCCTGATGTCTGTTTAAAAACCGGAGCGGTCGATGGTTTGCTCTCGAGGAATTCGGAGCGCTTTTCATGGCGGCCGCCCTGGATCCCTTGGCTCTTCTTTTTTTTGGTTGTCGGGAGCTTGATTCTTTTCCCTCCGCTTGTCCCCATTTTTCTGTTGATGTGGTTCGTGATATCCATTTTTACGGTAAGATCGATCAATGCGAACTTCTGTTTGTCGATGGATGCAGTTCGAGTTCGCAAGAAGTTGAGTTGGGTGAAGTTGTCCTACCTTGGGTTGCCGTTATTGATGTGGTTCGCTTTAAACGATTGGTTTGTGATTGGGCTGTTTTTATGGCCGCTGGTTGCCCTCGTGGGTCTTTTTGTGCTTAATTTTTTGTTTCCTTTTCCGGCACCGGCATCAATTGAGAAAGGAGTCGTGACTTTGAAAAATGTTTCGCCGGAAGCTCTTCGGCAGTTGCGACGCTGGCAGAATGCCCATTCCCCAAAATCGCATGGATGAGGCTGAGGAAGATCCTTACGCTCCTCCGCAATCCGCGATTGGGAGCTTGGGAAACAAGGGCGATCCGAGGAGTTACTGGATTGAGAAAGATTCTCTCTTTGTAGCGGACGGGGCCAATCTTCCGGATGTTTGTTTGATGACAGGCAAGGTAGGAGGGGAGGTCATGAGGTTGCACCGGGTGATTCGTTGGCAACCGGACCACACCTTCCTCTATCTTTCGATCATCTTATTCCTGGGGGTTGGGCTTCTGAAAATTTTGGCCCTTCCTTTGTTTGTGGTGGTTGGCTGCATCATTTTTCGTCGACTTTGGAAATCGATCTCAATCAGCTATGGGCTCGGGGCGGGCGCTTTCAGAAAACAAAGGGTTTTCGGCCTGGCGGGATGGGGCATGGTTGCCGGGGCATTTGCGTTCATTATTCTGACTCCGTTTGATCCCGAAGCCCGGTTGACCTTTGGGGGAGTTCTAGTGCTCCTCGGCTTGTTTTTATTGCGACGGCTCGATCAATCTTTTCGTGTAGTTGAGATCAAGAAGCGGGTGGCAGCCCTCAGTGGGATTCATCCGGATGCGCTCAAGTGTCTGGAAGATTGGCGTCGATCACATCTGTCGAGATTTCTTCCGCCGGAGTTCCGGGAAATACCTCCTTCCGATGAAGCGACTTCTCCGGAGGAGCGGTATTAGAAATCCAGTGGTGGCCGTGAGGGCCGACATGATTGATGTTTGCGTGCCGTATCATGTCTCGCGCTCGATTGCGGGCGCTCTTCGCTAGACGTTGTTGGCCCAGGGAGATGATCGCATCACTAAGGGGTTCCGCCTTGCCCTGTCTACAAATCTTTGACCGCTTTCTATCAGTTAGTTTCCTGAATTGGTATGAACATCACTTCAAGCCGGCTAACTTGCGTGCTCTGGCGACGCTGGTCTTATCAAGTTGCGCCGCAGTGGCCCTGATCGACTTCCCGGCTTCGGTGACAAAGAGATAGGTTCTATCGTCTTCGATACCGACGAGCTTGGCCTTGATTTCAGTTCCGGCCGAGCTCTTCCAGCTTTCCAACATACTCCCTTCGACTTTGACCACGACCGCGGGTTTTCCGCCATCGGCGAAGGTGCCATCCTTCTTGGCCTTGGCGACGCCATCGCGGGCCGGTTTGAAAATCGTGCCGTATTTTTGAGTCTTCATCGCAGGATGATCGTAGCGACCGAAAATCTTGGTCACGCCGGGGTCAGTGAAGATGACAATTGGAATGGATGCGCCCCCGGTACGGTAGGCGTTCTTGATGAGGGGTGGAAGACCGGGTGTTTCCGAGACATCAACAATGATGCTTTTTGAAAATCCGAGGACTGCTTTGCTGGCCGACACACTGACGGCTCCCGGGCAATCCACTCATGTTGCGGTCATGTTTTTTTCCGCAATCACGAAAGCGATGGGCTGCTTGGCCTTCGTCGCTTTTTTCTGAACTTCATCAAGCTGCGCGAGATTGTGCGTCCCTTTTGGGATCTTAAACGCACCTGCAAAGGAGACGAGGCCGAGAGTAAGAGTAAGGAGAAGTTTCATACCTTTCAAAAATGATAGAATCTCTTTGGCTGAGAGCAAGCCCTCGGTTTTCTTTCGCGCATGCTTGGAAAGTGACTATGGTTCCCTAGGATGTCTGCCAGATGATAATTGCTGCTGCAGATCACGTCGCCCCTGTCGTCGCTCTTCTTGGGATGGTCTTGGGGAGCGTGATCGTGGTTTCCCTGCTCTTGGTAAAGGCGCGGCAGTCCTTGTTGGTGGGGTATTTTATTTGTGGCGTGGTGTTGGCGAATACCGGAGCGACAGGGTGGCTTGGGACGTCGGCGGACGAGGCGATCGGGATCCTTTCCGAGCTCGGGGTGGTGCTTCTGATGTTCACTTTGGGGATCGAATTTTCGCTGCGGGAGCTCATGCATCTGAAGAAGGTGGTGCTTGGAGGGGGCGGAGCGCAGATGTTTTTAACCACAGTGGTGGCAATGTTGGTCGGTTGGTGTTTTGGGATGACCGGTCCCGGGCTTTTGGTGGTGGGCTTTGCAATGGCTCTTTCCTCGACGGCGGTGAGTATCAAATCATTCCAGGATATGGGACAGCCGGACTCGCCGGGCGCGCGCATGGCGCTGGGCGTGGCGATTTTTCAGGATCTTGCGGTCATCTTTTTTATGGTGGTGCTGCCATCCTTGGTTGGTGAGGGTGCGGACGGAATGGGTCCGGTCTTTTTTGCTTTGGGCAAGGGTGTCTTGTTCCTCGGACTTTGCTGGTTCCTGAGTATTTATGTGGTCCCTCATCTTCTCCACGCAGTCGCGACCTCGCGCAGTCGAGAGCTCTTCACGGTGACGGTGGTGGGACTCTGCGCAATTATCGCGTGGGGCGCCAATTGGTTTGGCTTGAGCCTCGCGCTCGGTGCTTTTGCGGGTGGTTTGGTGGTGAGTGAGTCGATCTATTCCCATAAGGTTTTGGCCGATGTTCTTCCGTTCAAGGATCTCTTTTTGACCGTCTTCTTCGTCTCGGTTGGCCTGTTGATCGATTTGGAAGCGGTCTGGCAATCAGCTTGGGTGATTGGTTTTGGTGTGTTGGCCATTTTGTCGATCAAGGGCTTTGTTGTCGCCGCTATCGCGAAGCGTATGGGGCTACGCTTGCGGCAAGCTCTCATCGCGGGAGCGGCTCTTTCGAGTAGTGGGGAATTCTCGCTCGTCCTGCTCAATCGTGCCGCTGATCTCGGTGGTCTCTCGCCCGAGGTCGGGCAGATTCTTTTGGCAAGCACAGCGATCTCAATGGCGCTGGTGCCAACTCTGATGAGGTTTTCACTTCCGATTTCCAAGAAGATGGAGAAGTGGCCGATCTTTCACCATCACGGTGGCAACGATGAATTGAAGGATGGTGCCCAGGTCGGCGCCCTCCGTGATCATGTCGTGATTTGTGGATACGGACCCGTCGGTCAGGCTCTTCACGAGGAAATGAACCGCCTTTCAGTTCCGGTCGTTGTGATTGAAATGAATGCCGCGACGGTTCGGGGTCTTCACAAGCGAGGGGTGCAAGTGCTCTTCGCGGATGCCACCAATTCGCAAACCATGGAGCTGGCACGGATCAAGGAAGCGCGCGCTCTGGCCTTCACTTTTCCTGAGCCAAAGCTGGCTCTCGAAGGAATTCGCGCGGCCCGGAATCTCAATCCTGAAATCGTCACCTTCGCGCGAGCGAAGTTCGCCAATGGCGTCGAGATGCTTCAGAAGGCCGGGGTGCATCATATTTTCCATGATGAGGTCACCAGCGGACAGGCCATGGTGAGCGCAGTGTTGGGATGTTACTCGGTGGAAGAGTGATTTGCGGAGCGGTTCCCGCTTTTCAGATGTGGTCCGGTGGTTTTGACTCTCGTCATGGTAACGATGGCGACTGGTATCTTGTTGGCAATTGAAGCGAAAGCGTTCCCGGCTTCAATCATTCACAATCAGGAACTTGAGGCCGCCCGGGCAAAGGCGCGCGGAATCATCGCAGCTCTGAATACGCAGCTCTAAGCGGGTATGGTTGAGGTCATCGGTTTTGGTCTCGCGGGGGCGTGTGTGGCCTTGCAACTCCAGCGTGCGGGATTCGCGGTGCGGGTGATTGATGACGGACGCCAGGGGAGTTCGCATGTCGCGGCGGGCTTGGTCAATCCGGTGGCCGGTCGTAATTTTGAACCGAGCTGGGAAGTTACGGAAGCTTGGAAAATTGCCCTCCCGTTTTACCAAAGTTTGGGGGAGGGCCTTTTTTGCTCAGTGCCCATCATGCGGTTGTGGATTGATGAGAAAGATCGCGTGAAGTTTGAGCGCAAGCGCGATCGGGTGCAGCCATGGATCGCCAAGGTGAGCGATGAGGGCGTGCTTTGGAAGGAAGGAGGGTGGTTGGATTGCCCCAGGTTTCTCAAAGTGGCCCGGGATGAGTTTTTGGAATGTGGAGGAGAGTGGCGCGAAGCGGCTCAAGGTGGTTCGCAGATTTGGTGTGCTGGTGCGGCTGGTTTGATCCGGGGTGATTTCGAAGGGGTCGGGCATCGGAGTGCGAAGGGAGAGATTCTCACCGTTCGAATTCCGGATTGGAGAGAGGAGCGAATTTTAAATCGGGCCGGTTGGGTCATTCCGATTGGTGAAGATCTTTATCGGGTGGGGGCGACTTATGATTGGGATCAGTTGCAATCAGGACCGACGGAAGAGGGTCGGATGAAGGTGGAGAAGATTTTGAAATCATTGACGGACCGCGATTACGAGGTGGTGGATCATGTTGCAGGGATTCGCCCGATTGTTGATCGGAGCAAGCCCGTAGTTCGATTCCAGGATGGCAAAGGGTGGATGGTCAATGGTCTCGGTTCAAAGGGCGTGATTTATGCTCCGAGAGTCGGACTCGAAATGGTGGAACGATTGCGATGAAAGCCCCGAAGACTGGAATGGAACTCCTCCCATGGCGCGTTCTGATTTGGCTGCTTGTTGCGTGGCTCGGTATTTCGACCGCCTCTGCCAATCCGATTAATCTGACTCCGGGTGCGGAGTTTTTATCTTTAGCCTATCTCGGGATTTTGTTCATCTGCATCATCTTTGAGGTTTCGTTTGTATCTATCTTTAGCGTGGTGTTTCACAATGTCCGTATCGAGATTGCGGCGAAGTTCCTGTTGGTGGTGCTGAATGTTTTGACCTTAATTTTAGTGGCTGTTCCCGTCTATCGGCACACCGAAAGTATTTTGATCGCTGAAGTGCTGGTGATTTTGGTCGAGGCGGTCGGCATCAGCAAGATCCTGGAAATAGAAGGAGTAAGGCTGAGCTTTAAGAGGGCATCGATCTACTCTTTGGTCGCCAACTTTGTGACGTGGGCGGTGGGAGCGATGACTCTGTAATCTTTTAGGGTGTGAAGGACCTTTCAGTTGGAAATTCATCTGAGAACGGCTTAGGTGTCCCGGTCGGTAAATTTCTTTGGCTTGCCACCCCCCTCGCAAGAACTGCTACTGGAAGCCATGAGTTTGATTTTCGTTGAAAATCGTGTCGGACGGTCAACGTTAACACTCTTGCCCGGAACGATTCTAATGTCGGGAGCCAATCAACTATCAATGGAAATTCAACGACCAGCTTTGGAGATGAAGTTACCTTGTCGTCGGGAGCTTCTGCTTTCGGCGCTTGGTTCTGTTTTCATTGCGGGCGGCCTGTTGAGACTGTTGGCGTTCGTTTCAATCTCGCTGGCGACTGCCCTTCAGATCGTTGTGCCGAGCGGCCCCGTTGTAGTGAATTCGGAAGAGAGCGAAAAAACCGAGGAGGTGGAAGAGGTGGCAGAAGCGTATGAACCCTCGCCGACTGTTTCGGTTCCTCCGCTTTCATCGGTTCCGCTTGAAAAGCCCTTGGTGGAGTCTCCGGATGCCATTCCGGTTCCTGAAATGGAAAAAGTTCCCTTCATGGATGACCTTGCTTGGGCTGAAGAAACCTTTGAACCGTGGGAGGAGGAGAAAAAGCCCGAGGTGAAACCTCAACCGAAGGTGGTGCGCAAGCCGTCACCAGCGAGAAAGCCTGTCCCGGCCGCCAGGCCAGCTGCGGCAAAGCCAACTTCGGCCCGTGTCGTGTCCCGGAGTTCTCCTGTTTATCCGAGGAAGGCCCGCCAGTCCGGGGTCCAGGGAAAAGTGACGGTTCTGGTGACGGTGGCGATTTCGGGACGGGTGTCGAACGCGCAAATCACATCCGGCAGCGGCAGTGCATCGCTCGATGCAGCGGCCCTGAAAGCGGCCAGGCGGTATCGATTTACCCCCGCCAAAAATGGTGCCGGGAACGCAGTGGCGACCCAGGTGGCGATTCCGTTTAACTTTAGGCTGAACTAGCAAGAATCTTATTGATGACCTCGCCGTGGACGTCGGTGAGGCGGAAATTGCGGCCCTTGTATTTGTAAGTGAGGCGTTTGTGGTCCACTCCCAGCAAATGGAGAGCGGTCGCATGAAAGTCGTGAACATGGAAGGGATCGATTGCGGCGGTGAAGCCAAAGGGATCGGTCTCGCCATAAGTGACTCCGCCTTGAATTCCACCGCCGGCCATGAACATGGAGCCTGACTTGGTGTGATGATCGCGCCCGCTGCCTTGTGACATGGGGGTGCGACCAAATTCTCCTCCCCAGATGACGAGGGTGTCGTCGAGCATGCCACGTTGCTTGAGGTCGCGGATGAGGGCGGCTGCGCCTTTATCGATGTCCTTGCAGCGTGATTTCATGCCACCGACCACATTCCCGTGGTGATCCCAACCGGTATGATAGAGTTGCACAAAACGAACGCCGCGTTCGGCCATGCGTCGGGCCATCAGGCAGTTGGAGGCAAAGGAGCCGTTGGGCTTGTCGTCCACGCCGTAAAGTTTGAGGGTCTCTGCGGTTTCCGAGCCAAAGTCGGCGAGGTCCGGGACACTCGATTGCATTTTAAAGGCGAGTTCATATTGTGAAATCCGGGTGGCGATTTTGGGGTCCGCAACATCCGCGTTGTGGAGCTGGTTGAGCTTGGTGAGGGAGTCGAGTGAGGCCCGCTGCGTGGCGCTGCTGACTCCCGCGGGAGATTCAAGATAGTTCAAAGGCGTGCCCGAGGAATAGAATTCCACCCCGGTGTGTTTGCCGGGAAGGAAGCCGGCATTCCAGGCGGTCTGTGGGACAGGTTGACCTTCGGGGCCGGATCGCATCACCACAAAAGAGGGCAGATCATTGGCAATATGACCGAGGCCATAGGTGACCCATGAGCCCATGCTGGGACGTCCCGCAATGGCCGTGCCAGTGTTCATGAAGGCGTGTGCCGGGTCGTGGTTGACTTGATCGGTTTGCTGGGTGCGGATGATGCAAATATCATCGGCCATCTTTTGAATATTCGGGAGTAAGTTGGAGATTATTTGCCCGGATTGACCGCACTTGGTGAAGCCAACATCGGTGCCGAAACACTTCAGAGCAGAATGCTGTAGGAAGGCGAATTTGATTCCTTTCGTCAGGGATTCGGGAATGGGCTTGCCGTTGAGCTCGCGAAGCTTGGGCTTGTCATCGAAAGACTCGAACTGCGAAGGGCCGCCTGCCATGTAAAGGTAGATGACACGCTTTGCCTTCGGAGCGTGGTGCATGACTTTGCCAAGTCCGTCCTTCGCGAGAAGGTCGGCGAAAGCGGTGCCAAGAAGGGCGGTCGAGGAGCGGGCGAAGAAGTCGCGCCTTGAACATCCAAGGTTCAACGTTGAACGCTCAACGTCGAGATTTTGCATCGTAGATGATCGGTTCATTTGAGCTTTTGTTCGGCGGTGGAAATACTGGAATGGAAAATCCGGATGAGTTGGTCCGTTTCATCGAGGAGTTCGGAAAGTAAACCCGGCTTGGTGACCAAGGGGACTCGTTGCGGGAGTTTGAGCCAACGAGAAGTCTCGCGAAGTTCCTTGAGGGCGATTCGAAGTTTGTGAATGAAGTCTTTCGGCGATTCGGCAGCTTGCGCCTCGCCATGGTGAGCCATCGGTGTGGTGCCGGACCTCAGTAATTGATTCGAAACGTGCTTGGCAGCTTGAGAGTTTGTCATGCGCTCACTGAGCCGAATAATCCGTGCGGAGTAATCTAACAGTCGTTCCTCAAAATCGTATGCGGCTTTGTTGGATTCCATGATTGAATGTTCGGATTTGAGCGTTGGAAGTTGAACGTTCAAGCATCAGCTACGGGTTAAAAATTCGTGGAGGTTGAGGACAATGCGCGCGGTGGCAGTCCAGGCGGCATGTGCGATTGGGTCGTGGGATCCCGGAGGAGATTGTCCGACGGTAAGAAGTGATTTTGCGGCCTCGGGGTTGGCTTTGAATTCGGTGAGCAAGGTTTGGTGCAGCCTTGCGATCTCTGCGGATTCTTCAGGCGAGGGCTCACGTTGGAGGGCGAGTTGGAAGAGCCGCTCGATAGGGCTTTCCCTGCCAAGAATTCGTACCGCGAGCCCACGGGCGGCCTCTACAAACTGCGGATCGTTCAGGAGAGCGAGGGCTTGTGCGGGTGTGTTGGTGATGGGGCGTTGCGCGGTGCATTCCTGTCGGGTGGGTGCGTCGAGAGCGAGCAGGGCGGGGTGATGGTTTTGCCGCTTCCAGAATGTGTAAAGCGAGCGTTGGTATTGCTTCTGTCCGGCATTGGTTTCCCAGAGTTGATAGCGGGAGCCGAACATCACTTTGTTGGATTTGGCCCAGTAGCTTTTCGGTTGATAGGGAAAGAAGGAGGTGCTTGGGATTTCCTGAGTCAATTTGAGGAGATCTGCGGCGAGAAGTGCGGAGTCGCGGATCTCTTCGGCGGAAAGCCGGTGTCTTGATTGTCTCGCATGGAGTCGGTTGGTGGGATCATTTTGAGCGAGCAGCGAACCGGGGATGGATGAAAGTTGATAGGCCTCGGTGGTGACCAGAAGCTTGATCATTTTACGGATGTTCCAGTCTTCCTGAAACTCGGCTGCCATCCAATCGACGAGTTCGACGTGGGATGGCCAGTCGCCTTGGTTTCCTGAATCCTCCAGCGTCTCGCTGAGGCCACGACCATAGAATTGATGCCAAAGTCGGTTCACAAAGACGCGGGCCGTGAGTGGGTTGTTTTTAGAAACGATCCAGTTGGCAAGGTCGAGTCGGGTGGGGTTTGGAGAGTCGAGTTTGCCAAAGGTCTCGGGGATGGCGGGCTTGGCGACGGGCCCGGATTCGTTCATGAAGTTTCCGCGCTTGAGAACGTGGGTTTTCTTGGGCGTGCTCTCCTTGCTGACGAGGGATTCGGTGGCTCCCTGGCGATGAAGGTAAATCTCACGGTAGAGTTCGTGGAGTTCGGAAGTGAGCTCCGGGTTGAGATGTTCCCGGAAGGCCATGTCGATGACGGTTTGATGAATGGGGCGTCGTGAAGCCGGGGTCTTTTTGAGCGAGCTCACCAGCAGAGTCGGAAAGTCTTTTCGGTCGTCGCGATTGAGGGGGAGTTCCCAGAAATAGCGAAAGGTTGATTCGGCCATTTCGTTTGTGAAAAATCGGTAAGCGGTGGTTCGGTATCCGGAGCCACCCCAGTTGACCTTCCCGCCTTGCTGAATCCAGGCCATGCCTTGGGGAACGTAGGAAGCCTTGCCCAGCTTGTTTTTCGGGACGACGAGGCGAACGACTTCCCCGAAATTTGGAAGCGGTCCCATGTGAGTGAGTTTTGTGGGGAAAGCCTTTTTGACAGCGGGGTGATCTTTGGGGCCCCAGTAGAAGGTGCGGAAGTAGCTGTCATGCCATCCCATGCGGCGGTAGGCGCCATTGATGATTTGGAAGGCGACAAACTCAGGCTTGTTCTCTGGATCAATGCTAACGTGAGTGAAGTATTCCTCGCTGTTTCCGAAGTCAGCCGAGGTCAGGGTTTCGGCGCACATGTGCTGTTTGATCTCACCGGGTTTGGCGGTGACCTCGCGGCCGGCTTCAGTCTGGGTGAAATCACCTCGTGTGATGTGGGCGACGGGAAGGACCGCGGGGAACCAGATCCAATCGGTCTTTGCTTTGGTGTCCCTGGCTTCCTTGTCTTGTTTTAAAACATCGGCGGACCATTTTTTCAGGGTTTCCGGGTCGATAGCGGCGGAGTAGAGTTTCCCGCGAACGGCATCAATCTTCGCGGCGAGCTCGTGTTCCTTTTTTGAGTTGGCTTCATCGTCGTGAAGGTAGTGAAGGGGAACCCGGCGGTCTCCGGGTTCGTAAACTCCGGCTTCGATGAGGGGATCGAAGAAGGCCGCGAGGGAATAGTAATCCTTGGCGAGGATGGGGTCGTATTTGTGATCGTGGCACTCGGCGCATCCGGTGGTAAGACCCAGCCAAACGGTGCCCAGCGCTCTGACGTGTTCGCCTTTGAGCGCATAGAGAGCCTCCTTTTCGATGACACCGGCTTCGCAATTTGTTTTGACGAGGCGGTTGTAAGCGGAGGCAGTCAAGGTGCGATCGTTACGATCAGGAAGTAGATCGCCTGCGAGTTGTTCGCGGGTGAATTGATCGAAGCTCATATTCTGCCGGAAGGCTTCGATGACGTATTTGCGGTAGGGACCGCTGGCGATGGGTTCGTCGGAGACCATGCCGTTGGAATCGGCGTGGCGGACGAGATCGAGCCAGCGAACGGCTTGATGTTCGGCATGCTCAAGTGACTCGGTCCAGCGATCAACGAAACCAAGGTAGTTTTCCGGGGAGGGATCTTTTTGGAAAGCGATGACCTCCTCGTATTTGGGCGGGATGCCGCGAAGATCGTAAGAAAGTCGTCGAAGCAAGACACGAGGAGAGGCTTTTTCGACCGGATCGACACCCTTCTCGTTCCAGGTTCGTTTGAGGAAGGAGTCGATGGGGTTGGAGTCGTCCCCTGGAACATTGGGGCGGGTCAGTTTTCGGAAAGTCCAGTGGTCTTCGTACTCGGCTCCTTGTTCGATCCAGAGTCGGAGGGTTTCCTTTTCCTTTTCGGTGAGTCGATAGACGGTGTCGAGCGGTGGCATGTGCTCGTCCTTGTCGGTGGTGGTGATGCGCTCGATTAGAATGGATTCGTCAGGATTGCCCGGCACGATGGCATCAAACTCGGTGGCTCCCGCAAAGGTATCGAGGCGGAGGTCGGCTTCGCGTTTCTTTTCGTCGAAGCCATGACAAAAGAAACAATTGTTCGAGAGGATGGGACGAATGTCGCGGTTGTAGCTGATTTTCTCTGCCGCCTGAATCAGGGAGGGCAGGGCCAGGATGATGATGAGGAAAGCTCGGGGCATGGAAGGATGGCGGTCTGGTGACGGTATCGCGCCAAACTTGTTTTGTCTTGGATGAAGTTTTGAGAATTTTGTATCATTCGCGCATGACGGTGAAAGGTGCGCAGGCCAAGTTTTTGCAGGGTTTGGGTTCTGTGGAGCAAATTCTGGAGCTTTTTGATTGGCTCCCCGATGCTCACCTTTACCTGAAAAACAAAGAGGGAGAGTTTATGGCGGTGAATTTGGCTTCGGCGCGGAGGAATGGTTTCGAGCATCCTGACGAGATGATCGGCAAGAGTGACTTTGATATTCATCCTCCGCAAATGGCGTCGGCCTATCGGGAGGAAGACCGGAGAGTGATGGATGGAGGGGTGGCGATTCCGGAGCAGGTTTGGTTGGTTTACGATTATTTGGGGGCGCAGCGGTGGTTTGTTTCCACCAAAATTCCGCTTTTTGGGAAGTCGGGAGAAGTGGTTGGACTTGCCGGAGTCATGAGGCCGCTCGAGAGCGCGGGACAACTAAAGGAGAGCTACGATGGTCTTGCCCCGGTGGTAGAGTTTGTCCTCGAAAATTATCCAGAGCAAATCAGCGCGGAGAAATTGGCGGGCTTGGTGGGGCTGTCCGTCAGTCAGTTAAACCGACGTTTTCGCAAGGTGTTCGGAATTGCCCCGATGCAATTTGTGTTGCGGTCACGGGTGAACGCCGCTCGCACAATCCTGGCGCGGGGTCGGGGGAATCTCGGGGATGTTGCTCTTGAGTGTGGGTTTTACGACCAGGGGCAATTTGGGCGGATCTTTAAAAGGGAAACGGGGCTGACTCCCGGTGCCTACCGGAAAAGATATCAAAGCGGGACTTTCGGGGGCGGGCATTGAGAATTTTGACAATGTTTAGAATGTGTTCGTAAAGAGGCATTATCATTATAATCTCTAGTGATGGGAAAAGTCGTAAAAGCGTTGGCGATTGCATGTGCGACAAGCACTTTGGCAATGGGACAGGAAAAAGAGGTCAATCCTTTCAAAGATCCGGACATGTTGGTCGCGAATGCGAAGCCCACTGGTCCGAAGACGTGGGAGGTGATGGTGGAGGTGTTTTCGCTTCCTTTTGCGGATGCCGCGGACTTGCGGAGGGAGATGAAGGGGGCGGGGAAGGTTTATGGAGAACTGGTGAAGCGGGTGGATCAGGAAAAGGCGGCGCTTGAGGAGTTTTTTGTGATTAAGGGAGGGGTTGGTGAGAAGAGTGAGACGGCTTCGTTTGAGGACTATCTCTATGCGAGTGAATATGAACCTCCTGAGCTCCCTAATTCGGTTCTGAATGAACCTGCGTCTGAGGAAGCTGCGATGACTTTTGTTTCTCCTGCAACTCCGAGTGCTTTTACCAGTAAAAAGATCGGGAATGACCTGAGAATTTTTATGAGGGATTCGGGGAAGGACACGCTGAACATCAAGCTTGATCTGACTAGGTTGGCTTTGATGGGGCGGATTTCGTGGGGGCAAGGGCTTGCAACGGTTGAGATGCCTAAATTTACTTCTCATGGATTGCTGGACGAGCTTACGCTGGGGGACAGGGTAGTTGCGTTTTTGGGAACGATGTCGCCTCCCAAAGCTGATGAAAAAATTGCCGGGCGACGGGTTTGGTTGGCTTTTGCGACCGCAAAAGGTTCTGGAGAGCAGAGCAAATAATTGATCGGGAGGTGATGACTATGAAAAAGAGTTTTTGGATCGCGCTGGGCTTGGTGACGAGTGGGTATGCTGATGAAATTGAAAAGGAGGAGGCCAGTTGGGAAGTGACGTGCGAGGTTTTCTCTTTGCCTCTCATGGAAGCGGCCAAGATGAAGCGCTCCGGTGAGTCGGACGCGAAGGATTATGCGCGACTTGTGAAGTTGCTCAAATCCGGGAAGGTTGCGCAGGAGGAATTCCTAATCTTAAGGACCTCTTCAAATTTTGAAGTGGTCATGGAGGATGCGGTTGAGGTGATTCATCCGAATGAGTATGAGCCCCCGGAGCTTCCGAATCAGGTTGGAACTGGCGTCGCGCCTCCGAATTTTTCAGGGCCTTTGGTCACCCCGGCATTGCCCTCTGCTTTTGATACCCGAAGAGTAGGAAATACGATGGAGGTTGAGCTTGAGGAGCTAAAAGAGGGCCAGCTCAATCTTGCTTTGACCTTGAGTTTGGTAAGTGATCTCGGAAGGCAGGTCTGGGGGCAAGGAAAGTCTGAGGCTGAGATGCCTAGATTCGCGGTGCAGCGATTGCAAACTGACTTTGAACTCGCGGTGGATACTCCTACTTTATTGGGCTCGATTTCGCCCCCGGAAGCCCTGCAGCCGAAAGACGGAATGAAGCGGGTTTGGTTCGCTTTTGTGATTGTTTCAGAAGCGAGTGAATAGCCTGTGCAGCGTGTGCGTCCAATGATCTTTGGAACCTCGGTCCGGGAATTTTTAGCCGATATTATTTTATGAAGAAAACACCGATTTTAATGGCCTCGATTCTTGCGATGAGCGGCAGTGCTTTCGGGCAGGATAGGAAAGCCAATCCTTTTGAAGACAAGGAGTTCCTGGCCGCTTCGATAGACGAAAATTTCCCGCAATCGTGGGAGGTGATGTGGGAGGTTTTCTCGATTCCTTTTGCAGAGGCCGCCAAGTTGAGGCGCGAGGTGAAGGATCAAAAGAAGATCTATGCTGATCTCGTCCAGCGGGTTGAAGAGAAGAAAGCAGTCCTGGAAATCTTCGAGCTCAACAAGCTGCTTCTCGGCCAAAAGAGCGAGGTGGAATCGGTTGAGGAGTTCATTTATCCGACCGAATACGAGCCACCTGAGCTTCCGAATATTGTCAGGAAGGTTCCCGGCAATCCCGAGGTGGCCAAGATGATTCAGACTCCGGCGACGCCCACAGCTTATGATACCCAAGATGTGGGGTTGACTCTGCACATTGATGGATCCAAGGGGCTGGAAGAGGGGCTCCGGCTTGACGTGAATCTGACCAAGCTTTCGTTAAAGGAGCTGGAAGAATGGGGGCAAAAAAAATCGACTGTGAAGATGCCCCGATTTGAGCGTCAGGAGATCAAGAAGGGGATCGAGTTTCGCGATGGGCAAACTTTGCTCGTCGGGACGCTGTCGCCGGTGGCAGATAAGGGCAAACGAGTGTGGTTGATCTTTGCGACTGCGACTTCGTCGAAAAAGTGAGCTGGGGTGAAGCGATGAAGCTAGTTCCACTTTGCCAGATTCTCCTCCTCTTCGTTGGGAAGCTCGCCCGGCTGTCGATCGCTCATGTGGGTTATCTGACGAATGATTCTTTTGGCGAAGGCCCCTGGAAGATGGAGATGCCTCGGTTTTCGGTTCAGGTGATTAAGGTGGGGGTTCAGTTGAACCCGGGAACACCTGCTTTGGTGGGAACGCTTTCGCTACCTCGTGGATTGCAGAAGCACGATGAGACGAAGCGGGTTTGGTTGGCGTTTTTAACCGTTGAGAAAGATTTAGAATGATGAAAATGAAAAGCTATTTATTGATGGGGATGATCCTGATTGCGGGAGCCGGCATGGTGCGTGGCGATGAAAATCCTATTAGTTGGGATATCACGTGTGAGGTGTTTTCGCTTCCCCTGTCGGAGGCAGCCAAGCTGAAACGATTGCGAAAATCGGATGCCGAGGATTACGCCGAACTCGTGAGGCGATTGGAGTCGGGCAAAGTGGTGCAGGAGGAATTTCTGATGCTGCGGGCTTTGGCGGGAGCCGCAACCACGGTTGAGGAAGTCAGCGAAATGATTTACGCCACCGAGTATGAACCGCCGGAACTTCCGAGTAATATTGGAGATCTGGGAGACGATCCTGAGAAGGCCAAGCAATTGGTCACTCCTGCAACTCCGAGTGCTTTCGATACCAAGAACGTGGGGAGCACAATGGAAGTGAAGCTTTCGAAGTGGGAGGAGGAAGATGCCGAGATTCGTATTTCGCTGACCTTGGTGAATTATCTTGGGAGGCAGACCTGGGGGCAGGGGTTAGCCGAGGGTGAGATGCCGAAGTTTGCCGTTCAAAAAATTCAAACCGGGGCGAAGGTCAAGGCGGACGTGCCGGAGTTGATTGGCTCGATTTCACCGCCCGAGGTCTTGCAACCTGAGAACGGAGAGCGCCGGGTGTGGCTGGCCTTTGTAACGGCGTCGAAAGCTAAGGAATAGTAGTGAAAATTTTAGCGTGGAGTCTGCTTTTATTTTTGCTGCCTGGAATGGAGGCGGCAGAAGAATTGGAGGTGACTTATGAAGTCTTTTCTCTTCCGATGAGTGAGGCAGCCAAGTTGCGGCGCGCGAAGTTGGGTGGAGAGAAAGCTTATGAACGGATTCTGGACTGGCTTAAGAAGAAGAAAATCAGGCAGGAGCAGTTTACGGTGGTTAAGTTGCTTGGAGAGGTTTCATCGATGGCTGAAGAGGTTCAGGAATATATTTTTCCAACGGAATATGAGGGGCGTTGGTATTGCCTTGGTCAGGGATCAGGAATTGGTGTTTTTGCGCCACCTCCGCCATTGCCGACCTGGCCTGAAGTCACGGCCTTCGATACCAAAAATTTGGGGCAGACTCTTGATATTGAGGTCAGGCGGGCGGGGGCCTTTTGTCACGTTAGGATGAGGCCGACGAAGATTGGTTTCACTGCCATTGACGCTTTTGGTCGCGGTATTTCTCAGGTTGAGATGGCTCGATTTTCGATTCAAACATTATCCACTGAGTTTGAAGCTGCTCTGAACAAGCCGGTTCTTGTAGGGACTATTTCGCCGCCGAGACATCTGCAAGAGGCTGGAGAAAAGAGAGTGTGGTTGGCCTTTTTGACCTGTCGTCAGAGCGGGTGATTTTTTGACAGGGTTTTGACATTGCCCTGGCCGGTCTGAGGCAGATTAATGGGCGTATGATACAGCGAGGATTTTACGAATTGTCCCTTGGGCTTGCATTGCTCGGGCTGCCAATGACGGCGCTCTCCCAGGAGAATAAACCGATTCCCCCGAAGCCGGTGGAACCGATCCCGGTTAAGCTGCAGCCGGTGAAGGTGGTTTATGAGGTGTTTACTCTTCCCATGAACGAAGCCGCGGCTTTGTAGAGGGCCATGCAAACAGATGCGGAATTTTATGGCCGTTTGTTGGCGGGTCTCAAAGAGGAGAAAGTGAAGCTGGAAAGTTTTCTGGCGGTGCGTGGGATTTCGGGGCAGTCCATGGTCACAAGTCAGGTCGAAAATTACACCTACCCTTCGGAATTTGAACCGCCGGAGCTTCCGAACCAAGTGGTAGGGACTGGTAAAAAGAAAGGGGCGGATGGAAAAGAGATCACGATTTTTCCAGCCACTCCGAGCGCCTATAAAAAGAAGCAGCTGGGAGAGGTCCTGGAGGTTGAAGCAGTAGTGAAGGGAAATGGCGAAATTGACTTGCGGGTGGCGCCCACCCGGACCGCGCTCATTCAGAAAGACAGCTATGGACAAGGTTTGTCCAAAGTGGAAATGCCCCGATTTTCGGTGCCGGAAATCCGCACCGCAGTGAAGGCACAATCGGGACAAGCGTTCTATCTAGGAACGGTTAGCGCACCCGGAGAATTACAGCCTGAAGAAGGTCCCAAGCAGGTGAGCTTTGCTTTTATTACCGCAACGGATCTGAGCGGAGACATTTCGACTACAAAGTAAGTGATGAAGATAAAAAATTTGTTAATTGTGGGTGGTCTCTTGATTTTCGGGATGATCCCCGCTTGGGCTCAAGAAGCGGAAGCTCCGAAACTGATTCAGGTGGTTTACGAGGTGTTTTCTCTCTCGGAAGCCGAGGCGGCCCAGAGTCAACGCGACTCACAAACCGACCGTGAATTGTACGCCAGAATGGTGACTGGTTTGGAGAAAGGGGAGGTGAAGCAAGAGAAGCTTTTGGCGATTCGATCGCTGGCGGGACAGAAAGCGACCGTGGATCATGTGAGCGAGTTCATCTTCCCGACTGAGTTCGAACCACCCGAGCTTCCCAATCAGATTGGGGGCTTTTTTGAATCGTCCAAGGATGATGAAAAAATGAGCGACCTTGCCGGGGATCTTGCCAAAGTCAGAAAGGGAGCAGGTTGGCATGAAGGTAATTTTCCGGTGACTCCGGCGACGCCTTCGGCTTTTACCACCTCGAAGTTGGGAGACTCGCTGGAAGTTGAAGCGGCCCTGGGCGCGGAGGCCGGGTTTGTCTCGCTAAGATTTGCAGCAACCCATATTGCCTTGAAGGGTGCGGATGTTTGGGGGCAGGGATTGTCGGAAGCCAACATTCCCCGTTTCGAGGAGCAGAAGTTACAATCCAGTCTCAGCCTTAAAGGAGGCGAGCCCAGTTTGCTTGGAACGGTTTCACCGAGTCCGTCCACCCGGAAGGAAGACAAAGAGTCTCGGGTTTGGTTCGCTTTCGTCACGGCATCTGTCGTAGAAGTGAAGAAGTAAAATTCTTCGATGGGAAAAATCTATATCGGTCTCGTGCTCACTTTGCTGGTCTCTCTCGTGGTCCTTCTGGCTGGCGGAGTTCTGGCAAGGCGCTCGGCGACGCGGGTGACTCCGGTGGACCGGGAGGTATTGAAGAATCTTTCGACCAAGGTTGGGGCTGCGGTGTCAGGTTGGAAGTCGAGACGGGTGAAAGCACTGGAGGATATTTCTTATGAAGCAGCCAAACCGATGGCTGAAGAGATCGAAGAGAAGATCTCGGCTCTGCCAGGAGTTCGTGGTGCTATCCTTTTTCAAGAGGGCAGAATGGGACGTGAGTGGATTTTATTGGGACGAGTGGGATCACGCTCGCCAGCAGAGGTCGTGGTCGAGGGAGAGAAGTCGCCGCTGATCGCAGAACGGGCGATTGTTGTGCCGCAGGGACTTTTCAAAGAGGTAACCTTTGGGGAGTCCGGGCGGATCGATAACGAAGAGCGATCTTTTCACGGATGGTGGTTCTCTCCATTGCAAAGCGTGGTCGTTCTTTATCTGGTGGAGAACGGGATGGAAGAAGTTGCGATGATGAGTGAAGTCGGGTTTAAAGTGCAGGATGATTTCAAGCGGGCTGCAGTGGCGGGTGAAACAGTAGAGGCCGTTTACAACGAGCAGCGGCTCGCCGGTGAGGGATTGGTCGGCCGGATGGCTACGGCTGAGACCGGTGACGGGAGATTTGCGGTTCGGGCGTGGGACCGACGGACGGAAGAAAGGGAGTTTGATTGGACCACGATGTTTGGCTCGATTGGCCTTGCGGTTGTTATTGCCGGGGTTGGTTTGGGATTGTTCTTTTCCCAGCAACGGGTCTGGCGAGCTTCCGAGCAGAGGGTTTCCTTTGTGAATCGGGTCTCTCATGAGCTGGGGACTCCGTTGACGAACATGACCCTGAATCTGGAGCTGGCTTCGAGGTCGTTGCGATCTCACCCGGAAGTAGCGGGCCGTAGGTTGGAGAAAGTCAGTGAGGAGGTTTCGAGATTGGGTCGTTTGGTGACCAATGTTCTTACACATTCGAGGAAGGCCTCCGATGGAGTTCAGGATCGTTCGGTGGCTTGTGATCCGGATTCTGTCATCGCGTGAGTGCTGGACCAATTTCGTCCGGCCCTGGAACGCCGCAAGATCGAGGTCGAGTGGTTGCCGGGAGAGGTCGGGGAGCAGCGATTGAATGCAGATGCTCTTTCACAGATTGTCTGGAACTTGATCTCGAATGTTGAGAAGTATGCCTCAAGTGGCGAATGGCTTTCGGTGTCGGTCTCCAAGAAGGGTGATGCGATGAAGGTCAGGGTCTGTGATCGGGGCGAAGCAATTCCCCGCGAGCGACGACGAAGGATTTTCAAACCCTTCGAGCGGGTTTCCGATTCGACAAAAGAAGGGGTGAGTGGCACCGGACTCGGCCTTTCGATTTCCCGTGATCTGGCTGAAGCGATGGGCGGAACCCTGGAGCTCGTCGATGATTCGGAGATGACCATTTTTGAACTGACAATCCCCCTGAAAACGACATGAAAATCCTGCTGACTGAAGATGACCCGATGACCCTCGATGACCCGATGACCCTCGAAGCGCTTGGTGAGCTTCTGCGATTGGAGGGGTTTGAGGTGGTGGAGGCAAGTGGAGGTGAGATGGCTTTAAAGCTTTGGGATGAAGTTCATCCTGATCTGGTTTGTCTCGATATTATGATGCCCGGAATGGGTGGGTACGAGGTTTGTCGGAGGTTGCGTGAGAAGGGTTCGCGAACTCCGATTTTGTTCCTCTCTGCCAAGAACGAGGAGAAGGATATTGTTGCCGGACTTGAGCTGGGGGCGGATGATTTTATCAGGAAGCCTTTTACGACCGGAGAGGTGATGGCTCGAATTCGGTCTGCCTTACGAAGGGCATATCCTGAAAAGGGGAGTCGTAAGATTCAGATGGCCGATGTGGTGGTCTGGCCTGATGAACTGAGGGCCGAGCAAAATAATTCGGGAATTGAGTTAACACTCCGGGAGGTGAAGATGCCTCTTTTTCTTGAGGAGAAGAGGGGTTTACCGGTTTCCCGTGATGAGTTTCTCGATCGTTGTTGGGGAATGAATTACTTTCCGGATTCCAGGACACTCGATCAACACGTGCATATGTTGCGGAAGAAGATTGAGAGAGGGAGCGAGCTCATTGAGACTGTTCGTGGAGTGGGGTATCGCTTTCGCGGCTAGGAAAGAAACATTTGCCGATAGAGGCAGATGAGACGACTCTCCGGATGATGAATGACAACGAAGTTCAATGTCCGTCCTGCGGTGAGTGGTTTACGATTTTCGCCGTTGCGCCCGAGGACTACGGGAGTCAGATGGATTATGATTGCGAGGTGTGTTGACGCCCCATGACGCTCATGGTCGATGAGTTTGGAGGGGTAAGTGCGTTTGGATCTTATTAGATGGGGGGCTTGGTTTCAGTGGTGTTTCCGGTTGGACCAGCGGTGGCGGATGCGGGACTGGCTTTGGCAGATTTGTTGAGCCAGAGCTATGTGAATCTTGAGGTGCTGGCGGTGTTAAATGGATGTCCGGAGGAGGTGAGAGAGGATTTTTTGGAACGAGATGATCCGCGGCTGAGGGTGATTGATCTGGGTAACGAGCCGAGCTTGCTGGACGCGCTTGATTTAGCGGTGAAGGAGAGCCGGGGGAAGTGGCTGGCGCGAATGGATGCAGATGATCGTAGCGATTTGAGGAGAATTGAGAGACAGGTGGAGTTGCTGGAATCCGGTGGGTGCGAGGTGGCGAGTTGTGGAATCTCGTTAAAGGGAGCGCTGGGTGATGGCATGCAGCGCTATGTGGATTGGGTGAATGAATTGAACACTCCGGAAAAAGTTTCGCGGGAGCGATTTGTGGAGAGTCCGGTGGTGCAACCGACGGTGGTGATGGCGAAGAGCTTGTTCGAGAAGGTGGGTGGTTATCTGCGGAATGGTTTTGCGGAGGATTATGATTTGTGGCTCCGCTTGCTGGAGCATGGAGCGCGATTTGGAAAAGTGCCGGATGCACTCTATGATTGGCATGATCGGCCGGATCGGCTCACGCGGAGCGATCCGAGATTCGATCACAAAATGATGCTGGCCTTGAAAGCGGATGCCTTGGCCCGGCTTCCGGTGATCAAGGCGAAAGGGGTTGCAATCTCGGGAGCGGGGCCAATCGGCAAGGTGCTGGGGCGCGAGTTAATTGCGAGGGGGATTGAGGTTAGGGGATATTTTGAGGTCAGCCCCAAACGGATCGGGAGCACTTGCCAGGGGGCTCCCATCGTGGGGCCGGAGGAATTTGGGAAGCGCTGGCGGGATGCGATTCTCCTTGCGGCGGTGGGAGTGGGTGGTGGTAGGTTTAAGGTGAGAAAGTTGGCTGAGGAGGCAGGTTTTGAGGAAGGAAAGGACTTTTGGTGCTGCTGCTAGGCGGGGTGGGGTGATTTTCTGCGAAAAGTCCGAGATTTCGGCTTGCCAAATGTCGCTGTCTGACACAGTTTCCCGCCCTCGAAGTGACGGGGAGTAGCTCAGCTTGGTAGAGCGCTGGTTTTGGGAACCAGATGTCGCAGGTTCGAATCCTGTCTCCCCGACCACTTTGCTAATGAGACTGCCAATTCGGCAGTCTTTTTTGTGGAGCACCCCGCAGGTCGCTGGTTCGGAGAGTCAAGTTCTCCCTTGGCTTGAAAGAAGGAGCTACTTATGAGCTGACGTTAGAGAACATCACCCGGCGGCAGGGAATGCGACTCAAACTCAAGGTCAGCGGGACCAAGAGTGCCGTCGCCCACCCATGCACGCGGAGGTTTCTCGCTTGTAGCGTCACCAATAATCGGAAAGACAGGCTACGAGTGATTCTGCATGGATACGGGTTTGCGATCCTTGGATAGGCCTCGTTTAGACGTACTACCGTGCCAGGGAAACGGGTGGCTGGCGGTAGGGGCGACCCAGCTGACTACGCGATAACTTTTCTGATAGGCCCAGCTTCAGGCATTGAAGAAGTTCTCGAGAAGTTGGAGACCGGCGTGCTGGCTCTTCTCCGGGTGGAATTGCGTTGCAAAGAGGTTTCCTTGCTCGATGGCGGCGCAAAAGGTCTCGTTACCATAGTCGCAAGTTGCCGAGACGATTTTAGCGTCGACTCCGTCCGGATAATACGAGTGGACGAAATAAAAGTAGGGAGCCGGATCAAATCCAGCCCAATAAGGCGAGTTTTCCTTGCTGTGGAGGGTGGCGTTCCATCCCATGTGCGGGATTTTGATGTCCTTGCTGGTGAATTTTTTCACCGTTCCGGCGGCCACTCCCAATCCGGCGACCCCCGGTGCTTCTTCGCTGGCTTCGAAGAGGAGTTGGAAGCCTACACAAATCCCAAAGTAAGGTTTTCCGGCTGCGATCCATTCCTGGAGCGGTTTGGCTAATCCCAGTCGATTAAGGCTGTCCATACAGTCTCCAAAAGCTCCCTGCCCGGGGAAGATGAGGTGGGTGAATTGCCCTAGTTCTTCCGGCTTGGTAATGAGGGTGGGGTCGTGGCCCAAGGCCTTGCAGGCGTTAATGACACTGCGCAGATTCCCCCGACCGTAGTCGATCATTCCGAGTTTCATGTCCATTCAGAGAACTTCCTTGGTAGATGGGATACCTTCGCGGCGCGGATCATTTTCCGAGGCGGTGCGAAGTGCGACGGCCATGGACTTAAAAATGGACTCGGCGATGTGGTGTCCATCGCGGCCATAAAGCACTTCGATGTGAAGGTTGCAGCGAAGGTTTGAAGCGAGAGCCCGGCAGAATTCCTCCACGAGGGTGAAGGGGAAATTTTGGGCATCCGGTGTGTGTTCCGGTGAGCGGATTTCGAGCTGCGGGCGGTTGCTCAGATCGATCACACTCCGGCAGAGCGTCTCGTCCATGGGGACGTAGGCGTGTCCATAGCGACGAATGCCGGCTTTGTCCCCGAGCGCTTCCTTGAGGCATTCGCCGAGGACGATGCCGGTGTCCTCCACAGTGTGGTGGAAGTCCACTTCGACATCACCATCCACCTCGACATTCAAATCGATAAGGGAATGCCGGGAAAATAGGGTGAGCATGTGATCAAAGAATGGAATTCCGGTGGCAATGGTGGATTTGCCGGAACCATCGAGATCAAGGCTGAGCTTGATCCTGGTCTCGGCGGTATCGCGTGCCTGTGATGCGGTGCGGGTGCTCATAGAATGAAATGAATGAAAATCGTTGGGCCGGGGAGACACTCACTCGCCGGAGATGACCAAGTCAAGAAGTTCGACAAGTTCCTCGGGCGTGGTGGCTTGTCCAAGGGAATCGCCGGCACGAGTCAAGACGACCGAAGCGGTGCCCTTGGGGGCCGGAAGTCCGGAAAGAGGAATAAGCAGCGGACTTTCGGATTCCGCCCGAATAGTGAGGAATGAGATGTGCTTCGGGGCGTTCAGAGTGGAGATGAATTTTTTTCCAAGTTCGCTGGATTTATCACCCTGCAGAACTGCTACCAGAGCGGGTTCGCCAAGTGCGCAGGAGGAAACAAAATCTGTGTGATTGACCACAGTTGCTTTGAATTGAGGACCAACCACTTGGAGGTGGGCAGCAAGAATGGCTCCATAGCTCTCCTTGCCGAGCAGGGCATGGAGTCTGCCGAGGACTTGATCGGCGGTGCCCAGGGTGGACTCGCCAAAGATCATGCCCGTGCTGAACTGTTTGAGAGGAATGATCATTTCTTCGGCGGTGAGTTCCGGGAGGAGGCCGCTTTCGGATTGAAATCTCTCAATGGCATGGTCCGCGATTTCGCTCGCGACTTGGAGCCAGCGCTCCTCAAGCGTGGCCTGGTAGAGTTCGGTCAGTCCCCGACTCACTGTCATGTAATCGTGACAGCGTCCGGCGACCACGTTCTTGCCAGAGGAGATACGGGCCAACTGTTCACCGGCCTTCCAGTAACTAGACAAAATTTGATCGGCAGTTTCCTCAGCGGTGACGTAGTCAGCTGGTGATCCGGTGTAATTGGCCCGGAGAATTTGGGCCCGCAAGACAAAGGCCAGGTCCTTGACGGATAGAGTGCTTTCCAAGGTCGTCTCATGCTGTTCCTTGCGGTGGGCGAGAAGTTTAGATTTGATTGTCGAAACAGCCTTGGAAGCGGCTTCTGAAGACATTTTGTGTTTGTCGGCGATCTCCCGGGGAGTGACTTTGCTTCGAAGAGAGTTGAGCTTTAAAAAGTCTCCTAGTGGATCGGTTTCGAGCGGGATGTTGCCATCCGGTTTCAGAGAGAATGCGGTTGTCGCCACCTCGAGCTCTTCCTCGGTCAAAACCTTTTTAAGTGTCTTGAAGTCCCATAAAAAAACTCCGGCAAGATCAGCGTTTCCTTTCGGGGTTTTACTGGAAATGTTTTGGGCAAGCCAATCGGATTCCAGACTCTTGAGGAGGTCCAGGCCCTGTTGGGTGAATTGATCTTCATCAAGAAGGTTTCCGATCTTCAGGAGCATCGTTGCGACCTTGGCTTGTGACAGAAGGTCTTTTGAGTATGACGGGAGCGTCCAGTCGCCGGTGCGCCTCGCATAAAAGTAAGAGCCATCAAGTTGATCTTTCAGGGCTCCCGAGGTGAGTTCCGTGGTGAGTTCGAGGGCGGCAGTCCGACTCTGTTTGCGAACTTCATCGGGCAGACTTTTCGAATGCGAGCCGATTGCCAGCAGCTCGATACTGTTGGTTGGGATCAAGCCTCCGATGAAATCGAGATCCTTATCTCCAAAGCTGTAAAGTGAGCTGAGTTGGCGGGTTTCCCGACGAAAGAGTTCGCTGCGGGAAACGGGCTCCTCGAGTTCTTTGATATTTGGGGTGAAGCGCAATTGCCTGTTCTCATTATCTGTTCGGCTGTTTTCGACCGCGTATTTCGAAGACTTTGTCCAGATGTCCTCGACCATGGCGACGGCGTTCGAAACGATAATTTCCAATTCACGGCCATATGTTTCTCCGACTGGAAACCAGGCAATGGGTGCACCTTCGTGGCTCAACCAGACCATCATCGGGAAGGCGGTCCCCCGGCTGATTTCATTGGATAAATGATACCCCAGCATTGCAATCTCCGGATTGGCGTATGAATCGATGACAGTACAGACCGGAAGACGGGAAATCATTTCCCTGAGATTTTGATTTTCATTCAACTCACTTGCGACGGCGCGTGAGGAATCTCCCAGCGGTGAGCAGACGAGAGCAAAGATCGGGCGCTGCGCTTCCTTCGCTTTTTCAAGAATCCGGCGATCCCATTTTTGCCAATTGATACTGTGCGTGGAAAGATTCCTAAGAAAGTCGGTCTCGCCTGTCGCCATCTCATTTTTAAAATCGTCTGCGATATTCGTGATTTTGGCCCCTGCAAAAAAGTCTTTGTCGTCGTTTTCGTTTTTGGTGGATTTTTTATCCGAACAAGATGCCAGGGAAAGCGAGAGCAGAAGAGGTAAAATTGAAAAGCAAGAGCGCATGACGAATCGGCCTTAGTGGGGGGTGGTTCCCGTGAAAGTAAGAAATAGAAAGAAAATGACCAGACAAAGGAGCTTCTAAATGGTTGCATTGCTCGAGGCCGTTCAGGAAAAGATTTCCTGAATTTCATTTTAGATTTGTTCCAGTGACCACTCTAGCCATCACCAGCCAAAAGGGAGGCGTCGGAAAGACGACTCTCGCCATTAACCTAGCCTATGCCTTTGCCCGCAGTGGGCGAAAGACTCTGCTTATCGATTCCGATCCCCAGGGGTCGGTTGGGCTTTCGCTAACCCGTCAATCGCGGCACCTTTCGGGCTTCTATGATTTTCTCGAGAATCCGATCATGAACGTTGAGGAGCTCATTGTGCCCACCAGATTGCCCACTTTTAGTCTCGTTGCGGCCGGCCAAAGCAGTGCTTACGAATTTGGGAGCGGCCCCGTATCGGGTAACGTTCACCGCATCAAGGGGTTCGTTTCGCAAATCCGCGCGATGAAATATGATGTCTGTATTTTTGATACCGCAGCGGGGCTTTTCGGCGTCACGGCGGATGTTCTGGGGATCTCAAACGGAGTGATTGTGCCCCAGCAATCCGAGCCGCTGGGCGTCCGTTCGGTTCCCAAGATGCTGGAAGCACTAACCCGGATGCGCGCCGTCAACCCAAGCCTCCAGGTGCTGGGAGTGGTCCTGACCATGGTTAAGAAAGAATTGTCTGAAAGTATGGAGTCTGCCCATGCCCTCAGGGGATTACTCCCAGAGGAAATGGTAATGAAAACCGAAATCCCTCGAAATGATCTTTATGTGCAAGCCAGCGCGAGAGGACTGCCGGTTGGGGTGATGGAAGAGGGGGCCGCGGCCTTGACTATTTTTGAGAAACTCCGCCTCGAGCTGGAGCAGCGCATCAGTCCTCCAATTCCAACCTAGTGCCATGAGCGAGAATGAAGTATTGAGTCAGTGGCTCGACCCGGATGAAGTCAGGTCGCTCGCCGAGGGTTTGCTTGCCAAAACGCCGGTGCCGCAGATGCCGTCCCACGAATCGGTTTTTGGAAAGAGCTTCGAAGGATTTGATGATGAGTCAGCGCCTCCTGAAAGTGTGCCAGTTCCGGTCGCCGTTCCTGCTCCACCGATGAAAGCGGTCCGGGTCGAACAAAAACCGACCAAGATCGTTGCCGAGCCGGTCACTCCGGTGCCACAACCGGATTCGGAGCCCGAGCCTGCTCCTCCGGTTTTCAAAGAGGCCCCCCCCCCGACCCAACCTGATCCTTTTCGCAAGGATCTATCGCGGGTGGCTCCGACCGCTCCGGCCCAAAAAGCTTCGCCCTTCAAAGTTGCCTCCTCCCAGAAGCCGGCCCCAAAAAGTCCTCCGGTACCGCCTTCGCTGCCCAAAGCTCTCGACACCTTTGCCGGTTGGCTGAAGAAACAGGCCCCCATCCAAGCGGCCTTTCTCTGTGATCCGAAAGGGAAGGTTGTGCTTGACGAAATTGGGAGCGAGAAATTGATCAAAGTCGCACGGTCGCTTTCGCTGGCTTCCCTTAGTAAGGGCGCCGCAGGATCGGGTGGGCTCCTTCAGGTTGAAATTGCCAAGGATCGGATGATGGAAATCCTCCTTTTGAAATCTGAAGAGGGACACTCAATCGCCGGACTCGTGGTGGCCCGGCCGTTGGCGTCCGAAGCGCTGGTCACGATTCGCCGGAGTTTTGAGACGGCCCTTTCTCGCTCCTCAACGTCGGGTGAGTGAGTAATTCAGAAGGCTCGCGGCCGGAAGGAGGAAAGTAATGGTCAAGAAGATCAAAAAGATCCGGCAGTACCATTGTGTGCTCAGATTGAATCCAAAGAGCGGCTTTTCCTTGGCTAGAAAGATGTTTGGTTGATCCTTCCGTCTGCCGTCAAGGCGCAGGGTTTCGGCAAGATCCACCATATTCTCGACCCGCTCGTTTACGAAGAATTGGGAAACGGATCGAGTGTCGCGATCGAGATCGGGTTCGAGCCCGGCCATTTCCTCCTCCTGAAGTCGTTTTAATTCGTCGAGCGGATCTCGTAGAATTTGATCGGCCTGGCCGGAGTTTTCTGCGACTGCGGCAAAGAGGACTCTGAGTGAATCTCCGGCTTCCTTGAGTTCCTTTTCTTCTTCCGTGCTCAACTCCTTTTTCTCTTTGAGATGATCAATCCTGTCTTGAATCGGCTGTCGGGTTTTCTCGAAGCGATTCGCGGTGGCTTGACTCACGATACTGCCCTCGAAGGCGTAACGAAGCGGCATGATGGTGGAAGGAACGGGCTCACCGCCATTGTCACGACCTTCATCACCACCGACAAAGAGTCCGCGGTTCATTTCGGTAAAGGGAATGAGCGCGCCGGCGAGAAGAATTTGCGGAACGAGAATCAGGGGGATGGATCCCAGCGCAGTGCGTTCGGAACGTGAGATCACCGAGATCATGAGCGCCAGTGCGGTTCCGCAACAGCCAGTGAGAATCATCCACCCGAGGTGATTCCAAAACATGTGATGAAGATCAAGGACCTCGTTTGCGACCGCGATGAAGACGGCGGACTGGACTGCCACTGTGAGAATCAGAACCAGAAACTTGGAGCCGAGATAAAGAATCGGGTGGGGGCGGCAATTACGTTCCCGCCTCAAAACCGGGCGGTCTCGCAGCACCTCGGTCGCGCTATTTGTAAGCCCAAAAAACATCGCAACGGTCACCGCAAGAAAGAGGTAGGAAGGCAGGTGAAGGGACGAGTGGAATTGGTAGCTGCCATCGGGCGAAGCCCTCAGGGTCAGTCCAATCAATCCGGCGAGAAGGGGTGCTTCCAGTAAGATGGAATTGAAAGTTCCCCGGTGTCGAAATTTTGATTTGGCGGCTCGTGCCAGATGGGTTTTGAAAATCATCCACTTCTGCCGTCGGCCGTGGGCCGGAGGTTCCGGGGCCGCCACTTGGTCCTCGGCAGTGGGCAAATCCATTTCTCCGGTGCTGGGATTCGATTGGGAGAGCGAGAGGTGGTCCATCACCCGTCGATTCTCAAATCGTTCCTGCCAGAATTCGGGCGGGAAACGTCGACGAGTCTTGCCGGGCGTGTGGAGCTTGAGCATTGCGCTTTCGAGGACATCGAAAACAAAGTCCGCTCCCTGGGGAGTGATGTCGGGCTGACGCTGGATCTGAAGATCTTCAGCCGCTTGTTCAAAGTAGCCCACGAGGTCTTTCGGCGGCCCGAGGTAAGCCATCTTGCCCCCGCGATCGAGAAGGAGGACGGTATCAAAAGCTTCCAGGACTTTTTCACTGGGGCGGTGGAGCGAGGCGACGACAATTTTGTCCTGCGCAAACCCATGAAGGGCGTCAACGACGTTCTCGGCATCCTTCGAGGAAAGCCCTGAGATCGGTTCATCAAAGAGAAAAATTTCGCCACCACCGATCAAGTCTAGTCCGGCATTTAATCGCGATCGTTCTCCTCCGCTCAGACTCTTGGATTCGGGGCTGCCGACCCGCCGATGACTGATTCTCTCCAGTCCCAATTCTCCGATGAGAAAGTTGACGCGCTTGTCGATCGAGTCGACTGAAAGATGGGGGCGACGGATAGCTGCGGCATGAGCGAGGTGTTCAAAAACAGTGAGCTGCTCGGTCAGCGCATCTTCCTGTGGCATGAAGGAAATCAACGGGGCAAGTCGCTTGGGGCGGTCGTAAAGTGAGATGCCGTTCAGTTTTACCTGCCCGCTTTTTGGCTTTCGTTGGCCGGCCAGAATTTCGAGCAAGGTGCTTTTACCACTCCCGCTGGGCCCGATGATGCACATCATCTGGCCGCGCTCGAGTCGGAAGGAAAGACTGTCGATTGCTTTGCCGCCTTTCCAAAAGCGGTGATTCAGATTCTCAACTTCAAGGTGTCGAACGAGATTCCGTTCCTCATCAAGAATGTTGTCTGAAAAGCGGCAGCGAAGAGCCTGTCGATTGCTCAGACGAATCATCGAACCATCCGGCAGGGGGTCTTCTTTAACCGCCTGGCCATTCACAAGAATTGCTTCTGCCGATTCGATGACCTCGATTTCTCCAAATCCGGTCTTGGGATCGAACTCCAACTCCAGAACAAAGCGGCCCGCGAGGCCGGGAGTCACCAGAAGGCTGTCACCGGAAAGCTGATTGGGGTCGTTGGAGACGCGCACTCGACGGCGGCCTGCTGGAAGGACGAAGCGTTGTCCGGTTTGTTGGGTGAGTCGTCTCAGAGCCTCGAGGGGCAGAGGCTCTTTTTCTCCGACGTGAATAATGTCGTGGTAATCGAACTCATAAGTGGTGCCTGCGACGAGCGGGTTGCGCGATTTGCCGGCAAGACTGTCATTCTTGAGAGGGGTAAAGTGAGCGCGATGCCCGAAAGCAATTTTGGCCAAAGCCAGGCGCGATTTGCTTCGGCTCAAGGTCAGCTCCTCGTCTTCCTCCATGAGGTAGAGAGCGGGAGGGACACCTTTTTCCTCGGCTTGTAAGAAGAAGACGAGGTCGTTGTAGTTTAGTCGCCATCCACCCGCAATGATTTCGTCCGAAGGGCGGATTTGCAAGAGGCGGTCTGAGTCGAGTTGATAGCCCCGGACCCAGAGCGGTTGATCTCGCAGGTTACGGATCAGGATTAGTGCGCCCGCCTGATAACAGCGAAAACGCGGGGCATCGTCGTCATCGCTCAAGCGGACATCTGATGATTCTCCCGAACCAAAGTCCACCCGCGTTAACAGGCTCGTTTTTGGTGAGTCGACCGTTCCGAGTTCCTGCAGGACCGCTTCGGTGATCTTGCGGCTTCCGATGGCCTGCATCACTTCGGAAAATCGTTTTTTTTCCTCCGGGACATCGCCGCCCGCTCTGATGACGGAGTAAAGTTGCAGAGCGAAGGGAATGCGATGCTCCGCGCTCAGGTTCTTTTTCAGGTGCTTCAGGGCCGGGTCAATCGGTTGGGGCCGCGCAACGGCCGATTCAAGCGACTTCCCGAGGATTCCGTGATCAACGTCGGGGAAGACATTTCTGATAAAGTCGTAAACGATTTCAAGCTCCCTGCGGGAAGCGTGGCCATCATGATTAATGAATGAGGCAAAGACCTGGGAAAGCGCTCCAGCTGTTCGTTCATGACGTCTTTCGAGCGGGTCCCGAAATACGAGACGCTTTGTTCGGTTGAGGAGTCTCCGCAGGCGCATGGTTACGCATGGATTTATAGCCGTGACTTCTCTGGAAAACAAGAGAGGCATCGATGCATTGCCATCGAGGGTAAAATGGGCATTCTAACCGAAATGAAACGTTTCGTTCTTTTCCTCCCGGTGATCGCCGTGGCGGCCTGCTTTGCTTTGGGCTTTTCAAGTTGTGGCTCGGCACCTTCCGAGGTAATCGTCAGAAAAAATACCTCCAGCGCGGCCCATTGGTTGAAGAATTGCACCAGGATTAGCTGGCTCCCTCGACAGGTCAGCGGTCGTTATGATGGAGCCTCGGCTCTCGATAATATCAACCAGTCTGCCGCAGGTTATGCCGCCAAGCGTAGTTCTTATGGTACTGCTCCGGGGGGCTATGTCTGGCTCGATTCGCGAATGCTCCGAGCCATGCGTGATTTGGCAAAACGGGGATATACTTTCCGTGTCACCGCTTTGGCGGGTGCTTCGCATAGTAGCAATTCCCGCCACTACGCCGGACTCGCCTTTGATGTCGACCAGATCAACGGACAGAAAGTGGGCTATGGGAACCCCTACTGGCGAACCTTTTTGAAGCGTTGCCGTGAGCTCGGTGCGACGGAAACGCTCGGGCCCGGAGACCGTGGTCACTCGACCCACATCCACGCGGCTTGGCCCAGATAACACTCGAAACCTATGGCGACCATCTCATGTCCTCACTGCCAACAGCACTTTGAAGTCGAACTTCAGAGTGTGTCCCAAGACCTGCAATGTTCTGTATGCGAGGGCGAGTTTGAGGTTCCTGCTGCCGCGCCACTTCAAGTGGCCCCGAAAAGGCCGACTCTCATTACGCAAGCTTCGGCTCCGGCTTCGATTCCAGTCACAAGTCCAGTGGTGGATCCCAATCAACCGCTCAATCCCTATGCCGCTCCGGTGAGCGGTGCTTTGGCACCTCAAGTTGCGGTGCCAGTCTTTCATACCGGAATCGGACGGGGAATCTTCGTCGTTTTGCTATTTGCGCTGCTGGTCCTGCCAGTCGCTTTCGCAGCAGTGGCGGCTCGAGGCGGCCTCACCGGAATCATTCTCCTGATAGGGGTGACGATTCTGCTCTGGTTGTACCCTTTCGCAAAACGACTTGAGAATATGGGCTACCACTCAGCATTTTGTCTTCTCATGTTGATACCCATTGTATCGATGTTTGTTTTGTTGGCCTGTCTCGTTCTGCCCACGGGATTTTCTCAAAATAAACGAATTGATGCCTTTGGGATTGTGATGATTGTCCTGATTGTTGGACTGATTGGGTGGGCGGTAGCCGTGGGGTGATTGACCAAGGGGGATTTTTATTTTTCCTGGTGGCCAAAGTAAAGAGCTCCCTCTGGATACGACTTGATCGTGATTCCACCGGGCAGGGTTCCCTTTGAAAGGGTGCGTCTTACGGGGTCATACTCAAGGAGAGTGGAGACGATTTCCCCGTGGCGAGTTTCAATGGGTTTCCAGTCGGGAGTTTTCAAGAGTTTGGCCATGGTTCTTGATCCGGCATCAGCTCTCACGGTGATTTTTAAAGGCTTGCCGTGGTGAAGTTTGGCGTTGATAGCTGCCGCCGCAAGAGCACTCCCCAATTCGACTGCGCTTTGATTGGCGATATTAAACCAGCCTTCAACAACGTCTGCCTTGATGGAGGCGCCGATTGAAATTGCCTTTTGGTGTCCAAGGAGGGGATTGAGCTCAAGTGAGAACTGATAACCAGGGAACACGTTGTAAAAGTGACTGTGAGGCATCGATAGGTTTTTGAAAACTCCTATCGAATTGCCCATCCAGATGGGTATCAGGTGGAGAGGTTGGGCGTCTTGGACAAAGCTCCCGGTTGTGACCGGGATGATCAGAGGCTTCTTTTTGGGGGTGAGATGTAGAGGGTTCTTCTTGGGAAAGATCACGTGACGCGTTCCAAACTGGTCGGTTTTCAAAAAACTCTCTCCGACGGGAGTTGGAGTGATGGGCTTGTTGTCTTTCCCTGGTCTCGTAACATAATTTTTTTCGAAGGGTTTGGCCCAAGCATCGTCACTCTTGTTTTCGGTTACGATTCGCAGGTCCAGCGGGCGATCAGGACTTGCATAACAAGATAGAAGGAAACAGTGAATGGTCGCGGCCAAAACCTCGGGCTTGGTGTGTGGACTGTAGGCTGGAGCGGGCCAGTCCTTGATGTGAATTTCGACAGGAGATCCGGGGACGTTTGTCCCATCGATTGGTCGAACCAAGATGCCGAAAACTGAAGCAAGGTTGTGGTTGGTCTCTATGCCTTTGTCCCATTCAATGGCGCCGTTTAGAAAGGGGAGTGGCGCTGAAATTTTGCTGTGGATTCCGTAACCATAGTTGTTGTAGATCAGCGATTGAGTGAGGGGGACACATCCAGGGAGCGATTCCGAGACCAGATTTGCAGGCTGATGAATAAATGAAAAATCAGCGTTGGAGGCCCTGGAAAGTGGGGAGAGGATGAGGGCTGCGAGAAGGAAAAGAATTCTCATTTAGAGGAAACGCCTAATGACTGGAGCTTCTCTCACGTGCCCGTCTTTGTTGGCGTTCTTTGACATTTTTGCGGAGATGGCGTCGGAAGCTGCGGTAGCGTTCGGCTACGAATTCCTCGTCGTAGATTTTGGTGAGGAGGTTCATGTAGCCGGTGCGGAGTTCTTCGACGGACATGGAGTCGGGCTGGAAGTTGATGTCGAAGAGGGTGCAGGTTTCGGAAGCGTCTTGAGCGAGGATGCGGCCTTCTTCGGTCAGGCGTTGATGCAGCGGGGTGCCCGGGAAGGGGGTGAGGTAGGTCATTTGGACGTCGTAAAGTCCGCTCTTTTCGACGAAGTCGAGGACGTTGCTGAAGCTCTCGGGGCCATCGCCATCCATGCCGAAGATGAAGCAGCCGTTCACGGTGACACCGTGTTTCTGAATCGTTTCGACCGCACGCAGGTATTGATCAGTGCGGCGGGCCTTCCAGTTGGATTTCTTTTCAACTCCATCCATGGTGGCGAAGGTGGGGCTCTCGAAGCCGATGAGGATTTGCTGGCAGCCGGCGTCACGCATCATTTTGATGAGGTCTTCATCGTTGGTCACGGAGAGATCGGTTTCGGTGAACCAACGGACTTGTTCCTTGGCGAGAGCCTTCATGAGTGCCTTGCCGTGTCGCTTGTCGGCGAAGGTGTTATCGTCGGCGAACTCGATGAAGGGGCGTTGGTAGAGTTCCTTAAGCAGGCGGATTTCGGCGATGACCCGCTCGACCGGTTTGACGCGGAACTTGGGCGAGAGTCGCATCGAGGCGGCGCAGAATTCGCAGGAAAGCGGGCATCCGCGTTGGCTCTGCACGGTGAAGCGCGGGTAGCGGTCGGGGTTAAGGAGTTCGAAGCGGGGGATGGGTGATTTTGAGAAATCGAAGGGGCCGATTGCTTTGGCGTTGTAGGTTGCTTGCAAGTTGTTGGAAAGGAGGTCGGCCATCATCTGCGGCCAAATCACTTCGCCTTCACCAATGGCGAGGCAATCGACGTGCTTTTGCGCTTCGAGCGGATTGAGAGTGGCGTGGAGGCCGCCGAGGATGACGGTGGTGCCGATCTCGCGAAAGCGGGCGGCGAGGCGGTAGGCTTCCTTGGCGGTGGCGGTGAGAGTTGAAAGCGCGACGGCGTCGAAGTGAGTGGGAAGGTTGTCCTGATCGACGTCGCGAACTTCGAGGTATTCCACCTCGATTTCATCGGGCGTCATTCCAGCGAGGGTGAGGAGGCCGAGTGAGGGAAGGGCCTCGATCTCTTTGGCGCGTCCGCTGAGGCTGGGGAAGCTGAGTCCTTTGGCCAGGATTTCAGCATCGCAAACCCGGAGTCCGCTGATGGCAATGAGTCCGATTTTCATGACTTAATTTGAGAAGAAAAGGATGACGCAAATTCCGGTGGCGGCACCGAGAACCGGAATGAAGAAGAGGTGGCGGAAGGGCTTTTTCCAGGCGGTGAGGCCGCAGACGGAGGGCATACCAAAGAGCGCGATGGAGAGTCCGATGACACCGATGCGGGCGTGGTCGGAAGCAACGCCCATGGGGCCGATGGAGAGTCCGTAAAAGAGAGTGATGAGTCCAATTCCGAAGAAAGAAATGTGCCCGAGTCTCACGAAGCGGCGGGCATGAGCAGCGTATCCGCCGAGCCAATTCTCACGGTGGAAGAGGAGTCCCATGATGGCCCCACTGATGACTCCGAGAAGCATGCCGATCCAGCCGAGCTTGAGGGCGAGAAGTTCTGTTTCCATGTTCGGGTTTTATCATGGAGCTTTGGTTGGCGGGTATTGATAAAAGAATGGTCGAAGATCACTCTGGTTGATCTTTGGAATGCTCATTCTCTGGAGGGTTCGTTGGTTCATATTCGGGCGCGAATTTTTCCACGAACTCATGAACGTAGGGAGCTTCGTGATATCTCTCGAGAATAGTAGTAATCCAATCTTCTTTTACTTTTGGATGAAGATCTTCGAGCCAAATTCGCACGTGTTCTTCCAATTCGTCACGGATCCAATCTGGCCAGGTGTTGTGATGAACGAGAACTCTGACTGCCAAGGGAGTGCCATAAAATGCATATTTGCTCAGGAGGCGGCGATGAGGTGGGAAATCTGTCTTGTCGATTGACTCGGTGAAGACTTGGGCTTCTTGGTATTGCCGTTCTTCGATCAGGTTTTGGAACTTCGTGAGATTTCGAAGTCGCTTTTGAGGTTGGGTTGAAGCGACAAGCCAGAGTGCGATGATGGTGACGGCGACGATCCAGGTGGGGCGAGAGATTTTAGGTGGATTCTCCACTGGTGGGTATTTCCGAATCTCGCCGCGCTTGGAGAAGAAGATGAGAAGGCAGGCTGCGATGAAAAGAAAGAAGGAGCCTGCGGTGACAGCTTGGGTGGCTTTGTAGAGAAAGCTTTCGGCAGTGGTGAGTTTCATCCCGCCCATGATGCCGACGATGCTGACTGACTTGATAAAAGTGGCGAAGAACATCTCGATCGAAGCCGGGATGCTGATGAGGCAGAAGGCTCTCAGCGGGGTGAAGTTGAAGAGAACGATAATGACCCGCATCATTAAGATGAGTCGCCAGAAGGAGACGATGAGGAGGACGGCGAAGTTGAACTGGGTGGCGACCAGGGCGGTCGTGAATTGTTCGACCGGGATGCCGTAAAGCCAGGCCAACGGTGCGGTCATGGCGAAGCAGCGAAGAAAGGGGAAGTAGTTTGAGGAAGGAGTAGGGATGCTTTTAAGAGCGCCTTGATTCAGCCCACCCAAGGATTTGACAAAGGAGAAGATGAAGAAAGATGAGAAAAAGGTCATCGCAAAGGGGCCGAAGATCCAGAGGGGCTCCCGGACCAGGATGTGGTGGTCGTAGTTTCGGGCAAGACCGGCGGAGACGATGAAAAGGGCTGCGAGGAAGAAGGCGCTTTTCGAAGATGCGATTTTCTCAATGGCATCGCGTTTGCCAACGAGGAAGCGGGCGATGGTTTTTGGGGTAATCATGGGGAAGGAGGTAGCCGAAAGCTCCTGCTTTCGGCTTCTTACTAGGGTGGTTCCGAAAGTGGGAGCTTTCGGCTACGTGGGGATTGCTGCGAGCGCGAGATTGGGGTCAATGCCGATTTCGAGAGGGTCGGGGGGCCGGTTTTCGGAGGCGAGGAGGGCGGCGAAAGCGATCATGCCTGCGTTGTCGGTTGTGAGCGCGGGAGGAGTGGGTTGCACTTTCATGCCGTTGTTTTTAGCAGCGATGGAGAGGGCTTCCTGCAGGGTGCGGTTGCAGGCGACACCGCCGGAAAGGGTGATTAAATGGTGGCCGGACTCGCGGGCGGTTTTGATCGTTTTTTTGACGAGGGTGTCGATGACTGCGGCTTGGAAGGAGGCGCAGATATCGGCGAGGTGAGCCTGGGGATCGTCGAGCTTTTGAAGCTGATAGAGGACGGCGGTTTTTAGGCCCGAGAAAGAGAAATTAAAGGGGGCGTCTTTGAGGTGGGCTCGGGGAAAGGCAAAGGCTTTTGGGTTGCCTTCGCGGGCATGCTTTTCGATTTCAGGACCGCCGGGATAGGGAAGCTTGAGCATGCGGCCGACCTTGTCGAAGGCTTCGCCGGCGGCGTCATCGATGGTGCGACCAATGAGTTGGTATTTTCCGTGACCCTGCACATCGATGAGCATGGTATGGCCGCCGGAAACGATGAGGCCGAGGTGAGGTGGGATTGCTCCTTCTTCGAGGAAAGGTGAAAGGAGATGACCTTCCATGTGGTTGATGCCGAAGAAGGGTTTTCCGGAAGCGGCGGCGAGGCCTTTGGCATAAGCGAGGCCGACGAGAAGGGAGGAGGCGAGGCCGGGGCCGCGGGTGGCGGCGAAGGCGGTGATGTCATCGAGGGCGACTCCGGCGGCATCGAGCGCTTTTTGTACGAGGGGACGAATGCGCTGGGCGTGATTGCGGCAGGCGACTTCGGGGACGACGCCGCCGTATTCGCGATGGATTTCGATTTGGGAAGAAATGAGCGAGGTGAGAAGCTCGGGAGTTGTTCCCTCACGGCGAATGATGGCGACCGCGGTTTCGTCGCAGGAGGATTCGATGGCGAGGATCATTATTTTTCTCTACGTGGCAGGGGCAATTTTTTGAAGTCCGAGGGCGGCGAGGGCGAGGAGAGGGCAGATGACCCAAAAGGCGGGTGGAGTCAGGACGAAGACGAGAAGGTAATCCACAAGAGGAATGGCTGCAAGAGTGCGTGAGACGAAGGAGCCGACGTCGTGGTTGGAGCGGAGCCGTCTCACGATGAAGGCGAGCACCGCGATAAAAAGGACGAGTGGAGGAAGGACGTTGCCGTTGTTGGTGAGGAGGAGTGGGCCGGAGAATAAAAAAACGGGAGCGCAGAGGCAAAGAATAGGTAAGGTCTTGCGAGCATCGCTGATGGGATCTTTTGAGGTCTCGGCACGGGCGGTGAGGGAGATGCCAAGAATGTAGCCGCCGAGGCCGAGACCGAGAAGAACCAAGAGGGCGGTAATTTGGTTTCCGGATTGCGTGAATTGATCCCACGAGAGGAGTGAGAAAGCGGCGGTCGGGTAGATGAGAGCGCGCGCTCCGGCCATGAAGAAGAAGCTGGCGGGGTGGATCTTGTGCCACTTGGTGTAGGCAAGAATGCAGATGACGATGCCAAGCGCGAAGAGCCCGGCGGGAAGGCTGACGAAGGTGCTCAGTGCGAGCCCTCCGCCCATCAAAAGGATAGAGAAAATGAGAATGGTTTGGCGGGGCCAGCGACCGGATGGGATGGGGCGGTCGGGACGGGTTTTGGTATCGAAGTCGAGGTCGTGCCAGTCGTTAAAAAAACAACCTCCGAGATAGAGGCAGGAAAGAGCGACTCCGATCAGGGTCAGGCAGGTCGGGCAGAGATGGGCTTGATCTCGAAAGGCGGCCCAACCGACGAGGATGCCGAGAAGTCCGTTTGACCAGACGGTGGGCAGATTGGCGAAGCGGCTCATGGCGAGCAGGTCGATGGCTTTTTGGCGGGTCATGGTTGGTTCGGAGAAGAGCAAGCAGGGGTGGAGTTTGGAAGTCTAATCGTGAGCTGGTTTCTTTGCTCGTCAGATTAGGTGGAGAGAGGGCAGACTCGAATGATGAAGCGATGCTTGTTGATTTTCTTGTGTGGAATGGGGTGGTTGTCTGCCAGAAGCTGGACCAAGGGGCTGGCAGTTCATTGGGTGACGGACAATCCCAAGGCAGTTTCGGTTTTTAATGAGAAGACCGGGGCGCGGATTGGTGATTTGAAGAAGGGAAGGCTTCAGCAGGAGTTTGAAAACTTTCAGGCGATCGAGTGGTCGATTCGTGATGGGGACGAGAAAGTTCTGGAAAAGGGAACGGCGAAGGTCGAGAGCTACGAGTATTCCAAGGATTCGCTGGTACAAAAGGTGCCGCAGGGAAGGGTGACCAAGCATACCTGGAATAAGAGCAAGATTTATCCGGGGACAGAGCGCGAGTATTTGGTCTATGTTCCGGCACAGTATGACGAGTCCAAGCCAGCAGCGCTGATGGTTTTTCAAGACGGGCTTCGGCATGCCGATCCGGAGGGGAATCTGCGCGCGACGACGGTGATGGATAATCTGATCGCAAGCGGTGAGATGCCGGTGACGATCGGGGTTTTTATCAATCCGGGACGCTTTCAAAAACAGGGTCCGAAGGAGAAACCGAGAAACCGCAGTGTCGAATATGATTCGCTGGGCGATACCTATGCCCGCTTTTTGTTGGAGGAAATCCTCCCTGAAGTTGAAAAGAGCTACAAGCTTAGCGATGATCCGGAGATGCGTGGAATTGCAGGCGGTTCGTCGGGCGGGATTTGTGCCTGGACGGTTTGCTGGGAGAAGCCGGAGTCGTTCCGGAAGGCGTTGATCTGGGTGGGGACTTTTGTCGATATTCGCGGTGGGCATAACTATCCACCGATGGTTCGCAAGACCGAGAAGAAGCCGATCCGAGCCTACCTTCTCGCGGGCGAGAACGATCTCGATAACAAATATGGAAACTGGCCGCTTGCGAACAAGCAGATGGCGGCGGCCTTAAAGTATTCGGGCTACGATTATCATTTCCACTATGGAAAGTGTTTCCATGGTTCCAAGGCGGCGGGAGCGAAGCTGCCGGAGATGATGAAGTGGCTCTGGCGGGATTGGAAGGGGAAGTAGTGCGGGGGGGAAGCCTGTGCTACGATTCGGCCTAGACGAGGAAGGGTACCTTGAAGGCTTCTTCGAAATCGTAAGCTTCGTCAAAGTCTTCCAGTTTATCGGAGTCCTGTTTTCCGAACACTCCGTGCTCGATGAAGAGGAAGACGATTTCGCCAACATGGCGGCATTGGGTGATGCCCCAGTCTTCGAGCAGGGTGGCTCCCATTGGGCCGTATTCCTGCAAGACGTAATCGCGAAAACCGAGGAGAAGTTCGTGGCCGCTGACGTGCCGTTTTTCGTTGCCGGCATCTTTGGCCAGACGGTCGACGGTGAAATCGAGAGTTTCCCTAACGAGGAAATACGCCCCAGGCTGAAAACGCTTTTCCTTCTCCAGAATGGAGGAAACGGCGTGTTCGAATTGATTGTGCTGCATCTGGAAATATTTACTTCAAAAAAGCCCGCCGTTTTTCAACCGGCGGGCTTTTGAAAATTTGCTTACATTGGCAATTCGATAAAGCCTTCCAGCTTACGGATACGGGTCGGGTGACGCATCTTGCGGAGAGCCTTGGCTTCGATCTGACGAATCCGCTCACGGGTGACCTGGAATTGGCGTCCCACTTCTTCAAGAGTGCGGGAGTAGCCGTCCTTGAGGCCGAAGCGTTGTTCGAGAACTTCGCGCTCGCGCTCGGTCAGGGTGTCGAGGACTTCAATAATCTTGTCCTTCAGCATGGCGAAGCCAGCTTCCTCCATCGGGTTTTCGGCCGATTTATCCTCAATGAAGTCACCGAAGGAGGTGTCGTCGGAATCGCCAACGGGCGCCTGGAGTGAGATTGGCTGTTGGGCCATCTTCAGAACGGCGCGGACACGTTCGACGGGGAGGTGAATTTCCTCGGCGATTTCGTCGGGAGTTGGTTCGCGGCCATATTCCTGCACGAGCTGTTTCTGGACGCGCATGAGCTTGTTGATCGTCTCGATCATGTGGACCGGAATACGAATGGTCCGGGCCTGATCGGCGATGGAACGGGTGATGGCCTGACGAATCCACCATGTGGCGTAGGTTGAGAATTTGTATCCGCGACGATACTCGAATTTCTCAACCGCCTTCATGAGGCCCATGTTTCCTTCCTGAATCAGGTCGAGGAAGGAGAGTCCGCGGTTGGTGTATTTCTTGGCGATGGAAATGACGAGGCGAAGGTTGGCTTCGACCATTTCGGTCTTGGCCTTGAGGGCTTTGCGTATCCAGAGGCGGAGACTCTTGTTGGTCTCCTCGAACTGCTCAACGTTGTGCCAGGATTCAAGCGAGAGCTCTTTAATGGCGGTCTCGGCTTCGGCGCTTTTCTTGCGTGAGTATTTCCAGATTTTCTCCTGGTATTCGGCGACAACGTCACAGAAGTCTTCGATGACTTTCTGTTTGAAGTAAAAGCGGCTGTAAAGGCGGGCGATCGTTTGAAGGTTCTTGGCGAGGGTGGTCTCGAGCTTCTTTTTGCCGCGGGGTGCCTTGGCGGAGAGCTTTTTGATGATGGCGGTGGTTTCCTCGTGAGTGGTGCGAACCTGATCGCAAAGCTTGGGGAGGGCCTTCATGTAGCGCTCGCGGCTCTCGATCTTCTTATCGAGGATGACGCGGTCGAAACGCTCCTTGCCTCGCATCAGTTTGTCGGCGAGGGCGAGATATCCGCTGGCGGTGAAGCCGAAGAGGTGAAGGTATTTTTGGACCTCGATCTCGGCGTCCTCGATGCGCTTGGAAATTTCAACTTCCTGCTCGCGGGTGAGGAGGGGGACCTGGCCCATTTGCTTGAGATACATCCGGACGGGGTCGTCGAGGATGTCGAGTTTTTGGTCCTTGGTGTCTTCCTCGGAATCGAGATCACCCTTTTTCTTGTCTTTAAAGCGGTCGACTTCTGAGGCGTCGATGATTTCGAACTCCATCTGGCGGAGTCGATCGAGGATGGCTTTGATGTCCTCTTCCTCGATAAGGTTGTTGGGTAGGATCTCGTGAATATCATCGTAAGTGAGATATTCCTGCTCCTTGGCGAGTTTGATCAGTTCCCGGATCTTTTCGCGGATCTCGGGAGTGTCGATGCGGTTTTTGGGCTTCTTGCCAGACTTGGCCTCGGCAGCCGGCGCAGCGGCAGTGGGCTCTTTCTTGGCAGCCGTCTTCTTGGCTGCCTTTTTTGCCGGAGTCTTTTTGGCGGGAGCTTTTTTCGCTGGGGCTTTCTTGGCCGCTTTCTTAGCAGCCTTCTTGGCGGGGGCTTTTTTAGCAGGAGCTTTCTTGGCGGCTTTTTTAGCAGGAGCTTTCTTGGCGGCTTTTTTCGCTGCTTTCTTGGCGGGAGCTTTCTTGGCAGCTTTTTTTGCTGGAGCCTTTTTGGCTGCCTTCTTAGCGGTGGTTTTCTTTTTTGCCATGACGGGGAACGTGGAAATTGAGATGCTTTGGACACACCCCACCTATTATAGGTCAAGCAGGAGTCTCCTGCGAGGCGGTGTTTCTTCGTGACAGAGAGGGTTTGGTCAAGTTTTTTTCAACGATAACCCCAATCTTGGTCTTTTTACTCTGAATCCCTGCCGAGATCGTCCCGGGTAACTAAGTATTTTTTAGCGCAGCGCGGGCACTGGAGAGCGAGATTGGCGTCATTGCCGAAGAGTTCTTCGGGCTTATCCTTCCAGGCGCTGAGGGTGGGTAGGATTCTCTCGAGCGAGCATCCGCAGGAAAATTTAAATTTCCGTGTTTCCAGAATCTTGGTTTGTTCGTCGTCGATGATCTTGGCGACTTGTTCGGCATCGAGTCCTTCGAACCACTCCTCGTCGAAGTCGGGCTGGGCCGCGACCAGGACGTAGGTATCGTTTGGCAGGCGGAAGGCGCGTCCGGGGCGTTGTTCGGACTGGTCGTAAAAGTGCTGGAGCCACTCCAGCGGGTCCGAGGTATCGACCTCGATGGTCGAGGTTCGTGGCTCTTTACCCACGGTGGTGGTTTGGGAGTAGAGGAAATTGCGATCGGGTTCGCGAACGTCTTCGGTGAAAAGTCGTCCGGTGATGTATTCGTGAACCGAGGAGCCGGTGGCGAAGAAATTGACGCGTGGTGCGCGGAGGTTTGCGGTCCAGGCTATGGTTTCGGCCCAAGGTCTCGCCGTCAGATGCAGGGTGAGGACTGCGACGAGATCTTTGAGCGTGGTGTCGAGGTTTTCGGGGTGGCGTTCCCCGATGTCCATGAGATGGAGGTAGTAGTCGGTGAAAATGGGTATGAATTCGGCGCGAACCATCAGGCAGTTGCGATGGCGGACGAAGATGGATTCGACTTTGGTGAATTCCTGGACGGGTTCGGGGACGGGGTCTTGCATCAGATTTAGAGAAGTTGTTGCGAACTTTCGGCGGCGTCAATGGCCAGTCTTTCGCGGGCAGTGTCGAGGTAATCGCGATCGATGTCGAAGCCAGTGAATTTTTTGATCTTCATTCGCTGGGCGGCGACGGCGGAGGTGCCGATTCCGGTGAAGGGGTCGAGGAGGTGGTGGGTTCGTTCGAGCCCGTGAATGCGGATGCATTGCTCGACGAGGGCGACCGGAAAGGTCGCGGGGTGGGGGCGTTCTTTGCTGCGGGATTGAATGGTATCGTAGGGGATGAACCAATTGTTTCCGCGGCAGCGTTTGTCCTCGCCTCCGGTGTGGCCCCAGCGGGCGATGTTTGACTTGTCGGCATACTCGACTCCGGCGGCACGGCGTTCGAGCGGGACGTCGCCGGTTTTGGTGAGGTGAAAGACGTATTCGTGGCAGTCGTTGACGAAGCGCTTGGAGTTGATCGGTTTGAAGTGGCCGGCGGAAATGGTTTCGCCTTGGCGGGTTTCGATGCTGATCGATTTGATCCAGTGAAAAGAATTCTGGAGAACAAAGTTGGGATTCTCCTGGGTCAGGGCGAGCAGGAGTTGGTGAGGCATAAGCGGGTCCTTGGGCGCAGCTCCGACATTGAGGAAAAAAGAAGCCTCATCAGCCATGACGCGATGGATCTCGGACGCCCAATCCTGACACCACCCGATGAAGTCATCGCGTTTCAAATTATCGCGGTAGGTGCTGTAGTTGATCCCGAGATTATAGGGTGGGGAGGTCACGACGAGATCTACGCAGCCGGGCTCAAGCCCTCTCATTCCTTCCAGACAGTCTTTTTGGTGGAGCTCATGCACGGGAGAGTCTCTCTCTGTGGAAGAGGGAAAGGAAGTCTCGCTTGAGCAAATTTGACAAATGGGAATTCGTGATCAGCTTTAGAAGGTGAAAATAATTTAAACATTCGTTTGAATTATCGAAAAATCGATTTAAACAGTTGTTTGAAATCGATGGTGAGCACAGACAAAGCGAACGGGACGAAGGTGGCCTTAATGGAAGCGGCCTCGACTTTGTTTGCGGAAAAAGGGTTCGAAGTGGTTTCGGTTCGTGAGATCACCAAGTTGGCAAAGGCGAATGTGGCCTCGGTCAAATATCACTTTGGATCGCGGGAAGGATTGATCGACGCCGTAGTGGCCCGCATGGCAAAGCCGGTGAATGACGAGCGTTTGCGGCGGATCGAGGATCTGGAGGATCGGGGAGAAGCAACAGTTCGTGAGCTAATTGTGGCATTTTTTGAACCGCTCTGTTCGCAAATCCAAAACAGCCCGCTTAGCGAGAAGCTCTTTGTGAAACTAATGGGGCGTGTAGTGGGTGATCGTCCCTATGAGTTTCCGGAGGAGGTGATGGGGCAATTTCGAGAAGTGGCTTCCCGTTATGTTCCGGCTTTCATGGAGGCGTGTCCCGGTCTGTCCGCTGATGAGGTGTTTTGGCGAATTCATTTTTCCTTCGGGGTTCTCGCCAACACGTTGACCCACGGGGATCTCCTCAAAAAAATAAGTGCTGGGAAAGTCGGCGATGAAAAACTCCCGGTCACGTTGAAGCGGGTCATCGACTTCTGCGAAGCAGGTTTTAGACAATGAAAAAAATTTTCCCAATAATAGCGGCTGTGCTAGCCGGGTGCTCGGCCACTGTTCCCGATTCACGAATGGATGCGGTAAAAAAGGACGCGCCTGTGCGGTGGTCCGCGACTCCCGAGGCAAGAGCCGGGATTGATACCAATTGGGTCGGGCGCCTCGGAGGATCGCGGGCCGAGGCATTGGTGGGCGAAGCGTTTCGCCGCAATCCCGACATGCGGATGGCTGCCGAGCGGGTCAACCGCGCCATTGCTTCTGCGGAAACCGCTGGAGCCGCTATGAGACCCCAGGTTTCAGCAGGCCTCACCGCCGCCCGCCAGAAACAGCTTTTCATCGGGATCCCGCTTGGTGGCGGAGGTAGTGGGATTCCTTCCGCAAACTTCAACAACTTTGGTGCGAATATGACGGTTTCCTGGGAACCTGATATTTGGGGTTTCCGGAGAGCGGGCCAAGCAGCGCTTATTGCGGATGCCCAGGCAGAGGGGAATGCCTACCGCGCCGCGCGAGCTTCTCTCGCAGCACAAGTCATGAGAGCTTGGTTGGCGCTGGCGGAAGCGAACGAGCAGATTTCTCTGGCGACGGAAACCCAGGAACTGCTCGTAGCTACGAAAGATATCGTATTAGATCGCTACAACAACGCTCTTGCGGCCGAGGGTGGGTCTGCTGCCGAAGTTCGGCTGGCGGAGAGTGAAATCGCGACCAACGAAGCCTTGATTGCCCAGCGAAAAGGTGAGCGGGAGCAAGCGATCAGGCAGTTGGAACTTCTGATGGGGCGCTATCCGAAGGGGCTGTTGCAGGCAGCGAATTCTCTGCCCGATGTTCCTGCCATGCCTCCATCGGGATTACCATCCGAGCTCCTTTTGCGACGTCCCGATATCCTGGAGGCCGAACGTCGTTTCGCTTCAAGTGGAAGTCTGGTGAAGCAAGCGAAGCGTGCCTTTTACCCCAGTTTTGCCATCACCGGGAGTGCCGGAACAACCACCGATACGATGAGAAACGTGTTTAACTCTGATTTCGGGGTCTGGTCGCTGGCCGGTGGCTTAACCCAGCCGATCTGGGCCGGTGGGCAGTTGCGAAGCGAGAAGGCGAGAATCGAAGGAGACGATCGCTCGAATCTTGCCAAGCTTCAAAGCACCGTGCTGAAAGCCTTTGGGGAAGTAGAGCAAGCCATGGTGGCGGAGAAATTTCTCGTAGCCCGCGAGCGCGCCATTGAAAAGGCCCTTCGTTCGGCTGAAGAGGCCAGCGATGCCGCAGCCAGCGAGTATTCAAGTGGAGTGGGGGACGCGCTCACCTTGATCACCGCACAAGGGAACAGGATCACCCTCGCTTCCCAAAAAACCACTCTTAAAAGGCTCCGCCTCGACAACCGGATCACCCTTCACCTCGCACTCGGCGGAGATTATTGCCCTCGAAAATAATTTATTATGAAAACTGTTATCATTTCAGTCGTCGCAATTGCGATCATCCTTGGAGCGAATGTCGGAATTAAAAAGTTTCTAGAGGCCAATAAGCCGGAAGCTGAGAAGAAGGAGAGGGAGGAGAAATTACCAGTAGTCGAAGTAGAGGTGCTCCGAAAGTCGGACCTAGAGTTTGCTCTCTTTAGCGAAGGCGTGGTGACGACTCGTCGTGAGACAATTTTATCAGCTGAAGTGCCGGGGCGGATCGTAGAGGTGCATCCGCAATTTGAAGTTGGTATGACCTTTGAGGCCGGGGAAGTGGTCGCGCAGATTGATCGCCTGAACTTCGAGACGGCAGTGGCGCAAGCGAAATCAGCAGCGGCGGACGCTGAGTTGAACCTCGTTCAGGAGCGGGCAAGAGCAACGCAGGCAGCCAGAGATTGGGAAAAAATAGGAGGAGGGAAAGAAGCGTCGGATCTTGTCCTGCGTGGACCTTTTCTAAGAAGTGCCGAGGCGAAAGTAGAGGCGGCTGAAGCAGCTTTGGCGCAGGCGAAGAAGGATCTGAAGCGGACCGAGATTCGTGCGCCTTTCAAAGGGCGTATGCGCCAGGTTTCCTTGAACGTCGGAGCTACGGTTGCCCCCGGGACTCAGTTGGGGAGAATCTATGATCATGAAAGACTGATGGTGAGGCTTCCCTTCTCACTTGATGATTATGCGCAGATTCCTGAAGACCCCGAGATTAAGCTTTGGTCAGAAATTGGAGGCCGGACCTTCGAGTGGGAGGGCGAAGTGATGTGGAGTCTTGGCGAGGTGGATCAAGCCACGGTTTCCGCTTATCTTTTAGTTCAGGTTATGGCGAATGAGGAGGCGTCATCAAATTTAAGACTTCCTGCAACCGGCCAATTTTTGACCGCAAAGGTGGGTGGGTCGGTTCTGCCGAATGTGGTGCCGGTTCCCCGATTGGCAATCCAGGGGCGGGATCGAGTGGGAGTGCTCAATAAAGAAAACCAACTGGAGTACCGCACGCTCAAAATCGGCCACAGTGACGAAGATTTCGTCTATGCAACTGCAGGAGTCGTGGATGGAGATAAGGCAATTGTGACCAAACTCGAGGTTCCGGTGGAGGGGATGAGTTTGGTCGAAGCCACAGCAGAGAAATCAGAACTTAGGTAGTCCATGGAGAAAATTATCAAATGGTTTAGCGGCAATCATGTCGCCGCGAATTTTCTGATGGGGGCTGTCTTGATCGCAGGATTCACGGCTTGGTTCCAACTCAGGAAAGAGGTTTTTCCGGAGATCGCCTTTGATGGGGTGGTTGTGAGTGTTCCCTACCCGAATGCCACGCCCGAGGAGGTCGCCAGCGGGGTGATCATACCGATCGAAGAGGCGATCGCTGATGTTGACGGGATTAAGAAGGTTAGATCGACCGCTTCGCGAAATGTCGGGAGTGTCACGGTAGAGGTTGAAACAGGTTTTGATACCCGGGACGTCATGAATGACGTTCAGACCAAGGTCGATGGAATTGATAATCTTGCCGAGGAGACCGAAGAGCCGGTTTTTGAAGAAATTGTGGTGAATCGGCAGATCATTAGTTTGGCGATTTCTGCGGAAACCGACGACGCCAGTCTGCGCGAGTATGCAGAGAAAATTCGTGATGGGCTTTTGAATCACGTGCCTCCCCAGCCTCAAGACAAGAAAGAAAAAATGGTAGCTTTGTTGGACGATCCCGGGCGGGTCATTCAGAGGTTTTTGAAGGGGCAGCAGACCATCAAAAAGGTGGAGTTGGCCTCGGTGAGGCCCTACGAGATTTCCATTGAGGTTTCAGAGGATGTGCTGAGGAAATATAATCTGACTTTGCAGCAGGTGGCGACCGCCGTGCGGAGTGCCTCGCTGGATCTTCCGAGTGGTTCGGTGAAAACTGGTTCGGGGGAGGTGATCGTCCGGGCGGTTGGACGCCGGTATCTGGGGGCGGAATTTCAAAACATTGTCGTGAAGTCATTGCCTGATGGCTCTGATCTAAAACTTTATCAGATTGCAGAAGTGATTGATGGATTCGAGGATACCGAATTGGTTTCGACTTTCAATGGCCGTAAGACCGTGGTTTTACATATTTTTCGAATTGCAGATCAAGATACTCTAGAGATTGCGCGATTGGTGAAGGAATACGTCGCGACAGTTGAGAAACCGGAAGGCTTGGAGATTTCAGTATGGAATGATCAAAGTGTCATCCTTGAGGGGCGCTTGGACTTACTGAAGAGCAATATTGGAATGGGCTTGATTCTAGTTCTTATCGTACTTGCGCTTTTTCTCCGGCCTAGTCTGGCTTTTTTGGTGGCCCTGGGGATTCCGATCTCTTTCGCGGGTGGGCTTTGGTTGATGCCTGATTTGGGGATTTCCATGAATATGATCTCGGCTTTTGCCTTTATTCTGGTCCTCGGGATCGTGGTGGATGATGCGATCGTTGTGGGCGAGAATGTCTATACGCGGATCCAGGCTGGTGAACATCCCCGTGAGGCCAGTTGGAAAGGGACCCATGAAGTCGGGGTAGTCGTGATTTTTGGGATATTGACGACCGTCACTGCGTTCACACCCATGCTCGGGTTGAGCGGCGTCAGCGGGAAAATTTGGCCCAATATTCCTTTGGTTGTAATTCCGGTTCTTTTGTTTTCTCTCTTACAATCCAAGCTTGTTTTGCCGGCGCATTTGGCCCTGCTAAAGCCGCATTCCAAGAATCCAAGTCGCAATTTGATTTTTCGTCTGCAAGGAGCCATCGCGGGCGGGTTGGAGCGATTTGTGAAGGCGATTTACACGCCATTTTTGGGGTTTTGTCTTAAGTTTCGTTATATTGTTTGGGCCGTCTTTTTTGCATTGGTTTCGGTGTCTGCCGCTTTGATTGCGACCGGATGGATCCCTTTCCAGTTCTTCCCTAAGGTTGAGGGTGAGATCCTCTCGGCAAAGTTGGAGATGCCGCTCGGAGTTCCTTTTGCGGAGACTGAAAAGGTGGTGAAACGTTTGGAGAAGGCTGCCTTGGAGATGGGTGGGGAAATCACGGATAGAGATGGGAATCCGGTCGTGGTGAACGCACTCGCGACGGCGGGAATGCAGCCGTTCGAGACAGGTTTGGGGCCGGCCGGACCCGCTGCCGGAACTCATTTGGGAGAGGTGACACTCGAATTGGTGGCGGCCAAAAATCGCGATATTTCGAGTGAGGAACTCAAGGCGATTTGGCAGAAGAAGGTTGGAGATATTCCGGGGGTTGTGTCGCTGTCTTTTCGTGCTGAAACTGCTGCGGGAGGCAATGCAATCGACCTTAATTTAACGGGTCGCGATAGCAAACAGCTGGAAGAGGCCGCGGCGTGGGCGACAGAGCGATTGCGAGATGACTACGAGGGCGTTGTGGATGTTTCAAACTCGAATCGCAAAGGGCGGGAAGAGCTGATCGTAAGGGACCTGACGCCAAGGGGAAAGGCTCTGGGCTTCACTCTCGCTAATGTCATGTCACAGGTCCGAGATGCGTTTTATGGTAATGAAGTTCAACGGCTTCAGCGGGGCAGGGACGAGGTGAAAGTGATGGTTCGCTATCCTGAAGAAGAGAGAGAGTCGGTCGTGAATTTGGAGAGGATGAAATTACGCACGCCGAGTGGGGATGAAGTGCCTTTGCTGGAAGTAGTCGTTCCTGAGTATGGACGTGGGCCGGCGACCGTGTCCCGTGTGGATCGCTTTCGGACGATTAGTATTCAAGGCGACGTGGATCTTCCCGGCGGTTACAATGCCAATGAGATCGTTGCAAAATACACCGAGGAGGTTCTAGAGAAATTGGATGAGAGATTTCCGGGCGTGCGCTATAGTTTTGAGGGCGAACAAAGTGATCAACGCGACAGCTTGCGTGAAATGAGCATTGGATTCATCGGGGCGCTCCTGCTGATGTATGTGTTGATGGCAATTCCTCTGAAGAGCTATGTGCAGCCGGTGATTGTCATGAGCGTGATTCCTTTCGGGCTGGTGGGTGCAGTGGTAGGTCATATTCTCATGGGTTTAAACATGAGTATTATGTCGATGTGCGGTATTGTTGCGTTGGCTGGAGTGGTGGTGAATGATTCCTTGGTTCTCGTCGATTACGTGAATCGGCATCGTGGCGAAGGGGGGAGTGTCGTTGACGCGGCCAGGAATGCCGGAGCGCGAAGATTCCGTCCGATTCTCCTGACGTCGCTCACAACCTTTGTGGGACTAATCCCGATGTTGTTGGAGGATGACATGCAAGCCAAGTTTCTCATCCCGATGGCTGTGTCGCTGGGCTTTGGAATTCTCTTCGCTACTGCGATCACGCTGATTCTGGTGCCTTCGCTTTATGTGATCCTTGAGGATATCCGGAACTTGTTCTCTGATTTGCTGGGCGGTGGAAATAAAGCTTTGGCAAACGCACAAACTGAGGAAGGTTCGGAGCATGTTTCTTGAAGCTCTTGCGAGCGCCTTTCCACCGAATCACTACACTCAGAAAGAGTGCTTGGAATTCACGCGGACGACTTCTTCTTATCAATCGCTGAGTAGGCGTGGTCAGGGAATCATGGAGAGGGTCTTGCTGGGAGACTCCGGGATTGCGAAGCGCCATTTTTGCGCGGAGGATCCTGCCGCGATGTTTGATGCGGGCGCGCAGAAGCTCAACGAGTATTTCGAAAAGGAAGCCCCGGAGCTTTCGATCGCGGCCTTGGAGAAAACGGGTGTCGATCCGTCCGAGATTGATGCCCTTATCATCTGCACTTGCACCGGTTACCTTTGTCCCGGAGTGACGAGCCACGTGGCTGAGAAGCTGGGGATGCGTGATGACGTTTATCTTCAGGACATCGTCGGTTTGGGGTGTGGGGCGGCACTTCCCATGATGAGGGCGGCCGAGGGGTTTCTGGCAGCAAATCCGGGGAAGAAAGTGGCGACGGTCGCCGTTGAGATCTGTTCGGCAGCACTTTTTGTGAACGAGGAACCCGGTGTGCTTATTAGCATGTGTTTGTTTGGCGACGGTGCCTCGGCGGCGGTTTGGTCTGATCAGGAGGGAGAAGGGAAGTGGCAGGCGGGACACTTCGACACCATTCATGTGCCGGAGGAGCGCGAGAAGATTCGCTTTATCAATTCAGGAGGGAAATTGGAGAATAAACTCCATCGTGCGGTGCCCGGATTGGCTGCGGATGCGGTTTGCAAACTGTGGCAGAAGCGCCGGAATGACCCGGATCAAGTGCTCGCGCACACCGGGGGAAGGGATGTCATCGAGGCACTCGAGAAGCGCATGGACTGGGAATTGCCTGAAACCCGGGCGGTTCTGCAAAATGCCGGGAATTGCTCCAGTCCTTGTGTTCTCTTTGCTCTGGAGGAGCGTTTAAAGCAATCAGAGGGCGATACCCGCTATTGGTTGACCAGTTTTGGGGCTGGGTTTGCGGCTCATTCTTGTGAGATGTGGCGTTGACACATCCCGATCTGGAGATGACCGTCCCCGCGATATGATTAACAGAAAACGCCGGCTGATTTCCGGTATCCTATGTGGCGCTCTCGGCGTGACTGCGGTTGCTCAAGAGCCCGCGACTCCGGTCGAGCCCGCCAAACCTGCCGAACCGGTAAAACCAGCAGAGCCAGCCAAACCGGCTGAAGATCCGTTCAAGGCACCAGCCAACGTGGCAGCTGCTCCTGCCGACGCAGTCAAGACCGAGTCGGGGCTTGCTTCCCTTGTTCTCAAAAGAGGAACCGGAACTAAAAATCCCGGAGTAGCTGATACTGTTCGGGTGAATTATACGGGCTGGCAGGCTTCCGATGGAACCATGTTCGACAGCTCGTTGAAGCGTGGCCAGCCTGCGGAGTTTGCTCTCAATGGCGTGATCAAAGGTTGGACCGAAGGCGTGCAGCTCATGGTGGTCGGAGAGAAGCGTCGCTTCTGGATTCCTTCCGAGCTTGCGTATGGTGATCAGGGACGCGTTGCTGGCAATCTGACCTTCGATATCGAGCTCCTTGAAATCATCCCGGCTCCCGAGGCCCCCAAGGAGCTCGTTGCTCCGGCAGACGCGGTGGCAACCGAGTCCGGTCTCAAGTATCAGATTCTTAAAGCCGGTGAAGGAGATGCTTCTCCCACCGCTGAAGATGTCGTGACATGCCAGTTTACCGGTTGGAAAGCTGATGGCGAATTTATCATGACTTCCACTCGCAATCCTCAGCCTGCCCAGTTCGCCTTGAACCAGGTTCCTATCAAGGGATTGACCGAAGGTGTTCAGCTGATGAAGAAAGGTGAGAAGCGCCGCTTTTGGATTCCCGCCAGCCTTGCTTATGGTAAAGCTGGAGAAGCTCCGGAAGGAGCTCCTGCAGGTGATCTGCTCTTTGACTTTGAATTGATTTCCTTCATGCCGGTTCCCAAGCCGCCGCCACCGCCGAAAGACCCTAATGCTCCTGCTGATGTTGCGGCAGCTCCCAAAGGTGCTACTACCACTGAGTCGGGAATCGCCTACACGGTTCTCAAGCCGGGCGAAGGCGATGCCTCTCCTTCCGAGACGGATCTTCTCAAGGTGAGTTTCAAGGGATGGGACGCCAACGGCGCGTCGATTGGCTCCAGCGAATCGATGGGGGGAGCAATGGCGCTCTCTCTCGATAAGAGCCCGATCAAAGGTTGGGTGGAAATCTTGAAGAGCATGAAAAAAGGTGAGAGCCGCCGTGTCTGGATTCCTGAAAATCTTACTTTTGAAACCAAAGGTCGTGGAGCGCCCGAGGGTGCTTTGACCTTCGATCTTGAGTTGGTTGAATTTAAGGCCAAGCCCAAGGCTCCCGATGCCCCAGCTGACGTTGCTGCTCCTCCGGCAGATGCCATTAAGACCGCTTCGGGTCTCGCTTACAAGGTTCTCAAGCCGGGAACAGGCAAGCGCAAGCCGATTGCGACTGATACGGTCAAGGTTCACTACGCCGGTTGGACCACTGATGGTGAGCTCTTCGACAACTCCATCGAGCGTGATGAGAAAGCAGAGTTTCCTTTGAACCGAGTGATCAAAGGCTGGACCGAAGGCGTTCAACTCATGGTTGAGGGTGAGAAGCGTCGCTTCTGGATTCCCGTTGAACTCGCTTACAACAACCAGCCCGGAAGTCCGGCTGGAATGTTGGTCTTCGATATCGAGCTCTTCGAGATCGTGACTCCCGAGCCTCCCAAAAAGATCGAAGCGGTGACTCCTCCCATCGAAGTGAAACCAATCAAGCCCACGGAAAAAAAGCCGGCCGAGAAGCCCGCAGAAAAACCAGCTGAGTAGATCTTCGGTTCCCGAATCATTCAAAACAGCCCGTTGCGTGATGGCGGCGGGCTGTTTTTTTGTTCGTGGTTTCGGCGTAATTTCTTGTGAGTTTACTTCAGCTTATTTAGGAGCGGAGGTATGTTGATCGACTTGCGAAGTGATACCGTCACCCAACCGACCTCTACCATGAGGAAGGTCATGTCCCGCGCCGAGGTTGGGGACGATGTCATGGGCGATGATCCCACGGTGGCCCGACTTGAGGAACTGGCTGCCGGGATGGTCGGGAAAGAGGCGGGGATGTTTGTTCCGAGTGGAACCCAGAGCAATCTTTGTGCGCTGCTCTCGCATTGCCAGAGGGGAGAGGAGTATCTCGTCGGCCAGACCGCTCACACCTATCTTTTCGAGGGAGGTGGCGCTGCCGTTTTAGGGAGTATTCAACCGCAAACTCTCGACCAGGAAGACGATGGAACCTTGGCCTTGGATAAGTTGGCTACATTGGTGAAGCCCGATGATTTTCACTTCGCCCGGACGAAGCTCTTGTGTCTGGAGAATACGACGTGGGGAAAGGTGCTTCCTCTCGATTACCTCAAGGCGGTGAAGTCCTTTGCAAGTGAGCATGAACTCTCGCTGCACCTTGACGGAGCCCGGCTTTTTAATGCTTCAGTTGCGACGGGGGAATCCGCCGCCAAGCTGACAGATCCTTTCGACTCGGTTTCGATTTGTTTGTCCAAAGGACTGGGTGCGCCGGTGGGTTCTGTTCTGGTTGCGTCTTCAGCCTTTATAAAGAAAGCCAAACGATGGCGCAAGATGCTCGGGGGGGGGATGCGTCAGTCTGGAATATTGGCGGCGGCAGGAATCTTCGTACTGGAAAATCACATCGAGCGCCTCGCTGAGGATCATGAAAACGCACGCCAACTTCAACAGGGTTTGGCTGAAATCACCGGTTTGACCGTGGACCCGGTGCAAACCAATATGGTCTTCGTCGATTTGGCCAAGGTCGATGGTGCGGCCTTGTCTCGAAAGTTGGAAGAAAAGGGGATTAGAATCGGAGGGTATACTGGAGGGAAGCAACGTCTCGTGACTCACCTGGGAGTTTCGGCTCGGGATATTGAGATCGTTGTTGAGAGTTTCAAGAAAACGTGCGCGTTTTGAGATGCCCGTACAAAAAAAGGGCGCCCCGGACGAACTGCCTGCGAAAAAGGAGGACCGCCCGGGACGCATTGAAGAACAGGCTGGATTAATTTCCCATTCACCTGTCATTGAGGCAAAAAATTGAGGCCGATGACAGTAAAACTTTGAAAAGATTTTAGCCTTGTTTTGGAGAGCCAAACTACCCGCGCGATGATGCGCTATTTCATGGGATTTGGTCCCGCTAGGAATTGGAATTCGTGGCGGCTTCGACCTGCTCTGGGAAATACTTCATGAGCGATTCGGTGACGTGAGGAGCGGCCATTCCGAGTCCGCAAGCAGAGGTCGCTTTCATCGCTTCATTGATGTCGGTTACTTCCTCGGTCCATGCCGCCAGGTCCAATTCCCTGGCGTCGCCATTCAAGCGCTCGGTGAGTCGCTGGGTGCCGATGCGACACGGGAAACACTTACCGCAAGATTCGTGGGCAAAGAAGGCCATGGCATCGTGTGCAGCCTTCACCATATCGCGTGAGTCGTCGAAGACCATGATGCCACCGGCTCCGAGGAAGGAGCCGTGTGAGCGAATGCACGGGTCATCGAGGGTGAGGTCATCGAGAATCTGGTGTCCGAGGAACCCTCCGGAAAGTCCGGCCATGGTAACGGCTTGAATGGAGCGACCATCGAGTGGTCCGCCCGCCCAATCGTAAAGGAGGGTTTTGAGAGGAAGCCCGATCGGGATCTCGTAGTTGCCGGGGCGTTTGATATCGCCCGAAAGCGAGATGAGCTTGGTTCCGGGATGCTCGCCCATACCGAGTGATTGATACCATTCCGCGCCCTTGTTGATGATGTGTGGAATCGCACAAAGAGTTTCGACATTGTTCACGGCCGTGGGCTTGTCTTCGAATCCGTGGGTGACGGGGAAGGGGGGCTTGTTGCGCGGGAAGGGGTGCTTTCCTTCCAGTGAGTTGAGCAGCGAGCCTTCTTCGCCACAGATGTAGGCTCCGGCTCCTCGGCGCACGTAGAGGTGGAATTCAAATCCGGATCCCTGAATGTTGTTCCCGAGAAGCCCGGCCTCTCTGACCTCGGCGAGGCATTTTTCGAGCAGGATATTGGTTTCGGGATATTCGTAGCGCAGGTAGATGAATCCGCGCGGAGCACCGGTGGCAAATCCGGCGATGATCATGCCCTCGATCAAGGCGAAGGGATCATAGTCCATGAGCGCGCGATCCTTGAAGCATCCGGGCTCGCCTTCGTCGGCATTACAAACGATGGATTTGGGGTGGCGGTCACATTCGGCTACGGCCTTCCATTTCAGACCGGTGGGGAATCCGGCGCCGCCCCGACCGGCGAGCTTGGATTCGGTAACAGTCTCGATGACGGAAGTCGGCTCTCCTTTGAGCGCTGACACGAGAGCCTCAAAACCGCCGTTCTCGCGGTAGCCCTTGAAAGTGTTGTGGCCTTCTTTACGAATGTTCGAAAAGAGAGCTTCTTCGTGGCCGCCGGGATTAACCGGGGGAACCGGAGAGGGGGTCGGCTTGAGATCGGCAGCTGTCTCTCCGGCGAGAGTGGTGTGACCTGTGAGAACTGGAATGGGAGCATCGCAACGACCGGAGCAAGGCATTTCAGTCGCGTCCTGACCTTGGGATTTCAGGGTTTCCAAAATCTCATTTCCGCCTCGCAGACAGCAGATGTTTCCGGTGCAGACCCGAGGGGCTTCCAATCCGCCCGGGGTGCGCGAGAAGTGGTGGTAAAAGGTGACCGTCCCATAGAGATCGGCCAAGGGGGTCTTGAGTCCCTCGGACACCGCGCGGAGGGCGTCATCGGAAAGGTATCCGTCGCGATCATGGAAAGCGTGAAGCAGTGGAAGCAGCGGCGCGGGCTCGTTCTTCCATTGATCGATGAGTATTTGATCGGAACCTGAAATGACCATGTGTCAAGAATGACGGATCGTCCGAAAGAAACAAGGGGGAAGCGCGGTTTGGGTCCCGATTGGGATCAGAAGGTGGTTCCGATGGCGAAGTGGAATGCGCCACCGGGTTCGCCGCTGTCTTGCGAGAGCGAACGACCGTATTCCAAGCGGATCGGCCCGACGGGCAGGTTGATACGGACTCCGATCCCGGCGGCAAGTTCCACTTCGGAATCGAGTCCGGCGGTATCAATAAAAACCAGTCCCCTGACCGGGCCCACGATGGTGTGCATGTATTCGATATTAGCGAGCCACCATTTGGTCCCGCCGAGGGCATTTCCATTAAAGGAAGGTCCCATCTGCAATTCAGGAAAGGAGCGGATGGTATTGGCGCCGCCGAGAAATTTTCGAAGGTCGATGGGGAGGTTTTGGTCTTCGGCCGATGGCGAGATGAAGCCGCCTCTGAGGCCGAGAGCATAGGAAGTATTTTCTCCCAGGGTTCGGTAGTAGCTGATCTGCCCTTCGACTTCGGTGAAGCTGACGCTGTCGTCCCCATAGGATAGACCTACGGAGGTTTCTGCGGCGGCAAACCAACCGTCCGAAGGCAGGGCCGGGTCGTCGCGACGATCGTAGAGGTGTCGTAGGCTTAGTCTTGAGACAAGGTAGTCACTTGAACCGATCAATTCGTCGGGGATCGGGCTGTTGATGCTCGAGTGGGAGACGGTCAGTCCGACGGTTCCGGTGTAGCGCTCTCCCCATTTCCAGGTCAGCTCGCTCCCGATCCCTCCTTCGAGTTTGTTGTAGTTGTCAAAATCCCGGCTGATCAGAAAAGCCCGGCTGGAGAGACTGAGGTCACGATTTAAAAACAAGGGGTCGGTGAGAGTGACCTCACCCAGCCCCCCGAGTGCGGTCACTTCAGCCCCGGCGGAGAGGTTCCAGAGCCGGCCCCAGAGGTTGCGGTCGTAGTAGCGAAAGCCCAGGATGTAACCTTCGATCGAGCCATAGCCCAGAGAGACCGAGTAACCCCGGGCCTTCGTTTCCTTGAGATGAAGGGTGAGATCGAGATCTGTGTCATTGACCTCGGTGGTCTCCAGTCTAACGCTGGAGAAGGCTCCGGTCACGAGCAATTTGTTGATCTCCTCATGGACGAACTCCTCGTCGAAGTTATTACCAATCATGCCCTTGAAGCGGTCTCGAATGTTCTCGGGTTTTGTCTTTGCCAGACCTGCCGTCTGGAAGGATCGGACTGCAAATTTTTTACCCGGAGTGATGAGAAAAGTGAGAGTCAGAGTATTTCCTTCTGTTTCCTTGAGCATCATCAGGAAAATGTCCGGATAGCCGCGTCGCCGGTAGTTTTCCGTGATTTTTTGGCGCAGTGAGACGATGTTCTCGGCGGTGGCAGGATCGCCTTTGAATCCATTGATGTCTTCTTTTAACGAGGGGGACGGTAGCACCCGGCTTTTGAGATCCGGAGCTCCGAGCATGAAGATGGGACCTTTCTTAATCGTGAGAGTGAAGGGAATTTCTCCGTTGGTCTGACGTTTCCCTTTGGTGGCGGTGACCGTTCCTTCCCAGTATCCATCGGTATGGAGCAGATCACGGATGCGCTCCAGTCCGGTGGGAATAGCTGCGGCCTCGAAGGCACGTCGTTTTCCGGTTTCAGGAAAAGGAGCTTTGAATTGGTCCTGAACTTGTTCGAAACGGTCATAGCCTTTCACCGTGATCTCCCCGAGGAACTGAGCGAGTCCCTCGTCGACTGTCAGTTGGATTTGCTCTTGCGAAATCATTTGCCCGGTGACAATGGCATCGGTCAAACCATGTGTGCGGAGGTAAGACTCCACCAGAAAGGCGGCATCGTCGGCCCGCGAGTCGGTGGCTTCGCGATCACGAATGTAGTCGAGTCTGCCCCCAACTGCTTCAAGGAGACCTTTCGGGGTGAATGAGCGCAGCCCGTTGAATTTCAATTTCGCGGCCGGACTCCGAAGAGTGGCGAGAAGCAGAATCAACAGGGTGACACGGGTGAACATGGGTCTCACTTGAAGCGGAACGAAAATACGACCAAGGCTCTGGTTTGTCCTTGTTCGTCGATTTGGGTGGTGAAGTCCCAGCGATCGCTGAGCTCCAGAGTGGCAGAGGAAAAATTCCGCCCGGAATACTGATTGGTCTCGCCGAGTGAGAGTTCGATTTGATCTGAGTTCTTGAGGAGACGTTGGAAGACTGATTTGTCTTTTTCACCATTACGGCGGCGGAGGGTTTCGAAGAGGTATTGCAGGGCTTTCTGCGAAGCGACTTGCTGGTTGGCCAGCTGTGCTGACGACGATCCGGTGGCGAGCAGGAGCATGATTTCGCCCTCGGGAAGAGGAGGGTCCGAGGTGAGAACAAGGTTGGGGTTCTGGGCTGATCCCGAAACATACACCTGAACGAGATAGGAGCCCACTTCGGAGCTCCCCCGAATATCAAGGCGGGGATTGGTGAGGGAATCGGGAAGCAGGGTGACCACGCCGGTTTGCACTTCCAGCTTGCTGAAGGGGAGGTCGGCCACGAGATTCATTGTGGTGAGAGTGCCGGAGGTTTTCGGATCACCAATCGTTCCTCTAACCTTGAGATTCTGTCCTGTGACTTCACCTTTGACGAGGTTTCCTCGAATGAGAATGGGGTCTTTGGTTGAAACATCGATCTGGAGTCCCCAGGTCATGATGCCGGTTTCCGGAGTGGCCTTGTTTTTCTTCGGTGCGGGCTTCTGGGAAAACGAGGGGAGGTTGGGGCGGGGGATTTCGGTGGTGCGCGGGACCCCCATCGGGAGGATCTCGACGTCCTTGTAAATGAGACTGTCGGCGATTTTGAGGGTGCCCGAAATGTTGGCTTTCGAAAGTGGGCCTTCGACTCTCAGGTCCGGGTGTCCGCGGAAGGTGAAGTCCTGATCTCGATAGAGCAGGATGTATTTTCCGGTGAGACGAAGGTTGAAGACCGGATCAAGAGCGGGCTCTTTTTTTGTCAGGTCAATCGTTCCTGTCAGGTTGGCTTTGCCGCCGGTTGCTAAGATTCGCCCCTCGGTAATCGTGACAATCTCCTTGCTGATCTTTGCGCGAATTTCGGTGTCCTTGAAGTCGGTGATGGGGGACTCGCTGAGACGCATCCTCTTCAGACTCAAGCTGGCGTCGCCGAAGAACTCGGGTTTTGAAACAGTCCCTCTGACGGAGGCATTTAAGATTAGGTTCCCGTTGATCAGTTTAATCTTGGGAACGAAAGGACGAACTCTTGCAAGATCGAGACGTGCTCCGGTGACATTGAGGGCAATGGGTTTTTCCGGACCGGAGGGCGAGCGTCCAAGCCAGGCCTGTGTTTCAAGCGGGAGTTTGCCGGAAAGGCTCATGAATTTGGCTCCGTTTTCCTGACCGGAACCGGACAAGTTGAGAGTTTCATCGGCCGTGTTCAAGTTAATTTCGAGTCCTAGATTTGGGAGGTTCTCTTGCAGACTGGTGTTGAATTCGCGCAATTTGATACCTCCACCGATCTCGGGCGTTTCCACCGTTCCTGAAAGCTTGAGATTGATGCCAAGGTTTCCCTTGAGTCCGGGAACCGAAGGGACGAATGGCTGGATGCGGCGCAAGTCAAGGCCGTCATTGGAGACGGCAAGCGAGACAGGGGTATCGAGTGGGATTTGCCGGTGGTCGATCCACTGGCGGGGAAGAAATGGAAAGACTCCTTCGACCTTTAGAAGCTGACCCTTGGGGTCCTTGGCATCGATATTTACGAGAAGCTCTTTTTGGGAAGTCTCGAATACGAGTGCGACGTCGGCCGGTAAAAATTCCGGAGTGGTGGCGGAAGCGAATTGAGTGAGGCTGAGCCTCCCGTTGAGCGAGGGCTCTTCGAAGGTTCCGGCGAGGCTCAGTTTTTGCGCTTGAAGAACTCCGGAAAGCTCGTTGGGCATTGGGATAAAGGAAGAAAGTCTTTCGAAGCTCAGCGGTTGTGAGTTCACCTCGAGAGAGATCGGTTTTGGCGACTTTAGAAGATCATCCGGCGAGCGGGCCTCAAGAGGTGCGGGGAGCTTTGCTTGGACCAAGAGAAGCTCGTCGCTTCCCTCGAAAAGTTTGATGTGGTCGATGGTAAGGGTGTCATCGATCCAGCTGAGTTTGGCTTTGGCGATGGCATCCGGAGTGGCCATTTCCAGCGATTCGACCGTCACGCTCTCGGGCCAATTCCAGGTGATTTTTCCTCGCGAGACGGCTTCGGGGAAATCGGGCTGGCGGAACCCCAGCGACTCCAGGTTGAGGGAGCCGGAGTGCCGGGCCGTCTTAAGATTGCCCTTGGCGGTGGCGGTGAAATCCAGCGAGCGGGCAAGTCGCTCCTCGAGAACGGAAGCGTCTTTGATTCGCGAAATGATCTCAGCCTGATAAGTCTGCGGGTCGACTTGAAAGCGGGCGGTGGCCCGAAGATCGTCGAGGGTATTTGCGATCACTCTTGCTTCCCGGGAATCGTAGGCGATCTCAGCCTTGATTAGAGGAACGTCGGGCCAGTTGACGACAAGATGCAGCTCGGCCGTGGAGTCGAGGATGGAGCGATCAAGTGAAACGACACCATCGACCTCGAGTTTTTCGTCGAGGGTAACCTGCAGGGTGATTGGCTGGTCGAACGGGGAGAGGAGATTTTCGGTCGAGGCCTTGATGGTGGCCAAAGCGATTTCCTGATCCTGATATTTCAGGTTCCGTCCCACGAAGTCGACACGTCCGGTAGCGGTGTTGACTTGCAGTTTGGTGATTTCACCGCTGGCCTCCAGATCAGGTTTAGCGAGATCAATGAGAGCCGGAATCGAGAGGGGCGCCGACTCGAGTGATATCCGGTGGGCTGCTTTTAGATCTGATTTGACGAGGAGCTCGCTTTTTCCAATCGACACGACAAGTGCGGCTGATTTTTCGGGCTCGAAGCTGAGATTCCGGATCGAGAGTTCTGAGTTGAGAGTGACCCGGTCGATGGCGAAACCGCTCTCTGTCCAGTCCAGGGTGGATTGGGGATTGTGAATGGGCCGCTGGAGGTGGTCGGCTGATTTAAGGTTTGAAATAAGATACGTCGTCTCGCCCGAGTTGTGGGTCAGAGAGGCGAGGGAGACCCGCGTGACGTCAAGAACCTCGACATCGATATCGGTGAGCGAGATTTGCGCGGGTTGAATGAAGCCCCGGACGAGATCCAAGGTTTTGGCGAGGGATCCTTCTGCTTGCTGATCTTGGGGGGCTGCTTCGGCAGCCTCTTGGGCAGAGGATAGTAGTGGAGCCTTCGGGTCGATGACGAGGTGAAGTCGTCTGAGTTCGATGGTCTCGAGCTCCTTGTTAATGAGCGATCCGAGCGACCATTCAACTTGAATCAAGTCGGACTCCACGCTTTGAATGGTCGATTCTCCGCTTACCGAGATGTTACTGATGGTAATTCCGGAGAGGACAGTACCCTCGATTTCGAAGCTTCCGGAAAGTTCCTGGGCCGCCAATTGTTGCAAAATGACCTTTTTTAATCCCCAGCGGATGCCGGGGCCATTGGCCCAGATCAGGAAACCGATCAGCAGGAGAAAGGCGTAGAGCAGCCGACGCCGCCAAGGCCGACGGGGCTTTGGGGATTGTTCAGGCTTTTCCTCTTCCGGCGACATCGTGCAGTAATCCTCCTGCTATGACGGGAGTTCTGCAACTTTCATCGCGTTAATTGTGCCAAGTTGGCGTGAAAAAACCGGGCAGGCCGCGAATCGCCTGGACGAATCTATTTGGCGAAGCCCTGGTAGGCTTTCTCGACCGAATCTTTTTTGAATGTGCCGGCCTGCATCAGGAGGGCGTATTTCTGGGCGAGGATATCACCTTTTTTGAGAGTGTGGGCACCGTTGCCCTTTTTGGTGAAGCTCTTCTCGCCGAAGGGGTTGGCGGTCAAAAGACCATAAGTCCGGGCGTGCCAATGGGTGGGGTGATTGTGGTTTGAGGGGTGGTCCATCATGGTGAGGGTGACGTCCTTGCCCGAGCTGTCGGGGCCGTAGTAGCTGACCCAGCGGGCACGCTTGCCCCAGGCTTGTTTGTCGGTGTGGCCTTCGGAGTTTGCGATGTGGCCTTTGGCAACCTTTCCTTCGTAACGCAAGGAGGGGGAGACGCGAAGAGCGAATGAGCCCTCTTTAGTATCACCGAATTTGACTTCTTTTGCCGCAGTCATGGTGGAGTGAACTTCCACAATCAGAGACTGATCGTCTGGTTTGCTGAATTGATAGGTTCGGGTTTCCTCAAGTAAGACCTCCTTGTCTTGTTGCCATTCGAGTTTGACGGTAAAGGATCCATCCTTGGATTCACCGAATGATTTGTGAACGATGTTGGATTTGTGGTCCTTTGAGTGCCAGAAGTCGTGTCCGTTGACATCGCCGTGGGTAAACCAGAATGAGCGATGATGGGGGTGGTCCGGTTGCTCGCCTTCGACATCCTTTTTCATAGGGAAGTTCCGGGTCAGGCCAACTCCGGTGGGTCCCACGAGAGGGTAGAGATAGGGGAGATGGTGGTCGGTGCGGTATTCCGTGATCAGGGTGTCCCCGTCAAAGAGCTTGAGCGAGGTGTCGGTTGTTTCCTGACGAAAGCCGGCGAGGGCTGACTGAGCGAGAAGTGCGGAGATGAGGAGGAACGTCGATTTCATAGCTGCCTACGAGTAATCGGTGGTGCATGAAAAATAAAGAAGGGAAATCGCGGGAATAATTGCGCGACAGCATTCTCATATTGGCAGAATATCAAACCGATGGACGAATTTGAAGATTTGGTGGACCAATATTACCAAGCGCTTTACCGCTTTGGTTTTTCATTGGCCAAAAACCCCGACCGCGCGGCGGATCTCGTGCAGCAGACTTTCGTGATCTGGGCCCAGAAGGGGCATCAGCTCAAAGATAGGTCCAAGGCCAAGACGTGGCTCTTTACGACCCTTTATCGTGAACATCTTGGAAATGCCCGTCGTTCCCAGCGCCATCCCGAGACCGAAATCACGGAGGCCGAGCATGAGCTGCCGCACGAGGAAGAGGATTCCGGTCGGAAGCTGGATGCCCAGCGGGCGGTGGCACTTTTGAGTGGGTTGGATGAGACCTTCCGCGCTCCCCTGACTCTTTTTTATCTTCAACAACATTCCTACAAGGAGATTGCCGAGGTTCTCGATGTTCCCATCGGCACGGTAATGTCGCGGATTTCGCGGGGAAAAGAACAGCTCCGCAAAAAAATGACTTCCGAACCTGTGAGCGCACCGACGCGCATCGTCGATTTTAAACCTGAAACAATTCGTAAAAACAATGGATAAAGAACGCGCAAAATTTGTCCTGCAGAGTTTTCGCCCTGACGGCGAGGATGCCTCTGAACCAGCTTTCGCGGAAGCGCTTGAATTGGCTGCCAAAGACCGTGAACTGGGAGAGTGGCTTGCCGCCGAACGTGCCCAGGACGCAGCCTTCGCGGCGATGCTTTCAAACGTGGAAATCCCGGAAGACCTTCGTGATGCCATCTTTGGAGTTTTGGAAGGAGCCCAGGATCACCCTGCTGAATTCGATGCCGACTTTGTGGGAGCTTTGGCCTCGGTTCACCCTCCCGAAGGTCTTTGCGACCAAATTCTCGGAGCGATGGAGGTCGAGCAAAGCGTCGTGGAGATGCCTCAGCGTCATAAGCGCGGCTTTTTCAAGGCGGCCATGTGGACCACCTCTGCTGCTGCGGTGGTCGCGATCATGGTTGCTGTTGGAGCCTTCTTCGCTGGTGCCGGTGGCAATGCTCTTGCCGGGACGACTCCGAAAGAGGTGGAATATTCTGCGATCGCAATGCTGGAATCGCCCTTCTTTTCACTTGATCTGCAAAATGACCGGCAGGCCGCTCTTTATGAATGGCTTGATGGAAAAGAGCTTCCGAAACCCGCACAATTGCCGAAAGGCCTGGAGGACGTGAAGGGGGTCGGTTGCAAATTCCTTGAGATCGGGGAAGGCAAACACCGTGGGTCATTGGTCTGTTACAAAAAAAACGACAAGGTCGTCCATCTTGTCATGATGGAGCGCAGGGCCATTGATTCGGACCAGATGAATGAACTCAAGTATGCTGCGAGAACGTGCCGCGATTGTGATAAAAATGATGAGTGGGCGGTGACCCAGTGGGCCGATGCCGAGCATGCCTATTTCTTGCTAAGCAAAATGGATCCGGATGAACTAGCTGAGACCTTTTAATTCTGCTTTTGGCAATCATCGAAGCTACTCTCAGAGGGGTACCCGAACGGGTGCCCTTCTTTGCGTCGAGGTGATAGGGGGAAGCGGGTTCGGCAGTAGGTTGCCAATGCCCGTCAAGGAGGAGAACAAACACGAATGGTTTCCGGAATCAAATTCGCTTGGGCTGGCGGTATTGATCGCGATGGTTCTCCTCTGGTCTTCGTCCGAAAAGCTTTCGGGTGCCAACCATCGCTTCAAATTGTCCGGGCCGGTGGAGGACTTGCTTGAGAACTACTGCTACGACTGCCACGACGAGACGCAGAAGGGGGACATTCGATTGGACCAATTGGCTGATCTCGAGACTGACAAGCGCCTCGATTTGTTGAACCAGATTCAGGAGCAGATCTACTTCAAGCACATGCCTCCGAAGAAGAAGGATCAGCCCGATGATGAAGAGCGGAAGGTTCTTCTCGATTTTCTCTCCCGGGAACTCGCTGTATTCGAGGCCTCGACTCTGGAAGGCAAACTTCAGAAGCCTGAATTCGGCAACTACGTCGATCACGAAAAGCTTTTCTCCGGCGAATACTGCGATCTCCCGGCTTTCACTCCCGATCGCCGGTGGCTCATCAGCGAGTATATTTATAACGCGAAATTTCAGCGGATCCTCAAGGGGCGGACCGTGATGAATCATGGCAAGAGGCGCATTGAGGTGCGGGGTAGCAAACGCTTGGACAGATTGGACATTTCAAATCCCTTCCTTCTCCCGAAGACGATCGGGGTGCGCTATTATGCTAACGAAGATCTCACCGGCGGGCATCTTTCCAGTATGTTGACCAACTCGCAGAAGGTGTCGCAGCATATTACCGAGTATTTGGTTCCGAGACATGGCAAAAGCCGAACTCCTTATCTCCCTTCCGTCGTGGAAATCCTGAAAATGGAGGAAGACCATAAGGCAACCTTGGCCTTGCGTCGTGAATTCCTGGAGAACCACATCGAAAGAATTTGTGCGGAGATCTATGGTGGAAAGCACGAGTCTTTGTTGCCAAAGTTCATCCCGGTTGTGCTGAAGCCTCTGCCCAAGCTGAAGGAGGGCGAAAAATACAAGCGTGCGCCCATGAATGTGTCCACCAACATGCTCAAGAAGCTGGAGGCGGACCGCTTGGTCTATCACACTCTTTCGGATCCCGAATTCGCTCATCTCGACGACGATCAGTTCCGCGTCTATTGTGAGCGGATTTGGTTCTTCCGAGGGGACCATTCACGCACCATTCAAAGCCGCATGGCTCTGCTCCGTGAGTATGTTCCGGATTTTCGCGAGATCGCCGAAAAGAACGGCAAAAGAATCAAGAAGGTGGTTTATCAAGCTTTGGAAGACGACGACATGGCGGCCATTCGTGCCGCTATTTTGAAGCACCGCAAGAAAGGCGATTTCTACTTGGATGTCATCGAGAAGTGCATGGACGATTGGGAAAAAGGTTTTCAAGAAGAACGTATCGCGGCCGGTCCTCCCAGCGATGAATTGTTTGGTCAACTTGTCACTGAGTTGTCGACTCTGATTTTAGAGCGGCCTCCCAACGGGGAGGAGTCCTCACAATATCTGGGTCAGATTAAAATCTACACGGAAAAGCTGGGTCGTCGCAAAGCAGTTCAGAAGCTTATCCAGACCTTTCTGCTGAGCACTGAGTTCGTTTATCGAAACGAGTTCGGGATTGATGAACCGGATGAACACGGGCGGCGGATGATGGCTCCGCGTGATGCCAGCTATGCTTTGGCTTATGCCTTAACCGACCAGAGTCCGGACGAGGAGTTGGTGGCAGCCGCGCAATCAGGAAGATTGAATACCCGGGAGGATTATCGCCGAGAGGTTGAGCGGATGTTGGCAAGCCGCGACGGGCGCACCATCATCGATCCCATTCTCGAAGACAAAAACTACCGCGATAACAGCACGGATTTGCCCATTCGTGAATTGCGCTTCTTCCGGGAGTTTTTTGGATATCCCAAAGCACTGGAGGTCTTCAAGGACGAGAAACGATTTGGAAGCGATCGCCTCGATCAGTCGACGAACCGATTGGTCAACGAAGCGGATCGCACTGTGGAATACATTCTCGAGAAGGATGAGAACGTCATCGAGGAGCTGATCGGGACCGAGAAATTTTACGTTTATCACGACGGAGACAACGAGCGGATGCGTGAAGCGTCCGAGAAGATCAAACGCATCTACGCTTACTTTAAAAACACCGGCTGGGAGGACTTTGGCTATCCCGAGCTGGAGAAGCATAAGGAGTTTTTGCGGAAAGAGCCGATGCGCAGCATTAACCCCGATAAACTGAAGTCGGGTAATCGCCAGGGGGACGGACTAAAGCTTTTCAAAAAGTCGCTGACTACCATCACGGCCCGTCTCGACAAGGGACAGAAGCACGCTCCGCCATTCGATCTCTATCGTGGCTACGGTACTGATTTTATGTGGGGCGGAAATGTCGCCAAATTCTGGGGCTATCGAAAAGACAACTGGGATTGGTCACCCGAGCAACCGATGAAGGTCGCGAACCGCAGGGGGATGTTGACTCACCCGGCTTGGCTCATTGCTCATGCCCAGAATACCGAGACGGATCCGGTGATCCGCGGTAAGTGGGTTCGCGAAAAGCTGCTCGCCGGAACGATTCCGAATATCCCCATCACGGTTGATGCGGTTATTCCGGAAGATCACCACCAGACTCTACGCTCCCGCCTCGCCTCGGCGACCGAAACGAACTACTGCTGGAAATGCCACGAAGCGATGAATCCGCTCGGCTACTCCTTCGAGTGTTACGATGATTTCGGGCGCTTCCGTCTTGAGGAAGACCTTGAGTATCCGGAAAACCTGCTTGAGAAAAAACCGGACAAGCTTCCGGGGCGAAACCATCTCATCGACCTGCGTGACATTTACAAAAGCCTTCCGGTTGATGCCTCCGGCCACCTCGCCGGAACCGGTGAAGCGGAACTCGATGGTGAGGTCGACAATGCGGTCGACCTCGCTGGTCGCCTTTCGAAATCACGCCGCGTCAGGCAATCCATCATCCGGCATGCTTTTCGCTATTTCCTTGGGCGAAACGAATTCCTCTCGGACTCCAGGACTCTTATCGATGCCGAAAAGGCTTATCTCGAAAATGGTGGTAGCTTCGATGCGGTCATCGTATCCCTGTTGACCTCAGATTCCTTCATTTATCGCAAACCTCTTACGAATTAGATCCATGACCAGCAGACGATATTTCCTCAAAGCATCGGCCCTCGGTGCCGGTGCCATGACTTTGGCTCCTTCCTTCAACCAATTGTTTGCGGCCGCCGGAACGGTCGGGGCACCGAAGCGCTTTATTTTCATTCGTAAGTCGAGCGGTATCCGCCCTCTTGAAGTGGCCCTTCCTACTTTCTCGGATAAGGATAAGGCGCTTGACGAAAAGAAAGAAGCGCTCGAAGTGGATCTTGATCAACACGAGCTTCCCAAGTGGTTGCGTGGGCTGGAGGAGCACAAGGAGAACATGACCATCCTGCAGGGGCTTTCGGCGAAGATGAGCGAGAATGTCCACTTCTCGTTTTCCTCGGTGATGGGCTGTTTTAAGTCGAATCGGAACACGCTAAGTGCGATCAAACGAACCACCATTGATTTCGAATTGGCCAAGCTTTTTCCGTCACCCTTCGGGCACGTTGAATTGTCCTTTGCCGGCGGACGAACCGGCATTGTCTCCGGCTATTCCGCGCCGGCGTCCCAGACACGAAACTACTGTTACGCCGATCCCGAGACAGCTCGCAGCGAGCTTTTTAAATCGGTCTTGAATCCCGAAGCGGTCACTTCTGACAACGATATGCTTTCGTTTTTACGCAGCAAGGAAGGCTTGGAGGAGAGCGGAATCCGGGGGCGCGAAAAGCAACGCCAGGAAGCGCACCTGCAATCGATCGAGGCTATCCGTGAGCGCAATGAGAAGCTCATTGAGATCTCCGGATCCTTGGCGAAATTCCTCCCCGAGATTGATCCCGTTCATGCCGATGGGGGACCCAATGCCAGCACTCCTGAGAAGCAGGCGGCCATGACGAAAGTGATGATCTCCGCCTTGAAAGCAAATCTCACCAACGTGGTGACTTACACCATCGACGATCTGGGCACGCCCATCACCGGACTTCCCGGAAACGAGGCTGATCGCGTGGGCATTCACCCTCTCGGCCACGATGAAGCCTTCGGCGGAGTGCCGGCCTGGAAGACAAGGGAGCAAATCCGCATCAGCCACGTCAATCAGATCAAAGCCATCGTTGAGGAACTCAAGAGGACGCCCGAAGGAAATGGCACGATGTTCGACAACACCATGATCATGTATTTCCCTGAGAATGGCGAAACCCACCACGGCGTAGGAAAGGAATCTCCCTTCGTTGTGATGTCCGGCAAGAAGTGCAATCTCGACATGGCGGGGCGTTATGTCCGTCTCCCGAAGTTGGGAGTCGAGGGGCACAAGACGCTGGGAAATTGGTACACTACCTTGCTGAATGCTCACGGAAATCTCATGGAACACTATGGAGATCTCGATCTCGAAATGGCCCGCAAGAAGCTCGATCAAACCGGGCCGATTCAGCAATTCATGGCTTAATCATCAAATGAAACTCCCCATTTTACTCCTCACCTTCCTGGTATCACTCCCTTTGCTTGAAGGATCGACCCGGCCGGAAGTGGCTCCGAAGGCCCTCAAAGTGCATGGCATTTTTCGCAGTCACATGGTCCTGCAGCGCGACGAGCCGATTACGATTTGGGGTTGGGCCCCGGTCGGAACGGAGGTGGAAGTGAATTTCGGAAAAGAATCCGCGAAGAGTGAATCGGAAGGAAAGGCCGGCCGCTGGGAGGTGAAGTTTGATCCGCAAGCTGCGAATGCAAATCCACAAACTCTGGTAGTGAAGAGTGGCGAAGGTTCCGTCACTTTTGACGATATCTTGGTGGGCGACGTCTGGGTGATGAACGGGCAGAGCAATATGGCCTTCGCGATGAAGGCGGTCTATCAGGCCGGTTTCGAGTCGGTTCGGGCTCACCTGCCACTCTTGCGCCATTTCAAAATCAGATCAGGGGCGGAGTCTGAATACGTCGAGACCGATATTCGCGACGAGTTCATCTTTAGTGAAGATGATGAAGACAAAAACTGGCGGGTGATTACACCGGAGACTTCGCTCGAAATGGGTGCGATCGGATTCATCTTCGGATCAAGGGTTCAGCAAGCTCTCCGGATTCCAGTCGGGATCATCGATACCTCGCGCGGAGGGGCCTCGATTGAAAGTCTCGTCCCACGCCACAAGTTTGCCGATCACCCGGCAGCTTTGGAGTATTTGAAGTGGGTTGATCAAAGACGTACGGACTTTAGCTTCGAGGAGTTTCACAAGGCGGAAATGGAGAAGTGGAAATCGAAGGAGGAGAGGTATCAGAAAGAGATTGCCGCCGATAAAGAAAAAGGCGTGAACAAGAAACGGCGTCGACCGCGAAAGCCCGATGGCAGCATTCGGACTTGGTCCGTGCCGGGGCGCAGTCCCAGTGATGCTGCCGCTTGCTACAATGGCATGTTTGGGGTTTTCAAAGGCCTCAAGATTAAGGGAGTGGCCTTTCACCAGGGGTTTAACAACGCCATGATGAACACCAGTTGCAAACCGAAGTTTTATCGTACTTTGATGAAGCTTATGGTTGATGGCTGGCGTGATGACTTCGGCGAGGGACTGCCGGTGGCTATCATCGGACTGTGCGCCGGTGGCGAGGCTCAAACGCGTCTTAACTTTGAAGAGAAAGGCCTTTCAAGTGCTGCCTATATCCGCGAGTCGCAACGGCTGGGGCTGGGTGATGTGGCGGATCGAAAAGACACCGTTTTCATTCCTGCTTACGATCAGAAAATTCCACAGCTTCACACCAAGAAGAAAAAAGAGCTCGGTCTGCGCACGGCCCGATGGGCGCTGCGTGAGATCTATGATCTGGAGCCAGTCGTGTGGGAAACCGGTCAGCTGGTTTCGGCTGAGGTCCAGAACGGGGGAATTCTGCTTACGTTTGACAAGCCGATGAGGGTGGATGATTTTGGCTCGGAGCTTGAAGGGTTTTCCATCGCCGACGATTCCGGAACCTACTACCTGGCACAGGCGGTTTATCCGGAGAACAAGGATAAGAAGGAACGCTTCAAGCGGATCATGGTTTCGAGCCCGCTCGTGAGTGCCCCGGTTTCAGTTCGCTACGCTTGGTCGCGCGCTCCGATGGGAAATCTCAAAGTGAATGGAATCCCATGGCAACCTCTCCAGAGTTTCCGAACTGATGAGATTGATTTTTCTCCGGAGGTGTCGCATCAGGATCCGGAAGGCGGGAAAAAGAATTCCGAAGCGGTAAAGCTTCTCAAGGCGGCCGCTGCAGAGGCTCTTAAAACAAGGCTTTCGAGGGAATGACGTTCTCCAGAGCGTCAGGGCGAGACTCGGGCAGTCTGGAGACAGCCCCTCCGGTTATTTTTCGACCGTCCAGGCGGTGAGCCATTCCTGTTTGGTTTTCCGGTAGCCTTTTTCGAGGAGGGTTTTCTCCATGGCGGGGAAATGAGCGGCGCCGTAAAAGATGCCAAGATTCTTGTCACCTTTTGCGATTTGGGCATCGAGAACTTTGAGCGCCTTCTCGTTGCGATCCGAGATGACCACGGTGGGCGCAACGAGGCCGCCCATCGCTTCGTCACCACCGGCGAGGGCATCGACGAGCAAGAGTTTGGCCTTCTTTGAATCACCCACCATGACGGCCTGCATTAAGGCCATGGTGGAGGGCTGGGTTTTCATGTCGGTGTTTTTGGCGGCTTCCATGGCAAAGCCGAGAAGGGATTCCCCGCGCTCTTCCTGCAGGGTTTGGTATTCCTCCATGGTGAGATCGGCGTGGACGAAGTTTTCGGCGGTGTAATCGATCTCGGTTTTTTGGTCGGCGAGAGCGAGGAAGCCGGAAACCATTTTGTAGACTTGTCCGAGGGGGGATTCCTCGGCCTTTTTTCCTTCGGCCTCCTGCTTGCGGAGTTTTTCCAGTTGGTCTCCGCCGATCATTTCGAAAAGAACCCGGTCGTAGCTTTTGAAGCGCTTGTTCAGGTCGTTGAAGTAGGCCTTGTCCGCGATGTGGACCGCTCCAATCAGAGAAACTTTCACGCCGTTCTTCTCGTAGGTCGCGAGGGCGGGCTGGAGCAGGACATTCTCTTCCGACCGGTCCACGCGGATAAAATCGGTGGCGGCCCTAGGCTCCTTTGTGGGCTCCTTGGCCGAGATAACAAGTGCGTAGGCGGCAAAAATCGTGACGAAAAGTTTCATGCGGAGAGCATTGGTCAGATCCTCAGGGGACGCAATCAGGGAATGTGGGCGTTGCGGGCGGGGCGTTTTTGCCTTAGAACTTTCCAGAATCACATGGCACCCGAATTACGTTACTGCAAAGATCTCTTCAATTACTCTCGTCGCGAGTCGCGGGAGGTGACCGTTGGAAACGTGAAAATGGGGGGCGGAAACCCGGTGGTGGTGCAGTCGATGATTACCTCGGACACCCGTGATACCGAGGCTTGTGTCAAGGAGGTGCTCCAGTTGGCGAATGCTGGTTGCGAGGTGGTTCGAATCACCGCGCAGACGCGGAAGTATGCCGAGAATCTCGAGAACATCCGCGACGGAGTTCGCGCTGCGAATTGTGAGGTCCCTTTGGTTGCCGATATTCATTTCAAGCCCGATGCTGCGTTTGAGGCGGCAAAGTGGGTGGAAAAGGTTCGCGTGAATCCCGGCAACTATGCCGACAAAAAGAAGTTTGAGATTCGCGAATACACCGACGAGCAATACGAAGAGGAGTTGGGCCGGATCCGTGAGGAATTCGCGCCACTGGTGACTCTTTGCAAGGACCTTGGTCGGGCGGTGCGGATTGGCACAAACCATGGTTCGCTTTCCGATCGCATTATGAACCGCTATGGTGACACGCCGCTCGGGATGGTCGAAAGCGCCCTGGAATTTGCGCGAATCGCGCGTGAGGAGGATTTTCACAACTTTGTGTTCTCGATGAAGGCCTCGAATCCGAAGGTCATGATCGAGGCTTATCGTCTCTTGGTGGCACGGCTGGAAGCGGAGGGTTCCGACTGGAATTATCCACTGCACTTGGGCGTGACCGAGGCGGGCGACGGTGAGGATGGTCGTATTAAGAGTGCAATTGGGATTGGAAGTCTTTTGGCTGATGGCATTGGCGATACCATCCGCGTGAGTTTAACGGAGGATGCAGTGCACGAGGTCCCGGTGGCGCAGGCTCTGGTGAAGGCAATTCCGATCGGTGGTTGCGAGACCGGTGTGAAGGAATCGTGGAATCCCTTCGAATATGAGCGTCGCAAGAGTGAGGTGCAGGAAGTTGGCGGTATGTCCGTGGGTGGTACGGAATTAATGCGTGTCTTTACCTCTCGCAAAAAGTGGGATGCGGTCGCTCACAAGATTGAGCAGATGGGTGACTTCAAGCCTGAGATTGTTGCCGAGGATTCAGGAGTGGTGGAGCTTGATCCGCGAGACAAGGAGGTGATTTTGGAGCTCAATCAGTCCGATGAGCCGAGATTGCTCACGGTGAAGGATGGTCTTGGAATTCCGACCATTTCAGCTTTCCGGCTCCTGGCTGCTAAGGCCGATGCCCGGCACTCGATTTTGCTCAAGGACACTCTTGATCCATCGAGTGATGCCGCCGCTGATTTTCTGCCGACCTTGCTGAGTGCTTCTATGAATCTGGGGTCGTTGATCTGCGATGGCATTGGTGACGCGATTTTGGTCCAGGGCGAGGAAGCTCCGGGGCAGTCGCTTCGACTTTCCTACAATATTCTGCAGGCGGCGGGTGCTCGAATTTTCAAGACCGACTACGTGGCGTGCCCGAGTTGTGGTCGAACGCTCTTTAATTTGCAGGAGACCACGCAGAAAATCCGCGAGGCAACCGGTCATCTCAAAGGAGTCAGGATTGCGGTAATGGGCTGTATTGTGAATGGCCCGGGTGAAATGGCGGATGCCGACTTTGGGTATGTCGGAGGAGCTCCGGGTAAGATCAATCTTTACGTCGGAAAACAGGCGGTGAAGTTCAATATCCCGGAAGCCGAGGCGGTGGAGAGATTGCAGGATTTGATTCGTGAGCATGGGCGCTGGTTTGATGCGCCGGAACAAGTTGCAGAGATTTAAACGATGAATGCGGTCGATGCTCCGGCTCACGAAACCAAAACGAAAAGCAGGGAAAAAACCGACAAACCCTGGCAGGTGGTTGTTCTCGATGATCCAGTGAATTTGATGGAATACGTGAGTCGGGTCCTCATTAAGATCTTTGGGTTTTCGAAGGAAAAGGCGGAAGAGCTCATGATGGCAGTCCACCAGAAGGGGCGGGCCGTTGTTTGGAGCGGGAATCGCGAAAAGGCTGAAATGTATGTGAACCAACTTCACAGTGCCCAGCTGCATGCCACTTTAGATAAGGCGGAATGACGGTAGGACCGACAGTTGCGGGCGGCTTGAAGCTGGCTCCGGAGACCGAGCACGATTGGATGTTGCTGATCGGGATTGCCGGCGACAGTGATTCGGATTTGGCCGGAAGGCTGGCGGGCTTAATGGATGAGGACTCAATGTGGGACGAAATTGTTGCTCCCGAGTTGACCGAGGAATTTTCAAAGCAGCGAATCACCGTCGTTAAGGAGGTGATGAAGGCCAAGGAAGAGGAGGACGACGTTCACATTGTGAAGAGCAGCGCCGACGTTTGGTATGGGGCCTTGAATCAAGCCCGGCTCGCACTTGAGGATCAATATAAATTTGGCGCACGCGAAGAGGTGGATCCCAAGATGTTCGAAAACCCTTCAGCGCGGGCAGCTTACTTTAGGAACAACTTTTACTGTCATATACAGAGCCTGCTACTCCAGTATGTGATGATCGATTAGGAAGTAAGCTTTCCGAAAAGAGAGCGGGCCTCGGACAAGGCGTTTTCGACGGTGATCTCATCCATGCAACGATGGTCGAGGGGGCATTTGTTCAAGAGGCACCCATTGCAGGGGACATGCTCCCGGATAACCCGGTGAATTTTTCCAAGAGGGCGCCGCCAATCGGGTTCATTGGGTCCGAAGAAAACGAGTGATGGAGTGCCCACAAAAGCAGCGAGATGCGGGATGGAGCCATCGCTGGCAATGAGACCTTGGCAGGTCGAGAGGAAATCAATGAGTTGGGAATCTTCGATGGAGGTGATTTTTTCTCCGAGAGACTTTGCGAGGGCGGAAGCCGGGCCGGGTCGTTCCGGGTGAGGGAGAATGGCGAGATCGAATTCATCGGCTAGCTTGCTGGCCAATTCTTGAAAGCGCTCAAGCGACCACTCGGCGGCGGGGCCGAAGTCCGAGCCGGGAGAAATTGCCAGCACGGGTCGATTCTGTGCCGGTGGTCTGGGCGGGGTGGCAAAATGAGCTGCCTGGAATGGTTTAGCCCCCAGCTTCTCGACAAAAAGCAGGTAGTGCCGCACCCGGTGTTCGATCGGTCCGGGCTTCCGTTCAACGATGACGGGATCAGTCAGGAATTTGGCGAGCTTTTCGGCTGGATAACCAAGGCGATCCTTGATTTTGATTTTTGCGAAGGCCTGTGCTGCCGCGCTTTCTTCCCAGGCAATTGCGGAATCGAAAGGAATATCAGCCTCGTTGAGGAGTTTGCCAATTTTGCGGGGAGAATCGGAAGAGGAGTGCTCAATAACGAGGTTGACGGCATCGACCTTGCGCCAGAGAAGGGCAGTTTCATGGTTTGCGACTACGACAATTGTGCTGTTTGGCCGAATTTCCCGGATTGCCCGGACGGCAGGAATGCTAAAGCTGGCCTCGGAGATGGAATCAGGCGAGGCAATCGCAAGATAGCCTCCTTTGAGGTGCAGCGGGGGGCGGTCCGGAAGAGGCGCGGCCTTTGGCATTTCGGGCATGGCGGGACTCTACCGGTTCAGGTGCGCGATGTCACGCAAGAGGAGGACTCAGGATCTTGATCTGCGGAAAGAGGTCGGGCCGGTGATAGTCGGGCTTGCCTTCCGGTGGATTTCCTGCGGTGACGAAGATTTGATCCGGTGAGTTTAGTATGAAACAGGCGTTCAGAAACGATGATTTGCCGAACCCGTAATTTTCCTGAATCCAAGCCAGGGGAATGCTAGCGCGAGCCCGCCATCCTTCCGGGGTGATTTCTGCGGAGGTCTCCACTCCGGGAACGGGTGCAGGTTCCCCGGGCGCGGGCTTTAGCGGTGAGGTGAAGGCACTTGTCCACCATCCTCCGTTCGGTGCGAGATTGAATTCAAGGTAGCGGGTTTTGTCGGCCGAAAGGAGAAAAAACTCAGCGACATCGTACTTCCAAAGTTCGGCCTGATATTGCCCTGGTTGACTATCCGGATGGTTCAATCCGGGAGTGCCATTTTGGCTGGCGAGGAAGTGGAAGTTCTTCCGATCAACCCAGAAAAGAAACTTTGACAATTTTGTGATTTGCGATCCCGACCAATCCGTTAAAAGCTCACTGCCGTGACGGGAAAGCTCGTCGAAAGTCGGAGGTTTTTCTGCGAAAAAGACAGGCATTTGTTCCATCTGTCCCACAGCACGAAATATTCTCTACTTTCTCAAGGAGAACGACAGTTTTTCACTGGTCACACGTATTAAAAAATGAGAATCTTTAATAGTTAACCCAAGTTAAATGAGACCAATCGAGTATATCGGAGCTGCTCCGATGAAGAAAAAGCGCAGAAGCTCACTGGGTGGATGGCTTCTTGTCGCGTTTGCGGTCGTTTTGGGTGGTTTTTTTCTCCGCCCCTTGATTCCGTTTCTTCGCGCGCAGACCGACCTTACCTCACCTGCGAATGTGCGCGAAGCGATCACAACGCTTGAGTCGGATGGTGATTTTGGTTCGAGATTGGCTGCTGCGGCTCTGGAAAGGACACAAGCTCAGGTCAATTACGACGGGACTTACTTCAAGATTGATTTTCCTAATGGGGATATCGCGCCTAATCGCGGAAAAGCAGAAGACTTGATCGTTCGGGCCTACCGGAGTCTTGAGATTGACCTGCAGGTTGATCTTCACACCGACATTAAAGAGAATTTTTACTCCTATCCACAGATTTTCGGATCCAAGGAGCCGGATACCAACATTGACCACCGTAGGGTGCAAAATCTCCAGCGGTTCTTCACCCGAAAAGGGCAGGTGCTGGGAGTGAGCCAGGATTCCGAGGACTATAGCTTCGGTGACATTGTCATTTGGCAGTTACTCGATGGGAACAAGCATATCGGAATCGTCGTTCCCGGCCCGGGTGCGAAAAAGACCGAGAAGTGGGTGGTTCACAACATCGGAGACGGTCCCGAATGGGAGAAAAAGCTCTTCGACTACACAATCAAAGGGCATTACCGCTACGGCGAGTAGCTGCTTTTGCTCGATTTACTTCACAAAAAAGCCCCCGTTCGAGTTTCGAACGGGGGCTTTTTTATCGTGATAGGTTTACTAACGGAAAGTCACCGGAAGTGCCTTTTCAAGGTGTGCCCGGAGTTTTTCGTGCGCGGTGTCGATCTCCTTTTGTTTCATGGTGCCTTTTTCGGAACGATACCCGAACGAGTAGGCGACGGAACGTTTGTCAGCGGCCATTTTCTCACCGGATGGATCGTGGAATTGATCGAAGCAAGTGGCAGAAACCAAGAGGGGATCGTTGTGCCTTGCGAGGGCCTTTTCAATCTCGGCATTGCTGGTTTTGAGGGGTAGCTCCATCGCAATGTCGCGGCTGGATCCAGGGAATTGAGGCAGTGGCTCAACCTGGAACATGTCCTCTTTGAGGCCGAGGACTTTTTTCTGATCAAGTTCGGCGAGGTAGATGGGAGCTTTGAGGCCAATCTCACGAGCTCGGGACGGCATGACCTGGGCGAAGGTTCCGATAGGTTTACCTGCGAGCTGGATGTCGCCGCTGAGAAGGAATCCTTCGCGAGCGCGCGGCGTGAATTGAATTGAGCGATTGCCAAGTGCGGCCTGAATAGCGGCTTTGAGATCGTAGAGGTCAAGCTGGCGGTTTTCACCACGCGTCCAGGAAAGCGGGCTGGCCTCACCACCGAGTAGAAGTGCGATGGAATCGGCTTCGAGGTCGGTGGCCTTGCCGCCTCCGACGTTACGGAATTGGCGTCCGGCCTCGAAGAAACGAAGGGTTTTGGCGCCTTGGCGGAGATTGTTCTCGGCTGTGGCAAGAAGGCCCGGAGTGAGAGCGGGACGTAGGATGGCATGATCTTCACTGAGTGGGCGGGCCACTTTGACGAGATCACCTTCCTGAAGCGGGCGAAGTGGAAGACAGTCGCGGAGCTGGTTCTCGGCAATAAGCTTGATGGTTTGGGTCTCGTAGAATCCGAGGGCGACGAGGCTCTTTTTGAAATCAAGAAGACGATCGTAGTCACGGTCGATCTTACTTTCGTCAACGGCGGTACCGCCGGTGCGGGAGGGGACATTCTCGAGTCCGTGGGTCCGGGCGATTTCTTCGACGAGGTCTGCGGAGCGTTCAAGGTCGCCGCGCCAGCTTGGGATCTGCCACGTTTTAAGATCGATGGATGTGAGTCCAAGGCGGGTTAGGATGGTTCCGGCATCTTCCAGCGAGATACTGTTGTCCATGAGCTGGAGCATGCGGTCGACATCGAGTTCGACAGCAGGGAGTGCACCCGGAAGTTTTCCGGCAGTCACGGTCTGTGAGGCGACTTCGCCACCGGCAATCTCGAGAATGAGAGCGGCGGCTAGAGCCGAGGCTGGAAGGACTTGCTGTGGGTCAACGCCGCGTTCGAAACGGTAGGATGAATCGGAAGTGAGAAAGAGTCGGCGCGAGGTGCGGCGGATTTCGGAGGTGGTGAAGTAAGCCGATTCGAGGAGAATGTCGGCTGTGCCGTTCGTCACTCCGCTGTCGAATCCTCCCATGACTCCGGCGAGAGCAAGCGGGGTGCCGGATTGGTCGGAGATGACGCAGTCGATTTCCTGAAGTTCGTAGGTCTCTTCGTCGAGCGCTTTGAATTTTTCGCCATCGGAAGCTTGCCGGACGTGAATCGCTCCATTGACCTTTGCGGCATCGAAGGCGTGCAGAGGCTGGCCGATTTCGTGAAGGACGTAGTTTGTAATATCAACGATGTTGTTGATAGGGCGAAGTCCGATCGCTTTGAGCTTCTTGGCGAGCCAGTCAGGGCTAGGTGAGACTTTGACTCCTTTGATGCTGAGGACGGAGTAGAAGGGACAGGTCTCCGAATCGACGGCTACAACTCCAGTCTCTTCGGCAAGTTCGGTGGGGTGAGATTTTTCGACCGGCTTGGTTTCGGTGTGTAGAAGTGCGGCGAGTTCACGGGCGAGGCCGGAGTGGGAAAGAAGGTCGGGCCGGTTGGGTGTGATCTCGACTTCGATGAGTGTGTCGGAATCGAAAAGGTCTTTGACGGGAGTGCCGATCTTGAAATCAGGATCAAGAATGAGGAGGCCATCTTCCTTGTCGGTAAGGCCGATCTCGGAGCCGGCAGCGAGCATGCCTTTGGATTCGACACCGCGCATTTTGGTTTCGCCGATCTTAAATCCGCCGGGAAGGGCGGCTCCGGGAAGACAGCAGGGGACTTTGTCTCCGACTTTGTAATTGGTGGCACCACAGACGATCTGGCGCAACGAGCCTTCGCCGGCGTCAACCTGGGTGACCTTGAGACGGTCGGCGTCAGGGTGCTGAACCGCTTCCTTGATCTCGGCAACCACGATTTGGTCGCTCTTGACGCCCATTTCCTGAAGGCCTTCGATCTCGATGCCCGCAAAGGTGAGGAGGTCGCAGACTTCTTCGAGTGAGCGGGAGCCGAAATCGAGGCGTTCTTTGAGCCAGTTGAGCGAAACGTTCATGAGGCCGGGAGGAGAAGGCCCCGCGAGGTTTTTTTCAATCGCAAATCAAAGAAATCCCGGTCTGGCGGGAAATCGGCTATCGGACTTCTGGTCTCCCGAAATCGAAGCCGAATTGAAGCCAAATGGAATCGGCGTTTTCGTCCTCAAGATTATCGTGCGGATATTGCAGACGAATCGTCGAGAGCATAATATCGCTGTGGCGAAATTCACGCGTCAGGGCGAAGGTGACCCGCTCTCGTTCTGAGGATGAGAATGCGTATTCGGTCTCGCCCATATGGATATCGGCGCCGCCGCTGGCTCCCTCGAGGTATTCGTAGCGAAATCCGGCGATCCATTGGGGATGGAAGCGGTAGTTGACGTAGGCCATGAAGCTATTTTGGGAATTCGAGCCACGAAGAGTTGGGTCGTCCTCCCCGATCCATTCGACGTCGCGATAGAAATACTCGGCACCGACCGAAAATTCGCGCCCGCCAGCTTCCAGGCCATTCTCACGCCAGGTGTAAACGTAATCGATCGAGTGCATCGAGGTGTCCCGACCATAGCCATTTTCACCCCAAGCGGTGTTGATGCCGACACGATGCTGGTGAAAATCACTGTGATTGTATCCGAGAAGCGCCCGGGTCACGAAGACGTTGTCCTCCATGAAGGCGTCTTCAGACGAGTGTTCGTGGCCATGATCGTCATGATCCTCGCCGTCTTCATGACCTTCTCCCTCGTGCTCATCTTCGTCGCCGTGATGGTGGTGGGATGCGGTGTTACTGAAATTGGTTGAGATTGCGAAGAATCCCTGGTCGAAATCTTTTCGCCAAGTCAGTTCGACGCCCTCGCTCATGAGACCTTCTTCGCCTAGAAACTGGGAGGTGGTGAGGTTGGAGTTGACCAAGGTCCACGCGTGAAGGTGCTGATTGTTCTGGAGGCCAATCCGGGCGAGCATCCGCCCCCCCCGAAGTTCAAACCCTCCGGGGAGATTTTTGAATCTCAGGAAAGCTTCTTCGAGTTCCCAATCCAGATCGTGGTCGGAATCCGTAAAAACGTTGATATTGGTAAATCCGGCGAGCCAGTCATCGACTCTGAGATTAAGCCCCGGTTCGAATCCCTGCACTGCCCAACTGTCGTTAGGGTCGTGGGCGTGCCCTCCGATTTCTTCGAATGAGTCCGCCGAGGTCTCGCCGATAACGCCGTTGAAGTGGAAGGTGGGGTCCAGACTAATGTCCGCGAACAGGGGGCTCGTCAAAAGAGCTAAAACCGGCAAGATCTTCATAAATGCAAGTGAATTGCGTTATTTGAATCCGGCGTCAAGGCGAGTTTTTACGTTTTTGCTTCTCACTGCTTCCGGGAACGCCGGAAACAAACCGGTATCGTTAAAGAAAAGATGAGCAGGAGAGCTGAGCTTGGCTCGGGAACTTTTTCGAGTTGGATGGCGGAGGAAAACACAACCCCCAAATCAAGATCAATCGGGCCGGCATTGGTTCCTCTGATCAGACCGTCGATGGGATCAATCATGTAAACTTCTGTTCCTCCAAGGCCAAGCTCGTTGTCTTCCCCGAACATGATGCCGGAGTCGTAAAGTGCGAAGCTATTGGATTCCTCCAGAGCCAATTCGTCTCCAATGAACACAAAAATGTCTTTCCCTGTGAAATTACTGTTACTCCCCTGTGGGATTGGAGTTCGTATCGCAGCGTCGAAAAAACCTGCTTCGTCGACCGGTGAGTTAAGCGGCTGCTCTGAATCCACTCCTCCAAATTGTACGAAATCCTCCATTAAGAGATCAAAGTCGACGACGTGTAAATCGCTGACCTCAAGGGTCTCAAAGTAGCCGGCGGTTACAGAGCCTTCTCCAGTCGTGGGCAGAGCAATTTTTTTTCTGTAAAAGTGGTGGATCTCAATGAGCTTTCCGCGGGGATCGGCATCATTGATCCTCAGCTTAGCTGTTTCGGCTTTGGGCTCAGTGACTTCTTTCGTTCACTCGACCATTTACTTTTCTCCTTTTGCATCCGCCGTATTTAGTCAACGGGTCGGCCAATGCCATGAACAGGAGCCAGCCGTAAAAGTGGAACTTGTGAGTTTATCTTAAATTAGGCATCTTCCGCCGCCCGGCTGTCGTCCGATTGTTTGATGAAAATGTTATCCCTGTTGTTTCGCTGCTGCGTATGGCTTATGGTTTCGTCCGTTCCTTTGGTGGCGGTTCCTCTGATCACCGAATTCCAAGCCAATAATTCATCAACTTTAAGTGATGAAGATAGCGATCAATCCGATTGGATTGAACTTTTTAATCCCGACGCTGTTTCGGTGGATCTTGGTGGCTATTATCTGACAGATGACGCCGCCTCTCTGACAAAGTGGACTATCCCGGCAGGTGTCTCCCTGGCTCCTTCGAACTTCCTCGTGATTTTCGCATCCGATAAGGACAGGGCAATTGCGGGGTCGGAATTGCATACCAACTTTAAGCTTTCTTCGGCTGGAGAATATCTCGCTCTGGTCGCGCCGGATGGAGTGACGGTTGTTGACGAATATGCTCCTTCTTTTCCAGTCCAGTTTGAAGATTCCTCCTATGGTCTTCAGCAGCTTGGAAATACAAGTGATGAGACATTGATCGAAACTGGTGCGGCATGCTCGGTGCTGGTTCCCCCAAACGGAAATCTTGGAGCGACCTGGCAAAGTGTGGGGTTCAACGATGCCGCTTGGACAACCGGGACCACCGGGGTGGGTTACGAACGTAGCAGTGGTTATGACAGTGCTATCAATACGAATATTGAGGGTCAGATTTATAACCAACAGACGAGCGTCTATGTGCGGATTCCTTTTTTGGTGACCGCCGCCAATGAGATCTCTGACATCCAGCTGCTGCTTCAATATGATGATGGCTTTGTGGTTTACCTCAATGGTGTGGAGGTCGCGCGTGATCGTGCTCCGACGACTTTGGCCTGGAATTCAGCGGCTTCGAGTGATCACCCGGATGGAAGTGCGCTCCAGTTTAATTCCTTTGATCTCGGAGCTTTCACCAATCAATTGGTGGACGGAAATAATGTCCTGGCGATCCATGGCCTAAACCGGAGCTCGACCAGTTCTGATCTTCTTTTCCGACCCCGTTTGATCGCGACCCGCCTTTCGGATCCGTCGCTGGGTGATGCCGGGTATTTTTTAATACCGACTCCCGGAGCGGTGAATGGCAACGAACAGGGACTTCCGGCCAGCGCGGTGACGATCTCGGAGCCCAGCCGAACATTTAGCACGAATTTTCAAGTGGCCTTGTCCGGTGCCGAAGCCGGGCAATCGATTCGATATACTCTGGATAATTCAGAGCCCACAGTGTCCTCGACGCTTTATTCGGGAGCTTTTACCATCACCCAGAGCACCCAATTGCGTGCTCGTATTTTTGGAGCGAATGGATCTTCCGGGCCTATCTCGATGGCTTCCTATCTGAAGCTGGAAAGCGATATCACCAACTTTAGTTCCAACCTCCCCATCGTCGTGCTGGAAAATTGGAGCAGTGGAAAGCCAAATGGTGATACCGATGGCTTTTGGGCCATCATTGAACCTGATGCCAATGTCGATAACCGGAGTCGAATGTCGGCTGGCTTCGCGGTGGCAACTCGATGCAACATGAAGGTCCGCGGTTCTTCTTCGGCCGGCTTTGCCAAGTATTCGCTTTCGCTGGAATCTCAGGATGAAAGCAAGGAGGATCAGGCAATTTCTCCTCTCGGGATGCCGGAGGAATCGGATTGGGTTTTGAGCGGGCGCTATACTTTTGACCGGGCCTTGATGAGGAATCCTCTCATCTATCAATTGAGCAATGAGACCGGAGAATATGCGGTGCGAACTCGTTTCGTGGAGGTGTTTTTGAATACCGGAGGAGGGAATCTTTCTTATGCCAGCGACTACGTGGGCGTCTATGCCTTGATGGAAAAAATCAAGCGAGATAACGATCGCGTGGGCGTGAAGAGACTGAGTCCCGGTGATGTCACCGAGCCCGATGTGACCGGAGGATATCTCTGGAAGAAGGACAGGCTGGATCCCGGTGATAGCGGGTTCTCGGTGAATTCGATGGGAACCTTCGGCTGGGTTTATCCCAAAGAGGATGAGGTGGCTCCGGCCCAGCAAACGTGGTTGCGAGGTCATCTGAACGAACTTGATACGGCACTTTACAATCCAAATTGGACCAACCCGACGACCGGAAAACATTTCACGGAGTATATCGATAACTTCTCATGGCTACGTCACCACTGGTTGAACACCCTGGCCATGAATGTCGATGGCTTCCGCCTGAGTGGATATTATTACAAGCACCACGATGAGACGAATGGGGGCAAGGTCGGAGCAGGCCCGATTTGGGATTTTGATCGCACCATGGGGTCCACCGACAGCCGCGACAACGACCCCCGGCGATGGGACGGCACGGGAGATTCCAGCCGGACATACGGTGACTCACGTTTCCCTTGGTGGGGACAAGCTCTGATGAATCCCGACTTCCGCCAAGAGCACACCGACCTTTGGCAGGAGTTGAGACAGACCACTTTTTCGACGGCAAATATCGACTCCATCATTGATGATTTTGGCTCCCAGCTTGATTTCCAGGATCCGGCTGGTATCAATCCCGGCTTGGGGAATTCTCCCCAGGCTCGGAATTTCAACAGATGGACTGCGGTTCGTCCCAGCGGTGGGTACACCAACCAGGTGAATGTTTTGAAAAACTGGCTCGCTTCACGGGCAACCTGGATCGATGGGCAATACACCGCGAAGCCGCAGTTCACGGTTGCACCGGGCGTGGTTTCTGCAGGCACGAACGTTTCCTTTTCGGGAGCTGGTGGCACCGTTTATTACACGACAGATGGCTCAGATCCGCGATTGCCCGGTGGCGGTGTTTCAAGTTCGGCTTCAACCAACCCTCCGGTCAATGTCACTTCTACCATGGTGATCTCCGCCCGCGCACGAAGCGGGACCGGTTTGACTTCATGGTCGGGCCCAACCCAGGGAACGTTCCTCGTGGGCACTCCGGCATCGGCGTCGAATCTGGTCATTTCTGAAATGATGTATGCTCCAGCTTCTCCAGATGTCGCGGAGCAATTGATCTCGACCGACCCTTCGGATTTTGAATGGATTGAGTTGATGAATGTTGGAAACGAGGTCGTTCAGCTTGCCGATGTTCGTTTTGAGGCCGGAATTGATTTCAGCTTCACCGGCGGAAATTTTGCGACTTTGGCTCCGGGGGCACGGATGCTGGTTGTGAGAAACCTGGCTGCTTTTGAGGCCCGTTATGGAACATCGCTCAGCAATTCCATCGCAGGCGAATTTGGGCCCACCCGGCTGGACAATGCGGGCGAGCGGATTCATCTCGAGAATGCTCTGGGATCCACGATACAGGATTTCACTTACGGTGACTCCTTCCCTTGGCCAGGTGAGGCGGGCTTCCCGGGTTACAGTCTTGCTTTGGTGCAGGGGCAGACCGCGACACCCGATCATGGTGATCCCGCCAATTGGCGGAGTAGTGGTTTCCTCGGTGGCTCTCCGGTTGGTACCGATCAGACGATTTTGGAGGGAGACCCGATGGCTGATCTTGATAAAGATGGCATCGTAAGTATTGTCGAACATGCTTTGGGGACGAGTGATACCGACGGTGGCGAGGGAGGAACGGCAATCGATGTCGGTGTTCAGAGTTTTACGGTCAACGACATCATCAATGATTTTCTGGTAATCTCTTTTCAGAGAAAGATCACTGCGGATGATGTCATCGTTGTTCCCGAGATCGGGTCGAATCTGGCGAGTTGGGCCGGCGATCAAAGTGCCGTGGTCTTTGTGTCCGAGGTGAACGGTGATGATGGGCAATCCACCGTGATCTATCGAAGCGCCCAGCCTTTTGACCCCTTACTCCATGAGCGGTTCTTCTTCAGGCTCGCGGTGAGCGAGAGGTAGTTGCTTGCGGAACTACTTTGTCGAGTAATCGCCGCCGAGAGCGAGGTGGAGGTCGATGCGGTTTTGGAGGCGGCTGTTTTTGAGCCGAATCAGGGAGATGCCGGCGGCTTCCGCGCGGCGTTGGGCTTCCAGATACTCCAGGAAGGATGCTCCATCAATTCCCAGACTGATGTCGGAAAGAGCGCGCTTCACCGCGAGCTGGGACTGCTTCACCTCCTGTCTGAGGTAGCGTTCCTGCTCGGTGAGAGATCGGTCCGTTTCGATGGCGGATTCCACTTCGCGAAAAGCGAGTAGGGCCAGGCGGGTGTAGTCTTCGATGGAGGCACGATTCCGATCAAGTGCGGCTCTTGCCCGGGCGGAAAGGGCTCCGCCTTGATAGACGGTTTGGGCCAGCGATGACGCGATGGAATAGACCAGGAAGTTGGGATCAAAGGCACGGCGAAAAGTATCCGAACCATTGGATGCGCCTCCGGTGAGCCTGAGGTTGGGGAGGAGGCTTTTGCGGCTGGCTTCCGCATCTTGAGCGGACGAAAAGAGACGGGCCCGGGCCGCCTCGAGATCGGGCCGGCGTTCGAGCAGGCCGGAGGGTAAGCCAACCGGAATCGATTCCGAAAGGAAAGGCAGGTCGGTGGATGATTTGATGGAGGCCGCCGGATAGCGTCCCAGCAAGACCTCCAGATTTCGGGCGGCGTTGTCGCGGTCGAGTTGCCGCACGCTGAGGCTTCGCTTGGAATTGGCGACGTTGTTTCTGGCAAACTGGACGTCAACCGAGCGAAGGGTGTTGGCCTTGTAGCGTCGTTCGACCACGATGAGAGCCTGACTGAATGATTCGACGTTTGTTTTCGCGAGAGCGAGCTGTTGTTCTGACGTGACGAGGTTGCACCAGGCCTGTGCGGTGTTGGCGGCGAGTGAAAGTCGAGCTCCCCGGAAGTCGGCCACCGAGGCGGCGTAGTCGGCGCGGGTGGCGTAGTCGAGATTGCGAAGCCGTCCCCAGAGGTCGGGTTCCCATGATGCATTGAGCGAGATGGAGTAGTTCTCGCTTGAGGAGATATTCCGGCCATCGGACTCACGATAGGAGGTCGAGGCATTGATGCTGGGGAGGCGGGCGGCGCGACCGATGATGGTTCCCTCGCGAGCGGCTTTGAGCCGATGGGCGGCGGCCTTGAGACCTTGGTTGTTTTCCAGAGCGTTTTTGACGACCTTGGTCATGCGCGGATCGCGAAATTCCTTGAGCCAGCCCGTTGAGATTTTGGCATTTTGTCCTGATTCGGCTTTCGAAAATGCCCCGGGAAGGTCGAGTTCGGTGGCGCCAACCGCTTGCGGACCTTTGAGGGCTTCGCAGGAAACCAAAGTGGCGGCAAGCCCGATCGCAAGAGGGGCGGTGAATTTGGGCAAAAATGATGACATGCGGATGAGGGGGCAGTGTGACTCAATTCTCCAAGGATGCCAGTCGCTTTGCTCCGGGGATTACTTTTCTGGCTTGCTTGGAGAATTGAGTTCGAATCGGCCTTTCTTAAATGAGAGCCATTTTCCAGTTTGATTTTTAATGGCCCATTCGGGAGATCCCTGCGAGGTGGCAAATGAAAGAAGCCAACACTCGCGGGATAGTTTAATTTCAAGTTCCCGCAGTCTTGAAAAAAAACGAGATGCTCTTAATTTTGAGACCAATTAGTTTTTTGGGAAGATCGCTAATGCGTCTGGGTGAACTGAAGCTGCCCACCAGGATTTCGGATCTCCGTTCAAAGCGCCACGACCATTGAATCATAATGGAGCACTCTCCGCGTAGGTTTTTGGCGGGAATATCCGGGAGCCGTGGGGAGGGTTCACCAAGCTCCAGAAATAAGGCCGATCCAGCGCCCTGCCATGCGTGGGAAACTGTTAGTTTCTCCAACGTGCGAACGTGCTTAAGCGCGATGTCTTCGGGAACCTTCATGCAACAGAACAATCTTTGGTGGTAGATGGGCGAGTGCAAGTCCGCAATAACTGGGGCGAGAGGCTCAAAACGCTGGCGTGAACGGTGGAGACCGCTATGGTTTTCGAGTGGACGAACGAACTTCTGCTTTAATCGATCTTGCGCTTGCCGAAGACATCGGCTTAGGAGATGTCACATCCAATTATTTTGTGCCCGAGCACCGGGAGGCCCGCGGATTGATTGTGGCGAAAGCCGATGGGGTGGTCGCTGGCGTGGAGATTGCCGAGGAGGTTTTTAAGCGTGTTGATGAGAAGACTTCGGTCAAAGTTCTCCTGGAAAGTGGGAATCATGTGAGCCCGCGGGCTTATGTGATGGAGGTTCGCGGGAAAGCCCGCTCCTTGCTGACCGCGGAGAGGGTTGCTTTAAATTTTCTGCAGAGGCTATCGGGTGTGGCAACCAAGACCCGCCAGTTTGTTGAGTTGACCGACGGGACCGGAGCCAAGATTCTTGATACTCGAAAGACGACACCCGGTTGGCGGGCTCTTGAGAAAGGGGCGGTTGTGGCTGGCGGCGGAACAAACCATCGCATGGGGCTCTACGATCGAGCCATGGTGAAGGATAATCACTTGGTGGTCGAGGGCGGAATTGAGGCCTTGCAGAATGCGATCAATCAACTGCGTGCCGACAAGCCCGATGTGGAAGTCGAGTTGGAGGCCGACCGACTTGATCAGGTGGAGGCTTTTTTGAAGTTGGATGGAGTTGATTACATTCTTCTCGATAACATGGATAACGATTCATTGAAGATCGCGGTGGAGATGCGGGATGGCAGAGGTCCCTTGCTGGAGGCGAGCGGAGGGGTGAATCTGGAGACAGTGGCGGAGATTGCAAAAACCGGGGTGAACTTTATTTCGGTTGGCGCGGTGACCCACTCAGCGGTGGCTCTTGATCTTTCTCTGGAATTTGTGGACTTGTCGGATGGTGAGTGACGATGAATGGGATGGAAAAATCCTCCGTGACCTTTCCCCCGATTGGGCGGAGCGGGTGATCTTCTTGCCCGAGTGCGGTTCAACGAACGATGAGGCCCGGAAATTTGCGCTCAAAGGCGCGCCAGATCACAGCGTGGTTTTGGCCGAGCGACAGAGTTCTGGTCGTGGCCGCCGCGGCCAGCCCTGGTCGTGTCCGGTGGGCGAAGGTTTGGCGTTTAGTTTGATCGTTCGGCCCAAGGACGCCCCGGCATTATGGTCACGTTGTGCGCTGGCTGCGGGGTTGGCGATTGCGGAGGCGCTTGATTCGTGCGGGGTGTCGGCAGGGGTGAAATGGCCGAATGATGTTTGGGTGGGAGGAAAGAAAATTTGTGGAATTTTGGTCGAAGCCGATTCGGGTTTTGTGGTGGTGGGAGTTGGCTTGAACGTGAACGTGAGGGAATTTCCTGATGGTTTGGCTCATCCCGCGACTTCTCTCGCGCTGGAGTTGGGCGAGGCGATTTCGAGGGAGGAGGTTCTCGTGACTTGTCTTCATCGTCTAGAATTACGACTGGCCCAGATTGGTGCTGAATTTGGACAGTTACTCGATGCTTGGTCGTCCCGCTGTGTCCTGGCCGGAAATGATGTGCGACTGGATGCGGGAGGTTTTCGGAAAACGGGGCGGGTCATCGGAGTTTCACCGCAGGGCGAGTTGCTTTTGCGCACCGCAACAGGAATCGAGAAGGTCTTGCAAGCGAACGAGATAAGAATTTTAGGCTGAAGGAAGGGGTGATGGCAGAAGAGCTTCATTCATACTTTTGTATTTGTGGAAGGGAGATGGGTATCCCTCCCTTCTATTGTGGGAAACTTTTGTCGTGCCCTTACTGCCGAAGTTTTGTGACCGTGCCCTTTGAAGAGAAGGGCCTGGCGATCCAGCCATCGTTAAATTTGACGACCCCGCGTTTAAAAATATATCCGGCACAAAGAAGGCATTGGCGGGCGTGGTATGAAATTCACTCCGATCCGAGGAATTATGATTTCGAAGTCTCGGATCCTCCAAGCATTGTCGAATCAAAGAGGCAGGTTAAGGCCTCGCTTTTCCCCCGCGGTTTTGAAAAGTCCCATCGATTAATCTTTATGGTCTTCAATGATGCTGGTTTTGCAGTTGGCTCTGTTTCGGTGACCTTCACCCAGCCCTACCTGATGGCAGTTCTTGGGCTGATGTTTCACTTCGAACATCAAGGGAAGGGATATGGGAAAGAAGCGGTGAAGAGAATCTGTGATTTTCTGATGCAGAAGTGGAAAGTGGAAAAAATTTCGGCGATGTGTGACTCAAAGAATGTGGCCTGTCGTGGGGTTCTCGAAAGAGTGGGTTTTCGATCCGAGGGAATGATGCGAAAATACTTCTATCATCCGAAACGCGGTTGGTTGGATTCCCCGGTATATGCTCTCTTTCGCGAAGACTAATTGTGTTTGGGGCCACTACCGACCGAAGTTTTGTTGTTTTTTTCGGTGATGTTTGCCTTGGGAGGATTGTCGTATATCCGTATCTTGCCGGCTTGGCAGAGGGTGGAAAAGTGACCATGCGACGGCGCAGATGATGTTGTCTCAAGGCGTGAGAGCTATTCTGCCTTGGTTGAAAAACATGCTTTCATGGAAGGAAATGATTGTCAGGACGTGTATTTACAGGACTGTTCCCTTAAAGATGTTTGTTCGTAGCTTTTTGATCTCTTTGATTGGTGTGACCGGTCTCGTGGTAAAGGCCGGAGAGCCTTTGAGTTTTCCTTTGAGTTTTAATACCGATATTCGCCCGATTCTTTCGGACAAGTGTTTCGCATGTCACGGGATTGACGAGGAATCGCGCGAGGCCAAGTTGCGGCTTGATACTCCGGAAGGGGCATTTCGGAAGAAGCGTCGTGGCAAATCTGCTTTAGTGCCGGGAAATCTGGATGAGAGCGAGTCGTGGCTCCGGATTATCTCGAATGATGAGGATGAGGTGATGCCTCCGCCCGATTCACACAAGAAGTTGAGCGATGAAGAGAAATCCTTGATCAAGCGTTGGATTGAAGAAGGAGCTTCCTACCAAAAACACTGGGCCTTTGAAGCCCCGGTGATGCCGGAGATTCCGGCCGGTCAAGGAAGTGAAATTGATCGCTTTGTGGAATCGGCTCTGAAAAAGGAGGGCTGGGAGATGTCGCCCGAAGCAGACCGGGAGATCCTGATTCGACGCGTGAGTTTTGCGCTAACCGGTTTGCCTCCGGCGATCGAAGAAGTGGACCGGTTTTTGGCTGATCAAGCGGACGGAGCTTATGGTCGGATGGTTGAACGATATCTGGCGTCGCCTCGTTACGGGGAGGAGATGGCACGTCATTGGCTGGATGCGGCTCGCTATGGAGATACGCACGGAATGCATTTGGACAACGAACGCCAAATGTGGGCCTATCGCGATTGGGTGATTCAGTCGTTCAATGAAAATCTGCCCTATGATGACTTCACGATTGAGCAGCTGGCGGGAGATTTGTTGCCGAACCCAAGCGTGGATCAAATGGTGGCGACGGGCTTCAATCGATGCAATGTCACGACGGGTGAAGGTGGTAGCATCCAAAAAGAGTTTATTTTCCGATATGCGGTGGATCGGGCGAGCACGACGGCGCAGGTGTGGCTCGGTTTGACGGCTCAGTGCGCGGTTTGTCACGACCACAAATACGACCCGATCTCGCAGAAGGATTTTTATTCACTCTATGCCTTTTTTAACTCGAACGCCGATCCGGCGATGGACGGGACCAAGTTGCTGACCGCTCCGGTCATTAAGGTGAAATCTGATGACTATGAGGCCAAGATGGCTGGGTTTGATGAGCGGGCTGATGCGGTGGTTGATGAGATGAAAAAACTGCCGGTGTGGAGCGATTATCGGGATCCAGCGGAGAATGGATCATCGGGGCAGATCGAGGAGACGGAAGAGATTTGGTTTGAAGATGGTTTTCCACGAGGGGCCAAGGTTGGAAGCTCCGGGCATCCGCTGACCTTCGTGGATCAGCCGGTATTCAGCGGGAAGAAATCGCTCAAGCGGAGCGGAGAAGGCTTGGCCCAGGATTACTATCAGGTCGGAGCTGCTCCGTTGAACGTGCCGACTGATTCGACATTTTTCCTGCACGTTTATCTTGATCCCAAGGACACTCCGGAGGAGGTGATGATCCAGTTTCACACTTCGGGATGGAGTCATAGAGCGGTCTGGGGGGCTGATATTATTGATTTTGGAAAGAAGGGGACGAGTGAACGTTTTGTCGCTGGGCCGCTGCCGGAAAATGGCAAGTGGGTCAGGTTGGAGGTTCCCGGTGCGAAGATGGGATTAAAGCCGGGAGCCCAGGTGGTTGGATTTGCTTTCACGGTCCATGGAGGGACGGCTTATTTTGACAAGTTCGGAGTGATCGGCCGGGAGGACCCGACAACTGATCCCAAGGCGTCATTTTTAGCGTGGCGAAAAGCGAAACAGGTAAAAGGGGTGCCCGCCCCGCTCAATCAGTGGCTTGGCGAAGGAGTTAAAAAAGTACGAAATCCATCAGAGTTGGCTCTGCTGAAAGATTACTACCTTGCACGGGTTTGTGGGACTTTGGGAAAAGAGTTTGATGCAAGGCGCGCCGAATTGAATTCGATTGAGAGCGAGCGGGCGAATTATGAGAAAGGGGTTCCATCGACCTTCGTGTTTCGGGATTTGGCCAAGCCGCGCCAAAGCTACGTCATGAAACGTGGTGAGTATGATCAACCGGGAGAAAAAGTGGATCCAGGGACTCCGGCTGTTCTTCCGGCTTTAGCGAAATCGGGTGAGCGGGCAACGCGTTTGGACCTCGCGAAATGGTTGGTGTCGGCCGAGAATCCGCTGACTTCACGGGTCGTGGTGAATCGATTTTGGCAACAGGTTTTTGGGACGGGACTGGTGAAGACCAGTCACGATTTTGGAACGCAGGGAGAGGTGCCGAGCCACCCCGAATTGCTGGACTTTCTGGCTCTCCGTTTTCGAGAGAATGGTTGGGATGTCAAAGCACTAATGCGCGAGTTGGTGATGACGAAGACCTTTCGTCAGGTCAGTTCTGCCTCGAGCCCGCGTTGGGACAATGATCCTGAGAACCGTCGCTTGGCTCGCGGGCCGCGCTTCCGACTTGATGCAGAGCAGTTGCGGGATCAGGCCTTGTTTGTTGGCGGACTCATGGATCTTAAGATGGGTGGACGTGGAGTCATGCCTTATCAGCCACCCAATATTTGGGAGCCGGTTGCGTTTGGCGGATCGAATACCCGGTTTTATAAACGAGGAAATGGATCTGATCTTTATCGGAGGTCGGTTTATACTTTTTTTAAGCGGACAGCACCTCATCCGATGTTTGCCAATTTTGATGCTCCGGCCCGTGAGCAATTTTGTTTGAAGCGCGAGAGAAGCAATACGCCGCTGCAAGCCTTGCAGTTGATGAATGACGTTCAGCACTTTGAGGCGGCAAGGGGATTGGGGCAGCGAGCGATGAAAGGGGCGAGCAATTCTGGAGAGAGAGTTGACTTCATTTTCCGAAGTGTTCTGGCGCGACCTCCCAGGGTAGAGGAAAAAGAGATCGTAGCAGATTTTTTTGAGAAGCAATTGGCCAAGTATCGGAAGGCTCCGGAGGAAGCGGGGAAGGCCATTTATTTTGGGGAATCCAAACCTGCGGTTGATCTGGATCCTGCCGAGCTGGCGGCATGGTCCCTTGTGGCCAATCTGATTTTGAATATGGACGAGGCCATCGTCCGCAACTGATCCAACTGATATGAATCCATTTTTTGAAAATCAACTTTTGCAAACCCGGCGTCAATTTTTTGGCGACAATGGGATGCGCCTTGGGGGAGTGGCGCTGGCTTCGATGATGGCGTCACGTGGAGTCGCTCAGGCCGGGTCCTCGGTGCACCCGGGCTTGCCGGAGCTTCCTCACTTTGCGGGTAAGGCCAAGGCGGTCATTTATCTGCATATGAATGGCGGTCCCTCGCAGTTGGACACTTGGGATCACAAACCGGAATTGCACAAACAGTTTAACAAGGATCTGCCGAAGGATTTTTTGGGGAATCGCATTACCACAATGACGAGCGGGCAGGGACGTTTTCCGGTGGCTCCCTCGAAGTTCAAGTTTTCCCAGCATGGCGAATGTGGTCGCTGGGTGAGTGAATTACTTCCGCACACGGCAGGCATCGTGGATGATATTGCGGTGGTGAAGGCGGTGCATACCAATGCGATCAATCATGACCCGGCCTGCACCTTTGTCATGACCGGAAGTGAGGTTCCGGGTAAACCCAGCATGGGGTCGTGGATTTCCTATGGTCTGGGTGCGGAGACGGAAAATCTTCCCGCTTTTGTTGCTCTCACTCCCAATTTTCCAAACGGCTCGAATGCGCAGGCGCTTTTCAGTCGGATGTGGGGACCAGGATTCCTGCCAGGGAGAAACAGTGGTGTTGTTTTGAGGTCGGGGGATGATCCGGTGCTTTACCTTGAGAATCCGCCGGGAGTTACGCGTGGTGACCGACGCTCCATGATCGATGCGCTTGGGAAATTGAATCAACGGGGATTCGCAAAATTTGGTGATCCGGATATTCAGACGAGAATTTCACAATACGAAATGGCCTTTCGGATGCAGGCTAGTGTGCCGGAATTGACCGATTTGAGTCAGGAAAAGGAATCGACTTTGGGGCTTTACGGGGACCGCGTGAAGACACCGGGATCATTTGCTTCGAGTGCGCTTCTTGCGCGTCGCCTGGTGGAGAAGGGTGTGCGTGTGGTGCAGATCATGCATCGTGGTTGGGATTCGCACGGGAATCTTCCGAAGGAACTTGGGAGCCAATGTTTGGACACTGATCAGGCTTGTGCCGGATTAATCAAAGATCTCAAACAGCGTGGGATGTTGGATGAGACCCTGGTGATTTGGGGTGGGGAATTTGGGCGTACCGTTTATTCTCAAGGAAAGCTGACCCGTGAGACTTACGGTAGAGATCATCACCCGAAAAATTTCTGCATGTGGATGGCTGGTGGAGGGATCAAAGGTGGCACCGAGATTGGTGAGACCGACGAATTTTCCTACAACCCGGTGAAAGATAAGGTTCATATCAACGAGATGAACGCGACAGCTCTGCATTGCCTCGGCATCGATCATGAAAGATTCACATTGAGGCACCAAGGTCTGGACGAGCGACTGACTGGTGTGGAGCCGATGAAGGTGATCAAGAAAATCTTGGCTTAGAAGGAGCAATCCCAATCAATGCACCTTTGTAGAAGAGAGAAGCGGCGGGACTTGCACATTGAGTTTAGCGGCAAGGGAGAGCAAAAGATCTGGAAGTTAGCGTTGATTCCAGAGCTTTCCCTCCAAGGCATCTTGGGCGGCGTCGGCTTCGGCCGATTTTTTGCTGGGGCCACGACCTTTGCCTAATGTCTTATTTTTCCAGGTGACTTCGCAGATAAAGGTCCTGTCGTGTGGAGGCCCTTCTTCGGAGATTACCTTGTAAGCGGGTGCCTGAGGCGTGAGTTGCTGGAGGATTTCTTGAAGTTCACCTTTGGAATTTCCCTGGGCCCGTTTTGGATTCAGGTTTTCAAGTTGATCGCTGAGAAGTTGCAGGCCGACTTCTCTGGCTGCTTCCAGCCCGCTATCGAGATAGATCGCGCCAAGAATGGCTTCGACGGCATCCGCCAGATTGGAGTCGCGATCACGGCCGCCGCTTCCAGATTCGCCGTTGCTCATGAAGAGGGCGCTGCCCAAGTCGATGGTGCGGGCTGCGGCTGCGAGTGCGGGTTTTGAAACCACCGAGGCGCGCAACTTGGTCAGGACGCCTTCCTGGAATTCGGGGAAGCGGTGATATAGATGAGAACTCACCACGAGTTCGACAACGGCGTCGCCCAAATATTCGAGGCGTTGATTATCGGGCGGCGCGGGACGAATCTCGGAGGAAAGACTGGGGTGGGAGAGAGCCTCCTTCAAAAGCGTTTCGCTTTTAAATTTGTAGTTTAGCCGTTCTTCGATGCTCACCTTGGAAGGGGGCTATTTTGTGCCGGTCATCATGGTCCAGTGTTTTCCATGTGGCCCGATTCCGATAAGATTGGGCCCCTTGGCAAACATAATGAAGCGGTGTCCATCGGATCCGAACCAAGCATTGTAAGCGGCGATCGGTGATGATGACCCCATGAAGATGTTTTCGCCGGACCAGCGGTGTTTAAACCCTGTGAGCCGGGCCCGATCGCCCGGAGATTTTTTTTCGGGGATGGGAGATTGGTGGGCGAAGAAGCCTATCGAGGCCATGTCTTTGGAATGTCCCACGGCGGCATCGGAGAGTTTGTCCTCCATGCGAAGCGGACTAAGGGCGAAGAGCGAACGGAATTCGTTCAGGTGGTGGGTGAAGTCTTTTTGCGCGCCGTTGGCCCAGACGCAGTTGTCGTTGTCGCTCCGGGCGGATGCCAAGGCCTCCATTTCCTTGCGGGTCGCGGCGACGGCTTTTTGGTTCTTGAGATATACTTCGCCGTCATAAACCGACATGAGGGCTTCTTCGAGATCGAGCCTGTCACGATCAAATTCGGTTTCGTCGATGATATTCACCTCGCGGCTCACTTCGGCGAGGGCGGTGGCGATCACCTTGACTGCTTTGTCGAGTGTTAGTGCGTCTTTGGTTGCGATTTTGCGGGCGCGTCCGTTGAGCTTTTGCAAAGATTCGACTTCCCGCCGAAGCATCGCGATTTTGTCCGGCTGCTTTTTGTAGTCGGTCTTGATGAGCTTGTAGATCCTTGTGCGTTCTGTCTTCAGCTGTTCCGCGATTTCAGGAAGGTTTGAGTAAGGGTTGGTTCGCTCGTTGCCGAGGAGGTCGGCCAATCTCTTGCCGTGAAGCGTTCGTGCTTTCTCCAGAGTGCGGCGGTAAATGGACCCTCCTTCGTCACCGTAAAGCTGAAAGGTCCGGTAGGCTGCGGCTCGTTTCGAGGGGTCCGGGTTTTGCATCCATTGAAGAGCCTTCTTTGCGACCATGGGTGGGATGGCCGGTTCGGTCTCCTGTGCTGGCAAAAGACTCCCGGCAAGGCTGATGACGAGTGGAATCAACTTCTTCATGGTGTGGCGGGGAGATTAGGGGGAGCTTACATTTTTTCAATCTTCGAGTTTTTCACAGCTTGACCACGACATGCATTCCTCGTTTCGTCTGCGCCATGCAGCGCATTCAACTTAAGTCCAAGCTTCACCGTGCCATCATCAAGCAGGCGGACATTGATTACGAGGGCAGTATTGAGATTCCCTCTGATCTTATGGAAGCCGCTGGGCTTTGGGAGGGAGAGAGGGTCCTCGTGACCTCGATGACTTCGGGGAATCGGCTCGAAACCTATGTTCAAGCGGGGGATCCGGGAACCGGCCATATCATCATGAACGGGGGCGCTGCGCATCTGATTAAGAAGAGCGAATGTGTCACGATCATGGCATTTGGCATCTCTAACGAGCGAATTATTCCGCTTCGACATGTTCTCAACATTAAAAATGAGATCATTAAATCGACGAACTAGGGTTGGATTGCATCTACAATTAAGGTTAGGGTTGCTTGACTAAAATTGATGAATTTGCCGAAAACTCCCTCTTTACAACTCGGTTTAAGCCGATAGAGTCCCGCCCTCCCATGCTAGACATTTCCATCACACTTGTGGTTATTGCTCACGTTGTCGTGAGCCTTTTGCTGATTCTCGTGATCCTCATGCAACGCCCAAAGCAGGAAGGCCTTGGCGCTGCTTTTGGTGCCGGTATGACTGACGCTGCTTTTGGTGCAAAGACAACCGACGTTCTCCAAAAAGGAACCGTTTATCTGGGAACACTTTTCTTTGTCTTCTCTCTGGTTCTCGCGATCCTGATGGGAAAAAAGAACTCCATTGAGGGTAAAAACTACGCATCTGATGGAGGTTCTTCAGCGAATACTCCTGTTGAGAGCAGCGAAGCTGGCAGCTCCCTCCTTGAAGGAGGAAATGATGGGATTACCGGAACTCCGGAAGGCACAACGGAGCCAGAGGGCACAACGGAGCCAGAGGGCACAACAGAGCCAGAGAACACAACAGAGCCAGAGAGCACAACCGAGCCAGAGGGCACGACCGAGCCAGAAGGCACGACTGAAACTCCAGAGAGCTCGGACGAGACACCAGCTGATGGTGACGCGGGTTCCTCTGAAGGAAATGAGGCACCGGTAGGTGGCTAAATTTTTCCCAATGGAACGATGAGCGAGCCAGCTTTGCCAGCTTGGGCCCGCGAAGACGCTTTTCCGCTTAAGCCGGAGACAGGAGAATTTGGAGTCGTTGATGGTTCAAAGACCCATCGGCCTTTTGATTCGCTGGAAGAGCTCAGGAATTATTTGAAAGCCGGAAAAGGCCGGCTGGATTGGGTGTGGACGCCGGAGAGTGACCGATTGGTCGCTCCCGAAGAGATTCCAAATCTGGCTGGGACGTTGAGAAAAAGGCGTCTTATTTTTGCCGCCGAAGATGAGGATAACGCCAAGCGCTCGGCTCCTTTGACGGGAATTGCGGTGTTGTATGGCCTCTACTGCTATTTTCAGGGGATTTTACCGTTCGGATTTCCCGGGATTCAATTTCTCGTTCTTACGATTTTTGGATTTCTTTATTACACGGCCCGCCCGTGGTGGGAGGCGCGAAAGGGGCGTAAGTCCGCCAAGCTTTTAACTCGGGACCAAATTGGGGGACAGGTTCCCGAAGCCCGTTTTGAACTCTGGATGGAGAATCAGCGCACTCCCTTTTCTCTTCTTTTTTTGGTGCTGGTGGTTTTGGTCGGCGGGGCTCAGTTCGCAACTCCAGGTCTGGGAATTGCCGAGGCCGGCCTTGTGAAGTCGCAATATGCTGCGGGAGAGAATTGGCGGATCTTCACCGCGGCTTTTCTCCATGGAAACCTGATTCACTTTATTTTGAATATGGGTGCTCTTTGGTATTTGGGCCGACGTGTTGAAATTTTGGCACGTTGGCCTCATCTCGCCGCCGCTTTTTTCCTAAGTATCATTGGTGCGGGTTGGGCAACTGTTTCGTGGCTGCCGACTCAAACTTCGGTAGGAGTTTCGGGAGTGGTCTGCGGGCTACTCGGGTTTCTCCTGGTGTTCGAAACCCTTCACCTACCGCTTGTTCCCCGACCTGCCCGCCGGAGGCTGGCCGGAATTTTGGTTTCTCTCGTGGTGATTGGAACCCTGGGATTCAAGTTCATTGATAATGCTGCCCACTTTGGGGGACTGGTTACAGGTGCGGTCTACGCGTTTTTGGTTTTCCCAAAATCTTCTTCCCCTCATCGACCGGTGATTTTGAAGCGGGATGTTGTGATCGGAGGAGCAGGAATCTTTTTGATCGCGATCTCCGCCATGGGGGCAATTCTTGCGATGTTGATGCGCGCGTCATGATCCCTGAAATCAAAACGAGTATTCCCGGTCCTTGCTCGCAGGACCTGGCGGCGAGGCTTCGCGAGCACGAGAGTCGTAATGTGACTTATGTCGATGACTCCTGGCCGGTTTTTTGGGAGCGAGCGGAAGGGGTGAACGTTTGGGATGCGGATGGGAATCGTTTTCTGGATTTCACAAGTGCTTTCGGAGTTGCCGGTCTTGGGCATCGGCATTCGGAAATTGTGGAAGCGATGAAGACCCAAAGTGAGCTTTTGCTCCATGGCATGGGCGACGTTCATCCTACGGCTCTCAAGGTGGATCTTTGTGCGAGGCTTTCAAAACTAACCTTTGAGAGATGGGGGGCAGGGCCGGCAAAAGTGGTGCTATCAAATTCGGGATTTGAGGCCGTGGAAACGGCGCTGAAAACAGCCCGGCTTGCTACCGGGAAGCGGGGGGTCATGGCTTTTAGCAATGGTTACCACGGTCTTGGTTACGGAAGTTTGCTGGGCACCGATTTGCAAAAATTCAGAGGTCCCTTTACGGATCAATTGGCCGAGGTGACCAGGAGGGTGGAATACGGATCGTTCGAGTTACCGGATGACGATGGCATTGGAGCGGTCGTCGTGGAGCCGATTCAAGGGCGGGGTGGAAAAGTGATTCCTCCGGCGGGCTTTCTGGCCGCCCTGAGAGACTGGTGCGACAAACATGGAGCTCTTTTGATCTTCGATGAAATTTACACCGGGTTCCACCGAACTGGAAAGTGGTTTGCCTGTGAATGGGACGAAGTTATTCCAGACCTGATTTGCATTGGGAAGGCCATGAGTGGCGGCTTCCCGATTTCCGCCTGCGTGGGTAAAGCCGGGGTTATGGACAAGTGGCCCGAAAGCCCGGGAGAGGCTTTGCATACGAGTACTTTTTTGGGGCATCCCGTGGGTTGTGCGATGGCCCTGAAATCTCTGGAAATTCTCGAAAGAGACGAGACGATTCGTCTGGTGGAAGCCGCCTCGCAGAAGCTTGGTCAAACACTGCAAATGTTTGACAATCCTGCGGTCTGTGACGTCCGCGGTCGTGGTTTGATGTGGGGCATGGAGTTGGATCGCCCCGCTGGAGGATTACTTGCGACGCTATTGGCCGAAGGTCTTCTTTTCCTTGCGGATGGACCGCAAGGAAATGTCCTTTCATTCACTCCGCCCTTCCTGCTTTCGGAAGGGGAGTTGGATTACGCCATGGGGGTGATTCGGCACCTTTTGGATGCAGTTTAAACGAGGGTGAGTCGCTCGTCGCTCTCCAGAATGTTGGCGAGGTTTTCCCAGCCATCCCGGGTTTGCAGGTTGAAGACCTGCAGATAGAGAGTCACCAGCTTTGGGTCGTGGGCCTCGACAAGGCTATCGATGGTGGATTTGAGTTTTTCGTCATCGAGGGCTTCAGGAAGTGACCCTTCCACTGAGCCCTCGCCATCATGCTCGATCCCCATGCCATCGCAAAATCCGATCAGAAGGTCCTGCTGACCTTTCATGAAGTAAACCTGGAAAAGGTGTTCCCCAATGGTGTCGCTGGTTTTGAGCTTGAGTGTTTTGTGAAGCCACGTGATCTGATCTGCGACCGATTTTTTCTCAACAAAAACAGGACGAAGATTCCGGTTTGCAGTGAGGGTGGCGATCGCCGATTTGTAGAGCTGGCGGTCGCTTTCCCGGATCCAGAGAAACATGTCGCTGACGAGGGAGGGGTCGATTGTCTGATAGATTTCGAATGCTTTCACAGTTTGTTTTGCTTGCGAGGAGTGAACACCGCGCAACGGTGAAGGCAAGATCAAAGGCTGGCTTCGCTTAATTGAGGGAACTTTGATGAGTTATCGACGACAACGGGGAGAAAGTGGAAAAGTCCACCGCTACTTCAAGTATTTTGCAGGCCTGGTGATTTTGGCAATCGCAGCGATGGCGGCGTTTCACTTTTTTATTGGTAAGCCGATAAGTTCCATGAATTCGCCCATCGATAAGCTGGCAAAAGCGCTGGGCTCGGTGACCAATGGCGAGGTCAAGGTCGACGGCTACACCCTGACCCTTGAAAGCACCGAAACGCGGGAGCTCATCGTGGTGAAACGCCGGACACAGTCAGTGGTCAAATTTGAGAGCCGCTGGCTGGGGTCCAAGAAAATTTACATCGTGAAGGGGGAGTTCGAGATTAAGGCGGGCTTTGATTTGAACGAATTCGAGGGTTTTGAATTGAAGGGCAGTGAAGCCGTGGGTGAGTGGCCCGAGCCAAGATTGCTCGGGGTCAATCTCCAGGAATACTCGACTTTTTTTCAAGCAGCGGGGTAGTGAACCGGATCACGGACGATGATCGTGAACACGTCGTCAACTTGCTGATGCAGCAGGCACGGATCGATGGCATCCAGAATAGCGATATTTTGGCCGAGGCCGAAAGGATTATCCAGACGAGGCTGGAAGACCTGACGGACGGTGAGGTCAATTTTAAGAAATCGCTTAATTGAAGCCGCATTGACTTTTGGTGTGAGAGGGGGATGTTTCTCCCATGAAAACTCTCTTTGCGTTTTGTATTGCCGGACTTCTCAGTGCCTCCGCCGACGATTGGCCCCGCTGGATGGGGGAGAAGGCTGACGGGGTCTGGCGGGAAAAAGGCATTCGAACCGATCTACCCAAAGAAGGTGCGCCAGTGGCGTGGCGGGTTCCGGTCGGTTGGGGCTATTCGGGCCCGGCAGTTGCTGACGGACGGGTTTACGTGTCCGACTACCAGCGCTCAAAAGGAGAATTAATGAATAACCCCGGGACGGCGGTCACCTGGGAGGGAAAGGAGAGGTTGCTTTGTCTTGATGCTGAGACTGGAAAAGAAATTTGGAAGTACGAGGAAGATCGGACTTACTTTCTATCCTATCCAGGCGGACCACGTGCAACTCCAACGATTGCAAATGGCTTGGTCTATTTTCTGGGTGGAATGGGGAATCTCGTTGCCTTTGATGCCAAGATCGGTGACAAGAAGTGGGAAAAGGATTTTCAAAAAGACTTTGGAGCGAGTCTCCCGATATGGGGCTTCTCAGCGCACCCGTTGGTGGTTGATGACACCCTGTATTGTCTGGTTGGTGGTGAGGGAAGTATCGCAGTGGCCCTTGATGCTATGACCGGGAAGGTGAAGTGGAAGGCTCTTGATGCCAGGAGTCAGGGATATTGTCCGCCTTCAATTGTGAAGGTTGGCAAAACCGAGCAACTTTTAATTTGGCACCCCGAAGCGATGAATTCCCTGAATCCGAAGACGGGGGAGAAGTATTGGGAACTCCCGTTGAAGCCGACTTATGGAATGTCGGTGATGACGCCGCAACTTGTCGGAAATAAAATTTTCGCCAGTGGGATTGGTCGGGTGGGCGCCATGATCGAGCTCAATGAAAACGAGCCTACTGCCAAGTTTGCGTGGCGGGGTAAGCCCAAGACCGCGCTGTATTGTTGCAATAGCACCCCGCTGATACACGGTGGAGTGATTTATGGTTCCGATATTCGAACGGGTAAGTTGATCGCGGCGTCGGTGAAAGATGGCGAGCGGTTATGGTCGACGATGGAGCCGACTGTGGCGGCTAAACACCAAAAGGGCGGTGGAAATCACGGAACAGTTTACCTGACTCGCCACGAGGAGAGTGGGCAGTACTGGCTGGTGAGCGAGTCGGGTGACTTGATTTTGGCTAAACTCTCGAAGGAGGGCTATACCGAGTTGGGGCGTCAGCATGTACTTGAGCCGACGAATGAGGCTTTTGGGCGGCCCGTGGTTTGGAGTGGACCGGCCTTCGCGGGAAAGGCTGCCTATTTGAGAAACGACAAGGAGTTGGTCAAGGTTGACCTTTCGGCCAAATAGCCCTGCGATATTAGCCTAAGCCGTGACGAGACAGGTCCTGAACGTCCACGAGCCCGACAGCTTGATTCCGGTCGTTCACGACGATGAGATCGTCAATCCGGTGTTCCCGGAGGACTCTGACAACTTCAACTGCAAGATCTTCGTGATGAACCGAGATTGGGTCGGTAGTCATGTGTTTGTCCACCGGTGAATCGCCGATTTCGCGGTTGGATTGATAGCCGCGGACGAAGTCTCCATGGGTGAAAATTCCGGCGAGCGAATCGTCGGGGTCTACGATGACGGCAGCTCCGGCCCGGCATTCAAGCATCTTTAGGACAGTGTCCTGGACGAGGGAGCTACGGGCGACTTTGGCGAATGCGTCGCCAGTTCGCATGATGTCGGAAACGCGGGTGAGGAGATATTTACCCAGGTTTCCGCCGGGATGAAGTTCAGCGAAATCTTCGGCACGGAAGCCTCGTTTTTCGAGGAGCACCATGGCGAGGGCGTCGCAAAGACCGAGCATGTTGGTCGTGCTTGAAGTCGGTGCAAGTTGAAGCGGACAGGCTTCTTCCTCGACCGAGGCGTCGAGCACAAGGTCGCTGTGCTTGGCAAGAGTCGATGAAGTCGCGCCGGTGATGGAGATGACTTTTGAGGCCCGCTTTTTAACATGGGGAAGCAGGGTGATCATCTCGTTGGTTTCGCCTGAGTAACTCAAAGCGATGACAAGATCTCCGAGTGAAAGCATCCCAAGGTCCCCGTGAATGGCATTTTGGCAATTGAGGCTGACGGCGGTTGCGCCGGTGCTATTCAGGGTGGCTACGAGTTTCTTACCAATATTTTCCGACTTACCTACGCCAATGACGACAATTTTTCGATTGGATCTAAGAGTCCCCTCAAGAGCACTGATGGCGCGAGCAAAGCTATCGTCGAGCCGTTGGGCCAGAAGAGTCAGCTGGGCGGCTTCAATTCCGATGACAGCGCGCGCTTTTTCGATCAAATCCACGTTGAAAAGGTGACTGAAGAGTAAGTGCTGGTCAACCCAAGTCGGCCCTGATGATTTTGTGAGTTATGGGCAATGGCACGCTGCTAGCGCAATTTTAAGCAGCTTCTAATGCGGCGTCTGATTGTCTTTATTTTGATTTTTTTGAGTTCCAGCCATGTTGCAAATTTGAAAGAGGGAGAGTTACAGACCTTCTTTGGAATATGTGGTAAGCTTTCAGGGTAGACCCGTGCAAGGCGGGCCAATTCCATTTCTTTGTTCAATTTTGGAAATAAGACGGGCTTGGTTAATCTGAAGTCGATGAATGTGACGGTGTCCTCGGTGATCAGGAAGTTGGCTGCCTTGGCATCGGTTCTCAAATACCCTTTGTCGTGAAGTTTGAGAAGTTCCAGAACGACGCGGCGCGCATCGTCAGGTCCGGCCGGGTGGCCTTTCTCAAAGCGGTAGCAACAGAATGAATCGGTCACGAAACCTCTTTTCCGCTTTTCTCCAGCCAGCAGGGGATTTGGGGCATGAAAGCCAAGTTGATCCATCAACAATAGGTTGTTGAACGTTCGGATGCTTTCGCAATCCCGAATCAGGGTAATCAATTTCTCCTAGGGCCTCCTCAACCTCGCCCGCGGGATCTTATGGACGATGTTGTCCTTCCCGATCTGCAGGTGAGCGGCGTAGGTTGACCGGCTGTCTTTAAAGGTTTGCTTAACGTTGTATGATTTCTCGATGAGATCATCCAGAAGCTGCTTGGCCGCGTTCTCGTCAAGTGTTGTGCTAAGTCGATACCCCCTATGCTCCAGCAACTTTGGAGTATAAGGTTTTTGGTTCGACTTCACCGCTCCAAGGTGGAGCAAACGCTAAGACAGGTCAATCCAAGTAAGTCTGGCGATCTATGACCAGGTGTTTAAGATCTTCCCCGCCCATGAAGCGCTTTCAGCCTTATTTAAAATACTTCAAGCCGGTGAAGTGGCACTTTGCCGGGAGTGTTCTTGCTGGATTGGTGTATGCTGCGGCGACCGGCGCAGGCCTGCCCTTGGCCGCCAAAGTGGTTTTTCCGCTGATCTTTGAAGACGATCAGGGCGGCGCAGCTGATGACTCAAAGCCAAATTTTGTGGTCGATTGGTTACAGGATTGGTTCTCTTCCCTGCCTGCTGACTGGCTGCTGGTCGCGGCATGTGCCTGGTTGCCCTTAATGTTTTTTTTCCGGGCGCTCGGAGGGTTCATCAATACCTACTTGATCAGCTACTGCGGGTTTCGCTTTCTTGAACAGATTCGCGACGAGGTTTTTTGCAAACTCCAGTCTTTGCCGCTGGCCTTCTTTCAGAAGCATCAAGGCGGTGATTTACTGGCCCGATTGGTGGGGGATGCCGAAATTGTCAGAGGGACGGTGGGAAAGGTGGCGGTGGATTTGATCAAGCAACCGGCGACTTTGATTGCGGCTCTATTTGTCTTAATCATGGAAGCGGTGACGACCGAAGGGACCGCTTTGGTTCTCTTGGCAATTCTTTCCATTCCAATTTGTATTTTCCCCCTCCGCGCGATTGCCAAAAAGTTGGGCAAGAAGGCCAAAAGTTTACAAGCGAGCGCTGGCGATCTGAGTGGCCAGATATCGGAATCGATTCAAGCGCCCATGGAGATTCGGGCTTATAATTTGCAGGAGTCGATCGTGCAAAAATTCCGGAATCGGGTGAAGGGGATCATTCGCTATTCCATGAAAGTGGTGAAGTACAAGCAGATGATCTCGCCAGTGGTGGAGTTTGTTTCGGTAGTGGGTTTGACCATCGCAATTTATCTGGGTGCTCAACAGGGGATGAAACTATCCGGTTTTATGACCATCGCGATGGCGCTCTACCTTTGTTACGAGCCGGTCAAAAAGCTGGGTGCCATCCAGGGTCACTTGAAGCAGGCTGAGGTTTCGCTGGACCGGCTTGAGGAAATTTCACTGGCTGTTGATTCGCTCGAGGATCCCAAATCTCCAGTCAGGCCTAAGGAGTTTTCGAGTGAGGTCGTCTTTGAAGACGTTGTCTTTGGATACGGGGGCGAGGAGATCTTGAAGGGGATTAGTCTCACCATTCAGCCGGGAGAATGTGTTGCTTTGATTGGGCCGAGTGGTGGAGGAAAATCGAGTCTCTTTAATTTGATTCCACGCTTTTATGATGCAAACTCCGGGAAGGTTTTGGTCAGTGGGATCGATGTTCGCAAGTGGGCCAAAGATGAGTTGCGAGACCAGATTGCGGTGGTTTCACAGACCGCGATTTTGTTCCAGGGAACCATTCGGGAGAATATCTTGCTGGGCCGCCCGGAGGCGAGTCAGCAAGACGTGGAAGAGGCTGCGCGCAAGGCAAATGCCCACGAGTTTATTCTGAAACAGGACAAGGGGTATGAAACAACGGTTTCGGAAATGGGGCGGAGCCTTTCGGGAGGCCAGCGCCAACGGATTGCGATTGCACGGGCTTTCTTGAAAGATGCTCCGATTTTGTTATTGGACGAGGCGACTAGCGCGCTTGATAACGAGAGTGAAGCGGTGATCCAGGAGGAGCTTTCTGATCTCGTGAAGGGGCGGACGACTTTACTCATCGCGCACCGACTTTCGACGACGAAGATCGCGAGCCGCGTGATCGAGCTCGATCAAGGAAAGGTTGTTTCGGAAAGGGCCGAGGCCTAAAGCGACGAGAGTATCTCAGGGAAACGAGTTTCGAAGTCGTGATGATTTTGCTGCATCCAGGTCCGAGCTTCTGATTGGATTGAAGTAAGATCTTCCTCCGACATTGAAATTGCTTTCTCGATCGCAGTTTCCAGATCTGTGGGGCTCACTTTATAGTTTGTGCCAAGGTGGCGTGGTTCAGTCTCGGGGGCAGCGACAAGGATTCCTCGATCTGCTTGGACCAATTCATTCATGGGTGGTCCGTCAGTCGTAATGACAGTGGCACCACAGCTCATCGCTTCGACGATATAGTGACCCCAGCCTTCGGAGAGTGATGGGCAGAGATGGATGGGATGCTCATTGACGAGCTTGATAATGTCTTCATCGCTTAGGTAGTCAGTGATGAGATCAATGTTTTCGGGGAGGGCGGCGGGAGCGTTGTCCTTGTGTTGAAGGAGCGTAAGAGTGGGCCATTCCGGATGCTTCTTCCAAAGTTCGAGAACGGTTTCGGTGCCCTTGAGCGTGCTTCGTCCGGCCAGGTGAAGGATGGCGTTTCGTTTTCGGGCAACTGCAGGATCGTAGAGGTCCTTTGAGGTGAAGCCGATGAATTTGCAGGACGGGTGGAACTCGCTAAAAACTTCAAGGGCGTGGTGGCTTTTGCAAAAAACGTGGTCGATTTTTCCCAGTCGGGGGACGTGGCGTCGGGGGAAACGTTCCTGGTTGGGGATTAGAATGTTTGTTTGGGCCGAAGAGATCCAACGGGGGAAGATTCGCTCAAGGAAGATGTTTGCGTCAAAGCGCGGCTTCTTCGGGAGCCAATTTGAGTAGCAGGGGATCTCCCGGCAATGGCTCACCTTGACTTGATGGCCCACGCGAGTGGCGGCCGCGTGGATGAGATCGACATCCCGGTCTAAGCCCACGCCGTTGGTTCGCGCGATGATATTGAATTGCAGAGGCTTCACGATTTGCGGAGAAAGGGGGTTATTTTTAACGGAAGGTGTCCTTGATACGGCGGCGGGCGGACTTGATCTCGAGGCTTTTGCGCTCCATCCATCGGGCGAGACGGAAGGTGGCTGAGCTACGAATCTCCGAGGGCAGCTGCTCGAGGCTTTCGGGGTAAGTGCGGGCGAGGCGCGCGAGTTCCATCCGTTTTTTGAAGGTCCGAAAGATGAGCGGTTTTTTGAGCCGGAAATCGATGAAGGTCAATTCGCCGTCGAAGATGAGGAAATTCGCGGCCTTGGCATCGGTAAGGAGATAACCCTTGGCGTGTAGTTTCAAGAGTTCCGTGACCACGAGAGCTGCGTCATCAGGGCCAGCGCCTTTGCCTTCGGCGAAGCGGTAGCAACAAAAGGAATCTGCTACGAAGCCTTTGCTCCTCAGATCTCCAGCTAGCAGGGGAGCGGGCGCCTTTAAGCCGAGCTCGTGCATGAGCTGCAGGTTCTTGAAGGTGCGGATACTTTCGCTATCGCGAATGAGAGTAGTGATTTTTTCCCAAGTTCGTTTGAGGCGGGCTCTTGGGATTTTATGGACAATATCTAGATCTCCGACTTGAAGCCGCACCGCATAAGTCGAGCGGCTGTCCTTGAAGACGGTGGTCGCTTCGTAGCTGCGGTCAATGATGGTATCGAATATTTGCCTAGTAACCTCCTCATTAAGCGATGATCGAAGCTCGAAGCCGCGATGGCAAAACTGTCGTGTCGCCCATGTTTGGTGAGTCATGGTGTCATTCGTGTTCCCTTCCTTGATCGGCATGTTCAAGGTCCGCGACAAGATTGGGCTGATCAAGCGACTCGGAAATGGGCTACAACGGTGTGGATGTAGCGATTGAGGTATCCCTCTTGTCCATGGCGTAATTTGCGCAAGGAGCGAATCAGGGTAGGGCGTTCGTTTTCAGCGGCAATGATCCGCTCAAGGGTAACGTTAGGAGTGTTCTGAGCATACTCCTCGAAGAAATTGATGATCTGGCGGGAGTTGATAAACCACTTGTGACGATCAACGGGCTTTTCTTGAGAAAGTTGGTAGTGCGCGATTTCACCACTGCCCCTTTCAAGGGGGGTACGAGCGCTGCACCAGCAGTTGGGCAGAGAAACTAAGACGTGTTTTTCAGCGGTGCGGAAAAGCTCCTTAAAAACTCGGTGGAAAGAATCGAGGTGTTCGAGGACCTCAAAGCAGCAGGTTGTTTCGTATTGCCCGTCATCGATTGGGAGGGATTCAATCTCCTCGAGATTGAGCACGAGGTCTGGTTTTCCAACAATATCGATACCGAAGTAGTTGGTGTCAGGGAGGAGTTCGCGGAGTGGTGCTTCGTAACATCCGACATCTAGGACCGAGGTTTTAAGCTCGTTGGGAAAGTGAGAAAGAATGAATTCGGTCCGGTCTTGACGCTCACGAAATTTTTTTTGATGGATGGTTGGTTGAAGCATGTGATGAAGAAGTGGGAACTCGCAAGGTAGGCCAATACCAGCACGAACGTTGGAGGTTTACTAAAAACCGAGTATTGTTTCGATTCTAGATTTTATTTTTTGTTGAGATCTAGAAGTTGCGTCATCGAGATGGGAGGGTGTCTCATAGTCAATTTTAAATCAGTTACTTAAGCCCTTTCTGGGTGCTGTCCAGAAACCTCTTGGCAAGAGAAAGACTCTCCCTATGCTTTGCGCCGCTGGCTCATCCTTAGCGTTCTAAGCTAAGATGTTTTTTTGCCCGCTCGCGAAACCACGAAACATTCACTTTTGATTTACGGAAACTCTTTTGCTCCCCTCGGTGATCGGCACGACACGGCCGAGCTGTTTCGGGCCGAAGAATTTTAGGCGATGAAGATAAGCGCGACCATCATTACCTTCAACGAGGAGAAGCAGATCAAGCGGTGCTTGGATTCGCTCGCTGGAGTCGTGGACGAGATAGTCGTGGTGGATAGTTATTCAACTGACCAGACCGAGGAGATCTGTCGCTCATTTGAGCAGGCCAGATTCCTCCAAAACGAGTTTGGAGGATTTATCGAGCAGAAGAACTTTGCGGTCGGAGTCGCCAAGCATGATTGGATTCTGTCCTTAGACGGCGATGAATGCCTTAGCGAGGAGCTCATCGAGGAATTGCAGCAGCTCAAGCAGGTGGATAGTGATGGAAGCCAGGCTTTTTCAATGCCGCGTCTCAATCGTTACTGTGGACGGTGGATTCGTCACAGCGGTTGGTATCCTGATCGCAAGGTGAGGCTTTGGAAGAAGGCCGTCGGGAAATGGGGAGGGAGAAACCCTCACGATTCGGTGGTCTTGGAAAAAGAGGTGAAGGTGAAGATGCTCAAGAGCGACATCCTCCACTACACCATTCCGACTCTCGAAGCGCATGTCGCTCAGAGTAATAAATTTTCTGAAATCGCCGCGAATGAACTTCTGAAATCGCCTCGCAGAAAGCCAGCGGTCTTTAAGATGATTTTTAATCCACCGTTCGTCTTCTTTAAAAAGTATTTTTTCCAATTGGGATTTCTCGATGGCTTTCATGGTCTCTCGATCGCGGTGGTCTCCGCTCACTCCAAGTTTCTGAAGTATGCGAAATACATCCAGCTCCGGTCCGACAATGAAAATTCTACATCTTAGTTCCGAGGCGACCTGGAGGGGTGGCGAACAGCAGATCGCTTACCTCATCGAGGAGCTGGAAGCCCTGGGCATTGCCCCACTCGTAGCTTGCAAGCCGGGCTCTGAATTTGAGAAATACTGCGTTCAGAAAGGCTGGCAATATGAGTCTTTGTCAATGCGAAGTTCATCTGATATGAAGTCAGGATGGCGGCTTAAAAGGCTGTGTAGAAAGCACTCGGTTGATCTGGTGCATGCTCATAGTTCGCATTCTCACAGCACGACCTTTTTATCGTATTTGCTCGGAAACAACACGCCGGTTATCCTAACGCGGCGCGTCGATTTTGAGTTGAAAAGTAACTTTTTTTCTCGGCACAAATACACGTTTTCAAAAATCAGGAAGGTCGCATGTGTCTCGGATGCCATCCGCAAGATCGTGGTGAAGGGTACTGGACAGCCCGAGAGGTGCATGACGATTTATAGCTCGATCGATCACAGCAAATTTGAGCCTTATCTCGGTGGCGATTGCCTTCGCGAAAAATACGATTTTGATTCTAATCTTACCTTGGTGGGCAACACCAGTGCACTCGCGCCTCATAAGGACTACGCAACCTTTGTCAGAACAGCCGAGCACTACATCCGGAATTACGATGAGAAGGTTCGTTTCTTCGTGATAGGATCGGGCGAGCAAGAGGACGAAATCAAAGTGCAGGTTTCGGAGCTTGGGCTGGCAGACTATTTCATTTTCACGGGCTTCCTGAAGAACATCGGGGAGGTTTTGCCCTCCTTAGATTTTTTCCTCATTACCTCTAAGACGGAAGGCTTGGGAACTAGCGTCATCGATGCTTTTGCGTCCAAGGTTCCAGTCGTGGCAACCGAGGCGGGTGGGATTCCCGAATTGGTGAAGCATGAGGAAACTGGATTAACGTCGAAGATAGGCGATTTTGAACATCTTTCGGCGAACCTGAATGCTTTGAAGATGGACGACGAATTACGGCGGAAGATGACCGACGGAGCCTTCCTGTATTCTCAAAAATTTAACACGAGGACGATGGCTCGGCATTATCACAAACTTTACGTTCAGGCGCTTGCTGGAAAGGGAGGTGAATCTTGAAAGCAAAAGCCTTGAAAATTGCCCTCGTGGTGAAGTCGCTCGATCCGAAGCGCGGCGGGCACGAATACTACATCAATCGTTTGCTGAGGGGTTTGCTGGCGAAAGGGTATGAAATCTGGTGCTTCGCCGAAAACTTCAGCACTGATTCCATTGATCATCCCAAGCTGAGTAGAATCGCGATTCGCCCATGTAAGATCGAATCGAGCATACGCATGCTGTCGTTCAATCGTCAGGCACGGCGGCTCGTCGAGGGTCACGAGGTCGATTTCGATTTGGTCTTTACGACTGGTAATATTTCCTTTGGTGATGTTTATCGCGCGGGTGGTGGCGTTCATGAGACCTACATGGAGAACTGCCTTTCGGAGCTCAGCCGATGGAATCCTAAGCATCTGGTCGCGAGGTCGTTGCAAAGGAAGCTCTTCAAAGAGAACACGCTAGGGCTTCTGATCACTAATTCCATCATGGTGAAAAAGGATCTTAAGCAGCGCTACGGTGTTCCCGAAGAAATCCTTAAAGTGATTCGAAATGGCATTGATCTCGAACGCTTCAATCCAGTCTTCGCGGGGGAAACGCGCGAGGCGATTCGTGAGCAGCACGGCTTTGAGGTTTCGGATTTTATCTGCCTGTTTACTGCTGGCGGAGGCAAACGAAAAGGCTTAGCGGAGCTGCTGAAGGCGCTGGCTTCGATCCATAATGAGAAGGTGAAACTCCTCATTGTGGGGCGCACGGATGAAGCAGATTTGAACCGGACGGTGAAAGGATTTGGGCTAGAAGAGCGCGTCGTTTACGCCGGTTTTCAGACTAAGATCGAGCAGTATTACGGCGCGGCTGACTGCTTCGTCTTTCCGTCAAAGTACGACGCTGCTGCGAATGTCGTTTGCGAGGCGCTGGCCTCTGGCGTTCCTGTCATCACGACGGAGACAAATGGGAGCCATGAACTCATTGAGGTTGGGAAAAACGGTTTTGTGATTCCGACGGCTGATGACTCTGTTGGGATTGCCCGTGGTGTTGAAGCGCTGGCTGCACAGGAAAACCGTTCCGAAATGCGGGACTGGGCCACCGAGACGGGGCAGCACTATTCGATGGAACGTCACATTGCTCAATTTGAAGCGGCTTTGACTGACTACCTGAGCCGCCGAGCGGAAGGTGGTGAGGGAAGGGGCGGTGCCTAAAGCTCAGGGAAAGGCGACTTTGGTTCTCCGAGCGTTTCAATGAGCCTCGCTTGGAAGTCAGGAAAGGCGAAGAGACTGTTAACGAGGCGGTCCCGATCCGTTTGAAGGTTTTCGCGCAGCTGAGTCCTTGAAAAGCGGTGGCGTGCTCCATCCAAATCAATAAGGGTGATCTTTCTCTCATTATTTACGAGGATGTTCTGGCTGTGGAAATCGCCATGCCGATTCTGAGAGTGGAGAAGTTTACGAAAAATATCCACGATCGCGGTGACCACCGGAGCAGGAGGGTCGTTCTCGGTTTCTAGAAATTCTAGGAGTGTGAGGCCGGGAAAATACTCCGTGACCAGATAGGCGTCTTTGGGGAAGATGGGGCCTTTTTCGAGGAGGAAAAGAGCCTCTGGAGTGGGGATGCCTTGCTTGAGAAGTCGCTGAGCGGCTTGAAAAGAGCGGCGAGCGCGGGATTGACCGCACACTGCCGCGACCGTTCGTGGCAGGGTCTTGATTTGATAGTGCTTTGCGATCAGATCAAGTGAGCCGACTTGGAAGCGATAGAGAGTCTGCTCCTTCTGCTGGTAAATTTGGGTCCCGTGAGCGGCGAGGTCTTGGAGGGCCTCGGTGATGAAAAGGCTGCTCTCGTGATCGAGTGAGTCAGCTAGGACTACAGATTTCATTGGCCTTGGGTGGCTTTGAACCATTCCACATACTTTTTAATCCCTACGCCGATTGGCGTTTGAGGTGCGTAGTTGAGAAGTTGATGAGCCTTGGTGATATCAGCGAAGGTCCTTGGAACGTCGCCGGGTTGGTTGTCGGTGAGTTCGATATCTGCTTTTTGTCCGCAGGCGTCTTCGACCATCGTGATCAGTTCGGTTAACGTGGTGGTGGCAGATCCGCCGATATTGAAGATCTCAAATTCGGAGTCATGATAAGCTGCGGCGGAGAGAATGCCTTCGACGATGTCCTCGATATAGGTGTAATCGCGAGCGGTGGAGCCATCGCCATATTGTTGGATGGGCGCGCCGGAGAAGATGTTTTTGGTGAATTTCGAAATCGCGAGATCAGGTCGCTGGCGAGGGCCGTATACGGTGAAGAAGCGCAGGCACATGCAGCGAATGCCGAAGAGGTGCGAGTAGTTTGAGCACACCTGCTCGCCTGCGAGCTTGGTCGCGGCGTAGGGCGAAATGGTGCGCGTAAGGGCGTCGGTCTCGGCAAAGGGGACCTTTGCGTTCACTCCATAGACTGACGAAGACGAAGCGAAGATGAAGTTTTTGACTTCATGGTAACGACAGGCATCGAGGAGGTTGAAGGTACCGTCGATATTGGTGGTGAAGTAGAGCTTGGGTGACTGTATGGATGGCCTGACGCCTGCGCGGGCTGCGAGGTGGATGACGCCATCAAATTTTCCTTTGGCAAAGGTGCGCTCGACAAGGATGGCGTCGCGGATATCTCCTTCGACGAGGGTGATTTTTGAGAGGGATGCAGCGAGATTTTTGTGCTTGATACGGGGTGCGTAGTAGTCGTTGAAGTCATCGATAACAGTGATCTCGTGTCCTTGTTTGAGGAGGGCTTCAACTAGGTGCGAGCCGATGAATCCGGCTCCTCCTGTGACGAGGTAATGCATGGCGGGAGCGTAATGGCGCAGGGTGTTGGACGTCGAGGGCTAATCCCGCTGATTGGAGGAGTGCTGGAGCTAAAAGCGTTGCCTTTGATTTCGGCGGGTAGTAAGGAGGGAGAGATGGGGCAAGGGAACTTCCAGGCGTATTACCAAGGCGGTGTGACCGGGGAGGTTTGTTGTGATTTGGCCGGGTCGTTGGGGGAGGCGAGGATGAGCGCTTTGCGAGAGGAGATTTTTGGGGCGAAGGAAGGCGTGTTGGCGAAGGGGCGGCATCGGGTTGTGGTGTTGGCTTTTGAGCGAGGCGGGTCGAAGTTGGATGTTGCGGTGAAGGCTTTTGGACGGCAAAGCGGGTGGAAGGACCGGTATGATCGGGAGAGGGGATCGAAGGCGGCGCGTTCGTTTAGGGCGGCTCGTTTTCTGAGGGAACATGGGGTGGGGACTCCGGAGCCATTAGGATATTTTGATCGATGGGAAGGGGGGCGCTTGGTGGAGAGTTATTATTTTTCGGAGTATCTCGATGGATTAAGGAATTTGAAGGAAGAGCTTTCTGAGCTTTATACGACGCGCGGGCCGGCTGATTTACTGGTTGGCCTTTTAGAAAATGTGGGGGAGACGATGCGGAAAATGCACGATGCGGGATTTTGCCATCGAGATTTGGGAAATCAAAATATGGAGCTTACGCCACGAGTTGGTGAAGAATGGGGTGAGGTGCATTTCATCGACTTGAATCGGGGCAAGATTCGAGAGGAGCTGGGAATGAGGGATCGGGCGCTGGATTTCGGACGTTTGATGATGCCTTCGGCATTTCTTGAGGTGCTGGTTCGCATTTATTGGGGGAAGGCGGTCCCCGAGGAGTTTCGGAAAGAGTTCCAGAAGGCGCGTCGGCGATTTGAATGGTGGTCGCGCAGCCGGAAATGGCGGCATCCGATTAAGGCGTGGAAGCGCAGAGGAAGAACAAAGGGAGCCAAAATGAAGGATCTCTGGATCTGGGATCGGAAGTCAGCGCAAGCGTCAATTACGCTGAGGCGGCGTGATCGCAAGAGGTGTCAATCATGGTGGAATCACCTCAGGATTGCGGGATCGACGGTAAGAGCGTTGCCGGGAGTTTGGCGGGAGTATCGGCGGCAGATGGCGGGGGCGTTTCAAACAAAGGTTGATCTCAAGGGCAGGATTGGGATGTCGATTGAGGTAGCGGATTTGGAGGTGGAGCCGCAGTTGAAATTTTTAGAAAAACTAGGTGGGGATATTCCAGTTTTGATGAGGTTTGGGCATCATGAAGGGCGAGAGCAATGGGAGAAGGGGCTTGCGGTTTTGGAGCGACTTTATGGGGACGGAACCGAAATTATGGTGGCCTTGCTTCAGGATCGGGCTGCCATTTTGAATCCGGAATCTTGGCGCGAATTTCTTGAGTTTGTGCTAAGCCAGATAGAGGGGAAGGTGGGGGTGGTGGAAGTGTGTCACGTGGTGAATCGGGTGAAATGGGGAGTGCATTCGTTAAAGGAAAACGCGGCCTTGTTAGATCCCCTTTTGAAACTGAGAGATAAGTTTCCGGGGATTCAATTTTCGGGACCGGCGTGTATCGACTTTGAGTATCACTATTTGATGGGAGCATTGGCCTCGACTCCGAAGGGTCTTCACTATGATGCTCTTTCGCATCATCTGTATGTGGATCGGCGAGGGGCTCCGGAGAACAAGCAGGGGAAGTTTGGCACGGTGGAGAAGGCGGGGCTGCTGAGGGCGATAGCAATTTGGTCGGGACGATGTGAGGAGCGGGTGATTGTCTCCGAGGTCAATTGGCCACTGGAGTGGACGGGAGTCTATTCTCCGGTTTCGGCGACTTATCAGCCGGTGAATCGGCGGGGAAGCCGGGTGCACGTCACGGAAGAACAATATGGGTGTTTCATGCTGAGGTATCTGGTCTTGACTCTTTGCTCGGGGTTTGTGGATCAAGTGTATTGGTGGCGACTGGTCGCGCACGGATTTGGATTAATTGACGAGCGTGCTGAAGGGGGATGGCGTGAACGGGTGGGATTTAAGATGCTCTGCGTCTTCCTCGAACAGTTGGGTACGGCCACTTTTATCGAAAAGCTGGAAATCGATGAAGATGTCTACGCTCTATGCTTTGAGCGGGAGGATGAAAAAATTATCATGATGTGGTGCAATAACCGCACCTACACCGGTCCGTGGCCTCTCAAATTTGAGCGAGTCTTGGATTCCTGTGGAGATGTTGTTGACGTCGAAGAAGTTGGAGAATCGCCGGTCTATCTTTTCGCCTAGATTTTTCCGACGCCATGCGTGGTGAACCCAATCTTCCGAAGAGCCTCCAAATCAAGGATATTGCGGCCATCGAAAACGAAAGCGGGCTTGAGCATGTTCTCGAAGATTTTTTCGTAATCGAGCGTTTTAAACTCATCCCACTCGGTCACGACAGTGAGGGCGTGGGCTCCTTCGCAGGCTTCTTCTGCGGAGGCCGCGATGTGCACCAAAGGATGATTTTCATCTATTTCCAGATCTCGATAGATTTGTTCGCTGCTTACCTTGGGGTCATAAATATGAACCTCGGCTTGTTCTTCGATCAGGTCGCGGCAGATGTAAATCGCAGAGGATTCGCGGGTGTCGTTGGTATCCTTTTTGAAGGCAAAACCAAGCATTGCGATCTTCTTTCCTGCGACGGTATTAAAGAGGGTTTTAACGATACGCTGCACAAAGCGGGCTCTCTGGTGATCATTCATTTTAATGACCTGTTCCCAGTATTCAGCGACCTCCGTGAGTCCATAGTGTTCGCACAGGTAGACAAGGTTGAGAACATCCTTTTGAAAACACGAGCCGCCGAATCCAATCGAGGACTTGAGGAACTTTGGGCCGATTCGTGAATCGGTCCCGATGGCGCTCGCTACTTCGTCAACATTTGCCTCGGTAGCTTCGCAGAGTGCAGAGATCGCATTGATGGATGAGATCCGCTGCGCGAGAAAGGCATTGGCAGTGAGCTTGGATAGCTCGGATGACCACACATTGGTCGTGAGGATTTTTGCGCGAGGAACCCATTCTGCATAAACATCGACCAAGGCCTGAATTGCGACTTGTCCCGTCGGAGTTTCAGCGCCTCCAATGAGGACTCGATCTGGCTCGAGGAGATCTTCAATGGCTGTACCCTCTGCGAGAAACTCGGGGTTTGAGAGAACCTCAAAATTTACGTCTGAAGAGCAATTGTTAAGGATCGTTCGAATCGTTTCAGCGGTTCGGACAGGCAGGGTGGATTTCTCAACAACAATCTTATCAGAGGTTGAGACCTCGGCGATCTTGCGGGCACAGAGTTCGATAAACTTGAGATCAGAGGCTTTGCCGGCCCCAGTGCCATAGGTTTTGGTAGGGGTGTTGACCGACATGAAGATGATGTCGGCTTCGTCGATACTCTCTTCGACTTTGGTGCTGAAGAAGAGGTTTTTTCCGCGAGCGGCGGCGACCAGTTCGTCCAAGCCTTTCTCGTAAATAGGAAGCTTATCGCTGTTCCACGCTGCGATGCGATCGGCATTGATATCTACGACAGTCACTTTGATCCCGGGGCATTTGGTGGCGATCATAGCCATGGTTGGACCTCCGACGTATCCGGCACCTATACAACAAATCTTCATAATCTATTGGAAACAAGGAATCTCTAGAGATCTTCCTTGGCAAGGACGAGAACTTTTCCAATCAATTTTTTAATACGGTTTTTTTGGGACCGTGGAGACAAAAATAGATCGACGGGTGTTGCTCCGGCTTCGGATATCTCTCTTAAGGCGTTTTCAAGCGACTTATCGCTGCAATCAAAGTCGAGAGACGCATGTTCTTGAGAGAGCAACTCAGAGGGGAAGGGGAGTGCCACCATGTCTGATGAGAGGTTCACAGCCCGTAGAGGCCTTGGAATTTCGAGGTCGTTTTTATATTTCTTTAGGAATGCGAGGGGGGCTTTTCCCCGGATGCGCCAACGATCTTCGAACCAGAAGACATCGACGGGGGATCTTCGCCAGTCTTGCTCGATGCTATCCGCGCAGGCTTGAGCCGTGATGGTGGGAATGAGGCGGAAGGTGATCTTCCATCGAGCGGTTCCGACCGTTTCACAAGACAGGCTGATGAGCTGACCTTTCCCGCGCTTTGCGATGAGGTGGGGGAGTGGTGAGCAGGTGGTTGGGCGGCCGAAGAAGAGGCAGGCGGCTCCACGTTCGCCAACCCGTTGGTCTGCTAAAACGCCCATGGCGCCCCCTTCGCGCACGAAACTTATAAGCCGGTGGGTGGAGGTCCTTTTTGCAAAGAGCTCCAGGCCACGGCGCTTTCTCCGGCGTTCGACGACGGCGTTGATCAGGGCGTTGTTCAAGGGGCGGTAGTGGGTTCCGACTTTAAATTTTCCTTCCGCTAAAAAAATGGCCTGGGCAAGGAGTTCCCAGTTCCCCATATGCGGGGATACCATGACAATACCACCCTCGGCGGTGGCCTTCATGATGTCATTCAATCCTTCGAAGTGGAGACGACGAAGGGTTTCTTCGTCGCTGAGAAATGGGATCTTGAGTGAGGTCAAAAAATTGGCTCCCGTTCGTTCGAAAACCTCTGCGGCAAGTTGTTCGATTTCTGCTTGGGGTTTTTCGTCACCGAATGCGAAACGTAGGTTGCGGATGACCTGGTTTCTTCGCTTTTTGTTAAAGCGATGAACGATTCGTCCTGTCAATTCGCCGAGTCTGAAGACGGTCTCGAGTGACATTAATCCCAGTACCCACTCGAAGGCGCGATAGGCGCAATACTCAAGCCGGTGACTTAGGGTGGGGGATTTGGAACGACTCATCGTGTGCCCGCGATCGCCGGCGGGAGCTTGGTATCAGCGAAAAAAGTGAATGTTAAGTGTCAAAGTGTCCCGATTTTCTGCGTAGAATTTCCCCATGCGAATATTTGCACCTTTTTTTGCTCTTGTCTCCCTCGTGTCAGCGGCCGAGAAGCCCAACGTGCTGTTCATCTTTGCGGATGATATGACTTATGAGGCGATCGGTTCACTTGGACTCACCGAGGTGAAGACTCCAAACCTCGATAAGTTGTTCGCGTCGGGAACCCAGTTTACCCACGCCTATAATTCCGGGGGCTGGAATGGTGCGATCTGCGTCGCCAGCCGGAACATGATGATGACCGGACGCCACCTCTGGTATGCGCAGAAGGAGGAGCCGAAGATGGGCGGGCGTCGCCTTTGGCCGCAATTAATGAGTGATGCCGGCTACACCACTTACATGACTGGCAAGTGGCATGTTCGCATGAAGGCGGAAGAGCTTTTTGACCATGTCGGAGATGTCCGTCCGGGCATGCCGAACCAGGTGAAAAAGGGATACAATCGTCCGCTTGAAGGTAAGAAGGATGTTTGGGATCCGACCGACAGATCCAACAATGGGTTTTGGAAAGGTGGAAAGCACTGGTCGGAAGTTGAGGCAGACACGGCGGTGAAATATCTCAATATGGCCAAGAAGGACGAGAAGCCGTTCTTCTTTTATCTCGCCTTCAATGCTCCCCACGATCCACGTCAGTCCCCGCAGGAGTATCTCGATATGTATCCGGTTTCGGACATCAAGGTGCCCGGGAACTTCCTCGATGCTTATCCTCATCGCAAGGTGATGAAGGCTCCGCATAGTTTACGTGATGAGAAGCTCGCTCCGATGCCCCGAACCGAGCACTCGGTGCAGGTGGCTCGTCGCGAATACTTTGCTCTCATTACGCACATGGATGCGCAGATTGGACGCGTGCTCGAGACCCTGGAGAAAAATGGTCAGCGTGAGAATACCTACATCGTGTTCACTGCGGACCATGGTCTTGGCTGCGGTCGTCATGGTCTTCTGGGAAAGCAAAACATGTATGACCACAGCATCCGGGTTCCCTATGTTGTGGTGGGACCGGAGGTCGAGGCCGGGAAGAAAGTTTCCGCCCCCATCTACATTCAGGACTCGGTGCCGACGGCGCTTGAAGTGGCCGGAGCTGAAGTTCCGGAACACATTCAGTATCAGAGCTACATTCCAATTTTGAAAGGAGAGTCGAGTGGTCGCGAGCAGATTTACTCGGCCTATCTCAAGGATGCCCAGCGTGCTTTGACCAAGGATGGCTACAAATTGATTCTCTATCCAGGCGGTGGCATTGCCCGTCTCTATCACCTTGAAAAAGATCCACTCGAGAAAGTGGACTTGCTTGAAAAGGGGAAAGGCAGGGATGTCGCCCGGAAGCTCTTTAAGGCGCTCAAATCAGAAGCAAAGCTCCACGGAGACCAGTTGGTCTTTGGTGAATACAAGGCTTTGAAATAGGGGCGGATTCCCCGGTCTTGACGGACGGGGGTGGGAGTGGTTTTGATTTGGAATGATCTCCCGCTCTCTAGCACTCCTGACTGCGTTTGCTTTTCCGATTTAATCTCCAGCTGACGAAGTGAAAGAGTTGGCTGAATTGAATGAGGTTTTTGAAGCTGCAAAACTAAAGCTGCCCGGCGAGCTTCGCGCCCGGTTGGGGGGCGGTTTGGGATGGCGGACGGGTTGCTCGCGAAGATCTTGCGGTGATGATGTCGGGCGTGGCCGAAGTGCTCGGCGTAAATACACCAACGAGCGGAGATGATGTGGATCTCGATCTGGCTTGGGAGAAGTTTGTCAAAAGAGTTTGGTCTTGGAGCGACACCCCCGCGCCGGATCCTTTACCGGAAGTGGGAGACGGAGCGGTTTTTACGCAATTCCTGAAGAATGGGGTCTGGAGGGCGATGGGAGGCGAAGCTTCGATGGAGCAACTGATGGTGCACGAGTTCGGACATGCTCTTCAGTTGGAGCAGGAGACGATGAGAGCCAGGATGAGTTACTGGGGACATGTGTCAGGATTCACGAATTCGAAACGGGGCGAACCCTCTGATGGATTTGTCGGAGGTTCAAATCGAATGGAGCAAATGAAGGTCTTGATCAGGCTGCTTCTCTCCAACGAACCAAACAAGATGCCTCGGGGAGGTTTGGCTGAGTATCAGGTTTCTGATCAGGCGAATTTCGTGAACCGCTATGCTCGTTATGATCTGCGGGAAGACTATGCAGAGAGCTTTCGGCTCATGACTTATGACCCGGAGCGCTTGATCAAGGTCGCTCCGGAGAAGTTCCTTTATCTAAATGCGCTGGGTTGGAGTGCGCGTCTTGATCGTGAGAACCCTGGTCCGCTTTGGTATTCCGGGAACGATCTCGACCGGCTTTTCCCAAGAGCCATGCGGTTGGAAGTGTTTCGGAAAATTTTTGGGATGGAAGGCGCGGGCCCGGCTTGGCATCCGGTGCCCTTGGCCGCGGTTCTGCGAGCGCATCAAGACGAATTGTCATCAGCCGACTTACCGCCGCCTTATTTGGTCGCGGCAATCCCCAATGATTTGCCCAAGGAGCTCCAGACGATCTTGTCCCCGGGTTTGTTGAGTGTGGAAATTGACGGCAAAACGTATGTAGCTTCCGAGCAGCGTCAGAAGCTTCGACAGGATGAAGCCATTGTGGAATGGATGAACACGTATTCCTATAATTTTATGATTGAGAAGTTTCGCCTTCAAGGGACGGATGGGATTTTGGGATCATACCAGAAGGTGGTCGCAGATGAGAATGATCCAGCAAAACGGAGTCAGCATTTTGAGATCATTCGAGAACTTGGCCGTGACCTGGTCGATGATGGCCAGTGGGATAAATGGTACCTTGCGGAGACTCAATTTCACAAAGAGGCAGGGAATGTCTGGCTGGCTGCGCGGTATTCCATGTTGGCGTCAGACGGGACACCTGAAGAGAGGCTGGCCCAAATCCGGGATCTTGGTTCCAAGGCAGATGCCGGCTTCGAGCGCGCGTGTTTTCTGGCGACGGCTGTGGATGTTGCTTTGGAGACAGGCGATCCCAAGAAAGTGGCTTCGGCCATCGAATCGATTCCGGGCGAGACCTTTGGTGCTTGGTTGCGGCTGCGGGCAGGCATGCGTTCCGCGAAGGCCTTGGGAGGTGAGATTGGTAAAGACTTGCTGGAAGTGGCCGGAAAGGAGGCTGAAGGAGTCAAAGCGCCCTTGATCAGGGAGCACTTGGAGGGCTTGTTGAAATAGCATCGCAGGCAATCAGGGATTTCTTTCTGGAAGGGCGGAGCGAAATCCTGCGTAATTGGGGAAGAAATTATGAAACGTCTCGCCCTAATTGTTCCACTTTTGCTGGCGCTTGTCAGTCCGCTGTTTTTGTCTGCCAAGAAAGAGGAGTCGAAGAAAAAGAAGATCGTTCTGATTGCGGGTAGCCGGAGCCACGGCTCGGGCGAGCATGAGTTCAGAGCGGGGTGTATGCTTCTTGCGAAGGCGCTCAATGAGGAGAGTGGACTTGAAGTTGAGGCGATTGTTGTTGGGAAAGATTGGCCGAAGGATAAGTCGGTGCTCGACGATGCGGACTCCATTTTCATTTTTGCCGACAATGTTAGCGGGATTTCCGGAGAGTGGGAGTATCTGGACTCTTTGGCGAAGAAGGGTGTGGGAATGGTGTTCATGCACTATGCTGTTCACCCCAACCCGCAAATGGGAAAGAAATACTACCAACCATGGATCGGTGGGGCGATGGAATCCAAGTGGTCGGTCAATCCCCATTGGGTGGCTGATATGAAGGTGAAGCAGGATCACGAAGTCTCAAACGGTGTTCCGGAAACCGTGACTTGTCTCGACGAGTTTTACTACAACATGCGCTTCATCGATGATCGCGACAAGGTGCTCGACTTGGTCACGGCAACCCCAACCCGCGAGAACATGTATAAATACATCAACCTTTGGAACCAGCATGGCGTTGATGGTTTAAACAAGGAACAGGCTCTCATGTGGGGCTACGAACGTCCGGGTGGCGGTCGTGGTGTTGGCTTTACCGGTGGTCATTATCACCACGGCTGGGCTCTGGATGGATTCCGCACGGTGGTTTTGAATGCGTTGGTTTGGTCGGCCGGAATGGAAGTTCCCGAAGGCGGAGTGAAGTCCAAGTCCCTGACCGAAGACGATCTTAATGCCAATCTTGATCGTTACGGCAACAAGACAAAGAGGCTTAAACTTCCTAATCCTGAGGATTGGAAGAAGTTGAAACCAGCGCGTATCGACGAGAAGCGCGAAGCAAAGTTCAAGAAGTAATCCGCTGGGATTACGGTGTAACGGTGCGGAGCAGCCGGGAACTCTGGACCTGGAGAGGTCTCGCGCAGAGGCGCAGAGTCTCTTGGAGGTCGATGCCTTCGAGGGTAAAAGCGAGGCGCCAGTCACCAATGGCAGACGCTGTAAATTCTGAGGGTTGCTCGTTCTCGGTGGCTTGGTGGGGTGGCCCCGGGCTGAAGCACCCCAAGGGCATCTGATCAAAGCTCCGTAAACTTATCACTCCCGGGTTGGTGAGGATCTTGGGGAGATGGTTTGTCGGACGGGGAGAAATTGTTTAAATGTTTTTTGTGATGTTTTTTTTGGGGTGGGGCATTTTGACGGGGCAAACTCTTGAGGAAGGCAAGGCTGAATTTAAGGCGCAGAAGAGCGCGCTGGAAGAGACGGCCGGGGAGTATTTTCGGACGAAGGTGAAGGCGTTTGCCAAGACGGCGAAAGATGGGGAGGAGAAGACGTATTTAGATCAGTTGGAGAAGACGCATTTGGCCTGGATGGCGTGGGCGGAGTTGCAGGCCCGGGTGCAGGTCGCTCCGGAGCCTGAAGCGAAGCGGGAGGCTCTTTTCTGGATGGCACGGGCCTGGCTTTATGAGCAGAAGGAAGGGGAGTTGAAGAAGGAGCTTGATGGGGCGGACAATTTTACGCCGGTGGTGATCGACGATGTGAGAATCAATGTGGAACCCCTGGAGTTTCCGGCCACGATTTATCCTGGTGAGATGGCGGGGAAGAAGGGATGTTTTGCCTTGCAGTGGACGGAGGATGAAGCGGTGCGGGGAGCCTTTGTTAGTAATGATGGACAGAAGGTGTTTCGGCTTTTTGGCGACAATTCCGAACGGGGGGTGGTGAAGTTTTTTTGCATCGAGGCGGGAGCGGGTTCCGGTCTCGAGTTGGTGGTCCGCAAGTCTTCCGAGAATGGCAGGCTGGTGTGGTCGGGCGGCTCTGAAAAGTTGGGCGCAGTCAAGATGACGAAGGCGGGGGCTGCGCAAGGGCGGCGGGAAGGTCGGCCGGCGACTTATGAGGGATCGAGCGGGACGACGAAATTACGGATTGGCCTGGAGTGGGCCGAGGCCGGAACGGTGACGGGTTCCTGGATGGATGTGGGGTCCGGAGTGCCGGGTGATTTTGTGGGCCTCAATTATGAGGAGGGACGGCTCTATCTGGACCGTTGGGAGGAAGACGGCCGCGATGTCGAGGGAGGGATCGTGAAGGCGATGTGGTTTCTCAAGAAGACAGGTGGGAACCCGGTCACTTGGACGGGGACGGCGGTTTACTTCAATGGCTACACCGAGCAGATCAGTTTTACGAAGGTCCCGCAAGAGTGATGCCTTGCCCGGAGAGCCAGTCCAAGCAGGACTGGTGATCGTTCAGGTCATATTGCCAAGTGCGAAAGCCGAGGGCTTTTCCGGTGGCGATGTTTTCGGGAAGGTCATCGAGGTAGATCGTTTCTTCGGGGACGAGGCTATAGTTTTCGATCGCGGATTGATAGAATTCGGGATGCGGTTTGATGGCGCCGACTTCTTGTGAGAAGTGGTGGTGGTCGAAGAGGTCAAATTCCGGGTGTGCTTTGAGAAAAGAGCGGGCGTGAATGGCGTTGGTGTTGGAGAAGAGAATCAGGCGGTGGCCTTGCTTCTTGAGGGTGTGGACGAGGTCCCACATGGGGGCGTTGAGTGAGAAGATATCTTCCCATGCGGCGATGAATTCGTCCGGCTTGAGCGGGTGATCGAGGATTTCGAGGGAGCGTTGGACGAATTCCTGATCTGAGATTTGGCCGGTTTCGTAGGGATCCTTGAGCTCCGCGAGTTCGTCGGGCAGGGGCGTGTTTTCGGAGCCGAGAATGGCGAGGTGGAATCGTTCGAAATGGAGTTTGAGGAGAACGTTTCCGATGTCGTAGAGGAAGGTCACGGGCTTTTAATTTTGGAGAGGATGAATCGGGCGGCTTCGCGTGCGGCGGCGGGGCGGGCGAACTGGATGAGTCGTTTTTTCTGCTCGCGCCAGAGGGCGGCGTCGTCCGCGAGGAGCCTGGAGATGGATTCGCGAATGGCTTTGGCGGAGGTGGCGAGGGAGCCGGTCTGGAATCGGTCGAGGAGTTCGATGTTCCCTTCTTCTTGTCCGGGGACGATGTGGTGAACCAACATGGGGCACTGGGCGGCGATGGCCTCGTGAACGGTGGCGCCACCGGCCTTGCCAATGATAAGGTGGTGGGATGAGAGGAGTTCGGGGACTTTGCGGGTCCAGCCCTTGATGTGGATGCGACCGGGGAATGATTTTTTGAGCGAGTGAACCTTGCGGTAAAGTCGGCGCACGTTTCGCCCGAGGACGACGGTAACGTGGTTGTTTTGACTGAGGGCGGCTTTGATGATGTCGTTGACGTGCGGGGAGCGGGCCGTGGGGAAGAAGAGGATGCGGAAGGGGGCGAGTGGATCTTCCGGCGAGATTTTCCCGAGGCTTTCGAAACGCGGGCTCACGGGGAAGCCGGTGATTTGGATTTTTTCGGCAGGAAGGTGGTTGGTGATGAGGCCCTCGCGGGTGTGCTTGTCGGTGATGAGGAAGTGATCGCTGGGGGAGCGGGTCCAGGCCGCGTTGATCTCGATGGAGTCGGTGATGACGGTGATGATGGGGACACGCCGCCTTGTTGAGAACTGTCGCTCAACCATGTAGGGGTAAAGCGGGTAGGTGTTGACGACGAGGTCGGGTTGGAATTGATCGAGCAGGTCGGCGACCGCGTCCTCGGTTTTCGCGATAAAGGGAAGTGGTTCGGAGAAGTCCTGTCGATCCGTGGAGCGATACATCCAGGCCCAAATTTTAGGAGTGTAGGTGGTGATCTCCCGGTAGGCTTTGCAGAGGAAGGCATTGATGCGTGGGTTGCCAAGATGACAGGGATCGGCGACGAGGACGTCCGCTTGTACTTCCAGGGCCTCGGCGAGGTGTCGGGCCGCGCTATTGTGCCCGTCGCCAAAGCTTGCTGAGAGAATGAGGATCTTGGGCTTCACACGTTCAATTGTTGAATGAGATCTAGAGGGGATCCGGAGTTGCGTCGACACTCATTTAAGGTCAGTTTGTCTGTGGAAAGATGGCAGACAGGTCGAGCGATAAGAAGGAAGATCAGATCAGGGTGGTTGATGATGAACCTGCGGAGGTTGTTCGCCTGGATTCGGGGAAGGTGAGTCCTCTTGAGAAGAAGGGGAAAATTGCCCATGCGGTTCTGGCTTCAGCGCCCGGGCGGAGTGGTGAGGAGATGCCTGCCGAGAAGAAAGCATTTGATCCGGAGAAGGAGTGGTTGGAGGAGGCTGGAAATGAGACCGTTCCAATGGGGTGGTTTGTTTTGTTGGTCGTGGGTTTGCTTGGGGTTTTGGGTTGGGTTGTTTTTCAGACCATGACCGGAGACCCCGGAGGGGTTTCGGCAGAGAATGTAGGATTGGCAAACCCGTTGGAGAATGACGGGGACCGCCCAAAGAGTGCTGGAGACACAGAAGCGGAGCGCCGCGAAGCGGAAGCTCATTTTGAGCAGATGGAAATTGTTGTGGCCGGATTCTTAAAGGCTAAGTCGCCGGAGGAGATGTTGAAGTGGGTGAGGCACCCGGAACGGGTTGCTCCTCTCATGGAATCCCATTACGCGCGGAATGCCATCGAGTCTTTGACATTTAAAAGTACTGACGAGTATCACAGCGCCTCACTTGAAAGTAAGCCTTTTATCGCCCTCAAGGTTCGCGTTGAGGAACAGAGAGAGGGAGTTCCCGTTTTACTTGAGGACGGGCCAGACGGAATGCTTGTGGATTGGGAATCATTTGTATGCTACCTCCCGATGAATCCCGAGGATATTGCGGAATCACGACCAACGGAGCCGGTGAGTCTGAGGGTCTATGCCCAAAGGGACACCTTCTTCACTTATGAGTTTTCAGATGAGAGAGAATACGATTGTTTTCGACTAAATTTCCGTGGATCTGAAACGGTTCTTTACGGTTTTGTGAAGAAGGGGACGACTTTGGAACGAGAGTTTCTTAAAATTTTCCCGGTTGGAAAGGTGAATTACAAGAAGCCGCTGATGATCAGTGCAAGGTTCCTCGAAGGAGGTGAGGCTGCAAACTCGATGCTGATCGAAGATTTGGAATCGACCATGTGGGCGTATCCCCGTGATCCAGCGGAAGTTGATAAGGAAAACGAAGGTAACTAGAATTTTACTTGTGAAGCCGGGAGGAACAGAAGGAGGAGAGCAAACCTTTGTGGCGGGGGCTGGCTTGGTGCTGTTTGCGCTAGGGTTATATCTTTTTTTGGATTCAGTGCAGGTAACCTCGGCTCCCTTTGGGCTGGTTTCCCGTGGAATGGGGCGCGGAGGTGGGCGGATGTGGGAGACAACATCAATGGGTGTCATCTTTGTTCCGTTTTTGGCAGGGGTGTTGGTTTTGTTTTACGATGCCTCAAAGCGCTGGGGTTGGTGGCTGGGGGGATTGGGATTGGCTGTGATCTGCGTGGAAATTCTTAGTCGCGTCCGCTTTGTTTTAAACATGAAGACGACGTCCCTCCTTCTGCTGCTCGGAATGGTGGCGGCAGGTGCGGGTTTACTTGCTCGAAGTTATATGGTTGGTTCGAAGCGGGCCAGGAAGGCCAAGGAGCAGAAAGAAGACAATAAATCAGAATGATGAAACGACAGATGATACGGGCGACTTCTTTTCTCGCCATTTCCTTTTTAATGCTGTTCCCGACGGGAGCGTTTGCACAGGCCAAGGCTCCCAAAATTTTCACGGACATTCTTTCGCCAAACAAACTTTATGAAGGTCAAAGAGTTGTAGTGACTCCACCAGATGAGATTCAGACATATATCGATAAGGTGAAGGAGGGGGCGAAGAAGGATCCTGTGTGGTATGAAGAGTATTCCAAAAATGCCAAGCCGGGGGTGCCACTTCCATTCCACAAAAACCTCAATTTAAGCACCGAAGAGTATCAGGAGTATCTGGCCCTTTGGGGGAAACGGGAATTCAAGGTCCTGGAGAAGGTGGGAGTGATGCTTGAACAGCGGCGAGGGAAGTGGAGTTTCCGATTGTCCGGAACGGGCGCGATGATTTCGCTCCTGAGGTACGACGAGAAAGAAGATACATTTCGTTCGACCAACGGAGTGATGAAGCGAATCGAGGATATTGATGCGGCCGCGGAAACCATCCTTGGCGAATGGAAGGGAGTTGAGTGGCGCTTCGAAGAGGAGACTCCTCTCGGGAAGACCAAAGAAAATTTGGCTCTCGGAAAATCGGGGGACGGGAAGTTTGGCTTTCTTGTCTATCGTCTTCAGGACATCACTGCGAACAACACCGTGCTGGAAGATGTGAGCAGGGTGATTCGTTTTCCGCTGAAATAGGAATTGAGAGGATCCTGTCGTGTGAGTCTTCTGCAAAAACGAGTTCTTAGACTGCGGCTGCAGACGTGGGGACTCGTCGTGCTATTCCTGCCGATCCCTCTTTTGGGGTGTTTGAATCTCTTGTTTTCAACATCATGGGGGACCGGGCTTCTGTGCGATAGGATCGAGCAAAGAACAGGGCTGCCCTGTCGCATGGAAAGTGTGACATGGTCACCGTGGGCTGGTGTGACCATGAATTATTTTCGGGTTTTTTCTCCGGATGATGTAGACTGTAACGACGCCTTTCTTTCGGTTCGCGAGACCCGTGTTGATCTGTCTTGGAGTTCTTTGTTGAAGGGGCAAAAGCGCTGGGAGCGATTGGAGATTGATGAACTTGACGTGCATGTTTCGGTTGAGACCTTGCGGGGGATTTTGGCCCGGTCCGTAAAGTCTCCTGCCCAGTCACCGGGCGGTGTCCGACCTCCCAATGAAAATCTCGTTCCGGATCCGGCTCCAGATCCGGAAGTACCGTCGGTGGATCAAAAGACCACTGAAACGCCTGTCGTCCGGGAGGATGTTCCATTGAAGCCAGAAAAGGAGAGTTCAACCTCGATGGCTGTGGACGATTTCGAGGGGCTTGTTGTTTTCTCTAATGCGAGGGTGAAGATCTATTCTGAGCGAGTGCCTTCTCTTTCACTGACTCTGGAGAAAATCGAAGGTGAAATCCCCCTTTGGGGGGGCATCAGGAAGGGTGAGATTTCGTGTGAGAAAATTGGAATTTCGGAAGGGATTGCAGAAGAAGGGCTGACTATTCCGCTGGAGTGGAATGCTCGCTCGCTCTCAGTGACGGAGCATTCGCTCAAGGTTTTTGGTTTGGATCTAAAATTGTCCGCGGTGGTCAAGGTCGCGCCCGGCTTTCCGCTCGGTTTTCAACTCAATCTTCCCGACCAGCAACTCGATTTGAGTTCTATTTATCGAGGACGTGAATCACCTCTGTCGATTGGTAGTTTGACCTCGAAAAACCGATTTCAGGGTTACTTTTTGTTTCCTTCCAGTTTGAAGGGAAGCAGTGTGACGCGGTTTGAGGACATGGTGATTGAAGATCCACGGGATGAAGGAGAGATGAGATTTGGTCGCGGAGGAGCGAGCTTGGTGGGGTCAGTCGCAGGAGTCGTGGCCAGAGACATTCGAGCCATCGGTGAGGAGGACGCAGTTTTAGTGAACGGTTTTGCCTCGGCTGCGGGAGAAGTAGCCGCAACCGTGCGAATTGTCTCAAGTCCTGAAAGAGCTCGATCCCACGCAAAGCGGGTGAGAATGGCTGATGGCAATTTGCTCATGGACTTTGAGCCATTGGTCACTCCGGATCGCGAATTTAGGGACATTCGGGTTGAAGCCCGTGACGGGGCATTGATGATGAACCTCGGTGAAGACCGTTCCTGGGTTTCATTTTTTGCCACGGCAAAAGCGCTCCTGGGAAGGCAATCCGAAGAGCTTTCAAATCTGCCATGAGAATTATTGCCGGTTCAGCAAAAGGGCATCCTTTAAAGGTCCCTCGCGAGGTTTCACGCCCGACCACGGATCGTGTCCGTGAGTCCGTATTCGGAATTTTAACTGCGGTAATTCCGGATGCACGGGTTCTGGATCTTTATGCGGGATCAGGTGCTTTGGGCATTGAAGCACTGAGCCGGGGCGCGGCTTCCTGTTCTTTTGTGGAGCAAAACCGGGGAGCCTGCCGGGTCGTTGAGGAAAATTTAAAGAAGACGGGGTGTAAGAATGGACGGGTGATCCAGCGAGATGTGGCGGCGTTTCTGCGAAGCGAGAAAACCACTTATGATTTGATTTTTGCGGACCCTCCCTACGCCGATGGTTTGAGTGATCCGGCTCGCGATCTGGTTGCAATCGAGGGATGGAATCAGTGGCTGGCGGATGATGGTTTTCTTGTTTTGGAGCGCGAAGCAGTGGGGGAACTGCCGGAGCCCAAAGGCCTTTCGTTGCTTCAAAGCAGGGATTACGGTCGAAGCCGGATCGCAATTTATCAACTGGAATCTTGAGATGAGAATTCTGGTGCTAACGGTTTGGAGTCTTCTCTATCCTCTGGTGGCCCTTGCTGCTGCTCCCTTCTGGATGTTGAAAATGTTCCGGCGCGATGGATGGGGGAGCGGGCTGCTCGAGCGGATTGGCATCTATGGGCGGGCGGCGGAGTTTGAACGGACGGGTGCGGTCTATATTCACGCGGTGAGCGTCGGTGAGGTTCTTCTGGCTCTGAAGTTGATCTCGAAATGGCGTGAAGAAACTGGAGATCATTTTGTCCTGGTCCCGACGACAGCGACGGGAATAGCGGTAGCGCGTGAAAAGGCGCCCGAAGATGTTCGGGTGATTTATGCGCCTCTTGATTTTGGTTTCCTGATTCGCCGCATGATGAAGAGGCTGGGGCCGAGGGTGGTAGTGATGGTCGAGTCCGAGCTCTGGCCGCATTTGATTTATCAGACACACCGGATGGGAATCCCGATTGGTTTGATGAATGCGCGCTTATCGCCGCGATCAGGTCGACGGCTCAAAAAGTTTCGCGGGCTTGTTGGGCCGTTTTTGGAGTTGCTGGATCACGTGGGAGTTCCCGAAAAGGAGGACCTTGTCCGTTGGCAGGAAATTGGAGTCGGTAAAGAAGCCACGGTCTTGACCGGAAATGTGAAGTTCGATCCGTCGGGTGCTGCATTGCCCGAAAAGCGATCTGAATTCTCGGCAATGTTGGACCAGTTTCCCAAAAAGCCGGTAGCGATGGCGGTGTCCACTTTTGCGGGCGAGGAGGAGTATCTCGATGCGGCCTTTCGAGAGGCAGGTTATCAGTCGGTCATTGTTCCCCGACACGCCGAGCGTCGTTCCGAAGTTGCCCAGGCTTTGAATGGGAAGGTCATTTTGAGAAGCCAATTTCGAGGTCCCGCCGCCGGTGAATCGTTTGTAATCGACAGCACCGGAGAGTTGCGGGATTGGACAGCTCACGCGGATGTCGTGGTCATCGGAAAGAGCTTCTTTGAAGAAGGCGGTCAGAATCCTTCCGAGGCGATTCAGGCTGGAGTTCCGGTCATCTGTGGCCCAAATATGGCGAACTTCGAACCTTTGGTATCGGAGCTCAAAGAAGCGGGTGGGATTTGTATGGTGTCCTCCCGCAAAGAGCTGGTGAGTGCACTTTGCAAATTACCAAAGGAGCAAATTGCAAAGGCGCGTGCCGTGCTGGAGAAACATAATGGTGCAATGGCTCGCACGATCGCTCTCTTCGGGAGAAGTGACGTGGGATCTTCTACTTGAGAAGGTCGGCGTAAATTTGCTGGTAGTCGGCGACGACCCGCTCGTCTGAAAAGTCCTCCTTGGATTGTTCCATAATCCGCTTGATCTGAGGATTTTTGTGATCGGCCGGGAGTTGATAGAATCCCATAGCCTGATCGATGGCCCACCGGAAGCCGTCGGTGGTAAAGTGTTCGAAGAGGAAGCCGTTGCCGATATTCTCGTGAATGTTCAGGTGTCTGACGGTGTCCTTGAGGCCACCGGTAGCGTGTGCAATGGGAAGCGAGCCGTAGCGACATCCAATCATCTGCGGGAGGCCGCAAGGTTCGAATGACGAGGGCATGAGGACGAAGTCCGAGCCTCCGTAACCAAGGTGGGAAAGGGATTCTGAGAATGGGTGAACCGCGACCCGATCCGCAAGGCCATGGTAAGCGACCATTCCCTGGAAATGCTGTTGGTATGGGCCGTCGGCAATCATGACGATTTGTAAACCAAGATGGTTGTAATCATCGATGAGTTGGAAAAGAATGTCAGCAAGGAGCGAGCACCCCTTTTGGATTGGGTCAAGACGTGAAGGCCAAAAAAGAATGGGCGCTGAAGCATCTTCCTTGAGGAGGAGGCGCCTCTGAAGATCCTTCTTGAGCTCGGGCTTGATGGTGTGGTGTCGGCGGGGGCCGTATTCCTCAGGGAGATACGAGTCGACCTGGGGGTTGAAGGAGCGATCCGGAGCGTTTACGATTCCGGAGGCTGCTCCCGCTTCGCGCTTGTGGTAAAGCAAGTGGCTGAGGTGGGGAGGAATGGTCGAGTGATGGCCCATGGCGACTTCATCGAGGAAGGTCGGGCTGACCACGTTGACGTGGGTCGCTGCGGAGATTCCACTGGCGAGAAGGTCGATGGGATTCGTCCAGTAGGATTCGTCGAAGCTCTCGGGGTAGTTTCCGAAGTAGAGCTCGTCCCAGAAATCTCCCGCAGGAATCCCGGTGTTTTCCAGTTGGGCCAGAGTGGCTTCCTGTGTGTGGATGTTGTGGATGGTGAAAAGAGTCGGGATTCCGAGCTTCTTGGCTTCGGCAGGAATGAGTCCAGTCATCCAGTCGTTGCAGTGAATGATATCAGGTTTCACTCTTGGGATGATGTGATTGATGAGATCGCGTTGAAATGCGAGAGCTGACATCAAGAGGTCTTCCTTGCAGGCCTGGTAGACTCCGCCGCGACGATAGAACTTGCAGTCTTCCGCGAGGTGAATGCGGTCTCCGACCGAGATCCGTGTGCGTTTTCCGGGATGAGTGGCTTGTTCTCCACTTTGAAAGAGGTTTCGATAGTGGGGAATGGCGAGGTGAATGTCCTTTTCAGCGGAGCTAAGACCGTGAACCAGAAGGGCTGAAACGTCCGCGAGGCCACCGGCTTTGGCTCTCAATCTTTCGGCGTCCTCGGAGAGTTTCTTGGAAACGTAAGAGATTTCGGGGGTGATAAAGAGGATACGTGGTCCGGGATCCGAGGTGGTCTTTTTGGTCGCTTTTTTGGCCATGGAGTTCAGTTGGGTACTTCGGGGGGAGTAGGTAAGATTGTCGATTTTTCAACCGCCGGGGCGGTCTTTGATAGGCTTCTTGTTTTAAGCAACTGTTTTCTAGCAGTTTATTTGTGGGAGGGATCCGGAGTTAACTTGCGCTGGTTTGTCCCGACACGCTTCACAAATTCTAGTAGCAGGGGGTGTGCCGGATCTGTCATTCCGTGTCCATAGCCGTCGAGCTCGAACAAGGTGACGTCCTGATGTCCCGCAACTTTCAGCATTCGGAAGAGGTAGGCGTTTTCTTCATAGCGACCAAGAAGTTCCTTCTCGCGATCTCCCGTGATCAGGAGGATTGGTGGTGCGTCCTTTCTCACGTGGTAAAGAGGAGCAAGTTTGTCGATGACGGGCCGGTGGGCTTCGATGCCGCGTTCCTTGCGGACGGTGAAATGGGTGATGGCATGCCCACTGTAGGGGACGATTCCGGCTAGGTGATTAGCGTCTATCTGGTGGCGTTCGAGCCAGGATGGATCGAGGCCGATCATGCTCGTGAGATAGCCTCCTGCAGAATGGCCGCTAATAAAGATGCGATTTGGATCCCCCCCGAATTCAGAAATGTGAACCATCACCCAGGCAATGGCTGCGGCCGCGTCATCGAGACAGTCGGTGACCTTGACTTTGGGACTTAGCCGATAATTGGCCGCGACCACTGCGTGTCCCTTTTCCAGTAAGCCTTTTGGAAAACTCTTTTTTCCCGAGGTTAAACCACCTCCGTGAAACCAGACAATGGTCGCAAAGCCTTTCGATTTCGGATGGTGAATATCGAGAAGGCACCTTTTACGTTGATAGTCGTCAAGGCTTGACGAGTCGTCTCGATAAGAGATGTTTTTCTTGGTTTCATATTCCCCGGCGGCAATCGAAACCTGAAAAGTTGAAACAAGGACGAGAAGCAGAAGGCGCATTCGGAAAGTCTGACAAAGATTCCATGTCGGTGCTAGGCTGAATCCAGCGAAAGGAGGGAAGAGAGGCAAAAAAGTCGGCCGGTTTGCACCAGCCGCTAAAGGAGAGCAGGAGTCGAACGCTCTCTTATTCGGCTTCCTGAACCGCAAAGAACAACTTTGATCCTGTCGTTGAGACAAAGCCTTCGGGCAGGAG
>CBFHQJ010000002.1:0-154102 GCA_965657795.1 Akkermansiaceae bacterium
CCTCGTAAAGACCGTAACCCCCTTGTAGATACTTGGCTTCAGATCATTAGTTGACGCGAATGTGTGGACACCTCGAAGTTGAAGGCGATGCAGAAGGAATTCTTTAGCGAGGCCTTGGGCGGGCCTTTGTTTTACTCGGACCGGTCGATGCGTGAGGTTCATGCCGGGAAGGGGATTAAGAAATCCCATCTGGCTCTCTTCACCGGGCATCTGATGGCCACTCTCGAGAATCATCAGGATCGTCTGACTCTCACTGCGTCAGATATTGATGCGATATACAGCCGAATTGCATTGGAGGCCGATGAGATATCGGGAGGGGGAAACGAAGTGGGATAGGCGTCGAGTGCTGACACTATTTTTGATAGTCAGCGCCGCTCAGGCTTTTGAGCACTGATTTTTGCCAGTTGAGAAGGTCGGAATGTAGCTTGTTGACGAGATCGGGCTTTTGCTCGACCAAGTTGATTGTCTCCGCCGGATCGTTTTTGAGATCGAACAGTTCTTCAAGCGGCTTGCTGCCTTTTCGCTCGCGGATGATGTATTTGAAATCTCCTTCGATAATGGATCTCGGGCCGCGAAGGTCTTCATTGTTAACGGAAGGATAGTGGAAGTTCCTAAAATCACGGGTGGCTTTTTTACCCATTAATTTGACAAGCGGGGTAGTGCCTTCCTGCAATTTGGAATCAAGGTAGGGTTCTGGTTTGGAAGAGAGGAATCGGCGTGTGTCGAATTTCCAGAAGGTCATGGGTGTCGGACGGCTCTTGAGTTTGCCTTCGATTGCCGAAGTGAGGTTGATGCCGTCGAGCGGCCGGTCCGGCAGAGTTTGAGCGGTGATTGCGGCAATGGTTGGGAGGAGATCGGCCGTGGAGGCGCGGAAGTTTGTTGAGCGAGGTCTTGGAATGCGAGCAGGCCATTCCATGACACCTGGAACGAGTGTGCCGCCCTCATAGAGTTCGCCTTTGACGCCACGGTGGGGGATTCTCAATGCACCATCTTGCGAGGTTCCGTTGTCTCCACAATAGAGTAGCAAGGTGTTGTCACGGAGATTGGTTTTCTTGAGGTGACTACGGAGCATACCAATGGCCCGGTCCATTGCAGTGATTTCGGCATAGCGTTCGCGGAGGACCTCCCCTTGAGGCCGCTTGGTCCGGCGACCTGTTGCGTTGGAAGTCAGGCTGACTTGTTTCGTGTATTTCGCCGTGAGATCATCATAAAGGAAAAGATCTTTTGGAAGTCCACTGTATGGCTCGTGGGGAGAGCCAAACCAAATGATCTGAAAGATTGGTTTTCCGGCTTTGCGCGCGCGGTTGATTCCTGCGATGGCTTCACGAATCAGAATTTCGGAGCTTTCTCCTTTGAAGATTTTTGGTGGGGCTCCATTGCGTGAGAGGGAAGGATTCAGTTCGAAGAAATTGTCGTGTGACAACCATTCATGAAATCCCATCGCTCCGGGATTGAGCGGTGATCCTGCCTTTACTGTTCCGACGTGCCACTTGCCGAAGTGCATGCACTGGTAACCTGATTTGGAGAGCAGATGGGCAATGGTGGTTTCTTCAGGACGCATGGACCAACCCGGGGCGAAGGTCCCCATCCGATTAGGGTGACGACCGGTGAGGAAGCTGGCACGCGTCGGCGAGCAGTTTGGGTGAGCGGCATAAAAGCGTTCAAATTTCAATCCGGTGGCAGCCATCTCATCGAGGACGGGAGTCTTCAGATGAGGATGCCCGTTGTATCCGGTCTCCTCCCAACCATGATCATCACCCATCATGAGGATGATGTTTGGCGGACCTTCTTTGGCTTGAGCGCCGAAAGCCAGGGCTAAGATACAGAGCGAAACAGACTTCAGAAAGTAGGTCATGGGAGATGGTGTTTGATGTGCGGAATGCGATTGCAGCCTATCGCGTGAATACATGCCACTTGGTTTTCCAATCCGGTTTGTGGCGGTTGCTGAATCCGCCAGCTTCGATGAAGAGGTATTCCGTGTTGCCCACGATGTTGGTTTTCATTCTCAAAGCCTGGTATTTATCGAGGTCCATGAGAGTGTCGCCGGACCAGACACGGGTGGGGCTGTCGGTGGTGCCGTCTTCTTCGAAGGTGATGGTGGTAACTTGGGGACGGCGGGCTTTCTGATTTTTAGCTTCGAGATCGAACTCCGAAATTTCTCCGACTTCGGCGATGATTTTCCAAGTGCCGTTAATTTTGGGGTTTGCGGTGAATTTTCCATCCCAGCGGAATAGGAATTGATCTGGTTCCTGTGAGGCGTCTTCGGGATTGAGGTTGGCCTGCCAATCGGATGATTGCATGGGGACAACAGCGGCTGATCGGATTACAAGATCGTCTCCCATGGGCGGGATTTTTTGTTCCTCAAGGTGGAGGCTGATTTTACCCTGAGGAATCTTTGAAGTTGGTTTAACTTTGTATTTATCATTGTAGCGGATGAAGGTTTTGAGGGCGATCGTGACTTCCTTTCCTTTGAAGTCTTCAAAGAAGTCCTTGGTGATAAAGGCTCCCTTTGGTTCTCCGCCGGATCCCCTTCCATTGCCTTGGGGTGTTTCGATGAGAGGCTTGCCATTGATATAAATGAGGTGGCCGCCTCCCGCTCCGACATGGTTGCCGTCGTTGACCATGAGACGATAGCGATGGCCCTCTTTGAGCGTGGGGATTTTGAAGGTGCCGCGCATGAGAAGGACTTCTTTTTCCCAGAGGGTGTTGACGGGAGTGGCGCCGAAGCAGGCGGGTCCGAGACAGCCGTCGGAGCATTTGGTGATCGGGCGGGTGGGGAGTTTTCCGTTGTGGTTTCCAAAGGGACTCTTCCCTTTCTTCCAGCCGGACTTGGCAGGATCGAAGTCGGATGTGAACCAATTTTCCATCCCCTTGGGTGGGGTCACTTCGCGGTAGCGGGTGATGAGTTGGTCAAAGGGGACTTGCTCGGCGGGGATGGGGTCGAAAGAATAGTAGGACCAATCTGCAGTGCGAAGGTCGGCAAACATGTTCCAGCGGAAGTCGGTGAATCCGGCCCGATCGTAAAGAGCGGCGAGTCCATCGACGACATCTCCCTTTCCACCGGGGCGCGCAGTCTGGGTATTGGCCGCAGCGAGTTGGCGGAGTCTGGCGCGGTTTTTGCCAACGAACTCGGGGATCAACTCATCCATGATGATGGGCTTGATCGCGGCTTTGAGCTTGGGACCGAACTTGCTCGAATCGGCGGCGAGGAAGAACTTTTTGTAGGGGAGGATTTCGTTGGGCTGTCGTTGCTTTGCGATTTCGTAAAGAGCATCGAGTCCGCCGGGAACATCTGCCAGCGTTTCGGCGATGGCTTCGAGGTGAAACTCGTAGGTGGGCTTGAGGTTTTGCCCGCTTACCGAAACAGTCTTGCCGGCGTATCCGGTGTAGGTTTCACGTAGAGTCTTGGTGGCAAGGGCTTGCACTTTTGGCCCGGCGTCTTGGATTTGCGCCCGGATCGCGGGGGCAAATCCGCGGGTGACCGAGACCCGTTGGTTGGTTCGGACAAGTTCGCCGATGGCGGGAAGGACTTTTTCAAAGCACTCCTCGTGGCCGGCTACCGGAGTGAGGGCGGTGAGGGCGGCATTGCGAAGCCACGCTTCCTCGTGTTTGAGGTAGGGGAGAAGAATATCGACAAGAGGGAGGATTTGTTTGGCTGTTCCTTTCCCGATGATTTGCAAGGCAACGTCTTTTATTGACCAGGACTCCATGGGGTCATTGACCGCTTTCACTGCGAGTTCGAAGATTTCATCAGTTCCCCCGCCGGTTTGTGCGATGGCCTTGAACATGATTTGACGAACGCGGGGATCTTTGTGCTGCAGAAATTCCATGACGAGGTTTGGTCGGACATTCCCACCGGGTTTGCGCCAGCCGATGTAACCACTATTGATGCCGACGGTTTTCATCGCGGCGACGAAGCGAATGCAGTAGTCGGGATGATGAATGTATCGACGGATGTCATCATCGCTGGGTTGCTCCTCGCCATGGAAGCGGCGGAGGAAGTGAATACTGGAATCGCGGGCAAGGGTTTCGTTGGAAAGATCCTGCTTTTTTCCGTCCTTGTCAGGCACGGCTTCGAGGGAAAGGAAGGCATTGTCAGCTTCCGTTCCCCAGGGTTGTTTCGGGAGCTCGTAGCGTTTCGAAAACTTCGTGGGAGGGGCGCCGGTAATGCGGAGGGTTTTGCGGGGTATGGTGTAGGTGAGGGGATAGGCGACGCCCCATTGTTCCTTGTCGTAACCGCCGCCGCCGACGATGCCGAAGGAACCGTCGTGTCGACGCGAGAGGTCATAGTGCCATTTTCGGCTGTCCATGAAGTCGCGGTATTGCACGGGCTTCTTGTCATAAAGGAGTCCCATGGCCGCACTGCGCCAGATTTCGCCAATGCCACCGCCGGTGTGACCATGGAGCATGAAGGTGGTGGTATAGAAGCTCTGCATGGCACAGAGGTCACGGCCCTTTGCATACAGTGAATCTTCACCGGCCATGGATGCGGCGGCAGCCATCGCGAAGGCGAGTTTTCCGTTCTTGCCATTGTCGACGAAGCCGACTTCGGGCCGATCGTCACCGTATGGATTATTTCCGCGGCCGACGTAGCGGTAGAAGTGTCTCAGCGCTCCGTTGAAGGTGTGGTCGGGAACGTTGGCACCGCATTCCTTGGCGAGAAGGAGAAAGGTTACCACACAGGTGCCGGAGGCATTGAGGTGTCCACTGCCGTAACTGGTGAGGGCTGAACCACGCCCGGCCCAAGCGTCGTTATGCTGGGTGCGCGCGGCGTTATCCACCCAGTCCTGAATGTTCTTAAGGATGACCGGGTCACCGGTGCGGAGGTAGCACTCGGTGAGAGGGATTCCTCCGTATCCGATATACCAGGGATAGGAATGCGGTTTCACATTGCGAGCCCAATTGCGGACGACCTCGAGGTCCTTGTCCTCACCCGTTGAGAGCAGGAAGAGCATGCCGACGTCTCCGAGCCCTTTGGTGTTTTTTTCCTGCGAGAGGTAGTCGGCCACCTGGCGGACGATCTTTTCTGATTTCCGGCAGTTGAGGGGCCAGGTTGTGTTATAAGTTCCAAGGACGGGAATCTTAACGGTGACTGGTTGGCTCTCTCCTTTGAGAGCAAATTTCACGATCCCGTCGGAGGCTTCTGCGGTAGCGAGGATCTTACCGAGTTGTATCCGGGGATCAATGTCGGCGAGCTCCTCCCCGTTGATCGACTCGATGATCTGTCCTTTCTTCAAAAGGCCGGTTTGAGCTGCCGGTGAGCCTTTCTCGACATTCTTGATGCGCATCGTGAAGGCGGGCTGGATGAGCTCGATGCCGATTCCAACGGGGCCAAAACGATCGATGGTTTGCAGTGATTTCTTTTCGCTGGGCCGGGTTGAAAAGAGACCATTGGGATTTTGGTAGAAGCTCTCTGCGGTGGCAGTCGTGCGCGCTCCCGAAAATGCGAGAGCGCAGAGGATTGAAGATATCGTTCTCATATTCCAGCGTTCAGGCTCCCTGATTTCGCTGGATGCGTCCAGCGAACAGTCTCGTGGATTTGAGAACTTAAATCGTGGATTTACGACTTCAACCGAACTTTCTCATTATGGAGTGATCGTCTTTTCGATGTTTGGCTTGGGGAGCTTTTATCCTTCCTCACTTCATGAGGAGGAATACTCTGAACTCAAATGAAGATGATTTTAGCCTTCTTGTTGGTTTGGGGGTGTAATCTTTCGTCTGTAAAATTAGTCTGACCTTGACCTCACGCCACACGCCCTGCCGCTCCCGAAGCGTAGCGGAGGGGGCGGCAGGGCGTGTGGCGTGGCCGCCCCCGACAGGTCGGTTTTCAGGCACTCAGACTGGCCCGATTGGTGGGCCTCGGTCTCAATGAGAATGATCATATTCTAACCAAAAAACTGATCGTCTCATGACCGAGAACCAAGTCAGCAAAGCCACTAAAGAGCTCGATGACCAAATCGAAGCCTGGCGCACCCGTCCCATCGAACCCATCGCCCACCTTGTCCTCGACGCCATGTATGAAGACGTCCGCTACGATAAACTCGTGCGACGTTGCGCCGTCCTCATCGCCGTGGGCGTGCGCGTTTCCGACGGCAAACGCACCATCCTCGGCGTCTCGGTCTCACTGTCCGAAGCCGAAGTCCACTGGCGTGACTTCCTGCGTGGCCTCAAAGAACGCGGTCTTGAACTCCCCAAGTCCATCACCAGCGATGCCCACGAAGGATTGCGCGCTGCTCTGGGCACTATCTTTCCTGCCAGCCCCTGGCAGCGTTGCCAATTTCACCTTCAACAGAACGCCCAGGCCTACGTCCCCAAAGTCACCATGCGTGAAGAAGTTGCCGCTGATATCCGAGACATTTTCAATGCCCCCGGCGCCGAAGAAGCAAAGCTCCTTCTCGAAAAAACCATCATCAAATATCAAAAGAGCGCACCTGACCTCTCGACCTCGATGGAGAGCGCCCTGCCCGAAGGCTTCGCCATCTTCGAGCTTCCCAAAGCGGTTCGCAAAAGACTGCGCACCTCCAACATGCTTGAGAATCTCAACAAACAGATCCGACGTCGGCCCCGTGTGGTCTCGATCTTCCCCAACAAAGAAAGCTGCCTGCGCCTCATCAGCTCCATCTTGATGGAGCAGTCAGACGACTGGGAAAGCGGCCGCGCCTACCTCAACCCCAAACACCTCAGCTAACCAAAACCAACGATCAACTCATTGAGATCCACCACTTTTACAGAAAAAAAATTGCTCTGCCGTTGGTTTCCTGCGCTTTGGTTCCGCAGTCACTTTTTGCCGATGAACGTGCGGATGTTTATAAGGAGTTGAGTGTGCTTAAGAAGGATTACCGAAAGCGGGTTTCCGAAATTCGCAAAGCCGGTAACGAGGAATTAAAGGCCGAGCAGAAGAAATCCTTTCAGGCGATTAGTGCGGTGGGAAAGGGAATCGAAGAACATCCGGAGCTTGCCGCACAGCGCAAGGCGCGGAATGAGGCAAAAGCCGCGTGGGTAGCAGCTCTTCAAGCGAAGGACGCAGAAAAGATTAAGGCGACTCAACGCGCAAAGCGTGATGCCGAAGGTGCTTTGTCACGCGATGGGTTTAAACTAAAAGAGATTCAGGATCTGCAAGCCGCTTCGGTGGCGCAGCGAAAAAAGGTGGAGGCCTTGCAATATCGACTCGTGGCCGATTCCGGTTATGAGGGAAAGGCTTTGATTGAGAAGATCAAGTCTTTGGAAGCCCGCTATCAAGAGTTGAGGAAGTAAAAACCTTCGCTTTGTGAAGGCGGGCCGGTAAGGTCGCGTTGATGCGATTGGTCTCTCTCTTACTTCTTTTTTTCTGCGGAGTTCTTTCTGGAAAACTGACGATCGGGTGGAAGGAGAACTTGCTGACAATCAAGGATGACCGGATACCGGAAGGGCCGCTGGAGGTTTGGTATTTGGAGGCATACTGCCGCCCGGGATCGACCGACCGGGATTGGAGCGAGACTGTCATTGGGCACAAGACGAAGCTGCTTTCCGCAACTGAGACGGAGATCAAGTTGCGGTGTGAATTGGAGGATGGAGTGATCGTTTATCATCTGATCGCGGCAGAGGGTGAGAGAGTTTCTTTTACTCTCATTGCAAAAAATCCAACCGATCAAAAATCCGAGGCCCATTGGGGGCAGCCTTGTATCCGGGTTGGAGAGTTTACCGGAACCCAGGAGAACGAGGAAAAGTATGCCTATCTTAAGAATTCGTTCGTGTTTCTCGACGGAAAGCAGACCTTTATGCCCACCAAAAATTGGGCGCAAAATGCCCGCTATGTTCCGGGGCAAGTTTGGTGCCCTTGTCACGTGCCAAAAACGGACGTCAATCCACGACCGCTTTCAGTGGATCAGCCTTCGAATGGATTGATCGGTTGTGTCTCCGCTGATGAAAAATGGTTAATGGCGACGGCTTGGGAACCCTATCAGGAGTTGTTTCAGGGAGTCATTCGTTGTTTGCATTCGGACTTCCGAATCGGTGGTTTGGAACCTGGCGAAGAGAAGGAAATTCGGGGTGCTATTTATGTGATGGCCAATGATGTGCCGGCCCTTCTGGAAAAGTATGAGAATGATTTTCCAGATCAGGTTCGGCGACATCAGACTCTTCGCGCGCCAAAGGTAACAGTTGGAGATCCTGCTCCAGGGAAGCGGGTCTCCGTCACTGATCCCGACTATGCTGGAACGAAGGTCCACCACACTCTTTATTTGCCTGATAATTGGAAGAAGGCCGGAATCCAATATCCGCTGATCGTGGAATACTCCGGGAATCGAGCCCCCTCGCTTGGCTCCACCGGGCGGGTTGAGGATTCGGTTTTGGGCTATGGCTTATGTGGTGGTGAGGCAGTTTGGTTGAATTTGCCATTTGTGGATGCTGACGGGCAGGCTAATCAACCGAATTGGTGGGGAGATGAGGCGGCCACGGTGGCCTATGCCAAAAAGGTGGTTCCGGAGATAATCAAAGAGTATGGAGTCGATCCTGATCGCGTTATTCTTTGCGGGTTTTCGCGGGGCGCAATTGCGGTCAACTACATCGGCTTGCATGATGATGAGATCGCAGACTTATGGTCGGGCTTTGTGACCCACGATCATTACGATGGAGTGAGAGAGTGGCGCGGCACAACGTGGGGCGCTCCGCTTGCGGGTTACCGGGAGGCGGCTGCCAAACGTTTTCAGAGAATCAAAGGGCGACCGGTTTTGATCTGTCAGAACGGTGGAACCAGCGAGACACGCAAGGTGATTGGATCACCGGAAAATGTGACTTTTCAGGATGTGGATGCGAGAGCGATCTTTGGAATCTACCCGACGCAAACCGATATCCATCCTCACACCGATCGCTGGCTTTTGAAACCGAGTGGTCAGCGAAATATGGCGTGGGATTGGATGAAGAAGCGTGGTTTTCTCGAAAACTAAAATGACTTGTGATAGCCGGCTTGCGAAGAGGCCGAATGGTCGATTTTGTGGAAGTTTCAACCCTGAATCAGCTCTATGGTTTTTTGAAAGCCTCCAGGCGGTATAGGGCTTTGTCGCCGGGCAGGATTTCATCTCTTATCTCGATTAGACCTTTTTCAGGATTAAGTTCAAAATCTTGTGACGTGTCAGAATCGGCAATGACAGTCTCAAAGTCGACAAGATTAGAGGATCTCAAAAGTCTCAATTTGACCCTGTTATCCAGGTAACCAAAAGTCAGAAGGGCTTCACCATTTATTGGATCAACTGTAAAAATGCGGAGGCTGTTTGGATGTTGGGCATCATGAACAAACGGGTTGCTCCCAAGAGCTCTTTCCAGCCCAGAGGTGATACCATCGCCATCCGAATCCAAGTGGAAGGTGATCTCGAATTCGGCGTCGAGACCCTGAAATTCGGCAGCGCCCAAATCGGCGGCGGGAGTGCCCGAATCGTCACCATCGACGAAATTTAAAAACCCCCGTTGGTCAGTGTTTTTCGGATCCGTTGTTGTTCCCCCATCAATCACGGGGGACCCGGAAAGGGGGGGCATCGTGTGAGTTGGGCCTCCGTAGTCACCAAGGGGAGCAAGGAGAAGTGGAACTTCGGAAGAGATCAGATTTGGCCCGGTCTCATTGATCTGGCCATAAATGTCAGGGGCTTCAATTGCGTTGTTGCCCGAGATGATGCAATTGCTGATCTGAGTTTCTGATCCGTGAACTCCTCCGCCCTTGCCAGGGCGATCGGGGCCTCCGAGCCCAGCCTCGTTGTTGATGATTGTGCAGTTTGAAAGGATGAAACCTTTGCTAATAGCCCCACCGCTCCCACCTTCGCCTCGAAATGATCCGACAACTCCACCATCTCCAGCGCGATTGTTAACAAAGGTGCACTGTGAAAAACTATATCCGACTCTAACTGCGCCACCGTCTCCTCCAGGCTGGCCCCCACCCCCGTCTCCGGCGCGGTTGTTGGCAAAAGTACATCCAACAATGGTCAGATTTCTCCAGTTTGAGATTGCTCCTCCATGTCCTCCTGGCCCGCCAATTTCTCCAGGAGGGTTTGAACCGTCTCCTGCGTGATTGTCGGAAAGAGTGCAATCGATCAGGGCAAATCTCCCCCCATTGGCGATAGCACCTCCTTCGCCTCCTATCCCTTCCCACCCTTCCGGTTCGGCTTTGGCACCATTGGCAGCTTTGTTGTGGGAAAAAATGCATTGAATTGTGGTAAACGTGCCACTTTCTCCGTTGAAAATTGCGCCTCCAGCTCCAGCGTCGCCCGCAACAAAGCTGCCTTCGTTACCCCGACCAGTTCGGTTGTGCTTAAAGATGCAGTTGGTTGCGGTAACTTCCCCTGTATTTGCGATGGCTCCGCCCGGTCATCCACCACCTGAGGCGGCGTAGGCGTCGTCACCATGACTCCATGAATATGAACCATTACTTGTTCGATTGTTGATCAATGAGCAGTTGGTCAGCACGAGGATGCCGTTGTTAAGGATAGCTCCACCGGGTGCTCCGACGTGCTGAATGTCTTCGCGGTCCCAATTCGGACCATAACCATTGACGAATGTGATTCCGGTCAGGGTAACTTGTACATCGGCTTCTTGAACTTCAAGAATTCGACGTTTGTCGTTTTCACGGGCATTGGCATCGATGGTGATTCCTTTGGTGAGTGAAGAGGCGTCGATGGTCAGCGTTTTATCAATACTGAGCTGATTGTCGGTGAGCTTTATCTTTGATCCATCGAGACGGGGATCGAATATAATGGTGTCTCCGCTCGATGAATCGAGGATCGCCTGACGGAGTGATCCAGGACCGTCGTTGTGAGTGTTCATGACGATGACCGACTCTTGTCCGAAAAGGAGAGAAGGTCCAAGTGAACATACAATAACGAGGAGCCTAAAAGACGAAACACTTATCACGATTCGAGTAAACGAGATCTTAGGTTCGACGTCAACATCGTCAGAGGTTTTCCAATTATGTATTCGTCCAATGGTTCAATTCGACTCGTTCCCAAATTTTTGCAGAAAGCTGATGAGATTTGCCAAATCCTGATGTGACATGGCTGATCCGAGGCCCTCCGGCATAAGGGATCGTCCGGTTTTATTGAGCGACTTGAGGGTCTTGCGAGGAAGCTGGCGGTCGGAGCCATCGAGTTGGCGGAGAGTGAGGTGGGTTTGGTTTTCGGAAAGGATGCGGCCGAAGAGGGTGGAGTCGTCGGGGAGGGTGACGGTGTGGCTCTCGTAGGTGGGGTCGATGGATTGGTTGGGATCGAGGATGGAGATGAAAAGGCCTTCCTTGCTGCGGTCGGTGATGGAGCGGAGGTCGGGGCCGTTCATGGGGAGGCCTTTCGGCGGGAGATGGCAGGCGGCGCAGAGTTGATCGAAGACTTTGCGGCCCGTCGTTTTGTCGCCCTTGAGTTCCAGAGCGGGGCGGAAGGAGTCGAGTTGTTTGGAAGGCTCCTTGAAAAGTTGGGAAGCTTGTTTGCGGATGGTGGGATCGGAATGGGTGAGAAGAAGTTGACGGCGGGAGGCGTCGAAATCGGAGGGTGAAATGGTTTTGTTTTGAAGGGCGGTGAGAGTTGCTTTGGTCCAATCGGATTTGCGGAGAAGATTGTCGATCGTGTGGGTTCGTTCGATGGTGGAATAAGTGGTCCAGTTTTGAAGCAGAGTAGAGAGTAGGTTGGGAGGCGCAATCCGAGCGAGGGTGTCGATGGAGGCGAGTTTTAAAGAAGATGGTGATTCAGTAGTGAGGAAACTGGAGAGAAGGGCTTGGTTCGAGAGCTGGCTGCCGAGGAGGGAGGTTGCTGACACGCGGAGAGGGGTGGGAGCGTTACGGTCAGCCGCGATTTGGCGGGCGACGGTGATCGCGAGTTGCAATTTGGAAACTGCTTTTGGATTGTGATCAAGCTAGCTGCCGAGGGCTTTGAATTGATTTGCGGTGAAGCCTCCTTCTCCGGGAGTGGCGAGTCGGGCGATGAGGGCATCGAGAGACTTTTGCCTTCCGCCCAGTTTGATGAGTTCATCGATGAGGATGCCATTTTCGAGAGCGGCCTTGGCAAGGTGATCGAAGTGAAGGTGGGCGGAGGAAAAGATGGCGGCCCGGGCAGGATCCCGATGAAGATGGTTTGAGCAATCTCGTTGAGTTTGCCTTGGGGAGCCGGCCCGACCTTGCGGGAGGATCGCAAAAGACCCCCGTGAGTGTTGACGGGAGCGATTATCTGACGATGAGCTACGCGCGACTGAGCGGAGGAATGCCCACAGCCGATGGATATCGGATTGGCGATTTGCTCTACCGTGGGCAGGGTTCGTGGGGTCTGGCCAATTGGGCGGCTCCGGTTGTCGCTGCCGAAAACCCACCTGCGCTCCCGGCTCTCCCTGGCGGGTATGATTGGGGGAGCTTTCGCCTCACCGAAGAGATGTCCATCAACGCCCAGGGTTTTTTAAGAACAGCGATCCAGATCAGTTGCAAAGAGCATTGAGGAGGCCTACTCCGTTTGTGAAGGAAGTGGAGTGCGGGCCGCTTTGATGTGGCCGAGCATTTGCGAAACGATTTCGGGATGCTCTTTGGCGAGGTTCTTTTTCTCGAAGGGGTCACTTTTGAGATTATAGATCTCGAGGGGGGGCATTTCACCGCTCTTTTGGGTTTGGCGATAGGCCTTCCAATCTCCTTTGCGGATGGCTTGGGAAAAAATGGTCTGGCGATCGCCTTTGCAGAATTCGAAGTAGAGGAAGTCGTGTTTCTTTTGCTCCTGTTCCTTGAGAAGAGGAAGGAAGGAGATTCCGTCGACCTTGTCGGGAACAGGTTGTTTAGTGAGGTCGGCCATGGTGGGGAGGATGTCCCAAAATGCGCTCAAATGATCGGTGGTGCGACCGGCGTCAACGATGGCCGGCCAGCGGACCAACATTGGAGTGCGGATGCCTCCCTCGTGCATGTCACGCTTCATGCCCCGGAGCGAAGCAGTCGAGTTCCAGAAGTCAGGATCGTGTCCACCTTCGCGGTGTGCTCCATTGTCCGAAGCAAAAATCACGAGAGTATTGTCGGCGATTTGGTAGTGGTCGAGGAGGGCGAGGATATCACCGATTTGATTATCCAGGTTCTCGACCATGGCTCCGAATCCGGCGATGGGGTTGATGACATCGGGAACGGTCTCGGTGCCATCGCCGCGATGAATCTTATACTTTCCTGTGATTTGATCGAACTGGGGAAATTTTTTGCGCCATTTGGAATGGAGTTCCTTGGGGGCATGCATCGCGGCGTGAGGAACCGCCGTCGGGATGTAGCAAAAGAAGGGTGTCTTGCTCTTGGCATTCGACTCGATGAACTGCATGGCGTGGTTCATGATGATGTCGTGAACGTATGTCCCTTTTTTGAGGGGTTTCTCTTTCCCGTTGTGGACGTAGGTGGTGGGGTAGTAGGTGTGGGCAATCATCTGGCTTTTCCAGCCAACGAACTCGTCAAAGCCGTGATTGAGAGGGTTGGCGTTTCCTTTCACGTGGGTGAAGCCGAGGCCCCATTTGCCATAGGCGCCGGTGTTGTATCCGGCTGCTTTAAAGATTTCGGGAAGAACGGTGAGCTTCGGGTCAAGCGGAGCCACTTCGTTTTCGGTGACATTGCCACGAAGGTAAACGGCCCCCGGTTGGTGTCCGGTCATGAGGACGGCGCGCGAGGGACTGCAAACGGTGTTGCCGGAATAGTGGGCGGTGAACTTCAATCCCTCGGTGCCAATGCTGTCGATGTTGGGGGTCTGGAACTTTTTCTGCCCGTAAATCGAGAGATCTCCCAGCCCAAGGTCGTCGGCGAGAATGTAGATGACGTTTGGCTTCTCCTGGGCCTTAAGAAGGACTGGGGCGAGCGCGAGCAGGAGAAAAAGCTTCTTCATGGAGGAGAGCTTTTCCAATCCAGAGTGCTTCGTCCAGTCATTCCGAAACCTGCTGGATCCGATTGTCGATAAACCCGGGAGGATGGAAATACTCCGCACGGTCACACTTGAAGCAGTAAAGGCGCGCTTTGGTGGGAAGGATGCCGCCGATGACCCAGAGAATGACAGAGGGTAGGATGATGGCTGCAGCAAAGGCCATCATGCCCCCGTTTCCCCCCATTCCAAGGAAGGAGAGCCTTGTTGCGAACAGCAGTCCAAGCATGACGACGGTCATCCATGGCGCGAATTTTCGGAGAAATCGCCCGAGTCTTCCGGGTCCAATTTCCAGAGCAAAGCGAATATCGTATTCGTTACCGCAACATTCACAGTGCTGCGGAAGGCCCACAGGCCACTGTGGAGTCAATGAGAACGATTGTAGTTTCTTTGTCATATCAAACACTCCTTTCGAAGATTGATATGGTTCAGGAATGGCAGCGAAACGTCACTTACAAGATGACCGGTATTTTCTAACGCGGTTCTAAGACCCCTCACTGTCGAAGTGACATAGTTTCTCATGTCGCTCCCGAATGAGACGCACAACGAGGGAGGTCCATCCGGTCTGGTGGGAAGCCCCGAGTCCTTTGCCGGTTTCGGCGTGGAAATATTCGTGAAAGAGGATGTGGTCGTCCCAAAGTGGATTGCCTCGGTGGGGGTGGTGGACTCCAACGAAGTGACGGGACCCGTCCGGACGGGGCATGAAGAGCTTGATGAGTCGGTCGCAAAGATCGATGGAGATCTCGCGCAGGGTGGTTTTTTTGCCGGAGCCGGTGGGGTATTCGATGGTAAAGTCGTCACCATAAAAATAGTAGTAGCGCTCGAGAGCCTCGATGAGGACGAAGTTGGTTGGGAACCAAATCGGTCCGCGCCAATTCGAGTTGCCACCAAACATATCGGTTGTCGATTCACCCGGGGTGTATTCCACGCTGTAAGTCTGCCCGTTCGTTTCAAAGTGGAAGGGTTCCTTGCGATGAGCCTTGCTGAGCGAGCGAATGCCGAAGTCGGAGAGAAATTCATTCCGGTCAAGCATGCGGGTCAGGGTGGCGCGAAGCTTGTCCTCATTGGGAATAGAGATGAGCCAGCGATCAGGGTTCTTAACGCCCGGAATGTGCTTGAATTTGACATACTTCATGATGTCCGGACGGTTCTGCATAAACCACTCCATCCGGCGTTTGAAGTCGGGAAGGGCATCGATCTGCGATTGCTTCAAGACGGTCGTAGCCATGATGGGGAGAAGTCCTACCAGAGATCGTGTCTTAAGTGGAATGGAGTGCTCTCCGTCGATGACGAGTTGGTCGTAGTAGAAGCCGTCTTCTTCATCCCAAAGCCCGCTGCCGCCGAGGGTGTTGATGGCGTCGCAAATCTCGATGTAGTGCTCGAGAAATTTTGAGGCGATATCCTCGTAAGCGGGCCGTGTTTGCGCCAGTTCGAGGGAAATCGAGAGCATGGTAATGCAGAATGAGGCCATCCAGGCTGTGCCATCGGCCTGGTTCAGCTTGCCGCCGCCGGGGAGTCCGTGCGAGCGGTCGAAGATGCCGATGTTATCCAGGCCGAGGAATCCGCCGCCAAAGACATGACGTCCTTCGTTATCCTTCTTGTTGACCCACCAGGTGAAGTTCAGGAGCAGCTTCTGGAATGCCCTTTCGAGGAAGAGAAGGTCACGTTCACCTTTTTTATCAGCGATTTTATAGACCCGCCAAACCGCCCAGGCGTGAACGGGCGGGTTAACGTCGGAGAAGTTCCATTCGTAAGCGGGGATTTGACCGTTGGGATGCATGTACCATTCCCGGAGAAAGAGGAGGAGTTGGTGCTTTGCAAAGTCCGGGTCAATGGCGGCAAAGGGGATCATGTGGAAAGCCGTGTCCCATGCGGCGAACCACGGATATTCCCACTTGTCGGGCATCGAGAGGATGTCCCGTGCATAAAGGTGTTCCCAGCTACTGTTTCTTCCGTACTTCCGCGCATCATCCGGCCTGGGCGCGTCCTTGCTTCCCTTCAACCAATCATCGATAATGTAGTAGTAAAATTGTTTGGTCCACAGGAGGCCGGCATATCCTTCCCGGAATACCTGGCGTTCTCCGGGAGTTGCTTTCTCCGGAATGATCTCACTGAAAAATTCATCGGCCTCGCGAATTCGTTGTTCGAAGACTTCGTTGGCGCCATCCAAGCCATGATGCCCGGAGTTGGCGGGATTCAGGCGGCAGGTGACGGTGATTGTTTCTCCGGCAGGAACTTTTACTAGAAAATGAGCAGCTGATTTGGTGCCTTTGTTGTCGGGAGAAATTGCAGCGATGTTCTTGTCAATGATGAGCTTGTGAAAAGCATCCTTAAGATGTTTCGCGAAGTTTTGAGTGCCAAAGAGCGTTTGGTTGTCGCTTTCGTTTTCAGTGAAAAGCCAGACCTGCTCCACGACATCTGATTCCGCGTGGAATTCAAAATCGCCCAGTTCCTCCTGCCATAGCTTGAGATGATTGCCGTCCAATTTGATTGAGGGCTTCTCAAGGCCGGCGTCTTCTCCGGTCCCCTTACGCCAGGTGTTGCGAAACCACACGGTGGGCAGAATGTGGAGAGGGGCATCTTCCGGGCCTTGGTTGGTGACCGTGATCCGCCAGAAGAGGTCATTGTCGTCGCGCTTGGCCACTTCCTGCGTGACATCAAAAAAGCGGTCTTCGTCAAAGACTCCGGTGTCTTCGAGTTCAAACTCACTTTCATCGCGGCCACGGCGTTCGTTTTCCTGCCAAAGTTTGCTGTAAGGGTAGCTGGCATGCGGATAACGATAGAGAGCTTTGGTGTAAGAATGAGTCGGGGTGCTGTCCTTGTAGAAGTAAACCTCTTTGACATCTTCTCCATGGTTGCCCTGGTGGCCGGTAAGACCATAGAGACGCTCTTTGAGGATGGGGTCTTTTTCGTTCCAGAGCGCGATGGAAAAGCAAAGACGGCACTTGCGGTCGCACCATCCTTGAAGGCCGTCCTCGCCCCAGCGGTAGGCGCGGCGACGGGCATCATCGTGGCTAAAGGCGTCCCAGCTATTTCCGTCTTTCGAGTAGTCTTCACGGACCGTTCCCCATTGGCGTTCGGAGAGGTAGGGCCCCCAGCGTTTCCAGTTCAAGGTGCGGTCGCGGTCTTCCTGAAGACGTTGTTTTTCGGCGTTCACGGGCGGACCCTAGCAGACAAAATGCCGTCTGTGTGGATTGATTAAAAAGGTTTTTCAGGTGCCGCAAAATGTATTGCAAACGACCTCATCCGGAGAAGGCGTTTGTTGGTATTTTTCGAAGCCATCTTTGTCCTGATAGGGTTCCCGCAGTATGCTGTGAATCTCATGGAAGGGGGCGAAGTCGCCTTGTTTGGCTGCCTCAATGACCTCTTCAATTCGATGGTTTCGAGGGATATAAGCAGGATTCACGGTCTTCATGAGCGTGGTGTCCGGATTTCCAGCGGCGTTCCATCGCGCCAGCCAATCGCGGACGGGTTCCTGGTCTCCGAAATTGGAGAGGAAGGCATCGGGACCGTTGGCGAGGCCGCGGAAGGTGAGGGTGAAGTCGGCTTTTTGAGTGGCCATGAGATCGAGTAAGATTTGAATGAGTTCGCGATCGTAGTTTTCCGGAAGACCGATTTTTTTTGAGAAGATTTTGAAATAGGCGGAATCAAAGAGATCGGGAAAATTCTCCAATTCGCCTTTGGCCATGGTGACTGCCTTTTCTTGGTCGTCATGGAATAGAGGAAGCAGGGCTTCGGCAAGGCGGGTAAGATTCCACTGCGCGATGCCGGGTTGGTTGGCATAAGCGTAGCGACCATTTTGATCGATATAGCTGAACTTTTGCGCCGGGTTAAATCGGTCCATGAATGCGCAGGGGCCGTAGTCAATGGTTTCACCGGAGAGGCTCATATTGTCGGTATTCATGACCCCGTGAATGAAGCCCACGCCCATCCATTGCGCGACAAGTCGAGCTTGCTTGGCGATGACGCTTTGGAAGAGTTCGAAGGCATCGGTAGCCTCTGGATCGTGCCGCTGAATGGCATAACCCACGAGGGCTTTGAGACTGTCGGTATCCCCCCGGGCTGCGAAGTATTGCGCCGTGCCGATACGGAGGTGGGAACTGGCAACCCGGGTGAATATCCCACCTTTTTCGGGTTGCTCGCGCAGGACCAATTCTCCGCTCAAAACGGCCGCGAGAGCGCGGGTCGTCGGAATACCGAGTGCGTGCATGGCTTCCGAGACGAGGTATTCACGAAGTACCGGGCCGAGGGCGGATCGTCCATCTCCCCGGCGTGAAAAGGGAGTTTGTCCCGCGCCCTTGAGTTGAATGTCTTTCCCACCGGTTTCTCCAAGCAGGATTGCCCGGCCATCGCCAAGCTGTGGGGAAAAGCCTCCGAATTGGTGACCGGCATAAGCCATTGCGAGAGGTTCGGCCCCTGAGGGAATCGAATTTCCAGCTAGAATGGCGAGGCCTTCATCGCTGCGAAGAAACCCGGGATCGATGCCGAGTTCGGTGGCCAGTTCGTGGTTCAAGGCAATGAGCGAAGGCTGAATCACAGGGGTGGTCTCGGCTTTCTCAAAGAAGCTCTCGGGTAGTCGGGCGTAGGTGTTTTTGAATGCGATCGGCATCTGGTTTGAAAGTAGCTCGTTTTTAAGATGGCGCGACTCCCGAATCAATCTCCGGCTTATGAGTAAGTTGGCGGTCTGTTAGAAATATTTTCCCATGAGCGACGAACAATGTGGCGAGAACAGCCAAGAAGATAAGACACCGGGGATTTTTAGTTGGAACGAATTGCTGACGCAAGATCCGGAAGGGAGTTTGAAGTTCTACTGCGATCTCTTTGGGTGGACCGTTGAGTCGATGGACATGCCTGGCGGGAAGTATCATTGTTTGATGGCCGGAAATCGTCCGGTGGCCGGGATGGTGCAGCCACCGGCGGCCGAGGTGCCGACGCAGTGGAACAGTTACGTGACTGTAGAGGACCTCGACGCTGCCGTGGCCAAAGCGGCAGAGCTTGGGGCGGCCATCTGCATGCCGCCGACCGATATTCCGGGCAAAGGACGTTTCGCGAGCTTGTCGGACCCACAGGGCGCGGCAATTGCGCTTTGGCAGTTTGTTTAGTCTTGGCGGATGAGGTCCGCTCGTGGGTTGGACACCAGGGATTTGACCATCCCTCGAAAGATGAGTTGGTGTATCAGGCAAAACGATCCAATAGCGATGAGGCTTCCAGGAATGAAAATGGTGTCGTCCGGGTCCATAAGCGCGAAGATGATGAAGGCGGCGTTGCTTCCCATCACCAAAGTGCCGATGACACCAATCACAAGCCAGATTTTGATCGCGAAAGCCCAAGCTTGTTCCGGGTTTTTGTGAGGAACCCAGTCTTTGATCGCGGTGTGGTTGAAGTGAAGAAAAGAGGCGTGGGTTAGAGCGCATAAGGTGAAGAAAAAAAGAAGAGCGCAGCTGATGTATGTGGGGGCCAAGAAGGAGTGGAAAAATGGTGAGATGGCGATTGTGAGGCTAATAAAACCCCAACGGAGAATGCCATCCTTTAGGAGGAGTTTTTCAAGTCGATTATAGGTGATTGGGAGAACCTGAAATGTTGGCGCGAGGCTCTTAGGTGCGATCGCCGTGCCGTGGAGGTAGCGGGCAGAGGGTGGGAAGAGTAGGTCCTTTGAAATCATGCTCCAAAAGAGAATTAGGAATGGCGCTATTAGCCTGAATGCTTCGATCTGCTTTGGCCACGGCGATTGGGCGAGCCAACAGGTGGCAAAGAAGAGAGCACTCACTCCAAGCCACCTTTTGATGAAACAATTTTCGTGCCAGCGTAGGGCGCGCAGAAGTCCTTTTTCCCGGGGTGTCAGGAGTCTCCAGACGATCTTTTCGAAGAGTCCGGATGGTTTGCGAGAAAGAGGTGTCGAGCTGGCTTCAATCAGCTCAATCCCCTCGTCCTCCCTGTCGTCGAAGTAGGTGGTTCCGGGAATTCGATGTTGATAGTAGCTGGTCCGATCGAGGTCACTGACACCATTCCAGTGTTTTTTTGTAAGGAAGGCAATCGTCGATCCAAGAGCTAGAAGTCCGATGAGGATGACCGGTGATTGCAGGGCTAGAAACCAAGGAGTGGCCTCGATGATGATCAGATTGATTTCCCTGACCGGTCCAACAATCATCCCGATAAACAGTAGGATGAAGGCGGCGTAAGTTAGATAGGTGAAGATTGTGAAAAATTTCCAAAGGTAGGAAAGAGTGAGGCAGCCCAAGAGGCTGAGATAGACCGTGGTCCCGTAAATTCCGCCAAGTAAGAAGCCGGAAGGGGAAGCCCCAAAAGCTCCGCTAAGGAAGGCCGGGATTGCTCCAAGGCACACAATCGAACGAGTTTCAGCTTGGAGGTGTCTCGAGAGGGTTTTATTGGAAAAGGGGAGAAGGTAGGTGACCTCGCTCGCAGATTGTGAAGACCACACGTGGATGATTCGCAAGAAAGTCAGGATTGCGACGACCGGTAAAACGACGGAGAGAAAAATGGGACCATCTTCTTCCGCACTCGCAAGAAAGAGCAGGTGCAATCCAAACAGGGTGGCCAGGGCAAACTTTGATGCGAGTGATGAGAGCGATGAATCTTTCGGGCTTTCGAATGAGCGGCCTGGCTCTGCGTTCCGCCATTGCTCGGCAGCGGCGCGAATACGCTGGCGAATTTTCGGATGCCGATATTCCCTGAATTTCATTCGTCCGATTCGGAGAAGATTTCGAGAACTTGATCGCCGGATTGAAGCTGTGATGCGAATGCCTCCGGCGATCCGTCAAAGTAGATCAGCGACTTGTGAATCACGAGAATTCGGTCGGCGAATTCCCGGGCATAGTGAGCGAGTTGGGTGGTGTAGATTGCCGTCCGTTGATCAGAGACGGCATGGCGGAGAAGCTTTCGCATTTCCCGAATACCCGGGACGTCCATTCCTGACGCGAAGGGTTCATCAAAGAGTCCGAGAGGGGCCTTTGAGCTTTCGAAGAGAATAAGCGCGAGTTTGTAGCGTTGGCCTCGCGACAGGAGGGCGGCGGGGATGTGGGCTTTTTCGATCAGGTCGAATCGCTCAAGCAAGGCGACTGATTCCGCTTCGAGTTTTGCGGCTGATCTTTGATAAAGTGAAAGCCAGATTTCGACGTTCTCGAGAACGGTGAGGTCGTCAAAAAGAGTGGGGAAATCAGGCAGGAAAAAGATTTTTTCCCGCTGCTCTTCCGAGAGGCGATCGAGGGAAGAGTTTTCGATGAGATAGTCACCCTGATTGAGCCCGAGAAGTCCGGAGAGAATCCGCAGGAGAGTGGTCTTTCCCGCGCCGTTGGTGCCAAGGACGGCGATGAGTTCGCCCCGCTCAATGGTGAGATTAATATCCCGTAAAACGGTGTTCGAACCGAAGCTCTTTTCGGCAGAGGCGAGTTGAGCGAGGGGCATGGGACCGTTGTGCCTTGCGTTCTAGTCCTTGGTTTGAACGGATCCCCACCAGGTTTTGTTGGGTTGGTAGCCGGGTTTAAGAAAGTTGGCGTGCTGCTGTTCGAGTTGGGCCTTCTTCTTGGTGTGAAGAGATTTAATCTGAGCGGCTTTTTTTTCAGCATTAAAACGAGGGTCGGGCTTGGGGATTTTGGCACCGACTTCAGTGAGGTGTGCGGTCAATCTTGCGGAGAGTTTTTTGACAAGGTCAGGATTCTCTGCTGCGAGGTCTTTGGTTTCCCCAATGTCTTCTTTGACGTTGTAGAGTTCTTCACGGCCGTCTTCATGATAGCGGATGAGCTTGTAGTTCCCTTCGCGTACGATGCTGGAGGGCTCGCCGCCTTGGTTGCCATAGTGCGGGTAGTGCCAGTAAAGCACGCGCTCGGAGTGGCCTCCTTTAAGTGCGGGTATGAGTGAGATACCATCGAGATGTTCGTTGGGAAGTTTCTCGAGTCCGGCAAGTTCGAGAAGGGTGGGGTAAAAGTCGGTGCCGGTGGCGAATTGGCTGGAGGTGGAACCGGGTTTGGTGACGCCGGGAGCGACGATGTAGTAGGGCTGGCGGATGCCGCCTTCCCATTGCCGACCTTTGCCTCCGCGAAAGGGAAGGCAGGCGGTGGCGAAGGCGTCACCGGAGGAAACACCGCCGTTGTCAGAGGTGAAAATGACGATGGTGTTTTTGTCGATGCCGAGTTCCTTGAGCTTGTTCATGACGAGGCCGACGGCATTATCCATTGATTCCATCATGCCTCCGTAAATGGGGCAGTCTTGAACCTGGCGGACGGGAAGGGTGCGGTCGACCTTGAAGCGTTCGGCAGCGAGGCCGGCGGCGGTGGCTTTCTTGCGATATTTTTCCCACAGATGGGGTGAGGTCTGGATGGGGCCGTGAACGGAGTAGAATGAGAGGAAAGCGAAGAAGGGCTTCTTTGATTTTTGTTGGCTGATGAAGTTGTTGGTTTCCTTGGCGAGGCGAAGGGGGAGGGCTTCACTGGCTGGGCCGTCATCGAGCTTGGGGTTGTTAAAGGGGGAAAAATAGCCGCCGCGTGGTGAGCCGGAGTAGTAACCTCCTTTGTTGACTTCGAAGCCGTGATCTTCGGGGCCGGAGCCTTCGCCGCCGATGTGCCACTTCCCGGCAAAGAAAGTACGATAACCGCCGGACTTCAGGGCTTCGGCAACGGTGGTGATTTTGGCGGGAAGGCGTGAGCCATTCTCCGGGGGGAGAATCTTGTCGTTACGCTTCCAGTGCATTCCGGTGGCAGCTCCGATCCAGTCGGTGATGCCGATGCGGGCGGGGTATTGTCCGGACATGATGGAGGCCCGGGAGGGCGAGCAGACCTGGCAGGTCGAGTAGCCATTGGTAAAGCGCATGCCGCTTTTGGCGATGGCATCTATGTGCGGTGTTTCGTGGAAGGTGGAGCCTTCACAGGAGAGGTCCTTGATGCCGAGGTCGTCGGCAAGGATGAAGACAATGTTTGGTTTTTCTGCCGCGAGGAGCGGAAAGGCGAGAAGAAGTGAGAAGAGGAAACGCATGGAAGAATTGTGCTGGGGTTTGTGGTCAGGGCAAGGTCAAATCGGTCTTCTCTCTGCGCCAAAAAAAAATGCGGGCGATTTTCATCGTCCCGCATTGAGAGTAAGTGGTGTGGAGCTTTCCCTAGCGGCGTCGGCGCACGGAGCCGAGGAGGATTCCGGTCAGGCTGAGGAAGACGGCTGATGGTTCCGGAATGGAGGTCACTTCGTATTGCACTCCGGAGAAGGTGGCTTGTTCTACGCTTGAGCTGCCGCCAAACAAGAGGCCAACCGAATCGTAAGTGAAGTTGGCGGGAGTGTGGTCACCCTCGACGTATTCTTCGCTAAAAGATCCATCACCTCCGGTGATCAGGGAAACCACATCGACGGTGGTGGCGCTATGGCGGGTGATTTGCATACTGAAGATAAAAGGAAGGGTGGAGTCCCCATCAAAGGCCCCGGTCCTGGTCGTGACGCCGTTTAAGTCGACTGCATTTCCTCCGGTGGAAATAAATGCGTTATCGGTGCGGGCCTGAAAAAGATCTCCTGTGCTTCCGATCACATGCATGAGGCCGGAGCTCCAGTTTAAACCGCTGCTGGCTGCGAGTTGTCCACCGGAGTTAAAGGCTCCAAAGCGAAACTGAGCACTGTTGTTGGTGCCACCGGTCAGGGTCAGGCTACCGGAAACGGTCAAGGTGTCGCCAATTGCGAGTGTCACTAATTCAGGTGAGCCGGCTGCGCCGAATTGCCCGCCAATCCAGGCTGCTTGAGCGCTGTTTGGAGTGGTGCCGTCACCAAAAACCGGAGAGTCGGTGTTGGCTCCCGAGATGGGAACCACGGCAGCGTTCGGGTTCAATTCCTTCCAGTCTGCAACCACGGCAGCTCCGGCCATTTGGGCGACACTAGAGGATGTTAGAAGGAAGAGGGTGATGTTCTTCATTTAGTTGTTTCTCTTTACGTTGCCTTGGGATGTAAAGGCTATTGTGAGGTATTCTCGCGAAGACGATAGTAGACGCGGCCTGGCAGAGGGGCTGCGAAACGGGTGCTGAGGTCATCGACAAAGGTTCCTGTTCCGGTGATGGAATCATCCAGTTCAATGTTCCAATCGATCAGATCCAGGCTGGTTTCGAGGATGTAAACTTTGTCTTCGGCAAGTTCATAGTCGATCTCCGGATTCGCGCCATCCAAGCGAACGGAAAGGAGTAGCGGTGTCTCGGAGTCGCTGGTGACCGAATATTCCACATCGGAAAAGACAGCCTGTTCCAGAGCCGAAGAACCACCAAAGAGAAGGCCAAGCGCGGTGTAGGTGAAGAGCGGGGTCTCAATGTCTTCTTTGACATATTCCTCGCTCAGCACTCCGTCGCCGCCGGTCAGGAGGGAGATGATATCGATGGTGGTTTCGGAGTTCCGTGTGATCGCCATGGAGAATGTGAAGGGGTCGACAGAATCACCATCAAAGAGTCCGGTGCGGGTTGTCACCGAGTCAAGGTCGAGGGCATTGCCAGCGGTGCTGATAAAGGGACCGTCGGTTCTTCCCAGCCAGAGGTCTGCCCCGCCGCCGATACCGATGGAGTGAAGCCAGCCTCCGTTCCAATTGCTGCCGTCATCCTGTGTGAATTTTCCACCGTCATTGACCACAGCGAAGCGAAATTGGTTACTGTTATTGGATCCTCCGGTGAGAACCAAGGAGCCGGTTACGGTGAGAGTTTCACCGACTGCGAGAGTGACCGAAGCGGGTGACTCGACGGTGCCGAATCTGCCTGCGACCCAGGCTTGTTGTGCGCTGTTCATGGTGACGCCATCGCCAAAGGTGGGCGAATTGGTATCAGCGTTCTCAATGGGTACGACCGCTACGTTGGGATTAAACTCTTTCCAGTTGGCGATGGGGTCGGCGAAAAGGGGCGAAACTCCGGCGAGGAATCCTGCCAGTTTTGAAAGTGTCATTTTCATCTCGGTGTTAGATTGTCTGAGGTCTAGCTTGTAAACAAGGCGTGATTTAGATCGCCCTCAGCCCCAAACTACCATGCGTTTTTTCTCTGCTTTTTCTATCGTCAGCTTTTTCTCGTTTGCCGTGCTTTCTTCAGCCGAGATCAATGTCGTTCTCGTTGCCGGGCAATCCAATGCGGCAGGTCGCGCCGATGCCGCCGGGTTGACGGCTGATCCTGCCGATGTCGGAGTGGAGTATTTTTACAATGTGACGGCGGCGGGTGGTGCCGAATTTGATTCCGGGAACGGTTTTGTTTCGCTTGCGACGGTGAATGACTCTTTCGGTCCTGAGTTCACTCTGGCGCGAACTCTCAAGAATGATCATCTCGTTGATGATCTGGCTATCATTAAGCGAGCCCGTGGCGGCACGAACCTTTTCGAGGACTGGTCCCCCGGAGGGTCGATGTATGATCCCTTTATTGCTGATTGCACGACGGCACTGGGCCAGATCATCAACCGTGGGGATACTTTTAACGTTATCGGCCTGGCGTGGCATCAGGGAGAGCGAGATGGCGTGGTCGGGCGAAGCACGGGCCAGTATCAGGCGGACTTACATGCTTTTCTTGGCAATGTCCGCTCGGATTTGCACGAGGCCTTTCCAAGTGCTGATTTTGAAAATCTCAAGGTGGCGATTGGTGAGGTCTTTAGTCAGGCAGGGATCAGTCCGGCCCAGCAATCGGTGACTGAACTGGATGGCGGGGCGCGTTTCGTGGCGACCAGTGATCTTAATCTATTTGATGGGCTCCACTTTGATGCTCCCGGGCAACTTGCGATGGGTGAGCGCATGGCGAATACCCTGATTGATCTTCGGGATGGAGTGGCTGATGGTGGCGAGCCCGTGTTGACGACGAGCGCGCTGGCCGGACCCTGGTTCACCGGATCGGCGAGTGCGACGGCGGGAGTGCCGAGCATTTCGGATCGTAATAGTGACACGTTCACTTGGGGAAGCGGAGCGGCAACGGGTGGAAGTTCGGCTTTGCGCGGGATGGTGTGGAGTTACTTTCCGGACCAAGACTTGGAGATCGGGGAATCGCTGACCTTGCGATTCACGGCAAATTACAACGATTACGGCGCGACTCCGGCGGGCGGAAACGGGATGCGTTTTGGGCTCTATCAATCGAATGGTTCCAAGCTTGAAATGGATCTTGCTAATGCCAACACGTCGGCGGCTTTTGAGCCTTCACGCGGATATGGGGCAATGTGGGCTCCAGCCTTGAGCGGGACATCGGGCCTTCATGCCCGGAATGCCAATCGGAACAATCCGCTTTCGACGGGTTCCAGCACTTTGTTGACGAGCGCCGCGAGAGGAGCCGGAGCGACTGCGACGGGAGTTGATTATGCCGGAGAAATGAAAATCGAACGCAATTCGGCGACCCAGGTGACGGTGAGTAGTCGCTACAACGGGGAGGTCTTGAGTAGTGTGACTTCGGTTATTTCTGCGACCGCGTTTGATTCCGTATTTATCCTAAATACGCCTCAAGCCGGAGGGGTGAATAGCCTGGAATTGAGTGGGTTTGAAATCGAACACGCAACTGGAGGTGAGGCTTTGCCTGAGCCGATGAGCGTTCGGGTCAGTGAAATTTTTTACGATGGCGCGGCGCAATTTGTGGAGATCATCAATACCGGGGAGGATGAGGTCGATCTTGCGGGGCTGCGCTTCACACTGGGGATTGTCGTGACCTTGACCTCGGGCACTCTCGCTTCGGGCGAGCGGATGGTCGTTTCGACGGGCGATTTTCAAGGCAGCCTCTCTGTTGCGGAAACCCTTCGCCTGGAAGACCGGTATCAAAGAGTCGTTGATGAGGTTTCTTATGGGGGCTCCCCGGCATGGCCAGCGGAGGCAGGGCGTTCGCTGACCTTGATCGGGGCCGATGATGCCGGGACGGATAGTAATGATCCGGCGACCTGGCGGGCGAGTTTTGCCAATGGTGGGAGCCCCGGGGAGGACGATGCAATGACCTTTGCGAGCTGGCTTGCCGGCTTTGGGATCACGGATGATGGCGAAGGGGTAGATAGCGATGGTGATGGCGATCCTGACTTCCTGGAGTATGCTGCGGGTTCGCTTCCTCTTGATCCAAACTCGCGGGCCATAACTGGAGTTTCAGACGGGTTCAAATACACCCGCAATCTTGCCGCCGAGGATAGTGAGCTTAGCGTTCAGACTTCGAGCGATCTTCGCCTGTGGAGTGAAGGCGAGTTGGAGACGACTGCGCAAAATTCTCTCGGTGACGGGCGTCTCGAAATCTCGATGGGCCTATCGGAAGAAGCGAAGCAATTCTATCGGCTCGCAGCGAAGCCGGGAGGGAGTCGACCGAATGTGCTCTTCATCGCGGTCGATGACCTGCGACCTCAAATCAATGCTTATGGAGAGACCGGGATGATCACTCCCAATATGGACCGCCTTGCCCGTGAGGGGCGGCTCTTCAATCGACACTATGTGCAGTGCCCCACTTGTGGTGCCTCGCGCTATGCCATGATGACTTCACGTCGCCCGCGGACGGCCGCGGCGACCTCAAACAATGCCTTTAATACGCTCCTTCAGAATACCAACGATCCACAAAATCCGAATTCCCTTCCGCAGGCTTTCCGCTTTGCCGGATACCGGACGGTGGGGCTCGGGAAGCTGAGTCATGACCCGGATGGGGGCGCGGCCGAGATGCCGAATGCCTGGGATGAATCTTACATGACGTCTGGAATTTGGAATGATCCCTGGAGTGCCTTCTTTGCTTATGCGAATGGCGTGACCCGCAATCGTGGCGTTTCTTTACGAACTGAAATCGGATTTGCAGCTGATGGGGTGACGAGTTTGGAGGACACTGATTATCCTGATGGTTTGATGGCTGAGGAGGCAATTCGTCGGCTTCGCGAATTCAAAGCGAACGATGAACAATTTTTCTTCGGTTTGGGATTTATCAAGCCACACCTTCCCTTTGCCGCGCCAAAAAAATATTGGGATCTTTATGATCGCGATGCCATCGAAGTGCCCGTGCAGACTCTTCCTTCCGGCGTAAATTCCGGGCTGACCCGCTCGGGGAACGGTGAATTCATCGGTAACTATGGTGGCACCAATACGATTGATGAAGCCGAGGCGAAACTATCGATCCACGGCTACTATGCCTGTGTCAGTTATGTCGATGCCCAGATTGGCAAGGTGCTCGAGGAATTGGATGAGCTTGAACTCACCGAGGAAACGATTGTCGTCCTGTGGGGCGACCATGGCTGGCACTTGGGTGAGCACACGGTCTGGGGGAAGCACACCACCCTTGAGGAATCGCTCAAGAGCGCACTCATTGTCCGGATTCCATATCAAGCCCGTCGTGGAGTCGCCACCGATTGTTTTGCCGAGAGCATCGATATCTATCCGACGCTTTGTGAACTCTGTGGAGTTTCGATTCCTGAATCAGTTGAGGGGCAAAGCTTTGCGTCGGCGCTTGTCGATCCAACAGCCATTCCGAAGGATTTCGCCCTGGGTCTTTGGCGAAAGAGTGGAACCGATGGCTACTCGATTCGAACTGATCGTTACCGCCTCGTTCGCTGGGGGAACAATCCGGCTAGCCCCACACAAATCGATCTCTTCGACTACGAAGCCGATCCCCTTGGGAAGCAGAATGTCGCTGCCTCCAATCCGAATGTGGTTAGCGATTTGCTGAATCGGATTTCTGAACAGTAGGGCTGGATCAGCTCTCCTTTTTCTCGATCCGGTAAATATGCGATTTGGTGCGGAGGTAGATCGCTTTACCGTCAAGGGCGGGGGAGGCCATGCAGCCGTCATCGAGTTGGTTGGTGGCGGCGATCTCCAATTCGGGGCCGGGTTTGACGACGAAGGTTTTGCCCTTCTCATCGGCGAAGTAGATGTGTCCGTCGGCCAGGACGGGAGAGGCTGAGAAGGCCGTTTTGAGTGACTTAAATTTACTGATTTCTCCTTTGTCACAATCGAGGAGGCTCAGGATGCCTGATTCCGAGGTGAAGTAGGCTTTCCGTCCAATGACGAGGGGGGAGCAGCGACCGGGGATGCGTTTGAAGATGTCCCACTCAACGTGCGATTTAGTGACGTCGCCCTTGGTTTTTCCATCCAGCTTAACGCCGAGAAGGTGGGGTTTTCCGAGGCCGGTATTGATGAGGGCGAGATCGTTCCCAACGAAAACGGGGGCGGCGGCGTTGGAGTAGCCTTTGTAGAGAACCTTCCAGAGTTCCTTGCCGGTGTCTGCATCATAAGAGTAGCAAGCCTTGGCTCCGGGCGAGACAAGCTGGCGAACCCCATTCAAGGTGACGAAGTTGGGCGTGGAGTAGGCTTTGCGGAAATCGCCGCCACCACGGATTTTTCCGCCGGGCTCGACGTCTCCAAAGTCGGTTCTCCGCTCGGTTTTCCAAACGTTCTTGCCGGTCTTGCGGTCGAGGGCGACGAGGTATTGCACGTCGATACCGTCCATGCTCAAGATGACGAGATTTTTGTGAAGGACCACGGATGATCCCGGTCCGCGGAAGTGTTGGCAGGGGAGATCGCGGCGTTCCCAAACCGTTTTGCCGGTCTTGCGATCGAGGGCGGCGGTGCCGTAGCTGCCGAAGTGAATGTAAACGTGGTCGGCATCGATGGCGGGCGAGCATGAGCCGTATCCATTGACGTGATTGCTGAGTGGCTCGGGATCGGCATTCTCGAAGAGGAGGAGGTCGTGTACCCTCTTGCCCGTGGTTTTATCGAGACAGACGGCATACATTTTCTTGCCATCAGGCGTGGCGTTTGTGACCCAGACTTCATTGTCCATGACGACGGGGGTGGACCATGCGCGGCCGGTGACCGGGGTTTTCCAAACGATGTTTTTGTCTTCACTCCATTCAGTGGGGAAGCCATGGGCTTTACCTTCGGGGGCAGGAGGACAGTGGCCGTCGTTCGTCGGGCCGCGAAAGGTGGGCCATTCGGCTTGGCAGGAGAGAGTCAGGCAAAGAAAGGTAAAGGCTCTAACGAACATGGGGTCGAGTGTGTCACTTGGAGATCGGGCATCAAGGGGGAAGTTAGCTTGAGCGTTGGGATCCGTCTCCAGGCGCAAATTGAGAGCTGGCTGGAGCATATCCTGAAACGGGTAGGTTGGTTTTAGTAAATCTTAAGATTGAGCTGGAATTTCGAAAGTTTATCTCTTATTTCCAATGCCTTAAGATGACTGCCTTCAAAAATGTTACAATAACATCTCTAGCGGCCTTTTTGGCGCTTTGCAGCTCTGCAAGTGCCGTTGTCCTTGCTTCTACGAGCTTTGATGGGAAGACGCTTTCTCCCTCAAATACCGCGAACAACCTAGGTTGGACCGTTAATGGTCTAGCCGATCCCGGGAGCATGGCTGCCTTTAATGCAACTGGCGGTGCGCAGGCGATTTTCAACGGGGGTGATACTCCAAATATTTTTACTCCAGGAATCAATACCGGGAACGGAAATACCTTTTGGACGACTTCAGTGAGTCTCACAGTTGTGGGAGGTGCATCGGTCCAAGTGACTGACGTGACTTTCGACTCGTGGTCTATCAACGGCGGGCAGACTCAGAACGTAAATCGGAGGTCTGATTTCACACTGACAATTTTAGATCCTTCAAATGCGGTGGTGGGAACTGTTGAGGTTGCCGACGTTCTTTCAGGGACGGCAGCTGGCGTGCCCAACGTAACCGCAACTTTCCCTTCAGCAGTTGCTTTGAGCGATTCCGGGACGTATACCCTCGAGATTAAGGGTGGTGACTTTGTAGGCTTCAATGAGACGGGTAACCATACCGGGATCGACAATCTTTCGATCAACGGAACCATTGGCGCCGTGCCAGAGCCTTCTGCAATCCTGCTTTCCTCGCTCAGTCTTCTCGTCCTGGCGGGCCGCCGCCGCCGGTAGCGGAGTTAATTCCCGCTCCAACTCAACCCAAGGTCATCCGCGCGGCTTCGATCCGAGGGTGGCCTTTTTGCTGCTTGCCAGAATCAACTTTCAATCACCCAACTATTCAATCTGATGAAACATTCACATCTACTTTATCCGGCAGTCACTTTGGCAGCGTTGTTTCCCTTTGGTTGCCTCCAGGCTGAGGTGATTGCTTCCACTACTTTTGACGGGCGCACTCTTTCGGAAGTCAATGCGGCAGATGATACTGCTTCCGGTCTCAACTGGGTCGTGAATGGCGTTCAAGACCCTGGGAGTATGACTTCCTTTAATGCGGCCGGTAACGGGCTTCGTTTGTTTGACGGCCAACCTGATGTTCAAGATATTTTTGCCCCCGGGATCAATACTGGAAATGGAAATACTTTTTGGACAACTGCGGTAAGCCTGACCGTTCTGCCGGGCGCTTCAGTGACCTTGACTGATATTACTTTCGACAATTGGTCGATCAGTGGAGGACAAGTGCAAAATGTGAATCGACGCAGTGACTTTACTTTTTCGGTGATTGATCCTTCGGGCGCGACAGTCGCCTCTGTGGATGTGGCGGATTCCATGTCCGGAACGGCAGCAGGCGTGCCAACAGTGACTGCGACTTTCGAGACCCCGGTCCCTCTTTCTGATGTCGGGACCTACACGCTTGGAATCAAGGGTGGTGATTTTTTGGGATTTAATGAGACCGGGAATCACACTGCGATCGATAACCTCTCAATCAACGGAGAAGTTGGTGGAGGTGCTGGACTACAGATCACTGAAATCGTTTTTGACCCGACTGCCGATACTCTCTCGTTGAGCTGGAATTCTTCGCCCGGCCAAGTCTATGCCGTGAAGTATTCGACTGATCTTGAGAATTGGGATGCGGACCTCGATGACGGGATCGCTGCGGAAGATGGAGAAACAACGACCGTGGAATTTGATCTCAGCGAGAGCGGTGCGCTTGATCTTGCCAAGGCCTTTTTCAGGGTCGAGGTGCTGCCTGCGGGCTAGTGCTCCGATCAGCTTAAAATGACGGATGTCCTCTATCGACCTTAGAGATGGCTGTGTGGTCGGCCTTTTTGAGAATCCCGATTCACCAAAGGCCTCCGCCTCGCCCTCTCGAAGCTCTTCTTGCGATGCCACCCACCATTTTAAGCCGAACGAAGCACTGGTCTTCTTGGAGCTTGGAATGAAAAGAGGCTTCTCCTAGGCTTGCCGCCATGAAAGCTCTTGCCTTCCTCCTGTTGACTCTTCCGCTCGCGGCCGACCATCACAAAGCCAACGAACTAACTGCCGCTGAAAAAGAGGCGGGTTGGACCTTGTTGTTTGACGGCAAATCGACCGAGCACTTTCGTAATTATAAGAAGGAGGGGGTTTCTCCGAAGTGGGAGGTGAAGGATGGTGTGCTGACCCTGACCGGTAAGGGCGGCGGCGATATTATTACGAAGAAGGAGTATGGCAGCTTTGAGTTCACTGTGGATTACAAGATTTCCAAGGGTGGAAATTCAGGTCTGATGTTTCACGTGAAGGAGACGGAGTCCCGTCCATGGCAGACCGGGCCGGAGATTCAGATCCAGGACAATGTCGGTGGCCATGATCCGCAGAAAGCGGGATGGCTCTATCAACTGTACAAACCTGCCGAGGGCGTCGATGCCACCAAGCCCGCCGGCAAGTGGAATACGCTCAAGGTTATGATCACTCCGACAAAGTGCGTGCAGTGGATGAATGGCACGAAGTATGTCGAATATGTCAAGGGCTCTGATGATTGGGATAAGAAAGTGGCAGCTTCCAAGTTTAGTAAGTTTAAGAACTTTGGAAAAGCGACAAAGGGACACCTTTGTCTCCAGGATCATGGCAACGTGGTGTCATTTCGGAACATCAAGGTTCGCGAAGTGAAATAGGTAATTTGAAACCTCGATTGCACATGAAGCGGCTTCTTCTTTTCCTCTGTTTGACCTCTGCTGCTTTTGCGGGCGAGGTTCATCTCTTCATTCTATCCGGGCAGTCGAATATGGCAGGCTTGAAGCCGGAGAAAGCTTTTTTGCCCGAACTTAAGAAGCTCTTGCCGAACGATGACATTCAACATGTGAAGTTCGCCAAGGGCGGGCAGCCGATCCGGAAGTGGGTGAAGACCTTCGATGAAATCGCTGCGAAAAGTAAGCTTTCTACCAAGAAGGATCCGGGTGCTTTTTATGATGAGACCTTGAAGGCGGCCCGCGCCAGTATTGCCGCCAAGAAGCCGAAGACGATCACCTTTCTCTGGATGCAGGGGGAGCGCGATGCCAAGGAAAAGCTATCGGCGGCCTATGAGGAGAGCATGAACACTCTCATAGCGAATCTCCGAAAGGATCTAAGTGTGCCGGAAATGAATTTCGTGATTGGAAGGCTCAGTGATTATTCAACGAGTGAGCATTGGGAAGCGGTCAGATCAGCTCAGGTCAAAGTTGCGACGGGCGACCCCCGCGGATCCTGGGTTGATACTGATGACACCAACAACAAGGTGAAGAAGGGAAAGCCTCACAACGATCTTCATTACACGAAGGAAGGCTATGACCTCTTTGGTCAAAGGCTGGCTCGGCAGGCGGTCCTTCTGATCAAGGGGGAAAAGCCCGACCCGAAAGGGCGGCCCTAGGCTTCTATTGAAAGGATTTCCGCCTATTCTTTAAGCCAGGGTTGGCGCTGGTTTTTGGTGATTTCGGCGTCGAGTTCGGTCATGCGAGCGGTGAGTTTGGCGACGATGGAGACGCGTTTTGGGTGCTTGTCGACGAGGAGGTTGTTTTTCTCGCCAAGGTCGGTGGTGAGGTCGAAAAGCATGGTCTGGCCTTTGGGAGCGGGTTGATTTTTGGGAGCTTTTCTGGGGCGCCGGCCTTTTTTGATGAGGAGCTTGTATTTGCCTTGGCGGATACCTTCGAGTGCGCCTTGTGAGGTGTAGTAGAGAAACTCGTTGCGGGGGCTCTCATTCGAGCCGGTGAGGAGTCTGGAGATGTCGAGGCCGTCGATTTTCTTATCCTTGGGAAGAGGAGTCTTGGTGAGGGCGGCGATGGTGGGGAGCAGGTCGATAGTGCCACAGAGTTGGTCACAAGTGGTGCCGGCGGGGATGCGGCCGGGAGCCCACATGACACAGGGGACGCGTTGGCCGCCCTCGAAGGTGGTTCCTTTGCCTTCGCGGAGGGGGCCGGCGGATCCTCCGTGGTGTTTGAACTGAAGCCATGGGCCGTTGTCGGTCGTGAAGATGAGGTAGGTGTTCTGGTCGAGCCCAAGCTCGCGGAGGAGATCGGCGATGCGGCCGACTTCAGCGTCAATGTGCTCGATGACATTGGTGTAGGCGTTGAGGGGATTTGGGTCGCGAATTTCATCCGGCACGTAGAGCGGGATGTGGGGCATGGAGTGGGGGAGGTAGAGGAAGAAGGGCTTGTCCTGGTTGGTCTTGATAAACTCGATGGATTTGTCGGTGTAACGGCGGGTGACGGTGCGTTGATCGACCGGGACCTCGAGGATTTTTTCGTTTTCCATCAGAGGAGTTTTCCACTTGGTGAGAGTGGACTCGGGGTCTTTCCAGAGAATGTCCATCCCGGCCCAACCCCCTTTGGGTTTTCCCTTGTTGTCGGGGTGGTTCATGTCGTTCGAGTAAGGGATGCCGAGGTAGGTGTCGAAGCCGTTGCTCGTCGGAAGAGTTTCGGGGTGGTGTCCCAAGTGCCATTTGCCGAAGCAGGCGGTGGCATAGCCCTGGCCTTTGAGGTGATCGGCAATGGTGTGCTCGTCGGGGTTGAGGCCTTTTTTTGAGGACGGAAAGAGGACGTGTTGGTGCATGCTCACACGCTTCGGGTAGCAGCCGGTGAGGAGGGCGGCCCGGGAAGGAGAGCAGACCGGGGAGGCGACCATGAAGTTGGTGAACTTGCGGCCTTCGTTGGCGAGGCGGTCGATGTTGGGGGTTTTGATTTTGGTGGAGCCAAAGCAGCCGAGGTCACCGTACCCCTGGTCATCGGTGAAGATGATAATGAAGTTGGGTTTCTTCGCGGCGGTGGCGAAGAGTGAGGTGACGGTGAAGGCAAGAAGCAGGAGTCTTTTCATGATCGTTTTGGGTGGTGGGGAATACAGCCGGGGCGGCTGTGTTACGCATTAGAAACGCTCACCAGGGCCGGTGTTCCAGAGGAGGTGCATTTCTTCGAGAGTGGGGTTTTTGGCAGGGCGGATGATGCGGAAGCCGAGGCCCCAATTGTCGGTGTGATACCAAAGTGATTTGGGATCCTGCGGGTCGGTGTTCTTCCAGCTTTTGTCGGAAGGCAGACGCTGGCCGGAGCGGAGCTCATGAGGGTCGGAATCCCAGTTACCCCCGCGGCTGACCCGCGGGTAGCGTTTGGGCGAGAGGGCGAAGGGATTGACAGTGCCTTCGGGGTGCTGGCTGTAGTCTGGAACGTAGGCATCGAGGGTCCACTCGTTCATATTGCCGTGCATATCGTAGAGTCCCCAGGGATTGGGCTTTTTGAGGCCGACGGGTTGGTAGGAGCCATCGGAATTTTCAAAATACCAGCCGTATTCGCCGAGCTTGGAGGCATCATCGCCAAAGGAGTAGGCGGTGGTGGTGCCGGCGCGGCAGGCGTATTCCCATTCGGCTTCGGTGGGGAGGCGGTAGTAGTGACCGGTTTGGGCGGTGAGCCATTCGCAGAATTTTGAGGCGGAGTGCTGAGTGGGGGCGACAGCGGGGTATTTGCTATCGTATCCGGCATTGTCTCCCATGCTGTTGTGCATGGGCATGTAGGGTGGGGTGGGTTGGGAAATGGCGTCGAGGAGGGGAGGGTCGCTTTGAAGCGGTGGCTCGAAAGTGAGCTTGTTCCCGTCAAGGTCGAGGCTGCCGTCTTTGTTCCGGTTCTTGCCGTTTTCCATGAAAGCGCGGTAGGCCCCCCAGGTCATTTCGGTTGAGGCCATCCAGAAGGGCTCGATCTTGATCTTCTTTTGGGGGCCTTCGTCGGCGGAGCGATCGGCTTCGCTGTCCGGAGTTCCGATGGTGAATTCGCCTCCGGGAATGGGGAGCATTTCAAACTGGGCATTGTCAGAGAGCGGAACAGTCTCAGTGTAGGGCTTGAGCTCTCCTTCGGGAACAGGCTTAAGCTTGGCGAAGATCTTCTCAGTCACGGGAAGGAACTTGGCGGCGCTATCGGGCATGTCGCCGGGAATGATGTTGAGGCCGTCAGCGCTGATTTCCGGCGCCTCGGGTTTGGGCTCGGGCTTCTCCTCCGGGAGGAATGAATAGCGTTTGTTGTCGCAGCTGGAGACGAGCAGGGCGCAGAGTGAAAGATTGGCGATTTGAAGAGGTCGAAGACGAGTCATGGTGAAATCTTGTGTCATCGCTACTTAAACCGATTGTGGGATCTATCAAGCCTTCTTGGTTGACGGTTCGTCGAAATCAGGCAGTCTCTACGCCTTTATGAAACAGTTTGGATTTTGCCTTAGTGCATTGTTGGTTGGTGGTATTTTGAATGCGCAGGACGTCTTGAAGCCTTTGGTAGTTGAGGGAGATCGCGAGACTGATGCGGCCGGCAATGTGGCGGTGGAGACTCTCGATGCGGAGCGGGTGAATGAGCTTCTGGGCTACCTTCCGGGATTTGCGTCTGTGGCCTCTGATTCGGCGGGATACGGCGACATCGTCGGAGTGCGCGGATCGACCAATACTCTCTTCTTCGGAGGCGCGGGTGTCGCGATGATGGTGGACGACGTCCCTTATGGTGATGTTTTTGGATACTCGACCGAGTTTTTTGATCTGGAGTCCTTCACGCTTCACCGTGGTCCACAGGGCTCCCGTTTTGCCCGTAATGGGGTGGGTGGCCTGATGGAGCTCAGAACTTTGAGGCCCGGCGATGAAGTTGAGCACGCGTTCAGCGCTGAATATGGCAGCTACAATCTTACGCATCTGAGGTTCCGTTCCAGTGGCCCCCTGGAAAAGGATTGGTCCTATTCGTTTCAGACTTACTTCAAGGAGCGGGATGGGTTGGTTGAAAATACCACTCTCGGTCGCGACACCGACACCCGTGAGCAGTTCGGCACGCTGGCGAGCCTTTATTATCACCCCAGCAAGGACCTCGAAATGCGCTTCCGCTTCATGTATGAGCGGACTCGCGACGGCAGTCAGCGATTGACCGCGCTGCCGGGGGTGAATTCCGCTTTTGGTCCGATTGTTGACTCCCAGCGGGTGCAGGATCCTTTTAAAGTGGCCAGCAATGTCCCCGGGGTGACCGAGATCGATCGCTTTCAGCTTTCGATGCACGTTGATCAGGACTTCGAATGGGGAAATCTGAAGTCGATTACCTCCTATTCGAACTGGAAACTCGGGCCAAACACGGTTGATCTCGATTTGACGGCATTCGACCTTTCAAGATCCTCGATCCGGCAGGAGCAGAATCTTTTCAGCCAGGAGTTCCGCCTCCAGTCCGATCAAGATGCCTCTCTTCGCTGGCTTGGTGGATTGGCTTATTTGAACAAGGATAATGTGGGCGTTGCCAATCGCTTTTTCCCCCTTCCGTTTGGAGGAATCTTTGCGAATCAGTTCACGAACTTTGACATCGAAGAGGAGAGCGTCGCTCTCTTCGGAAACGTTCAGTGGGATCCGGCCGAGAATCTGACCGTGGAAGTGGGCGGCCGTCTTGAGTATGTCGACAACTCCATCACCCGGACCAAAACGGAGCCGGGTGGAGGGTTTATTCCGCTTCCACCTGCTTTTGCCAGCGAGAGTGATGGATTCTATTTCTCGCCGTCTCTCGGTGCGACATACACTTTGAATTCGAATATGAGTGTCTTTGCCCGGACCTCGTTGTCATATAAGCCTCAGGGATTTACTGCCTTCAGCGATAACCCGGCGACCACGGATTTTGATGAAGAGCAATCCTGGGAAACTGAGATCGGTGTGCGCTATCAAACTTCCGATCAATCGCTTGGCGCGGAATTACGCGGATACTACAAGCAAATTGACGACTATCAGGTCAACCAGAGTGTCCCAAACACGACGGACTTCATCATTGCCAATGCCGACCGGGTGGAAGCTCTCGGAGTGGAAGGTGAAGTCTTCTGGAAGCCTGTAAGTGGTCTCACGGTCCAAGCCAGTGCAGGCTGGAACCAAATTGAGTTTGAGGAACACACTGGAGCGGGCGGTGCCGACCTGTCCGGAAACGATGTGCCTTTCCTCCCGGAATTTACCGCTGGAATGGTGGTTCGGTATGACTTTGACAACGGGTTCTTCGCCCAGACCGGAGTTCGTGCGGTGGGTGCCACTTACTTCGACGAAACCAACAACGGTGACTTTCGCCAAGGTTCTTACGAGGTTTGGGATGCCCAGCTTGGCTACCAGGGGGAGAGCTGGAATGCGGCGATTTTTGCCCGTAATCTCTTCGACGAAGATTATTACAGCTTCATGAACAATCAGATCTCGGCAGGTGTTGCCGGTGACCCTGAAATGTATGGCATTCGCGTTGGTTTGGAATTCTAAAAGAATTCAGAGTTAGATTGGGCTTGCCAGCGAGGTGGTTTTGTGGTTTTCCACTCCGCCCGCAGGCGAATCCTCGCTTGTTTATTTTTTGGAGTTATGGATGCCGACAATATCGTACCGTTTGAAGCACCTACTCCTCCTCCCCGTTCCAGTGCGATCCCTATGAAAAACGATCTTGTCGAAAAGGCTTCTGAAATTGTCTCTGACCCCCTCGTACTCATCAACCTCGTGTCGAAGCGCGTGGCTCAGTTGAATCAGGGCCGTTCTCCTTTGATCGATGCTCTTCCCAGCATGGGCTTTGCCGATATTGCTCTTACCGAAATTATTGAGGGTAAGATCAAGCTTGTTGAAGGAACGAATTCCTAAAACCGGTCTGCTTTTTTCAAGGCAGACGCCATCTTACGTGTCATGTCTAAAGAAGTAGCCACCAACAAACGAGCGCGCCGTGATTACAATATCACGGAGACCTTTGAGGCCGGATTGGTTCTTCGTGGCACGGAGGTGAAATCAATTCGCGAAGGCAAGGTCAGTATTACCGAGTCCTTCGCGCGGATTGAGCGTGGTGAGTGCTGGCTTTATGGTTGTGACATTCAGCCGTGGCAGACTGCCGGGGCCTTCTTCCAGCATGAGGCCAAGCGGCCTCGCAAACTCCTCCTGCATAAGAACGAAATTCTTAAGCTTTCGCAGTCAACACTGCAGAAGGGCTTCACTTTGATCTGCCTCAAGCTCTACTTCAAGGGGCGACGCGTGAAGGTCCAGCTCGGCCTTGGAAAGGGTAAGGGGCACAACGACCAGCGCCAGGATCTCAAAAAGAAGACCGAGTTGCGGGAAGCCCAGCGTGAAGTGGCCCGTTTTAACAAAGGGCGTGGGCTCTAAGTTCGCACTTGCCGACTATCGGTGCGTCGGCTTGGCGAGCGCTTTGAAGACGGGTTGTAGCTCGACAGCTGGCAGGTACTTCTCACCAAGCTTCTCCATCATGCGATCGAACTTTTTGGGGTCGTGCTCGGTCAGTGGGGTGAAATGGCTGCCAAATCTGGCGAGCTGGCTTTCGGAGAACTCATCAAGGGCTTCAGTTGCCTGGACATGAGCCACGGCCTCCTTGCTCCGCGAAAGTTTGGCGTGGAGCTTGTCGATCTCCTGTTTGAATCGTCCTTTTAATTTGCAGTCTGATGTCAGCATACGGGTCAGATAGGTCGCATCGCCTTTAGCACTCAGGGCCAGTTCTTTCAGGTAGGGGAGAGCCCGCTTCTCAAAGGTTTCGATTTCAGCGCCTCTGGTTGAGGCATTTTCGTAGAGGCCTTGAGCATACATCCAGATCATTCCAATCGCAACATCGCGCGAATCCGGCATCTCTCGTGTCCCCACGTAAAAGTTGTGAGTGGCGTCCTCATCGAATTTGGCGGCTGAGTAGGCGGTCATGTAGCGATGACTGCTATTGGTGCTTCCTGCCATGAAGTGGTGGCCTTTATTGGCTCCCGTCATGTCAGGCGTAAGGTAGCCTGAAACCGTGTAGGTGCCGGCGCTGTTCAATTTGAGTGAATTAAAGAAGGCCGCGGCCGCTCCGCTTTTATCCCCGCCAAAGTGAACGCCATTATCGCTGATCTTGTAGTCGCGACCGATATCCGAGAGGACGTCGCGGGTATGGGCGAAATTGTTGATCAAGGTGACTTGTCCCTCGTGGCGGGCTTCGATCGGGCTCGCGATGATCATGCCAAGAACGTCGGCAGCCTCGCGGAACGGTTGCAGTGTCTCCTGCTTGGCGCCATCGGACTGGGTCCAGATCATCACCGGGGCCTCCGACCTGGGGGCGAGATCCCTGGGGATGTAAATGAAGTAAGATGTGTCGGCATCGGCCTCGATTGGGCCCTCCTGTCTTCCGGAATTGCCCGCTGCCTGGACTTCCTTCTTTTTAAAATGCTTTTCGAGAAAGGCCTGATCTTGTTCGGAAAACTCATCGATTCCCAAGGTGAGTTCGCGGCCGTCCCTGGTGATCAATTGGATCGAGCCATTTTGGGTCATCTCAATGGCCTTGGCCGAAATTTTAGTCCCGCTCTTTGAGGTCCAAATGCGAAGCTCGGTTGGCTCGATGGCCCCCGCGTAAGAAGATAGGGCGAAGAGTAAACACGCAAGTGGGCGGAGTTTCATGATTGTTTAAGCTACTTGGTTTGGAGGGGCGTGTCAAAGAAGCAAAAACTGCTTGATCGTCCGGAGTGCAGACGTCTGTTCGACTAGGCTTCCCGGATTCCCTTCACCGCCGCAGCCATGTCAGGTGCCCCGAAAGTGGAGGATCCGGCTACGAAGACATTGGCCCCTGCCGCCGCGGCAATCCCGGCGGTCTCCAGTCCGATTCCGCCATCTACTTCAATATGATAGTTGAGGTCGTTGTCGGCCCGGTATTTGGCGCCGGCCTCGACTTTGGGCATCACCTCTTCCATGAAAGACTGTCCACCAAATCCCGGCACCACGGTCATCACGAGGAGGAGATCAATTTCGCCCAGATAAGGAACGACTGCCTCGAATGGGGTCGCGGGGTTGAGCGCCAAACCAGCGAGGCAATTGGCCTCACGAATGGCTTTCAAAGTGGCTGCGACATCGTGGTCCGCTTCCGCTTCGACATGCACCGTGATCAGATCAGCCCCCGCCGCGACGAAGCGCGGAAGGTAGTGATCCGGCCGTGTGATCATGAGGTGGACATCAAGGAAGATATCATTGGTCTCATGAACGGCTTGAATGATGGCCGGGCCAAAGGAGATATTATCGACAAAGTGTCCGTCCATGACATCAAGGTGCATCCAATCGGCTCCGGCATTGATGGCGTGGGAAGTTTCAGCCCCGACCCGGCCGAAGTCGGCGGCGAGAAGGGAAGGGGCGATGATGCGATCTTGAAAGGTCAACTTTTTCACGCCGCGAGTCATAAGGGGAAATCTGGCTCGAGGCGCGAAAAAAAATCAGGCCGGGAGGAGAACTTATTCTCCCAGCGGCTTGATCACGGTGGCGTGTTCGTCGAAGCGGGCGCTGGCTCCCGTTCCGTCGAGGATATACCTGAGGGCGATCGAGGCCGGGATGTTTGTCATCTTCAAGGTGACCTGCTGTTTGCTGACTTTGCTTTTGGGGTCACGGAGGACGAAGTTGGCTGCCAGCTTCTTGTTGCTGGCTTTCGTGATGAGAACATCGAGGGCTTCGAGAGCTTCTTCGAGAGTCGCCTTGTTGAAGTTGATCTCGGGAATCTTGACCTCTTCGAAGAGAGCTTTTCGACGCGCCACTTTGGCCCGGGCATTCAATTCGGGAATTCTGGCAAGTTGGAATTTCGCGGGTGCAAACCCCGGCTTGATTCTGAGGACATTGTGAAAGGCGGTTTTTGCCGTCTCGGGTTTGCCGGCCTTCAGCGCGGCCATGCCTTTCTGATACCAGGCTGCTGCACTCAGCTCCTTTGCTTGTCTGTCCTGGGCGACTCCGGCGCACGTCAGCGCCAGACCGATTGCTATATTAGCGGTCAGTTTTTTCATTGTTTCTTGGGATTAGGTTGGTGTTTGTGACATCTCGAAAATTCGAAAGTCACACTAGCAAGCTAGTAAGTCCGCGATGGTCCGTCAAGAAACCGTCATTTTGGCTCAGAATTTGGTATTTTGTCCATTTTGGTTAGGAAACACACATTTCTCGCTGGACAAATAGTGTTCATTAAAACAATAGTCCTTCATGGCTTACAGACTCACGCAGCGACAACAGCAGTTGTTGGATTTTCTTAAGTTATCTCAAAACAAGAACGGCTTGATGCCTTCAACCCGTGAAATTCAGGCGCATTTTGGTTTTGCTAGTCAAACTGCTGCGATGTGTCATCTACGTGCTCTCGAGAAAAAAGGGGTGATTGTTCGTTTGCCTGGCAAGGCCCGGGCGGTGGTCTTTCCTGAGGATTTGGAACGTGAGGAAGTCGTGGATATCCCGGTTTACGGTTCGATTGCCGCGGGCATGGCAGAAGCGGTTGAAGAGGACAAACAAGGCTGTATTTCCATCGATATCGCATCACTTGGGATTCCCCGCAACGCCCGCACTTTTGCTCTCAAGGTTCGTGGCGAGTCAATGATCGACGCCCACATTTGCGATGGCGATACGGTGTTCCTTGAGTTCCGTGAGCCGCGGCATCTGGACATCGTGGCCGCATTGATTGACGGTGAGACCACCTTGAAGCGTTTTGTATTGGAGAATGGGCGCCCGTTCCTCCGCGCGGAGAACAAGGACTTTCCGGATCTGATTCCGGCTCGCGAACTAGTAGTGCAGGGGGTTCTCGTGGGTCTGCTCCGGACCGGCCTGATGTAGGAGCATCAACTCTCATCGGCCCCGAAATTGGACACCAGACCCAGAAGATCACTTCTGGGTCTTTTTTGTCCCTCTGTTTCAAGGTCAGGCAAAAATGTCACACTTAAGGTGACTTAAGTTTTCAACTTCGCCAATTATACGCTGGTGGAGGATGAAAGTGGAAATTGTTACCGATACCTACCTTCCCGATGTCAACGGGGTTGCGATGACGCTGGGCCGGCTGGTCAGCGGGTTGAAGAGTCTGGGGCATTCGGTTCACGTTATTCATACCGCTCGAACGGAGATTGTGGAGGAGGAGACCCAACTCCGCGGAATTTCACTTCCGGGTTATCAGGAGGTGAGGGTTGGCTTGCCCAAGCCTTTTAAGTTCAAAAAAGCATGGCGGGCACGTCGGCCCGATGTCGTTTATATCGCGACCGAAAGTCCGATGGGCGGCTCTGCGGTCAAGGCTTGTGAGAAACTGGGAATTCCGTGTGTGATGGGATTCCATACCAATTTTGATCAGTATCTCAGCCGCTATCACCTGGAGGGAGTCCGGCCACTGGCAGTTTCTTATCTCAGGAAGATGCACAATCGGGCAAACCTGACGATTGTTCCGACCGTCAATGTTCGGGATCGTTTGCTGGCTTATGGTTTCGAAAAGCTGGAGGTGATGGGCAGGGGAGTCGATACGGATTTGTTCTCGCCTCGTCGCCGGAGCCAAAAGCTCAGGGACAGCTGGGGAGCCGGGCCAGCCAGTCCGGTGGCAATTATCGTGGGCCGCGTTGCTCCTGAAAAAAATCTCGGATTGGCAATGAGGGCTTTGGAAAAAATGCGCGAGCAGTCGCCGGATCTAGTGGCCGTAGTGGTGGGAGATGGTCCCTCGCGTAAAACTTTGGAAAAGAGCCATCCTCGGGTGGTCTTTGCGGGAATGAGGACCGGGATCGATTTGGCAACTCACTACGCCTCGGCGGATGTCTTACTTTTTCCAAGTGAGACCGAAACCTTCGGAAATGTTACTCTCGAAGGCATGGCGAGCGGGTTGATCACTGTGAGTTATGACTATGCCGCAGCACGCTCGCACGTTCAGCATGGGAGGAATGGTCTCAAGGTGCGATTGGGCGACGAAGAGAATTATATCCGGCAGGCCAGGATTTCATTGGCTCTGGACAGGTGGGGGGAAATGCGAAAGCTCGCGCGCCGATCGTCCGAAAAGCAATCGTGGTCTGGAATTGTTTCTGAATTCGAGTCCCATCTTCACGGAGTCATTCCCCCGAAAATGGAACGAAGTGGCCGTGCCATTTCGTGTGACACCAAGGGGAATTTTCATTTCAAGACAGTTGTTCTTTCCGATGTCCATCTTGGAACCCCTGATTGTAAAGCCGAGGAGCTCTGTGAATTTCTAAAAAGAGTGAGATGCGAGCGTTTGATCCTGAATGGAGATATCATTGATGGCTGGGCTTTGCGTCGCGGGGGGAAATGGCTGCCATCTCACACTCGTTTCATCCGTTTGATTCTGAGGAAGCTTGAAAAAGAGGGAACCGAAGTGGTTTATCTGAGGGGGAATCATGATGACATTCTTGAGCGCTTCCTCCCTCTTGCGGTGGGTGGATTGGAGGTGGTCAAGGAGATGGTTTATGAGTCGGAGAAAGGTCGCAAATACCTTGTCGTTCACGGAGATGGTTTTGACCAAGTGTCGGCAAACCATCGCTGGTTGGCCAGGGCGGGGGCGGTGGGCTACGATTGGCTGCTGAAGTTTAATCGCTTCTACAATTGGTGGCGGGAAAAAAGGGGAAAGGAATATTTCTCTCTGAGCAAGGTGGTGAAGGCAAAGGTGAAGGCTTCGGTTTCTTTTGTGGGACGTTACGAAGAGCAGCTTCAGGAGTTTGCCCGGAGTCGCGGCTGTCATGGAATCATTTGCGGGCATATTCATACCCCGGCCGATAGCCAAATCGGTGAAATCCATTACCTGAACTCCGGCGACTGGGTGGAGTCGATGACGGGGATCATTGAGCACCTCGACGGAGAGATGGAGTTGTTTAGTTATGAAGACTTTCTCTCGTGGCCGGGAGTGAGGATCGATCCTCCGGAGGCAGAGCTCCAGATGCCGCTGGCAGTATGATCGGTCTTCGCCTTGTCGATGGGAGTGGTCCCTTTTTTGCTCCGGTCAAACGTCGACGTCTGAACTGGTCCAAGATTCCTTTCCATGACCTGCCTTGCGGCAAAGAAGGGCGGGAGGTTTGGGATCGGATCGCGGACGACCTGGCCGAATTTGCCGATGCGGTTGTCGAGGCTGGATTCAACGCCATCAGTCTCGATGATGTCGCGCACCTGACTTCTCATTCCTGGTACGAGAAAGGTGTTGGGGAAAGGATTTCATTTTGTGCGAAGGAGTTTTCCGGCTTCATTGCAATGCTGCGATCCAAGGGATTGGGCGTTTATGTGACCTCCGATGTCGTCACCCTGAGTCGGGGTGTTTCCGCCAGGCTGGGGTCGTCACGCAGCGCGAGGCGCGCCTTTTATCTGGACGTTCTTCGGCGCTTCTTTGGGCAATATCCCGACGTGGACGGGGTGATCCTGAGGATCGGCGAATCTGACGGGTTGGATGTGCATGACGAACTTCGCAGCGAACTGCATTTGCGCTCGGCAGCCGAGGCTAATGAATTCCTCAAAGAGGTCCTCCCGCTCACAGAAGAAGTTGGTAAAAAAGTTGTCTTGCGGACGTGGACGGTGGGTGCCCATCGCATTGGGGATCTGATTTGGCGGAAAGGAACTCTTGATAGGTTGGTCGAGGGGATCCAATCGCCAAACTTTATTTTGTCGATGAAGCCGGGAGACTCTGATTTTTTCCGATATCTTCCGCTCAACGATTCTTTCCGCAGGTATCGAGGATCCAAGATCATCGAGTTGCAAGCCCGGCCGGAATACGAAGGGGCCGGAGAGCTGCCGACCTTTCTCGGATACGAGTACGATCGCTACCGGGAAGCATTGGAGGGTGTCGAAGGTTTGGTGGGTGTTTCGGTTTGGTGTCAGACCGGAGGTTGGCATCGCTTTCGAAGGATGTCCTTTTTTGGAGATGGTTCTCCTTGGGTGGAGCTGAATGCAAGGGCGGCACTTGCTGTGATTGGGGACGGGCTTGCGGTTACAAAATTCTTGGACCGGGAGGGTCTTCAGCGCGATTTTTTCGAGAGTCTCGACCTCGTTATCCGCGAGGGTTTCTATCTGCCTGCTTTTGCACAACAACAACTCTATCTGAGGAGGGTTAGGATTCCTCCCTTGCTCCATGTCTACTGGGATACGGTTTTCTTGATCGCTCCGGTTCGTAAATTGATGAGAGCACTCGTTAAGGAACGGGTCGATCCGCTGGAGGCCGACTGCGTGGTTAGAGAACATTTGGAAAGGATGTTTTCGATGGCAGGTGACCTTCCCTTCCCACGGGAGGATCTGGACTTCATGGCCGATACCCTGGGGATGATCTCGCTGGCCCGCAGATACTACTTTGGCCTTTTTTCAGAGCAGCTTGTTCAGGAGATCGAGCAGGCCAAGAAGCGCTACAAGAAGAGGTGGCCCAAGGGAGGTTTGCGGACCAGATTTAGGATACGCACGGATTTCCAGCCTGTTCGCATGAAAAGACGGTCGATGCGTTGGGCGGTCCGGGTGCTCCTGCGGAGGCGCAAGGCTTACCGTTTTCTTGATTACGCCTTTGTCCTAACCCTGCTTGGCGTTCTCTATCGAAGGGTGATCAAAGAGCGGCCAGGCGCCATTCCGGATGTTATGAAGGAATCGGCAATGGGCGTGGACAGCTTGTTCGAATGATTCGCTGGTTGATAGATTCGGTTTGGAACGTCTGGTTGATTATGTTTTCCTGACCTCCCGCCCCAAAGGGGGTGACGGCGAAATCGTTTTATCTTCAATGAATACCAAGTTTCTTTTTCTTTTCGGGTGGTCAGTTCTTTGCACGCCGCTGGCTCTTCAGGCTGCGGATTTCTCTGCGGAAAACTCCAAGAAAGAGAAGAAAAAGAAAGGGCCGGGCGATTGGTGCGACACTTTGCAGGACTTTGGTGAGCTCTATGACGAGAAGAAAAAGAACAATCCCTATGTGCAGAAGGTGGAGATTTTTGGCCGATACCAGCAGCAGTGGATTTATTCCGATGGCACAGACAGCGGCCGCGATTTTAGCGGATACGGGCAGCAGTTAAGGCGATTCCGGGTGGGAGCGTCGGTTGAGTTTTTTGACCGCTGGAAGTTTCGCGGGCGGATCAATTTGGAAGATGGCAATGTCAACAACACACGCCTTCACCATGAAAACTTCGATACCCTGACCATCCAGTATGAGTCCAAGGACATCGGTTTTATGGACGAACCCATGTTTGGATACGGCTTGACCAAGGTCGACTTCGGAGGCGAATGGTACACCTCTTCCCGCTACATTAAGACCGTCGAACGTAGTAATCTGGCGACTCTTTTTTCTCCTGATCGTGCCACAGGATTTTTCTCGGCCTTTGAGACCAAGGATTTCGATTTCGTTTGGGGGATTTTCTCATCCCGTGACCGTGACTACGCCTTGGCAGCCTGGGATGGTGGAGAGGTTTATTTCGGTTCTGTTCGGACCAAGATCGCCGGTGGAAAGCTCAGGGCCGACTATATCTATGTCGATGCGACCGAGGAGGAGGATGAAATCTTTGGATTCAATTGGGCGGCCTCGGTGACCTATGACAAGGACATCGGAGATTGGGAGTTGATGGTGAATGGAACCTATGGGCGCAATGAAGATGGAGACGTTTACGGCATCGTGATCATGCCTTCGACTTTCTTGATTGAGGACCGTTTGGAGGCCGTGTTTCGTTACCAATGGGCCCATTCAACCTCGCTGCAGCTCCGTCCAGGGAACAACAACAACACTTCGATTCGTGCGATTGCCAGGACCGATGGGATAAGGATTGCTCCAGGTGATGACAATCATTCTTTCTACGCCGGGCTGAACTATTACTTTTGCGACGATAATCTCAAGCTTATGACCGGGATTGAATATGAGACTCTCACCGGGGGGATCACCGATACCGAGGCGACTACGTTATGGGGAGCGTTACGCTTCTATTTCTAGTCTGTCAGGAAGCTTTCGGCTGCTTTTAGGGGAAGGTTCCTTCGCTATGTGAGGAAATCGTCACATTTCATCATTATGGTCTCCCGGATTGATCGATAACCTGGGGCCGCGTTGTCCGTCGGCAACGCAATCCCCCCTTCCTCTAATGATCAAAAAATCCTTCGTAGTTTTTGCTCTCGGTCTTTTTTCGTGTCTCCCTCTTGGCGCAGACCCGGAGAAACTTGTGATCATGGGGTCTGACACTCTGGGTTCGAAGTTGGTCCTTCAATTAAAAGAAGCATACATGGCTGAGGGGAGCGAAACTGATTTCGAAATTTCCGCCGAAGGATCGTCCCAAGCCTTTGCCAACTTGTTGGCTGGTGAGGCGGACATTGGCATGTCCAGTCGGGATGCCCAGCAAGAGGAAGAAAATCGTTTCCTTGTGAAAGGCAAGAAGCTGGTCGAGCACACCGCTGGCTGGGACATGATTGCCGTGATTGTAAACGAGAAGAAGGGAGTCAGGAAACTGAGTCTTAAGGATATTGAGGGGATTTTTACCGGCGATATCATGGACTGGAGCGAGCTTGGCGGGAAGCCGGGCAAGATCTCGGTATACACCCGAAACACGGCATCCGGCACTTTTCAGATTTTTCAACGCCTGGCAATGGGGCGCAGGGACTACGCAGCCGGAAGCCAGAAGTTGGCCGGGAATGAACAAATCGCGAACGAGGTGGCTGCGAACGAAAACGGAATCGGGTATGTCGGATTGGCTTTCGTTGATAAAAAAGGAGTCCGCGCCGTGAAAGTTGACGGGGTTTCTCCAAGCGCCAAGAACAAGGGGAAATATCCACTCGCCCGTAAGCTTTTTTACTACACCACGGGTGAGCCGGAAGGGAACGTGAAGAAGTTTCTCGATTGGGCGATCAAGTCCAAATCGGCAAAGGAAATCGTCTCCAAAGTCGGGTTTATCCCCATCAAATAAACCCCAGCTCCAAGCACGGCGTGGTCCCGAAGGTGACGCAATTGTCACTTAGCCTTCTTCTGTGACCCGCTCCCAGCTGGCTTATCCTGCCATCGTTAGTTCCGTGACGAGTTTTCCCCAATCACCTGATGGCAAATCAATTTCAATCCAAAGGGCGACGAATCTTCGGCTTTAGCGTTCAGGATTGGATCAAGGGGTTCTTCAGTGGAAATGCCGCGATTTCGATGGGGGTCATATTTCTCATTTTCGTTTTCTTGGTCTCTGAGGCGGTGCGCTTCTTTCCGGACCATCATCGTGAATTGGCCCTGTCCCGGAAGACCGGCCAGGAATATGTCGATTTCATCATTCGCGAGGCGAGGGGATATCAGGAGATTTCGAGTCTTACGAATCAGGCTTACTTTCAGGAATTGGATGCCCGATTTGGAGTTGAGCGTGGGCTGGTCGAGGGCTTTGAAGTTCTTCAGGAAATGATCGAGGATGGCGCGGAGTCTGAGATCGAAGCGTTGGCTGAAGCCCGCGAAGCCACGGACCCAGTGGCATTGAGTGCTGCTGAGAAACTCTACTGGGCAAAGTCCGGCGAGCTTGTCGATGGCGCTGATCGTTCTGTGGTTGATTCTTTCGGCAGACTTTCGACTGATGATTCAGATTGGCGGAAGCTGCTGCAGGTTGCACGTGGCTACGACGCGGTTGAGGAAGAAACCCCGGACCTGATTACGGCGGCTGAGGAGGAGATGGAATCCGGAATGGCGAAATTTTGGGAGGCAAAGATGTTGATTTCCTCTGCTGGATCCGACCTCAAACGGCTTCGGGATCGGCTGGTTGGAATTGCTTCAGCGACAAGGAAAGAGGTCGAGACCGATCGTTCGGTGGGGATGCGTAAAAAGGCCTTGTTGGAAGGGGCTGAAGCACTGCAGGGTAAGGCACGGGAGGAGCAACTAGCCGAGGCCGAGGCTTTGGAGATTTTGGGGGAGTTTCCTTTTGAGGAGAGAGTTCAGCCGATTCTTGATGCCCGTGAAGAGCACCAAAAAGCTGCCGATAATCTCAAAAAAAAGTTGAGAGGAGGGATCGCCGCTCTGCCCGGGGAGTATTCATCGGAGGCGTCGCGAAAATTGGTCGCAAAGATCCGGCAGGCCGGGCCGGTTTATTTGAAAGCGCTTGACGAGAGTCTTGAGGCCTCAACCAAATGGTCTTGGAACGAGAAAGTGAGCTGGGGGTCGTCGGTGAGTCGCTTCTTCCTCGGGGAGGAATGGAAGACGGCTAGCGGAGGATGGAGGCAACTGTATGGATTCCTCCCCTTGTTCACCGGCTCGGTGACAATTTCCATGATTGCACTCTGTTTCGCGGTTCCATTTTCGATTGGGGCTGCCATTTATGTGAACCAGTTATCGTCTAAATGGGAGCAATCGTTCATGAAACCGGCGATTGAGATGATCCAGGCCATTCCCTCAATCGTGCTCGGATTTTTTGGAATCATGGTCCTTGGAAGCATGCTGGTGGAATACAGCGACAGTCCATGGGTTTCATGGTTGCCTGGCTTTCCCATCACCGAGCGACTAAACATGTTGAATGCCGGCATGTTGCTCGCGCTCATGGCCATTCCGACCATCTTCACACTTTGTGAAGATGCTTTGAACAATGTTCCCCGATCCTTTTCAGAAGCCTCTTTGGCCCTGGGCGCCTCTCGTTTTCAAACCTTGCAACGAGTGGTGGTGCCAGCCGCCAGTTCTGGAATTCTTGCCGCAGTCTTGCTTGGCCTCGGTCGTATCATCGGCGAGACGATGGTGGTTCTTTTGGTTGCGGGAAATCGAATTGCCATGCCGGATTGGGGTGATGGTCTGGGAATCATCACTCAACCCAGTCATACCATGACAGGAATCATCGCGCAGGAAATGGGAGAGGTGACTGTGGGAACTCTTCACTACCGTTCGTTATTCCTTATTGGCTTGGTCCTCTTTGTGATCTCGCTTCTGATCAATCTGGCTGCGCAAAAAATCATCAAACGACTTGGAGCTCATGTCTGAAGAAGTCGGACAAAACAGCAAGCCCGCCAAGGACGACAATCCTTTTGGCTTCGGAAGGCGAGGCCGTCGTTGGAGTGATCGTGTGGGAACAAGCGTTTTTGCCTTCTTCACCTACTTTATCCTGGCCTGTGTTTTTCTAATCATCGGCAAGATTACCCTGAATGGAGCTCCTGTTCTCTTTCAAGGTGAAGCTCCGTTTCTTAAGACCGAGTTCTTTTCAAAATCGCCCATGACTCTGCATGAGTTTGAAGACGAGGAAGGAAAAATTCGCCAACTTGATCATGATCAATTTGTGGAGTTCCAAAATAAAAACCCCAATGCGGTGATTCAAAATGCAGAATCTCATTCCTATGCAGGCGGAGGAATTCTAGGCCCTCTGGTGGGGACTATTTTATTGGTCTTACTCTGTATGGTGATTGCCTTGTTTATCGGTATTTCAACGGCAATTTATCTGATCGAGTATGCCAATGAAGGGCGGATTACCAATACCCTTAGGCTCGCGATTATGAATTTGGCAGGGGTTCCTTCCATCGTATTTGGCCTGTTTGGTTTTGCCTTTTTCTGTCTTGCCCCGATCTTCCCGGTTTTCACCGGAGCTCCGGACTGGGATAGATCTCTTCTGGCAATTCCGGTTTGGCCGACTGATGGCTACCTGAGTTTCCAAGGCTGGGGCAGTTCCTTGCTGGCCGGTGGCGCCACGCTTGCTGTCATGGTTCTGCCTATTATTGTGGCGGCCTGCGAGGAGTCATTAAAAGCTGTTCCCGAGGGGTTTCGGGAAGCATCACTGGCCCTTGGGGCCACAAAATGGGAGTGCATTCGGACGGCTGTTCTCCCTTACGCCGCGCCAGGAATGCTCACCGCTTCAGTGCTTGGAATCACCCGTGTCGCCGGCGAAACAGCTCCCATTATGTTTACCGCTGCGGTTGCGACCAAGGGTAAGCTACCGTGGGAAACTTCAGAAGGGAGCGGTTTATATTGGCTCTCCAGTGTCTTGACCCAAAAAGTTGAAGCACTCCCATATCACATCTATAATATTTCCAAATTACAGTCCAACGAAGCTCTCGATGAGATGCGCTATGGCTCGGTTTTTGTCTTCCTTCTCCTCGTTGTCGGTTTTGCGATGATTTCGGTGATCCTCCGTTCACGTTATCGCAAAAAACTGAAATGGTAGTCACTACTCCATGATAGAATCCACTTCAAATCCTGCTGACTCTGAAGCTGATCACTCGATTATTTCGATCGAAGATCTGAGCTTCAGTTATGACCTCGGGAAAACCAACACCTTGCGGAATATTCTTTTGAAGATTCCCGAGGGACGCGTGACTGCGTTTATTGGGCCATCAGGTTGTGGCAAGTCGACTCTTTTACGTTGTCTCAATCGCATGAACGATCTTGTGGAATCGTCCAAGGTGACCAACGGGCGCATCCGGGTTCTGGGCCAGGATATTAATGCACCCGATGTCGATGTGATTGAATTGCGAAAGCATGTCGGAATGGTGTTCCAAAAGTATAATCCGTTCCCAAAATCCATCTACGAAAATGTGGCATACGGTTTGCGGGTGCAGGGTGTAAAGAGGGGAGATATCCTCGACCAAGCCGTCGAAGAATCGCTCCGGAAAGCCGCTCTCTGGCAGGAGGTGAAAGATCGTCTCGACTCGAACGCGCTCGAACTCTCCGGAGGTCAGCAACAACGCCTTTGTATCGCCCGCACCATCGCGGTGAAGCCGCGGATTATTCTCATGGATGAACCTTGCTCGGCTCTGGATCCCATCGCGACCGCCAGAATCGAGGAGCTTATCGCGGAATTACAGGACGATTTCACCATTGTAATCGTGACTCACAACATGCAGCAAGCTGCCCGCGTCTCCGATCAAACCGCCTTCTTCTATCTTGGCGAACTCGTTGAATACGCCGACACCACAACAATTTTTGGAAATCCAAAAGCGAAGCAAACCGAAGACTATATCAGTGGTCGATTTGGTTAAAACCACCCCCACAAAAAATGCCACATATCCTTAGAAATTATGATGTCGATCTCAGCAGGCTCAAAGATAGCGTTGTGGAAATGGGGACAATGGCTTTGGCCGCGATGGAAAAGTCCCTGATTGCACTTTCTTCGCGTGACAGTGATCTCTGCTACGATGTTGTTGAAGATGATGAAATCATCGATCAGCAGGAGAAAAAAATCGATGAACAGGGAATGGCGATTCTATTGCGCTTTAATCCGGTGGCATCCGATCTTCGTCACGTCTTGTCTTCGATCAATATCTGCCGAAGTTTGGAGCGAATCGGCGATCATGCTGTGAATGTCGCGAAAAGAGCCCGAAAAGTGATCCGGAGCAGCGAATTGGATGAAACCCGCTTGGTGGAGCCGCTTTTTGCGGAGGCCCGCAAGATCGTTTCGGCTGCATTGACGGCCTACTCGGATGTGAACGAGACCATGGCGCACGTGGTGATCCAAATGGACCAAGAGGTTGATGATATTCACGAATCTCTTTGTAAGTCACTGAGCGAAAGAATTTCAGAGGGAGGGGAAGATACTGAGGCGCTACTTAATGTCATTTTTATGTCGCGGAGTTTGGAGCGCATTGGCGATTTGGCTGTGAATATCGCAGAAGATGTTGTTTTCTCCGCATCAGCGGAAGATATTAGGCATACTTAAACGACTTCAAGTCAGCTGGTTGCATTTATTTCTCTTTTTCGGAGCGGCTTATCCTTTGATTTTTGGCCGGGACAGGCCATTCATTGTTTCGGAATCCCTGATTATTTAGGCTTTCGGGTTGATCTTTGGTGATCTCCAGTGTACGTCGGTGACCGCCGAAACACTTGGAAAGGCGTTTTTATGAAAAAATGCGAACATCATCGTTCAGGTCATTTGGACCGTCAGCTTGATCCGAAGGGGAGATTTTCCCTTCCGGTCGATTGGCGTCCGGCCCACGGTGAAAGCGTTTATTTCATCAAGGTAAAGGTTGAGAGAATCCCGGCATTGCGGGTTTTCACTCAAACAGCCTTTGATCGGAAGCTGGCTGACATTGAAAGTACACCGGATGCCACTCCCGCCCAGCGCGACCGAGCACGTGGAATCCTTTTTGGCTCGGCGATCGAGTCCAAAGTCAATGAGCAGGGCAAGCTGACCATCCCCAAGGCCTTGGCAGAGGGGCACGGACTTTCTCTTCCTGGTTCCGTCCACTTGGTGGGCCGGGGCGAGCTTTTTGAAATTTTCACCCCGGAAAATGGCAAGGCCATCGAAGCTGCCGAGGAAAACGCCCGCGAAAGCGATGCCGTGATCTCCAGCATGCTTGGCTTCTAAAAATTCCAACTCCCACTTTCATCATGGTATCTGCTCCCTTCATCCAGACGTCTCCCGGTTTCGGTTGGCTCGATGATTTTTCGATAGGCTCTCTCCTCTGGAGAGGGATGCCCGGGGCAGCCTGCGCAGCGGTGGGTTCCACCAGCGAATCGCCGGAGCAACCTTTTTACCACGAATCCATCCTCCTTGAGGAAGTGGTGAACTATTTGCAACCAGAGGCCGGTAAACTTTTGGCTGACGGAACTCTCGGTGGTGGTGGTCACACCGAAGCCCTTCTGAATGCGGGCGCAACGGTGAAAGGGATCGACCGCGACGCCGATGCCCGCGCTTATGCCAACGAACGGCTCGCTCGTTTTGGTGATCGATTTGAAGCCGTGGACGGTTGTTTTGGTGACATGGCGACCTTGGCTCAAGCCGGCGGCTGGGAAGGCCTCGACGGAATCTTGCTCGATCTTGGGGTCTCTTCGCATCAACTTGACTGTGGCGATCGTGGCTTTTCATTTCGTTTCGATGGTCCTCTCGACATGCGCATGGGCGGAGATGGTCCCACCGCTGCTGATCTGGTGAACGATTGGGACGAAGCGGAATTGCGCCAAATTTTTTGGGACCTCGGAGAGGAAAAATCCACCCGAAAAATTGCCGCCTGGATTGTTGCGGAGCGGGAGAAGACCAAGTTTGAAACGACCGGACAACTCGCTGGTGGAATTGAAAAACTGCTGGGCCGACGTGGTCGCATCCATCCTGCCACCAAGGTTTTTCAAGCGCTTCGCATGGAAGTGAATGACGAGCTTGGGGAGCTTCGCCGTTTTCTAAAAGTTGCTCCCGATCTTTTGAAGCCAGGTGGCCGACTTGCCATCATTACCTTTCACAGCCTTGAGGATCGGATTGTCAAACAGACCTTTCGTGATGCTTCCAAGGAGGAAATTGATCGTCCCGAATGGCCGGCCCCACGCCCGAATCCCGATTATGTTTACAAGCTGCTGACTCGAAAAGGGGTTGCTCCCGGCGATCAGGAAATCGCTCGCAATTCCAGATCACGCAGCTCGCGGCTTCGTGTTGTGGAGAGAATTCAACCTTCCGCCTGTTAAAAAATGAACCGTAAAAAAAGCACATCCAGTCTTGGTTTTTCCTCTCTCGTCCTTCTCGGCATTGCTGTCGTGATCGTCTCAAGCAGTGGAATTGGATATGTCATTGTGAAGAATCGGCAAATTTCGGCTCGAAGCCAGATCGCCGAAGTTCAGCGAAAGATGGACAAGCATCAGGTTTCCATCTCGCAGCATCAATCGGATATCGAGGAATCCCTCGCGATCTTCCGCCTTCGCGAACATCTCCACGACATCAACTCGCCCCTTACTGAAATCGAATTCGTTGAGCCACTCCTTGAGAATGACGATCAATCGCCACCCGGAGACTCGGTGGCCCGCCGCTAGCAATTATGGATGCCGCATTTAAACGTCGCGCTTTTTTGGTCTGCCTGGCTCTTGTAGCCGGGCTGAGTGCGCTTTCGATCAGACTGATTTCACTCCAGGTTTGGAACCGAGAATTATCTGACACTTCTTCAGTTCCACGATTCAGGTCGCAGGAGGTGATCCCTGCCCGCCGCGGCTTCATTGTGGATCGGAATCGCACGGTGATTGCCCAGAATCGACCTGAAGCAACCTTGGTCGCGGATCTGAATCACCTGAATACCGAATCGATTCTTCACCGAGCGGTGGCACATTTTTACGCCAGCCAAGAGGCGGGTTGGGAAAATCTCAATGAGGCCGAGCGCGATGTCCTTCTTGGGAAAGCTCGCAAGTGGGTTAGGAAAAATCTAAACGAGGAAGAGGTCATTGAGAAGCACTTGAACTATGCCTGTGAGATCATTGGGCGGGAGCTACGAATGCCTTCCGAGACCATTCGGGATATGTTTGAAGACGGGGTGACCCGTGTCGAGGTCAAGAAGGGTATGCGGGAAAGTCTGGCGCGGCGAATCGAAAGTGCGCTGCAGGACCGTCGTATTCAGGGCTTCAGTTTTGAACGTTATCAACGTCGGGTCTACCCCATGCCGACTCTTGCCTCCCACTTGATCGGCATCCGTGGATATGGCAATGGTGACGAAATTATCAGTATCTCGGGTCTTGAGAAATCGATGGATGAGATCCTTTCGGGACGTGACGGCAAGCGCGTTCTAAAGCGGGATGAAAATGGCCTTGTGAATCTGACCGAGTCGGCCGAATGGCTGCCGGCGAGAATGGGCAAGCATGTCAAGGTGACCATCGATATGGGGATTCAAGCCATTGTTGAAGAAGAGCTGGGAATGGCCTTCGAGGCCTACAAGGCCAAGCATGGAAGCATCATTGTGGTCGATCCACACACCGGTGACATCCTCGCGATGGCCAGCCGTCCTGACTTTAATCTCAACCTTCGGACGAATTATCCGAAAGCGGTCAACTACGCGGTTTCGGCACAATACGAATCGGGTTCGGTGATGAAGATCGTGCCCATGGCTGCTGCGCTTGATTTGAGAAGAGCAACCCGCGAGACGGTCGTTGATTGCGGATGGGGCTCCATCGAACGCTATGGTTTCCGAATCCGGGATCACCACCGTTATGGTGAGCTGACTTTTGACGGAGTTCTGGTGAAGTCCAGTAATACCGGAGTCTTCCAGTTTGCCGACATGGTGGGTCGGGGAATCTACTATCAATACCTGCGCGATTTTGGTTTTGGTGCCCCCACCGGATTTCCAATTCCCGGCGAAGCCAAGGGGGTAATTCAGAATGAAACCAATATGCGAAATTTCGCCAGTGCTACCTATGGATACGGAGTGTCGGTGACTCCTCTGCAGTTGGCGATGGCTTATTCCGTTCTGGCAAATGGCGGCAAGCTCTTGAAGCCCCGCCTGGTCGATTCAATCATTGCTGAAAATGGCACTGTCCTTGACGAAACTCCGATTCACGAGGTGCGGCAAGTCTTGGGTGCCCGTGCAGCCAAAGAAATGTGTCTTGCGCTTGAGCAAGTTGTTCTCAAGGGCACCGGACGCCGGGCCCAGGTTCCGGGCTATCGTGCCGGTGGCAAGACCGGAACGGCCGAAAAGTGGGATAGTAAAAACAAATGCTATAACGAGTACGAAAAGACTCTTACTTTTGCCGGTATTCTCCCGGTTCATGACCCCAAGTTTGTTTGCATCGTGACCATCGATGAACCGACCGGATTCGATGAGGATTTTCAGATTGGTGGCGGAACCATCGCTGCTCCTGTTTTTTCCGAGGTCGCGGGGCGTGTTGCCCGCTACCTGAATTTGGCTCCCACTGAAGAGATTCTTGTGGAAATTCCCACAAAGTCCTCTGACGAGGGCACCTCCATCGTACTCAATCCAACCGAATGATTTCCCTCCCGTCACTTCTTGAAATTCTTCCCGAGGCCAAAGGGCTTCGCATCGAAGATGTCCCTGTGATCAGTGTCACTGACCATAGTGGACGTGTGCAGGAGGGTGCCGTCTTCGTAGCGGTTCGCGGCGCTTCAGCAGACGGTCACGACTATCTTGATCAGGTCGTGGAGAAGAATCCGGCAGCGATCATCGCGCAGAGCAAAGGACCGGCGGACTACTCCGGGCTTTGGATTCAGGTTCCCGATACACGTGTCGTACTGGGGCGCCTCGCTGCTCGTTTTGCGGGAGATCCGGCGGGGTCCATGGTGGTTGTCGGAGTGACCGGCACCAACGGGAAGACGACGGTGACCCACTTCATTCATGCCCTCTTTGAGAAGTCCATGATTAAGGCTGGAATGATCGGGACGATCAAAATCAATGATGGTCGCGGCTTGAGAGATGCCACCCACACCACGCCGGGAGCGGTTGAGATGCAGAGCATTCTCAAAACGATGAAGGACAATCGTTGCAAGGCTGTGACGATGGAAACTTCCTCGCACGGATTGGAACAAGGTCGTTGCCAGGGGATTGCTTTCAACGTCGGGGTCTTTCTGAATCTGACCCAGGACCATCTCGATTATCATAAGACGATGGGGGCCTACTTTGAGGCTAAGAAAATTCTCTTCGAACAAATGGCCGAGAGCGGCAGTGATGGCGTTGCGGTGATTAATGTCGATGATCCTGCCGGCGAAAAATTGGCTGCGGAACTTGCCGGCCGCCTCAAGGTCGTCACTTTCGGATTTAGTCCGGTAGCTGATTTTCGTGCAAGCGAAGTGCGGCCTTCAATTCGTGGACAGGTTTTTGCTCTCGAAGCCCGGGGAAAGAGTTTTCTAGTGAGACTGCCTGTTGTGGGCCGATTCAATGTCATGAATGCGCTCGCTGCCATGGCTGCTGTTTCTTCAACGGGAGTGCCCCTTCGTGATTTGGTGAAAGCAGTGGGAGAAACCCGTCAAACTCCGGGTCGCATGGAATTCGTCGGGGGAGATCGTATTTCGGTGTTTGTCGATTATGCACACACACCCGACGCCTTGGAAAAGGCGTGTGAGACTTTGAGTGATCTTCACCCCAATCGCCTCGTGACGATTTTCGGCTGCGGTGGCGATCGGGATCGCTCCAAGCGTCCGCTCATGGCGGAGGCTGCTGCCAAGTTTAGCCAGTTTTGCATCGTGACCTCTGACAATCCCCGGACTGAGGATCCGCAGGCAATTATTGATGAGATTATTCCCGGGCTGGGCTCATCTCGTCATGAAGTGGTTCTTGATCGGCGTGAAGCGATTTACTCGACCATTGAAAATGCCTTACCCGGTGACTTGATTCTCATCGCGGGAAAGGGGCACGAGACCTACCAGGAAGTGAGTGGCAATCGTCAGCATTTTGATGATCGCGAGGTGGCACGTCGGGCGATGGAAATTCGTAAGAAGAAGGAAGAGGTCGAGTTTGAGAAACGACAGGCCGAGCGGGAAGAACGTGAAAGCAAGCGCGCCCGGGAAGAAGGCGGCGAAAGGAATTTTGATCGGGAATGAAAACTTATCCTCTCCAGCAACTCGTAAACGCGATGAGCGGCTCCCTTTTACAGGGCGGGGAGGATTGTGTCATTTCAGCGGGAGTTTCGACTGATACCCGGAGCATCCCGAAAGGAGCGCTGTTTTTTGCTCTTAAGGGGGAGAATTTTGATGCCCACCAGTTTTTGGTTCAAGCCGCAGGTTCCGGAGCGGCTGCTCTTGTGGTGCAGGACGATTCCAATTTACCGGATGGTATCCCGATCGTGTTGGTCAAAGACACCCTCGAAGCCCTTCAGGCGTTGGCCAAGTGGTATCGAGTTGAGTTGGGTATTCCGGTCGTGGCTATTACCGGCTCCAATGGCAAGACCTCGACCAAGGATTTCACGCGCAGTGTTCTCAGTCAGAAGTTCCGCGTCAATGCCACCTTGGGCAATCTCAATAATCATATCGGACTTCCGCTTACGGTGCTGGCGACAGCCAAAGATGACGAAGTTGGCGTGTTCGAAATGGGGATGAATCACTCCGGTGAATTGGCTCCGCTTTGCGGGATCGGGCAGCCTAATGTGAGCATCATCACTAATGTGGGAACGGCTCACATCGAGCACCTTGGAAGTCGCGACGCAATCGCGCTTGAAAAGGGCACCGTGGCTCGTGCCCTCAAAGAGGAGGGGACCTTGCTGGTGCCCGGTGATTGCGATTACGTCGACGATTTCCGCGCGTCGACTCCGGCGAAAGTAATCACGGTGGGAGATGGCAGTATTCGGGCCGGGAATATCAAAGTGGAAGAGTCAGGCTCGGTTTTCGATCTCGTGATCGACGGGCTGGGAACGACCAGGACTTCAATTTCTGTTTCGGGTCACCACATGATCAGCAATGCCTTGCTCGCAGCGGGGGCGGGATTCGTGCTCGGGCTGAGTCTCGATGAAATTTCTGCCGGTCTGGAAAAAGCCGAACTTACCAGTGGTCGGCTTCGCCATTATCAAAGTAATGGGGTCACGGTGATCGACGATACTTATAATGCCAACCCAGAGTCTGTTATCGCAGCCCTGGAAACTCTGGCCAACCTTCCGGGAGACGGTAGCCGCATTGCCGCCCTGGGAATGATGGCCGAGCTGGGTGAGCACGCTCTGGAAGCTTACCCAAGGATTGGGTCTTCCGCCCGTGAATTGGGAGTGACTCTGGTGACGGTGGGTGAGGAAGCCCGAAAATACGGAGCTGACCACCATTTCACAACTCACGAAGAAGCTGCGCCCTGGTTATCCGGAGAGGTATCTCCGGGTGATGTCGTACTTTTCAAAGGAAGCCGGATGGCCGCAATGGAGCGGGTCATGAATCTCACTTTCCCCGAATAACTCCGTCTGAATCATGCTGTATTGGATCTATCAACTCTGGAAAAAAGCCGAGGAGTCGGGAGCGGATTGGGCTGAAACCTTTTCGTTCCTGAGGATCTTGGGATACATCTCCGTAAGAGCGGGGTTGGCGACCTTGATTGCGTTTCTACTGACTCTTTTGATCGGCGAGCGGGTGATCCGAAAGCTCATTTCCATGAAGGTAGGTCAACCTTTGCGGACCGCTGAAGAAGTTCACAAGCTTGCTGAATTGCATGGTGGTAAGGCTGGAACTCCGACGATGGGAGGAATCATGATTTTGGGCACTACGATGGTTGCCATTCTCATTTGCGGACGTGTGCTGAACCCTTTTGTTCTGGTGGTGTCAATTGTGACCCTTGCTTTGGGAGTTTTGGGTTTTCTTGATGATTATCAAAAGGTGGCGAAGAAGAATTCGGACGGCGTCAGCGGTAAGTTAAAGTTGGTTTGGCAGGCCGCAGTTGGCCTGGGTGCCGGACTCTTTCTCTACTTGAATCCCGAGACTTCGAGCTACATTTTTTACTCAACAAAGGAAGGTGCCGAGGCTGCGAAAGTGACTGATTTCGGCTTCCCGCTTCTCACATTCATTATTCCGCTCGGTTTGATCGCGATTCCATTTTTTATGGCGATTCTCATGGGGACCTCCAATGCGGTGAATTTGACCGATGGTCTGGATGGGCTTGCCACAGGCGTAACAATTACAGTGGCGATTGCCTATGCAGTCATCACTTACCTTGGCGGCCGTGCAGATGCTTCCGAGTACTTGCACATCTTCCACAATCCCGGCCTGTCCGAGCTCTGCATTGTGATGATGGCTTTGGTGGGAGCATGCTTCGGCTTCCTCTGGTTCAATTGTCACCCCGCAAAAGTCTTCATGGGGGACACCGGATCACTGGCGATCGGTGGGGCCATCGGCATGACTGCCATTTGTGCCAAACAGGAATTTTTATTGATCATTATTGGCTTCGTTTTCGTGATGGAAGCGGTCTCGGTGATTCTGCAAGTTGGGAGCTTCAAGCTTCGCCGAAAGCGTATTTTTGCGATGGCTCCCATTCACCACCACTTCGAACTTCGAGGTTGGAATGAAAACCAGGTCATCATTCGATTCTGGATTATCTCCATCCTTTCCAGCCTGGGCGGTCTCGCCCTTTTAAAAGTCATCTAATGCTCGATCTCACCGGAAAAACAGTAGCCGTTCTTGGGGCAGGACGCAGTGGCCGTGCCGCTGCCCGTCTCGCGGAGCACTGTGGTGCCCAGGTGACAATCTATGATTCGCGTGAGGCGGAGGAGGCTGTGCTGGCGAGTCCGAGCACTGGTTTGGATGTGAATGTAGACCTGGTGGTGGTGAGTCCGGGAATAGAAACCCGGGGAGATTTCGTGCAATCGTTTGCCAAGGGAAGTGGTGAACTCTGGGGCGAGATCGAATTGGCGTGGCGATGCTTCGCCGGAAGGACGATCGGGATTACGGGGACGAATGGCAAAACGACTACCACCGAATTGGTTCGTGATTTGGTGGAAGCCACCGGCAAAAGCTGCGTGGCCTGTGGAAATTACGGGGTCCCGCTTTCGGAGGTTGTCCTTTATGATTCTCCTCCCGAGGTGATTTCACTCGAGTTGAGTTCGTTCCAACTTGAGACCATCGTCGATTTTAAGCCGGACGTTTTGATCTGGTTGAATTTTTCGCCTGATCACATGGATCGATATCATTCGATCGAGGAGTATCGGGGAGCCAAGTTGCGTATTTTTGAAAACGCCGACGATGAGACTCCTGTCGTCGTCAGGGCCGGATCCGAGATTCCCCGGCGAGGGCGATTGACCACTTTTTCCGCTGAAGGTGAGGCCGATTGGTCCTTGTCCGGCGAGGACATTCTCTTTGGCGGGGTTCCTTTCGTTTCGATTTCCGAAACGAAGCTACGTGGCCTTCATAATGCGGAGAATCTGATGGCAGCTTGTGCCGCGGTGGAGGGTCTGACCTCCGGTGTGGCGCGTGAGGCTCTTTCAAAATACAGCCCGCCCGAGCATCGATGCGAGTTGGTGGCAATCATTGACGGAGTCGAGTATCTCAATGATTCAAAGGCTACCAATCTTCACGCGCTTGAGTCCGCTTTGCGCTCCCAAACCAGACCTACCATTCTCATTGCAGGCGGAAAACAAAAGGGTCTCGATTATCAAGCTCTGATTCCTTTGCTCGCTGAGAAGGCCAAGGCTATGATTTCCTTTGGCGAAATTGGCGATGAGTTGGCCTCCATTTTCTCGACCACCATTCCATGCCGGAAGGTGGAGATCCTTGAAGAAGCTGTTGCCGCGGCTGCAGCCGACGCCAGCCGTGGTGAGACCGTTCTCTTTTCTCCCGGCACCTCTTCCTTCGATCAATTCAACGGCTACGAGGAGCGCGGTCGCGCTTTTAAAGCCGCCGTGCCCCGACTGACAAAAACCCTGTGAACCATTCCCAACCATGAAAACCCCACGAACACTACAAACCAAAAGAACCCGCCCCAAGACGGGTTTCCGCATCATGCATGCTGCCACTCGATCCACTAAAAAGAGAAAGCAACGTGCTTCGACCACTGCTGCTCCCGAAGATCTCGGTGAAGTTCCCGGTGTCGGAGTTCCCCTTGCATTGGTGGTCATTCTTCTCCTCCACGTGGCTGCGATTGCCGGCATTTGGATCCACGACAAATGGAGTGAGAGTGCGGATCTCAAAGCGACAAAGGTAGCCTTGAAAGATGATGTCCCGCCTCAAAGAAATCCTGCAATGGATGTCGATGTGGTCAGCAGGGGAGAGACCATGGACTCGATTGCCGCAAAGCATGGTATCACCAAGGATTCTTTGATCAGTGCCAACGATGGAATCGCCGAACTGCAGATTGGTTGGAAATACAACATTCCACCTCGTCCGATTACCAATGTGGCTCCGGCTGGTACGATCGCCGGAGCTGGTGATGTTGTCGAAGATATACCGGGAATCACTCCACAGGAGCGTCCCATGATTCAGACCAGAGATGATCGTGATATTCCAGGAAGCCGTCCGGGAGAATTGGTCGAGGTAGGAGGTGCGGAAGCGGAAGCAGGAAGGACTGACGAGCCTGTCTTGATTCGTCCGGTTGAGCCTGTTCGCGTTGATCCCGTCCGCGTCGATCCTGTCCGTCCGGCTCCAGCTCCGGCCGCTGCCGGCAACACGAAGATCCACGTGGTGAAGCCCGGTGAAACGCTTTGGAGAATTGCCCATAACAACAAGATCACGGTGGACGCGCTCAAGCGGGCAAATCCTAATGTGAATGTCAACCCGCTCAAAATTGGAGCGAAGCTTGTCATTCCTGCCAGCCGATAATCCGCAGCTAAGATAAGTGGGTAAAGGAGCTTCCATATTTCTGTGTTTGGCAGTCGCAGCACTCATCACCTTGGGGTTGGTGATGTTGGCGAGTGCGAGCGCGAAGTGGGATTACTCCGTGAATCAATACTCCTACTTGGTTCGCCAGGCGATCTGGCTGGGGATTGGTGTCGCGGTCATGACGGTCATGGCCTTGATGGATTACCGGATTCTTCAAAAGCTGGCTTGGCCTCTTTTTGTGATGGTGTGCATCGCCTTGCTTCTGTGCTACGTGCCGGGAATCGGTGATGCCGCCAAGGGGGAAAATCGTTGGATTGTATTGCCTGTCATTGGTCGTTTCCAGCCTTCGGAGCCTGCCAAGTTGGTCATCATGGTAGCTCTTGCTTCATGGTTCGCGAAGTATCAGGCAGAGACCAAAAGTTTTTGGAGGGGCTTCGTGATCCCCTCTCTCATTCTTGGAGTGCCACTACTCTTAATTCTCTTCGAGATGGATATGGGAACGGCGGCTGGTTTGGGAGCGGCCGGACTGATTGTCCTCTTTGTTTCCGGAACGCGGATGCGATACCTTGGGACCTCGGCTGTGGTCACGTTGATTCTAGCATTTCAAATGGTTCGGAATAATCCCAACCGCTGGGAGCGAATCATCGCGTTTATGGACCTGGAAGAATATAAGGAAGGGCGTGGCTGGCAGCAGTGGCTGGCAACCCAGGCCTTCGGCAATGGCGGGCCAAATGGAATGGGTTTGGGCAACGGCGTGGTGAAGCAAATGAATCTGCCCGAGCACCACACCGATTTTATTTTTCCCATCATTGGTGAGGAGTTGGGTGTCTTTGTGACGATGGGAGTCGTACTCTGTTTTGTCGTGATCTTTTTGATTGGACTGGGGATTTCCATGCAGGCCTCCGACCGTTTTGGTGGAGTGCTCGGAATCGGGATCACATCGGCCCTGATCATCCCGGCCATGATGAACCTCGGAGTGACCACCGCGTCGCTGCCAAACACCGGACTCCCTTTGCCCTTTGTGAGTTACGGAGGGTCGAGCCTTGTCTTTAGCTTCGCGATGGTTGGAGTGCTATTAAGCATTCTCCGGCGATCGCATACCGCTGATGTGACCGAGATGCCCGCTGTGAAGCAGAAGGTGCTGGAAGTGCGGCTCTAGCCGGCGTCCTTACTTTTTGGGCTGTACCCAGATGTTCCGGAAGACCACGGGGTTTCCGTGATTTTGAAGAAAGACGGGGAGCGGCTCATCCTTGAGTGCTCCTTTCCCGGGTGCAGCAGTTGTGTTGTCTTTGGCCAATTCGCGATCGTTGTGAATCGTAATGCCGTTGAGTTTGACGGTCATGCGCGGCCACGCGGTTCGCTTGCCATCGCTATCGAATTTGGCGGCAGTGAAATCGACATCGTAAGTCTGCCAGGTGAGTGGGGGAAGGCAGGCATTCACGTCCGGTTCTGAGATCGAGTAGATGCCACCGCACTCGTTCATCTTTCCATCCAGAGCGAAGGAATCGAGGACCTGGGTTTCCCAGCGGCCGCCGAAATAAACCCCGCTGTTTCCGCGACCTTGTCCGCGGGCGAATGGTTTGTAAGGAGTGCGAAATTCGAGGTGCAGCTTGTAGTCTTTAAACTTGGGCTTGCTGGTGGTGCCGGTGGCTTGGAGGAGTCCGTCTTTCATTTTTCCGTTTTGCCAGTGCTCCACGCTGGTGCCGTCGAAGAGGACAGTGGCACCGTCAGGAGCTTTGGCCCCGAGAGTGGGGCTTTTTCGAGCAATTCGAGGGAGCTTGATGGCATCCTTGTCGTCTTGTTGAATCGTCAGAGTTTGACCTTCGAGGAGAGCTGAAACTCCCTTTTCTTTGGCGAAAGTGACTGTTCCTTCTTCGAGGTTGCCGGAGATTTTGATCCGCGAATCTTTCTTCGCCCACCCAAGTCCGGGTAGGCCGCCCTTGAGAAGGTAAAGGTCGAATTTTCCGTCTCCGAGGGCCACAACCTGTCCACCAACGGGAGCATCCTTCCGGTGGTATTCACCCTGAATGGAAAAATCAGGGTCTTCTTTTGCAGCAGAGGCAGGATCGGTCCATGTTTTCGATTTGTCGGCAGCGGAGAGAGTGAGAGTGGAGATGGAGAAGGCGATGAGGAGGTTCTTCATAATTGATTGTAGGGATACCGGAAAATTACCGGGGATCTTTCCAATGGGATACCCCGGAGCCCTGCCTTATTGGCCTCCGGGTCCGGGCATGACAAAGGTCGCCTTGTTTTCAGACCACCAGCTGCGGATTGTCTCGCCATGCCATTCCGCGCGTTCGTTGCTGCCATTTTTGAACCATTTTTTTCCTGTCATCCGTTCGATCGTTAGTACGGATTGTTCCCGGATATCCGCCCACTGGTGGGTGGTTGCCTCGGAAATGATCAGGTTGAGACCGGTTTTGCTTCCTCGTTTTTCGAGGAATCCGAGGGCAACCAGACAAATTGGGGTAGATTCCGAGTCAAAGACATCATTGGGAATCTCAACAGAGGGATTCTGATGTGCACGGGCGATTCGAAGGGCCAGTTTGTCATCGGGGTAGCCGGGGCTGAGTTTCGACACTCTTCTGAGGCAGGCCTCGGATTTTGGACTATCAGTCTCGGCGAGAAGCAGACAGGCGTAATGGGGAAATGAGAGGCTTTGACTCAGGCTACTGTAGGGGGTGTTGGGAAGTTTGAGGTCTCCAAGTGCGATCTGCTCGAGAATGGAAGTCATCTTCGGGGATGATATTAGGTCCAGCCAATGAAAGATGGAGGAAGCATTCCCTCCACGGTCGTGCTCTGCCACCGTTTTAATGAGTTTTGCGGCGATGTCTCCTCTGCTTTCAGCAGGGGCTTGATTCAGGAGGCCGGCAAAGAAAAAAAGACGGGCGACGCCAAGAAGAGTGGCAGGATCGGGAGAGTCGAGTGCCTTTTCGAAGTCGGTAAAGTCCAGGCTCTTTGCCATCTCATAAGCGATTTCGGCTTCTTCAATTCCGGAACCGAACCAGCTCCCGAACTCTTGTCCCCGCAGGCTCAAGGTGCCGAGAGATTTGGCGAGGGCGGAGGCGAGTTCCTTCCGGTTTGACTGGCTCGCGAGCAATCTTTCACGCGTTGCTTTGAAGACCGGGCACTCTTCAAGCAGGGGGCGAGTCATCAGCGGGTGAGAGTCGTAGTATTTTTTAGCGGCCGTATCATGGTTACCAGTAATTTGGCGTATAGAATCCGGGAGGGTGTTGAGGAAGGCGTTTCGATTGGCCTCGTATCTCTTTTGAGCCTTGATCCGGGCTTCGTAGGCATCCTGGAATCTCGGTTCGCCCTGTTTCTTGAACCAGGTTCTCCATGCTTTAAGGGAGCGGGCGGTGAAGACGGAGTTCCCGCGCCAGTGTTTGCCGTTCCAGCTGAGAGATTCGCCGTGGTGATATCTGACCGAGGCCAGAAGCTTGCTATTTTGGAAGAAGGCAACCTTGTAATCTCCCATGCAGGCACAGGGACCCGGGCTTTCAGCTTCGAAGGAGAGTGATTGGAGTAATTCGCGGATTTCGGGTGCTCCCGTTAGGGTAAAGAGTGCCTTTTCAGGGGCATCGAATGGCGAAGGGGAGCGCACTTCCCACAGCTCCAGTTTGGTGCATCCCTCGAGCCTCCTTCTGAGTTCTTTTGCACGTTTGTCTTCGTAACCCTGGCAGGGAGACAGCAGGGCTAAGAGGATGGTGAAAAGAACTCTCATGGTTCCCGGCACCCTAACGATGTTTCACCGATAAGTCACGGTCCCTATTTGAAGGTTTCCTGGGTCACTTCGAATTTACGGATGGCGATGGGTCCGTGATCGCCTTGAATGAAGATGTGGTCCTTGGCGGCCCAGCCACTTCGTTGGGCGGAGCGGGTGGGACCTTTGGCTTCGACGTTTTTCTGAACGAGTTTGTCATTCAGGTGAACCGAGATGAAGCGGGCATGTTCGAGGACCTTGCCGTCTTTGTCCAAGCGGGGAGCCCGGAATTTGATGATCATTTTTTGCCACTCTCCGGCTGGATTGGCGGCGTTGACCAAGGGGGCGACGCCATCGAAGCTCTTGGGATCGCGCTTGTCATCCCAGCGACAGTAAAAGCCGCCCATGTCGCCGTAGCCGACTTTCTCCTTTCCGTGGCTGTCGAGGATTTGAATTTCGTAACGGCCCTGGAGATAGATGCCGGAGTTTGATCCGCTTGGGATGAGGAACTCTGTTTCGACGGTGCAGTCACCAAATTTTTTGAGGGTTTGAAGGTAGCCCGCATTTTTTGGTGAGGTCGCGTTGGTGAAATAGGGCGTTTTTGGCGCGGCGATGATGATAAGGTCTTTGCCACTTGAGGAGATCTCACCGGCCATTTGCCAGCCTTGGTGGGGTTTGAAAACTTTGAACCAAGCGTTTGCTGATACAAGTTGAGTTAAAGTGAGAAAAAGAATGAGATTTTTCATTTGGTGAGGCGAGGCAGTCGGTCTCCAGCTTTTGATGATAGTGGATACAGGCTAGGAGACGATATCCTTGACGACTTTGGCAGGGTTGACGCCGGTGAGTTTTTGGTCGAGGCCCATGAAGGGGAAGGTGAGGCGGTCGTGGTCGATGCCAAGCTGATGGAGGATGGTGGCGCTGAAGTCGCGGACGGGGACTTCGTCTTTGACGACATTGTAGGAGTAGTCGTCGGTTTCGCCGTAAACGGTGCCGCCCTTGATGCCGCCGCCGGCCATCCAGGTGGAGAAGCATTTGGGGTGGTGGTCGCGGCCGTAGTTGTCGCGCGCGAGCTTGCCCTGGCAGTAGGTGGTGCGGCCGAATTCGCCGGCAAAGACGACGAGGGTGTCGTCGAGCATGCCGCGTTGTTTGAGGTCGTTGATGAGACCGGCGCAGGGTTGATCGACGTCGTAGGCCTGGCCTCGTACTTTCTTGGGGAGACCAACGTGGTGGTCCCAGCCTCGGTGGAAGAGTTGGATGAAGCGGACGCCTCGCTCGGCCATTCGGCGGGCGAGGAGGCAGTTGCGGGCGAAGGAGCCGGACTTTTTGACTTCGGGGCCGTATAGTTTTTCGTTGATGGCTTCGTTCTCTTGTTTGAGGTCGGTGAGCTCGGGGACCGAGGCCTGCATACGGAAGGCCATTTCCTGTTGGGCGATGGTGGTTTGGATTTCCGGATCGCCGATTTTAGACATTTCTTCCTCGTTGAGTTTGGTGACGAGGTCGAGCATCTTACTCCGGGTTTTTCGGGAGACGTTGGCGGGATTGGACAGGAAGAGGACGGGGTCGCCGGAGGGTTGGAAGGGGACCCCCTGATGTTTTGAGGGGAGGAAGCCAGACCCCCAGAGGCGGGAGTATAGGCCCTGGACGTTTTGCCGGTCGCCGGACCAGAAGGCGGAGTTGAGGACAATAAAGTCGGGAAGGTTTTCGTTCATGCGGCCGAGGCCATAGGAAAGCCAGGCACCCATGGAGGCTTTGCCGGGGATTTCGGTGCCGGTGCAGAAGAGGGTTTTGCCGGGGTCGTGGTTGATGGCGGTGGTGGAGGTTGACTTGATGAGGGCGAGGTCATCGGCGACGGAACCGAGATGGGGAAGGACCTCGGAGAGGTGCATGCCGCTTTGGCCATGTTGTTTGAACTTGAACATGGAGGGGGCCACGAGTTTGGCGCGGCCCTTGGTCATGGCGGTGACGCGCTGTCCCTTTGTGACAGAATCTGGGAGTGCTTCTTTGAAGCGCTTGTGGAGGTCGGGCTTGTAGTCGAAGAGGTCGAGCTGGGAGGGAGCGCCGGCCATGAAGCAGAAGATGACCCGTTTAGCGGGAGCTTTGGGGAGGTGGTAACCGTGTCCTCCGGTTTGGGCGGCTTGGGCTGCCAGGTTGCCTAGGACGGTGGCACCGAGGCCCATGCCGGTGGTGTTGAGGAATTGGCGGCGGGTTTGTGGATCGAACATGGGAAGTGAACTTTGAGATTGGAACAGTGAACGCTTGGTTGGGGGAGATTCCGAAAGCGGGAGCTATCGGCTACTGCTTATTTTTGAAGGAGTCTTGGTTGAGGAGGGTGTGGACGATCATGGTCCAGGCGAAGTGATCATCGCCGTCTTTACGAAAGGTAGCGAGGCCATCTTTGAGGACTTTGAGGGTCGTTTCGGAAGGCTTGTGGGCGGTGACGGTTTCGTGGAGGCGGGTGAGCTTTTCGTCATCGGTGCCTTCTTGGTCCATGAGAGTTTTGGCTTTGTGGGCAGCGGCTTTGAAATACTCGGGCTCGTTCATGAGGAGGAGAGCTTGAAGCGGGGTGTTGGTGCGCTCGCGTCGGGCGATACAGGCATCACGGCTGGGGGCGTCGAAGATGGTCATTTGGGGCGGGGCAAGGCCGCGTTTCCAGAATGTGTAAATCGAGCGACGCTTGTCAGCGGGAGCGGGATCGGCCTTAAAGGAGTTTGGATAGGATGAGGGGAGGGCAACCATTTTCCAGATGCCTGCTGGCTGTGGGGTTTTCACGGAGCGCCCGCCCATTTCACGATTCAGGGTGCCGGTCACGGCGAGCAGTTGATCGCGGATGACTTCGGAATCGAGGCGGGTGCGGGAGCCACGGGCGAGGAGGCGGTTTTCGGGGTCGGTTTCGAAATCGACAGAGGGGCCTGAGGAGGATTGTTGGTAGGTTTGGGTGAGGACGATATCCTTGACGAGCTTCTTCACGTCCCAACCGGATTCGATGAATTGGAGGGTGAGGTGGTCGAGGAGTTTGGGATGAGAAGGCCACGTGCCTTGGGCGCCGAAGTCTTCGGAGGTCTTAACGAGTCCGGTGCCGAAGAATTGCTGCCAGAAGCGGTTGACGGCGACGCGGGCGGTGAGAGGATTTTCGTTTTCGACCAGCCAGTTGGCGAGGTCCATGCGGGTAGCGACGTCACCGGATTTTTTGAGAGCCGGCAGGAAGTGTGGGGTGTCGCGGGTGACTTCTTCGCCAAGTTGGTCGTAGTTACCACGAACGCGGATGTGGGTCTTTTTGACGTCCTTGCGCTCGCGCATGACCATGGCTCCGCGGACTTGGCGGGTGAATGAGGCACGTTGTTTTTGAAGATGGGCAACCTGCTTTTCGGCCTGTTTGATTTTGGGAGTGAGATCGGGCTTTGGAGAAGTGGGAGCTTTGGAAGTTTCAGCAGCTTTAGGAGGTGTGGCTTGCTGTTTTTTAAGTTCAGCGATTTTAGATTGAGTGGCTTTAATTTTTTGATCGAGGGAGGCAAGGTGTGCTTTTTGATCGGCGTTAGGGAGTTCAATGTAGGGTTTTTGGAGGCCTCGATAAAAGTCGGGGGTGCCGCGACCGCCGGTTTCGGGGGTGCCGTCAAAGTTGTTGAAGAAGGCATACATCTGGAAGAAGTCCTTCTGGGTGATGGGATCGTATTTGTGGTCGTGGCAGACGGCGCAGCCCATGGTGAGACCCATGAAAGCGGTGCCGACAGCGGAGACGCGGTCGACGACGTTTTTGAAGTGCGATTCTTCGGGGAGGGCGGTGCCGACGTCGATGATGAGGTGGAGGCGGTTAAAGCCGGAGGCGATGAGTTGGTCTTGGGTGGGTTCGGGATAGAGATCACCGGCAATTTGGTATTTGGTGAAGTCGTTGTATGGGAGGTTTTTGTTGAAGGCCTGGATGACCCAGTCGCGATAGGGTGAGTGGTCGCGATAGTGATCGTGGTGGTTGCCGTTGGTATCGGCGACGCGGACGAGGTCGAGCCAATACTTTGCCATGTGTTCTCCATAGGCGGGGGTGGCGATGAGTCGGTTGACAAGGTTTAGGTAGGCCTCGGTTGAGGTGTCATTGATGTAGGTTTCGATTTCCTCGAGAGTGGGCGGGAGGCCGGTGAGGTCGAGCGAGAGACGGCGAATGAGGGTGCGTTTGTTGGCGCGGGACTTCGGTTGCTTTCCTTTGGCTTCGATTTTGGCGAGGGTGAATTTGTCGATGTCGGACTTGGGCCAGGCGTTGTTATCAACGGCGGGAGGTGTTTGTTTTTTGGCGGGAACTAAGGCCCAGAAGTCTTCGTATTTTGCACCTTGCTGAATCCATTGTTTGAGGAGTTCTTTTTCGCCGGAGGTGAGTGCTTTGGCGTGGCCATCGCGGGGGGGCATGGGGTCATCAGCGTCGGTGATGCGGATCCATGCTTCGGAGTCGGTGAGGGAACCGGGAACGATGGCGGCGATTCCTTTTTTTTCGGCGTAGGCTCCTTCCGGGGTGTCGAGGCGGAGTCCGGCCTTGCGGCTGGGTTTGCCCTTGGCATCAACGCCATCATCCGGTCCATGGCACATGATGCACTTGGAGGAAAGGATTGGGCGGATGTCCTGATTGAAGGATATCTCGGCACGCGAGAGCAGGGCCGAGCAAAGGAGGACGAGGGAGTTTCGAAAAAACATAAAAGAAAGGGTTCTTGGGGCAACTTAGGTGGAAATTTCGGGATACCAAGAGATGTTAGTTTGGATACGGGATCTGGGTGGGAATTTTTCCCAAGAAAAAACCAGCACCCGTTGTGGGGAGCTGGTTTTGAGAGAGTCGAGGTCGCTGGGGAGGATCAGGCGAGAATCTCGGTGATGGGCTTGCCGGTTTTGCCTCCCATCTTGAACGGGCGCTTGGTTGGGGAGAAGACGACTTGGTCGTGCTGTAATCCCATGGCGGCGGCGATAGTGGCGTTGAAGTCGGAAGCGCTGGTCTTTTCCGTGATGACGTTGGAGGCTGTTTTGTCGGTCTCGCCGTAAACGGTTCCGCCCTTGATGCCGGCTCCGGCGAGGGCGAAGGAGAAGGCTTTTGGGAAGTGGTTGCGACCCGCATCATCGTCGATCTTTGGCGTACGGCCAAACTCAGTGGCGATGACGACCAAGGTGCTCTCGAGGAGGCCACGCTGTTCGAGATCAGTGAGGAGGGCGGCGTAGGCTTGGTCGAGAATGGGGAGTTTTTCGTCAGCCTTGGTGAAGTTATCGGAGTGCCAGTCAAAGCCGCCAAGTTGGACTTCGACAAAGCGGACACCGTGTTCGACAAGGCGTCTGGCAAGGAGAACTCCTTTGCCAAATTTGTCGACGCCATAAGCGGCGTGGGCGTCCTTGGTCTCCTTGGAGAGATCGAAGGCTTCGAGATCCTTGGATTGCATCAGGCCGACGGCGGAGTTAAACATTTCGTCGTAAGCACGAACGCTGCGCTGTCCTTTTTTGAAGCGCGAACCGAAGTCGGCGTCGAGCTTGGAACGGAGGGCGATCTGGCGGTTGAAGGCGGCTTCTGAGACGTTGCTGCGGCGCTTGGAATTTTGGAGTCCTTTCTCGGCGTCGCCGACAGGAAGAGGGGCGACGTTGGGCTCGAAAAATCCTGCTCCAGGGTGGTTGTTGCCACTGTGAATGGTGACATAGGGAGGGAGGGTTCCGTTGAGTCGATCCGCATCGAGCTTGTTGGCCCAAGAGCCCAGAGATGGGTGGGTGATGGAAGCCCGCTGGGTGTAAGAAGTGTGGATATGGTAGTTGCCCTGGGCGTGCGCTCCTTGAGTGGAAGTCATGGAGCGGACGATGGCCATTTTGTCGGTGTGCTTGGCGGTGCGCTCGAAGTGCTGGCCGAGCTGGATTCCATCGACCTTTGTCGAGATCGCCTTGATGGGACCGCGATACTCGGAGGGAGCGTCGGGCTTGGGATCGAAGGTATCGATGTGGGTCATGCCACCGGACATGTAGAGGTAGATGACATTCTTGGCCTTACCGTTGGACTGCTTGATCGCTTCGGCAGCTTCTGCCGAGGAGAACCAGGACGCGGAAGCGCCACCCAGGGTCACGCCGAAGGCGGTGCGGGCGGTGTTGGCCAGAAAGCTCCGGCGGTTTTGGTCGTCGAGTTGATTAAAAGGGTTCATTGGACAAAGAGGAAACGGTTGGAGGTGAGGATGGCCCGGGCGAATGTTTCAGTCGCTTCGGGGGTTCTCATTTCGGGGAGGAAAGCCTTTTTCTCGTCTTCGGTCGGGAAGGCGGAGTAGAGGCTGAGAAAAAGGAAATCGAGTCGTTTGGAAGGTGATTCGATGGCACGGAGAGAGCGGGCGAAGGCGTTTTTCCTGTTGGTGAGAAGGCTGGTTTCGAGTCCGTTCAGGAGGCGCAAGGTTTGTGGGACTGTGGCCTCGGTGTGCGCGGCCGAAGGGCTCTCGGCATCGGACCCACCGAACTCGGCGATGAAGGTGCCACCGCGGGCGGGAACGGGAAGTTCGGAGGCGCGCATCCGGAATTCAGGCTGGTCGGGACGCTTGGGGCGGGCGCGGCGGGCTAGGGCGGGGGCTGACTTGGCAACGGCGCCGTTTTCTCTCATCCCTTTTCCTTTTTTGTAGCCTTTCCCGGCCGCTTGTTGGGCCTGTCTGATCTCCATGGAGACTTCACGGAAGGCCATCATATTCCCGTTTGCACGAGCCTTGGCTGCTTTGGTGCGCAGGAGCGAGACCTTCTTTTGGAGGGCTCGGCGCTGCTTTTCTCCTTCGATGACAGCGGAGCTGATTTCCTTGAGCTGTTTGCTGTTGGTGCTCATGAGGAAATCGAAGGATTCGACGTAGTCATCCCATGCTTCTTCGAGTCCGTTGTTAGTGTTGGAATCGATATTCCCGGCAGCGAGGGTGACGAATGAGTCACGGATTTCCTCGGCACTGAGTCGGCGGAGGATGGGCCCTTCGAAGTGGAAGGAGAATCCCTGGGCAGGTTCCTCAGTGGTCACTTCGCGCTGGAAGAGCTTGGTGTGATAAAGGATGCGGAGGAATTGCTTGAGATCGTAGTCGGCAGCGAGCATCGCTTTTTCGACGTAGTCGACGAGTTCCGGGTAGTGGGGCTTGGGCGAGTTACTCCAGTCATCGGGGTTGGCGACGAGGCCGTATCCGAAGGCGTATTTCCACATGCGGTTGGCGATGACCTTGGTGAAGTAGGGGTTCTTGGGAGAGGTGACCCACTTGGCGAAGTATTCGCGTCGTTGTTCGGGCTTCACGTCCTTGGTGTCGAGGCCGAAGAGGAAGCCAGGCTTCACAACATCGCCGGCCTTACCGTCTTCATATTGGTAGTCAACGGGGAGCTTGAGTTGCTTGGCGGTGTTGTCGGCGAGTGCGTTACGGTTGTGGTAGCGGAAAACCTGACCGATGGCGCGGGCTTCGCCTTTTTTAGCGTTGGCTCTTTCTCTCGCTTTCTTTGCTTGAAGGGCGAACTTGCGGCGCTCTTCCTTGGTCATGTTCTTGAAAGGTTTCTTGGGGCGCCTGTCGGGATCAAAGCCGATGGCCTCTTTGATTTTTTCGCGGCCACCATCGAAGCGGTAGTCGGTGCCTCCGAGGAATGCGGCCAACTGGTAATATTCCATTTGGGTTGTGTCATCGAACGGGTGGTCGTGGCACTGGGCACAGCCGATTTGTTGGCCAAGAAAGACCTGAACAGTGTTGCTGACATTATCCAGGAGCATGCCACGGTCGCGGAGGTAGTAGCCGACGGCAGGGTTTTCGGCAACGTGACCTTCGGCCGCGAGCATCTCGCCGACCATCTGGTCATAAGGCATGCTGTTTTCGACGGCATCCTTCAACCAGACATGCCAGCCAAGACCGTTGTGTTCGGTATTCGTTTTAACGCGAAGGAGGTCCGTCCAGAAATTGAAGAGGCGCGAATTGAAACCCGGAGACTCGACCAAGGAGTCGATCAATTGGGTGCGTTTTTCGTCGTCGGACGATTCGAGGAAGGAGCGTGCTTCGTCGTGGGTTGGGAGTCGTCCGATGATGTTCAGGTAGCTCCGGCGGACGAAGGTGGCATCGTCCACAATGGGGTTTGCCTTGATGCCTTCGGTCTTCTGCCCGGCGATGAGAACCTCGTCGAGCTCGCGGGCGGTGTTGCGCACCACATCCAGCGGAAGCGGCTTTGCGAAAACCGCCGGGATAGTGGCAATGAGGGGGAGGAGGAATTTCATAGTAAGCTGTTAATAAAGGAGAGCGACGATTTCCTCGTCGGAAAGAAGGGTTGGATCTTCGGCCGCTCCTGAGAGGAGTTCGGTGGCGAAGGTGTCTTCAAGCTGGTCGAAGTCATCAGTGACCTCGGTATTGTCCACGATTTTTTCGTCGGACGGAGCGGGAGAGGAGGGAAGCGAGATCACAATTGCGATTGCAGCCAGAGCGGCACCAGCGACTCCGATGAGAGGCTTGGGGGCAAAAAGGGCCTTCCACCACGGGGACTTCTGTTCGACCACCTCAAGACGCACCCGGCGGAGGGTATCCTGCACAAAACGGGGGGACGGATTGGCCGCGGTGGCGTCATCGAGGAGATTCCAGACGGCATCGTTTTCGAGTTCAGCGTCGAAATCTGAGGGGGGGGTATTTTGATGGTTCGGCTTCATGGCTTTCTCCGGTCACATGAATAAACCGCAGTTACGAAAAAAAGTTTCAAAAAACCTGAATGGGAGATGAATTTGACGCCCAGATCACTTTTTTTCAGGGGTTTTCAGACTTTTTGAGGTCTTCTTCCGTTTCTTCCGATTTCCTGTCATATGCTCGAGGGCTTCCATTTCGGTGATTTTGCCGCGATCTCCGCAGGACTTCATCCAGTTCCGGAGGCGTTGGTGGAGGGCTTTTTGGATTTCGGCCAATTCGGGCTTTTCGGCGAGATTAGTCATCTCGAGGGGATCTTTTATGATATCGTAGAGTTCGAACTCGGGGCGCAACTGGTAGCGCGAAGTTTTAGCGAGGGCATCTGGGTTGCCGTTGGCGGCGAGAGCAAGCCAGCTCTTGAATTCGGGAGCAGTGGTGCAGGCGTTCACGAACTTGATTTCGGGGGTGAGGTTCCAGATCAGTTTGTGGGTTTCGGAGCGAATCGAGCGAATCCCGTAGTGAGGGGAGCCATTGTTGATTCCGCGTGTGGTCATGATTCCGTGGACAAATTTGTTGTGGGATTGTTTTCCGGCGAAAACCGGGAGGAGGCTTTCACCTCGAAGGTGGGCGGGCGGGGTGCCGCCGCCGGCTTCGATGAAGGTGGGGAGGAGGTCGAGATATTCGATCATGGCGGGGTTTTCTGAACCTGGCTTGATGTGGCCAGGCCAGCGGGCGATAAGGGCAGTCTGTAGCCCGTTGTCATAGCAGGTCCATTTGGCAAAGGCGAAAGAGTTCCCCTGCTCTGAGGTCACGATGAAAAGGGTGTTGTCGGTCAGGTCGTGCTTTTCGATGAGATCCATGGCCTCGCCGACTTGCGAATCGAAGTAGGTGATCTCGGCGAGGTAGCGGGAGAAGCCGTCGCGGGTTTCGGGAGTGTCAACGAAGTACGGGGGAAGTTGTACTTTGTCGGTGGGGTAGCGGTCGCGGTCGCCTTTGTTCCACGGGGTGTGTGGTTCATTGGAGCAGAGTAAGAGGCAAAAGGGCTGTTTGTTTTCAGCTTGTTCCTTGATGAACGAGCCGACTTTTTTAAACTCAGGATTCTTGCCGCCAGGGATTTTTTTCCAACTGAAGACCCTGCCGGGGGAGACGTGTGTTTTGCCGCTTTGGGCGACGGTGTAGCCGAGGCCGGAAAGGTGCTGCACCACGCTCTTGGTTTCGGGAGCGACGAAGGTGTGGTTCGGGTAAGCGCCGCTGACGACAGGAGGAAGGCCGGTGTAAATGTTGTGCCGGGTGGGCGAGCACATGGGCGCGGTTTGGAAGCAGCGGGTGAAGCGCATGCCCTGGTCAGCGAGCTTGTCGATGTGTGGTGTGTGGGCCTGACCTCCGTAGCAAGCCAGGTCGCGAAAGGTGCAGTCGTCGGCGATGATGAAGACGATGTTGGGCTTCGCGGAAGCGGCGATGGTGAGGAGGAAAAATAAGAAAGACTTCATGAGCTTTGCGAATTGAGTGAGCCGTCGCGGGTTTTGCCGTCGACGTTGGTTTGCCAATAGTGACCTTCCTCGACGTGCAGACAGGTGAGCCAGCCGCCGCGGCCAACGTCGGTATCGATATTGATGGCGTGGCCGAGATTGAGGGGAAGGTGGGGAGCTTTTTGGGCGGTGTGGCCACAGACCATGATTTTCCCGGATTGGTGAGGGAGAGGGGTGCCGAATTTTTTGTGAATCAGGGTGAAAGAATGCTGCTTTGAGACGGGGATATCGTGCTCGAGGTTGGCGTGAACAAAGATGTGGGATTCGGTCTCGTGATAGGGCTGGGTGTGACGGATGAAGTCCCAGTGTGGCTCAGGCACGGCATCCATGCCTCCATAGGATTCCAAGGTTTCGCCGCCACCCCACGCATCCAGCCAGTGGGCGAGATCGGTGTGATCGATGCGGGAGAGGAGGAATTTTTCCTCATGGTTGCCGTTAAGAAAGGTGGCGTTGTATTTTTCCTTAATACCGATGAGGAACTCGATGACGCCTTTGGAATCTGGGCCGCGATCGACGTAGTCGCCGACGAAAATGAGGTGGTCTTCAGGGGTGGGCGCAATGACCTCGATCATTTGTTTCAGTGGGGCGAGGCAGCCGTGAATGTCGCTGATGGCAAGTGTTCTCATGATTCGGGAAAGAGTTAGCGGTTTGAAGGTCGTGAGTTAAGCAAAGAAATGGGAAAAGACTGTCAGGTCTATGGGGGGGCATAAGAAGAAGTTTTTGCCTCCCGCTGGCAGTACCGTGTCACGCCTGGTTTGGTTTTGAATTGTAGTTTGTGAGTTTCAAGATTATCACCCGGCTTGATGAAGCTGGGGTGGATTTTGATGATATTTTTCGCAGTTCCGGGGATAGCTATTGCGGAACCGAGAGTATGGACCTCATCGGCTGGAACGAAGATGGAGGCTGAGCTGGTTGCATACGGTTGGGAGACGGTCACCCTCAGATCAAAAAGTGGAAGGAATGTGGAACTGCGGATCGATCAACTCGAGGAAACTGATCAGACCTATCTGAAGACGGTGGTGCCGGTTGTGGTGATTCCGGGTGACGGACCCTTGGCGGGAGGAATCTTGGGAGATGGCTTGAAGCATTATTCAAACGAAGGATTCCCACCGATCGAACATATTAATCCTGCAGGTGAGGCCGGGCCGCAGGGGGCTCCCATTCACCTTGATTTGAAAGCACGTGGAGAGGCGATTGAAGAGAGGCAATGAAGACAGGAAAAGAAAAGGCCTTGAGGCGTTTGTCTTCACCTTCTTGATGACTGTGCCGGTGCCCGGTAAAAAGAAGGGCTTTGAGATCTTGGAATTGCGAAGGTTTATGCCATTGTGTGAGAAGCATGTTTACACACATGTTATGATGCTTCCATTTCCCAGGCCTAATGTCGAGCCTGACCCGCTGACACCACTCAAGGAAATCATGCTCGAAGCCGAAAAGCATCCCTCATTGGTGGTTTGCGATAGTTCGAGGGCTGCCGAAGCACTTCCACAAGAGATTCCTTTTTGGGAGAAATCCCTCTTTCACAAACATGATGATGAATTTCTGCGTTGTCTCACTTGGAGAGCGATGATGTCCGGAAAGCCCGCTGTCTTATCAGCGAAAGGGGAAGGTGTTTACGATCCGCGGAGCAAACATCCGGCGAGGACTCGGGAACTTTTTGGGTTATCCAACTTCTTGACCTTAAAGCAGTTTTATCAGACTGCGAAATTGGTTCATTCCCATGTCCCAAAATAGCGGGATCCTTTTGAAAAGGTTTTACATTGATGAGGAGTTCGAGGGAGTTAGGTTGTGGGATCAAAATGATAAAGTATCTTATCTTGCTTCCAGTTGTGATGGTTCTTGCTCACTGCACCGCGGATCCACCGCCGACCCAGTCGCCCAATGCACTTAGCAGGGCTGCGGTGACTCCAAGTCGGAGTGGGGGGCTCCAACATATCATAAATGTGTCGGCCTATGATCCGAAGGAGAAATCGCGCTCGGGTCGGAGTTATTCGGAGAACAATGTGACTGCGCTTCGGGCCAATGGTGCGAAGGGGCTCATCGCCCGAGCCGGCAAAGGTGGTAATCTTGATGAGAAATGTGGGGCATTCATTCGTTCGGCTGATCGAGCGGGTTTGTTGGCTGGAGTTTACTACCGGGTGCAGAAGCACATGAGTGAGCGGCGCCAAGCTGATCAATTTGTGGATCGGGTCAGGTCGCTCAATCGCGGACGTCCTGCCGGGGCGGCCCCGCTGTTGTTGTGTGGTGACTACGATGGCGACCTTTCGGTTTCGGCGATCCTGGCCTTTCAGGATCGGGTCGAGCAGCGGACCGGGGTGGTTCCGGTGGCCTATCTTGAGAACAGTCAGGATTTGAAAATCAAGATGCGGGCGGCAGACCGCGGCACCAAGGCGCGACTGCGTCGGGCTCCCTATTGGGTGGCATTGTATTCACATGAGAGTGGAAAAACCGCGATGTTCTCTCCTCCCGGAACTCCTGAAGCTCTTGCTGATCAATATGGTGTTTGGTCGACCTGGACGATGTGGCAATACGGTGGGGTGAGCTGGGAAAATCGGCGTTCAAATGCCAAGGTTTATCGTCACGGACGCTATCGTTTTCCCAAGTATTTCGGAAGCATGGACCGGGTGCTGGAGCGCAATGTTTTCAAAGGATCCTACGGAAATTTGAGGGCCTTTTGGAACCGACATGGATTACAATAGGATAGGCCGGGTGGCCAAAGAGGGTGGCTGCGACATTACCAATGCATCGCGGCAAACATCAGAATTCCTGGCATCAGGCCGATAATCAATACGGCGATCGTTATTCCCAGGCATGCCACACTGAGCGCTTTTTCGGTAAGAGGTATTTTGAGATGCTCTTGGTTGTAGCTCCAAACGACTCCGAACCAAATGACGATCGGAATTAGAAATAAAGCTCCGTAGCTTGAAAACCACCGGGCCCACAAGACTGCCATGGGTGGCATGCCGAAGTCAGAGGAATCATAGGAGTTCCAGAACTTGACTCCCGCAGATGCCAGGAGAACTCCGAAAATAATCGCAGCGACCTGAAATAGAGTTGTGAACGTGAGCAATCGATTCATCGGGTCCCAGTGTAGGAAAGATTGTCATCGGAAGTCAATGAGGCCTCTTGTCGGTTGAGGACACGAAGAACCGGGGTGAGATTAAGAAAAGAGGATTTGCCGGATAAATTTTTCGATAGATTCGCTGGGTTTTAGATTTACGGGCGCAGCGACGACAAGCTCTCGCACGAGTGGCCGGGGAAGAGCAATTTTTTGGATGAGCTTTTTTCGGGCGAAGTTACTCAGTGCTCGTCGAGGGACAAAGGCATGTCCGTGTCCGAGGGCCACGAGCTGAATGATGAGGTCGAAGTTGTCGATCTCCATCGATACCTGGAGGTTTGGAAAACTTTTGTCGATCAGTGCCCGGGCCGGGGTATCTGGTGGCGGTAAAATCCAGGCAGTTGCACCTGTATCCTCAACACTCGAAGGGGGAATTTGATCTGCAGGGGCGATCAGAATGAATGGGTCCGCCATACGGTGTTAGATTGTGAATTCGTTGCTATGGGTTTCCGCCTTGGCGAAGATACCGAGATCGTAGCGGGCTTCATGTAGGCCATCCAAAAGAGAAAGGGTGGTCTCCTGTGAGACTACGATTTTAGCGTCGCTCGCGGTTAGCTGGAAGATTCCTGGAATATGTGCAAGGGAGATTTCATTTGAGATGGCGATCTTGATTGTCGGTTTTGCATTCAGGCATTCCTCTTCGATTCGTCGCAAGGCTCCTTGCAAAAGATTCGGGATTGCAGCTGTTTCCCGGAGCAGGATCGCTCCGGCCTCCGTGATGGTGACTCGCCGGGTCGTTCGTTCAAATAGCTTTACCCCGAGTCTCGCCTCGGCATTGGAGATTTGTCGACTGAGAGCGCTTTGAGAGATCCCGGCTTCTCTGGCAGCTTGTTAAAAGCTTCGGAAATCCGCGACGATACGAATGAGATACAGGCTGCTCAGGTCGAGGGGGTGATTCATGCTAATGGCGCATCAATAAATGAAAACTATGCACTTATTCAAATCTAAAGATCGTGGAAGGGGCGTGCTGCCCACTAGAAGGGCTCGAGAAAAATGGCAGATTCCAATGATAAGCACCCCCTAAACGTTCCCGGACGCTTTTACAACGATCTTTCCTGCATTGATTGCGGAATGTGTCCCGATATTGCTCCGGCGCTCTTCCGTCGTGACGATGACGGGGGATTCTCCTACGTTTACAAACAACCTGAAACAAGTATCGAGGAGGAGTTGGCCCGCGAGGCGATGGAGTCATGTCCGACCGAGAGCATCGGGACGAATCATGCCTCTGAATAAGAAACGAGCCATTCGTTTAGGGATGGCTCGCTTTGGGGGATTGCGTGACTGCTAGGAATTTGCTTTTTGCGTGGGGCGCTTGAGGTCGCCGTTGAAGGGATCGGAGATGGGGAGAAAGGGGGTTGATGTATGATACCCGCGGGAATGGCCTGAGCACACCGGTCGATCACCAGACCTTGGCCTTGGAAGGTAATGCGGCGGCACAGGCGGAGTATCTTACGCACTTTCGACAGGATAATATCGTGCGGGATGCGGAGTTGATTCGTTCCCGGATGAGTCCCGGGAGACCTTGGTCAACGATCGGTCAGAGTTATGGAGGCTGGTGTACGATGACCTACCTGAGTCTTCACCCGGAAGGGTTAAAGGAGTGCTTTATCTTCGGAGGAGTTCCCGGACTCGGACGGACGGCGCGCGAGATTTACGAGGGAACCTTTCCTTTTGTGGAAGAAAGGAACCGGAAGTATTTTGAAAAGTTCCCGATGGATAAAGCCCGGCTAACCAGGCTCGCGAGGCACCTGGAGGAGAATGAGGTCTTTTTCCCAAACGGTGACCGGATCTCCCCCCGCATGGTGCAGACCCTTGGGATCAAATTAGGTTTTGCCCACACTGCGGAGGAGATTCACTTTCTTCTCGAGGAATCCTTTGTGAAGGCGGGTGGGAAGGAAATGATCAGCCAGACTTTCAAATTGGGCTTGCAGGCGACGATTCCGTTTCGAACCAATCCGATCTTTGCGATCTTACACGAGGCGATTTACGCGCAAGGAACCGCAAGTGGCTGGGCCTGTGATGCGGTTCAGCGAGAAAAATATGCCCACTTTGATGACTATGAGGATTTCTTGTTTTATGGGGAGATGATCTTTCCTTGGATGTTCGATGAAATCGCGGAGCTCAAGGGTATGAAAGAAGCCGCTGATATTCTCGCTGAAAAGTCGGATTGGCCCCCGCTTTATGATGCGGAGGTTCTTGCCCGGAATACCGTCCCGGTGGCTTGTGCCGTATATGCCGATGACATGTTTGTGAATATGAAATTCTCCCGTGAAACCGTTGATACGGTGCCGAACATGAATGCCTTTTACACCAGCGAGTATGAACACTGCGGGCTGCGGGTTGGCGGGGAGCACTTATTCTCGCGGCTGATCGATCTGGGTCGTGGAGAGGTTGAGCGTTGAGTCGGGCTTGTGATTTTGACCATCTCCAGGCGCTTGGTGCGATTTCGGCCAAGCTGCCGACTGGTCCAGAGGAGGTCATGAACCTCTGGTTTAAGGCAGAGCAAGTCTCGAACCGACTTATTCATAAGAGGGTATGCAGGGTCATCCAGCTAGGGAAAACTTGACTGATTGGCCTCATGTTTTCGATGTGACGGCCTCCAGAAAGTGTCTAAGAATTAGGATTTCGGGTCGCAAGGTGGATTTGATTTGCGGAAATCGGCTGATAACGTCGTTTACTCTCCCTAGCTGGATGGCCCTGCCTGTTGCCTCATTAAAGAAAGACACCATAAGGTGACTGAATGATCGCTCCATTGCCTCATTCATGAGGACACCGTAGCGGCTTGGTTTTTTTGTTGATCCCTTGCTGATGAAGGGCTGCCGGAGCGTAGCGGAGGCGGACCTTCATCAGCAAGGTCGCTTTGCCACTTTTGGGCTTCCTTCAGATCCAATTTCTCCACCAATTTCCAGATTCCTTTCAATTCTTCTTCAATCTCTTCCTTCATTTCGAAGGGGTTGCTCGTGGCGAATTGCTTCTCGATCCAGGCTCGCTGTTGCACGCTGATTTTCCCTCCCTCCAGTAATCTCTGCGCCGGGGTTCGGTTGAGCTTCGCGTGGCGGCGAATCTCTTTACTCCCTTCACGGGTTTTGCTGATTTGCTCCATGGTCACGCAGTAGAGGTTTTTAAACAGGCTCCACTTTTCGAGGAGCTTGGTGAGTGGCTTGATGACTTCTTGATGTCCGATTCGGTCGTAGCCGAGAAGTTGACGCACGTGGGTGTAGTTCTTCTGTTCAACGTGTGCCTGGTCGTTTTTTCGGTAAGGGCGGGAGCGGGTTTGTTTGATCTTTTTGTCCCGCGCCCATTGGTAAAGGTGGTGGTTTAAGAATTCTCCTCCATTGTCGCTGTCGATGCCTTTGAGGGCGAATGGTTGAGCGCGGGTGATGGCTTCCACCCCTTGCAAAGTGGTGTGTTTACCGCGATTCCAGACCGGTCGAACTTCAGTCCAACCGCTCACGATGTCCACCGAGGTGAGCGTCCAGATAAAGTTCCCGGACATGTCGCCTCCGCAGTGCGCCACGGTGTCGATCTCGGTCCAACCGGGTTCGCTTTCGCCCCAACTTTCCGCACGAATTTCGACGAGGGCTTTGATCGCGTTTTCGCTCCGAGGCGGAAGGCGCTTGTTTGGGCCATCGACTTTGTAAGCAGCCAGCCAGCGATCAATGGTGGCGGGACTCATTTTTATAATAGATTCGCGAGTCGTTTTGTGGGCACCTTTGAGATCGTCAATCCAGAGCGGAATCATGTCGCGCATGCGTTTCCCGCAGGGTTGTTCCATGGCCTGCCAAAGGGTTTTGAGGGCTTTGCCCACCGCCGGGGTGAACTTGCGTTTTCTGCCCCGCCGACTCTTCCCTGAGGCCTTGCGTCGGCTCCCGCCAAGGACCTTGATCGCATACTTCCGCTCGAAACCTGTCACGGCGGTATACTCATCGAGTAATTTCCCCTTGGCCTGCCGCCCGGTCATTCGAGCGTAACGCTCTCTCAGCTTTTCGGTGTATTCATCTACGCTCTTTTTGCTCATTTCCATGGCTTGCGCCATGGTGTCCTCTTTTATGAGGCAATGGGGACTTCTCCCGTCCAATCGTCAATCCCGTAGGGTGTCCTCTTTTGTGAGGCAACACGTCCGAATGACAATCCCGGAACTGATGCTTGGTGAACGGTGGCGAGGCGGGATAGAGTTGGGGCCTGATGATCCGCCCAAGAAAGAAGTTTACGGTCCACGATTTGAGAAAGCTAAAGGGAAAACGTTGCCTGACTCATATTCACGTAAAATCGCCTGAAGAGGCATCCGCTGCGGAATTGGCGGGAGTGGATCTTATGAGTTGCAGTTTTGATTCGCCTGAGGCCCAGGCACGGCTTCCGATGCTAGTGGAGGCTGCTCCGAATAGTTTTCTTTCGGGAGCGACTCCACATGGTCTGGCGTCGCAGGAGGAGGCAATTCGAGTGGGTTTCCAGGCACTCGAGATGGGAGCAAGCTCGGTCTATTGCTCGGCAAGCCCATGGATTATCGAGGGAATGGCAAGGGAAGGGATCCCGGTGGTTGGTCATCTCGGACTGGTTCCCCGGCATGTCACCTGGACGAATTACCGGGCGATCGGAAAAACAGCGGAGGAGGCAAAACTACTTTATGAAAAGATGAAGGAACTCGAAAGTGCCGGAGCCTATGCTGCGGAAATTGAATGTGTCCCGCATCAACTGGCAAGTTGGTTATGTGGGGAAACCTCAATGCTTTTAATGTCCCTGGGCTCGGGAGCTGGCTGCGATACCCAGTTTTTATTTTCAGATGATATTCTGGGCGATTACGACGAGCGGCTTCCGAGGCATGCAAAAGCTTATCGCGATTTTTCGGAGGAATATCGACGCCTCCAGGATGAGCGTGTTACGGCCTTTAAAGAGTATATTGCTGATGTCGGTGGTGGTTCTTTTCCGCAGGAGAATCATCTGATCGAGATGGATGAGGCGGAACTCGAAGCTCTGAAAGACTCAGTCAAAAAGTTTTAGGTTCGGTTGTTGCCAAACGAGAGGGGGCAAGAAGCATAATGTCTGCAGGCAATCTGGAGACAGCCTCTCTGTTTAGATATTAGGCGACAATTGGCTTGATGACCTGGCCGTGGACGTCGGTGAGGCGGAAGTCACGGCCTTGGAATCGGGTGGTCAGTTTTTCGTGATCGAAGCCAAGCTGGTTCAGGATGGTGGCGTTCAGGTCGTGAATGTGGACCTTGTCCTCGACCGCATTGAAACCCAGTTCGTCGGTCTTGCCATGGTTGACGCCACCTTTAATTCCACCTCCGGCGAGCCACATGGTGAAGGCATTGGGGTGGTGATCCCGGCCATCGGTTCCTCCCTGGGTCATTGGAGTGCGGCCAAATTCGCCTCCAAAGACGATGAGGGTGTCTTCCAGCATGCCGCGTTGTTTGAGGTCTTTGATCAGGGCAGCGCAGGCTTGGTCGACATCTTTGCAGTTCTTTTTTAGTCCACCGACAAGACCTCCGTGTTGGTCCCATGATTCGTGGAACAGTTCAACGAAGCGCACACCTCGTTCGACAAGGCGCCGGGCCAGCAGGGCATTGTTGGCAAAGGACCGCTTGCCGGGTTCTGCCCCGTAAAGCTTCTGAATGTGTTCGGGCTCCCGCGAGATGTCGGTGACTTCGGGGGCGACGTCCTGCATGCGGGCCGACATTTCGTAAGCGGCAATGCGGGTCAGGATTTCCGGATCGCCAACGGAGTCAAAATGCCGTTGGTTGAGCTCGTTGATGGCATCAATGACGGCCTTGCGGTTGCTCTTTGAAACACCCTTTGGGTTGGAAAGGTAAAGAACGGGATCACCAACCGAGCGGAACTGAACTCCATCATAAACGGATGGGAGAAAGCCTGAGTTGAAGTTTGCGTTGCCTCCGGACGGGCCTTTGCTGCCGGAAGATATGACGACGAAAGCGGGGAGGTTATCGGTGTCACAACCCAGGCCATACGTGACCCAGGAACCGAGACTGGGTCTTCCAAATTGTTGTGATCCGGTAGAGAGAAGAATCTGTGCCGGAGCGTGGTTGAAAGCCTCGGTGTGCATGGAGCGAATGACTGCAATGTCGTCGGCAACGGATCCAATGTGAGGGAGGATTTCGGCCATTTCAGTGCCGGCTTGTCCGTATTTTTTGAACTTAAACTTGGGCCCGAGGAGATTGTTATCGGGCGTGATGAATGCGGACTGATAATTTTTAAGAAGTTCGGCAGGCGGCTTGGTCCCATTGAGTCGGGCAAGCTCGGGTTTGTGGTCAAAAAGATCAAGGTGACTTGGGGCCCCGCCCATGTAGAGGAAGATGACGTTTTTGGCTTTTCCCTGAAAATGGGGCTGCTTTGGAGCCATCGGGTTGAGGTTTCCGGACCGTGCGTTCGCCCGGGTTTCCAGTGAAGTGAGAGCAATGGCCCCAAGTCCAAGGCCACAGTCCTTGAGGAACCAGCGACGTGAATGGGCGCGTTGAATATCTGAAAGGCAGTTCATGGCGGAATTAGTTTTTGGTCATGGTCTCGTCCAGATTCAGAAGTGTCTGGGCGACCGAGGTTGCTGCAGCGAGTTGAACGGGATCGTGTGCAGAGGGATCGAGCGTGGGGGGCTTGTAAGAAGTGATTAATTCTTGAGCTGATTTCGGAGTGAAGGATGTCACTTGGGATTCGAAGAGCTCCTTGAGCAGGTCCAGTTCCCCGGTATCGGGAGGTCTGGATGTGCAATGTTCGAAGGCATCGGCGATGGACGATTTTAGAATACGAGACCCCAAAGCGACGGCGGTCTCGACGGACATGGATTCGTTCAAGGTGGTTAGGGCTTGAAGCGGCGTGGTGGAAGTCGTGCGCCGAACACAGGCCGCATCTCCGGTAGCGGCATCAAAGACGGCTAGCATTGGATAGGGCACGCTGCGGAAACGGAAGGTATAAAGTGCGCGGCGGTATCGCTGTGAATCAGTCTCGACGTCCCAGGTTTTTGGCCCATAGGAAACGGGCTTTTGGAAAAGGAAGTCCGGGGCCGGAGGAAAGACGCAGCGTCCACCGACCTCAAGGTTGATGAGTTGGCTGGTCGAAAGCTGAATGTCGCGAAGAGTTTCGGCAGGAACGCGGAACCGAGGTCCCCGTGCAAGAAGACGGTTTTTGGGGTCTTTTTCCCGCAGAAGCGAGGTGTGGGCCGAGCTCTGTTGGTAGGTGGCGCTGGAGACAATGAGGCGATGGATGTGCTTCATGCTCCAATCATTTTCCATCAATTCGACGGCGAGCCAGTCGAGGAGTTCGGGGTGGGAAGGTCGGGGGCTTTGCAGGCCCAGATCTTCAGGAGTCTCCAGTAGTCCGGTTCCAAAATAGGATTGCCAGATGCGATTGACGAGCGTGCGGGCGGCGGTAGGGGAGTCTTGGGCAACGAGCCACTTGGCAAAAGTGAGTCGCGAAGTGGGGTCGCCTTTTGGAATAGGGTTCAGGAAAGCCGGGGTGTGCGGCTTGACCTGATGCTGCGGCTTGGTTTGTTCGCCACGTTCAAAGAGCCTGGTGACACGCGGTTTTTCCACGGCGCCGGCCACGAGAGCAACGGCGGGGGTGGGATGTTTTTTCCAAAGTTTTTCGATCTCTTCATGATAACTCGCGAAGGTCGGGGTGCTGGAGCGCCAGTGACTGAAGAGGAGGGCTTCTTGTCGAGGAGTGCGCTTTTTCGAAATGAGGGCCTCGCGAACAAGTGGTGGGAGGATATCGAAGGGGGAGGGTGTTTGATCGGAAAACGAGAGGCGGAATCGGCCGATATTGAAAGTCTGGTTGTCGTCGGAATTGAAGCCACCGTGGCGCTGCACGAGTAAGGTTTTGAGATCCCGTTTTTCAGCTTCGGTGATGGGTTCCTCAAGCTCCATGACAATCACCTGGGGGACATTGGAACGACCCGGTCCTTGATCTGTCGTCCACGCTGTTTTATTGTTTCCGTCGATCGCGAAGTGGGCGGCCCCGGTGGTGCGATCATCAGGACTCCGCTTGGCATTCAAGGGGTAGCGCTTGGAGTCGATCTTTGCCTGCGGCGGATTGACAGAGGCTTGTGCTGTTTTGAATTTGGCATCCTTTCCGTCGACCCGGAGTTTGTATTCAGAAAGGGCTGCGGTGCCAGCCATCGAGCGACCGGGGCCATTGAGTGAAAGGTAGGGGTCGTTGAGGAGTTCCAAACGAACGGTGCGAATGGTTCCAATGGAACTGGACTGGTGTTGGAAAGGGGCGGACATCATTGTTGCCGCATACCCCTGGTTGATTAATGAGTCGTCGGGGAGGTTTTGGTATTTCTGTCCAGCGTCACCATACTGGGCTATTTTTTGTACGGACCACGTCGTACGAGGTGATTTTAAAAGTTCTTCCTGCCACGTCTGATAGCTTTGCTGCCATTCCGGATTCTCGGTCTTCAGCTGATTTTCGATCGAGGTGATTTCCCTTTTGATTGTGCGTCGCTGCGTTTTTTCATCGGGAGAATAGGCAGGGGTGGAGGTCTCTCGAATAGAGTTCAAGTAGGCGAACATGCCAAAGTATTCATCGTGAGTGAGCGGATCATACTTATGGGTATGACACTGCGCACATTGGGTGGTGATGCCCAGGATTCCTTTGCCCACGGCATCGACACGGTCAAAGATGCCTTCGATACGGAATTGCTCGGGTTTCGCTCCGCCTTCCTCGTTGGTCATGGAATTTCGGAGGTATCCAGTAGCAACGCGATCATCCTGGGTTGCGTTGGGCAGCAGGTCTCCTGCGATCTGCCTGATGATGAAGTCGTCATAGCCCATGTCCTCGTTCAAAGCGTTAACGACCCAGTCGCGGTAGAAGTGCATCTCGCGCGGGAGATCTTTTTCATAGCCTGCGGAGTCTGCATAGCGGGCAACGTCGAGCCATTCACGGCCCCATTTCTCACCGTGGTGTGGTGACTCGAGGAGCTTTGAGATCTGAGAATCAAAATCAGAGGTCTGAAATCTCCTGAGTTCCTGGAGCGATGGTGGAAGGCCGACTAGGTCGAGATGGAGTCGGCGAAGTAGAGTTCTCGGGTCGGCTGGTTTTGATGGTTCGAGTCCTTCCGTTTCAAGTCGAGCGAGGATGAAGCGGTCGATTTCATTTTTGATCCAGGATTGATTTTCGACTTCAGGGAGTTCAGGGCGCACCGGAGGAATGAATGCCCAATGTTCGCCCCACTCAGCGCCTTCCTCGATCCACTTTTTGAGAAGATTTTTTTGGGTTGTCGTCAGGGCATCCTTCTTGTCGAGAGGAGGCATGTGGTTGTCATCAGCGTGGGGAAGATTGATGCGAGAAATGAGGAGGGATTTCCCCGGGTTACCTGGAACGATGGCTGGGCCGGAGTCCCCGCCCTTCAGCGCAAGTTCCTGTTGATCAAGTCTGAGCTCGCCTTCGGCACTTTCTTCATCCGGACCATGACAGGCGTAACAATTGTCCGAGAGAATGGGTTGAATTTCCGAAGCGAAATCAACTTTGGCAAATGTCGGGGAAGCGAGTAAGAAGAGAACAGCCAGAACGCGCATGTGAAAATTGGTATACGCGAGGCGGTTGTAATTTCTAAGCCGGAAAATCCTGATCGTCAAAATTAGAGCGCAAACTCGCTAAATCCTGTAAAAATGCTTGGTGTCGTGATTCGTTTCCTTTTATTTCGTTTCAGTTAACTTTCATGAAGTGTCCCCGCTGTGTGCAGAAAATCCATCCAGGGGCGACTTCGTGTCCGCATTGTGGGTTTGCGATGGAGCATGCCGATGAGGTTTTTGGGACGGAGGACATTAAGCTTAAGAAGTTCTCGGATGTCGCCGGCGTTTTCCGGATGAAAGACCGGGAGCCGATGCGCAGGGTTCTGGAAGACTTTGAGTCAAAGTTCCCCCAACTGTTTGTAGCGATCTATTTGGGGGCTTTCGATGATCTGAATAGCTTGAGGCAATATGGTTTTTGGATGCTCAATCGGACGCATTATGTTGACGTCGAGTCCCAACGTCCGAATGCCACAGGAATTCTGATTCTCGTTGATGTGAATGCAAAGAGTGCATCCATCACTTACGGGTATGCCTTGATGCCTTATCTGGATGAAAGGTCGACCTTTTCGGCCTTGTCGGCGGGCCACCCCCTGTTTTTACAGGGTGATTATCCGGGAGCACTTAAGGCGGTGGTCCAAAAGCTGGAGTCAATCTTAATCAAGGGATGGAGGCGAGTGAGCAAGGATCCCATCGCGGTTTTGGCCAAGGGCGGGCAGACGCTAAAGCAAGTGGGCACAGAGCAAGAGGTGGCCCGGGATCTGGAATCACCTGACGGAGCAGGCACTATAGGGGAGGCGGAAGGATGAGGAAGGCATTGACATTGATTTGCGCAGGTATGGTTTCCTTCCTGTTTGCTCAGGACGTCGACGAGGAACCTGTCGACGGTGAAGAGGTCTCGGACGGACTGCCGAAGTGGACTGATGAGGAGCTGGAGGCTCTGGAATCAGGAGAGTATATTCCCGGTTCAAGTTTGATGGGGAAGCTCGCACGTGAAGTTCTTGATTCTGAAACGCAGGAAGTTATCGAGCTTGACCCGGCGATTCGAGAACTCCCTGATGAGGAACCTGAGTCGGAGGAAGGAGCCAAACTGATTGAAGAGGAATTTCTTTCCGTCTATTTTCGGAAGTCCCCCAATGGCTATTTGATTGATCCCCAGAAGATTCTGGCAACGCAGGAGTTTCTCGATCGGGAGGGGTTCCTAAAATACCATGCGAGGGATACCGTCATTAAGTTTTACCTTTATCTTTTCGATGGACCACAGGGATTGCCGGAAAGCGAGTCATTGGAAGCGCTCGTGGATGCGGAATTTGATAAAGACAAGGCTTCGGCCGTGGTCTTTTACTTTATGGGAGACCCGGACCGTTCCCAACTTGTTTACTCAAATCGAGTGGTGGATGCGGTGAAGCTGGAAGAGCGTGACAAGGTATTGCGCTTGGCCATCGAGGACGCTCTTGAGAAGTCCGATCCTGCTTCCCAGTTGGATAGCTTTTCGATTCAGCTGTCAACCGGGCTGGCGAGGTTGGAAGAGATTGTGACAAATGAAGGTGGATCGCTTTCAGGGGGGAAGTCGTTCCTGATGCCGAATGAGAACAACCCGCTCCTCAACGAGGCGAGCCTTTGGGAGAAGCTCATGTTGAACCAAGGGCTGTTTTATACCTTGCTGGGACTTGCGGTGATTGTTCCGGCGGCTTTGCTCGGATTTATGGGGCGTTGGATTGCCAACAAAAGAAGAGCGTATGTCTTTCCCATCGCTGAAGGTGCGATACTCTTAGATGCACCACATGCCGCAGGAGTGGGGGGCGTCTTGTCTTTTGTTTCGGCAACCGCGCCACCTTCGAGCCAAAAGCAAGATGTGCCGGATTATCTGCAGAAGATGTGAGGATCTCTTTTTCCTTGTCTGCATGTTGTCGATATTGAAGCTGTCGCCTTCCAATTATTTCAAAAGTTTAAAGGCCCGGTTGGTTGTTCATCCTATACAGGTTCGGGGGTTCCTGTTGAGCGTTAGCCGGGCCTTTGTTTTTGAGACATATCCTCTGTCATAATTTACAGAGGTTGGCGTTTTTTAAGTTTCATCGCTTTGGGGAGCTGACTAGGGTCGCGCCAGAATTACCTATGACACCTCTTTTCCGGAAAATTCTTGGAATGAACTGGGTCCTCGTCCTCACGATGTATGGACTTTTGGTGTTTGGGATCTTTGCGATCGAAAGTGCGGCGCGTCATTTGCCGGGCCCCGGTGGAATGGCGGGAGGCGAATTTTTTGCAGGTCGACAGAAGCTTTGGATCGGTTTGGGCACCTTGGTTTACTTCGGGGCTTCTCTGGTTGACTACCGTTGGGTGCGGTGGCTCGGGGTGCCAATGTATGTGGTGGGACTTGCGCTTACGGTGAAAGCGATGGGTGTGAATGATGTCTCCCACCGCTTAAGCATCGGGCCAATCAGTTTTCAGCCTGCCCAGAGCGCCATCGCTGCCGGGATTCTGGCCATCGCGACTTTGGCGCAGGATTTGCCCCGACTCCATCGGTTTTTTGGCCAACCCATTTTTAGGGTGTTACTCATCGGAACCTTAACCGGAATCCCTTTCCTCTTGGTTGTGAAATTGGGAGATATGGGATCGGCTTTGGTGTGGGTGCCGGTTGCAGTGGTGATCATGCTGGTGAGTGGGATTCCATGGCGCTATTTGATTTTTTTGGCCGCAATTTCAATCGGCATGGCGCCAATTGCCTACTATGCCGTCCTTCCGACGGCGTCAGAGCGTGGGACCGAGCGCGTGGAGACTTATCTGGAATCAGTCGAGACCGGAGTGGTCAAGAATACGGACAAGACTTATGCGGCCTATTGGGTTTCAACAGCGGTGGGTAAGGCCGGATGGAAAGGGACAGGATTTGGCGCGACAGAGGAGCAACAGTCGCTTCACGCAAAGAAGCTGATTCCCTGGACGACGGCGCACAACGATTTCATCTTCGCGGTCATAGCCGAGGAACAGGGCTTCCGTGGTGGTTTGCTTCTGGTGACCGCCTTTGCACTTCTTTTGATCCAATGCCTTTTCATTGCCTTTTACAGCCGAGATTTGGCGGGGAGAATCATCGTGGGCGGTGTGGTCGGCCTCTTCTTTGCTCACATGTTCGAGAGTATCGGAATGTGCGTGCTGCTTACGCCAATTACCGGAATTCCGCTTCCCTTGGTGAGTTACTCCGGAACCTTCGTTGTGATTTGTATGTTCCTGTTGGGGCTGGTGCAAAGCGTCTGGGTGCACCGTAGCAAATACAAGTACATCGAGGTTGAAATCTAGAGGTATCCTTTGATTTGGGCCAGGAAGGAGTCCCACTTGGGCCCGGGCTTTCCGTTTGTCATCAGGAAGTGCGGGCAGTTTTTCTGGCCGAGGTTTTTGCCATCGTCAAAGCGGATGCGCTCCCAGTGTTGGTGGGAAACGACGTTTCTCAGTGGGATATTGTAGCGCCGCATGAGTTCGGCGGTGAGTCGCGCGGTGCGATCGAGGGTGGCTGCACGGGAGTTTCCAGCGTTCTCACACATTTCGATGCCAAGTGACTTCCGGTTCCCGGTGCCCCCATAATCAGCATGTTGCCCCTGCTCGTTGGCGGGTAATGTCTGGTAAATGCTATGATCGTCAACTGTGAAGTGCCAGGTGAGGAAGCCGAGGGAATTATGCTCTGACTTCAATTCGCCTCGCTGAAGGAGCCGGGCATGAGTCCGGGAATCTGCTCCACCACCGGTATTTTGAGTTGAGTGAATGGTAATGAAGCGGGGGCGCATGAAGTGCGTTTTGTGTCGACCGAACCTTCCATCCGGAATGAGAGCTTTGGTGATCTTTATGGAGCTATTCTTAAACTTGGCCGAGGGTGGGGCCTCGGGAATTGCCGCGCAGGAAAGGAGAAAGGCCGCCACAGCCATTAGAGTCGCGAGAAACAAGGAAAGTGGTGCCGATTTCTTTTTCATTATTCTATATTTTGGACCTGCTCGCGGATTTTTTCGAGTTCGGTTTTTGCGCCGACGACGTTCTGGCCGATTCCCGCATCGTTAGCCTTGGAGCCAATGGTGTTGAATTCCCGGTTTATCTCCTGGCAAAGGAAATCGAGCGAACGACCCACGGGCTCCGTGGTATCGAGATACTCGCGGAAACGATTGATGTGAGACGCAAGTCGGGTCGTCTCCTCGGAGATATCGCAGCGCTCGGCAAAGAGAGCAATTTCCTTGAGAAGGCGTTCGTCATTGAGATCTAGGTCGATTTCAGCATCGCGCAATCGGGTGTGGAGGAGTTCCCGCTGGCGCTCCACGACCTTTGGAGTGGCCCTGCCGATGACTGCGGCGTGGTTTTCGAGGATGGAAAGACGTTCCAGGAAATCCGCCTTAAGGTCGGCACCTTCAGCCGTTCTCATCTCGACAAGCTTTTCCAGGGCGGTTTCCAGGGCGGGATGGATCGCTTCCGCTGCTTCCTCCGCGTCCCAGCCGGATTGCTCGAAGGTCAGGATGCCAGGGGCCTTCATGAAGTCGGTGGCCTGTGGCTGAACCGGTCGATTCAAGAGACCTGAGATCTCGTCAAAAGCAGCCTCGAGTTCCTGGGCGCGGGCGGAATCGACACTGAGCGACCCGTTCGACCCCGAGGTTCGCTCGAGATGAATCGAAACGTTGACGCGGCCCCGCGAGACAAAGCGAAGGACAGTTTTGCGGAGATCGGCTTCAAGGCCGGTGAGCTCACGGGGAAGGCTGAAGTGAATGTCAGCCTGTTTGCGGTTGACGGTCGCGATTTCAACCCGGGCGATGATTCCATCACCCGCGTGTTCAGCACGACCGAATCCGGTCATTGATTGCATGCCCCGACAAGTAGGAGGTCGGGGAAGGATTTACCAGAATCACTTACGGTCTTTTTCCTCATCCGGCAGATCTTCGTCAGGAAGGAGGGGATCGTAGTCAGGATCGTCTTCGGGAAGAGGATCGTGGTTGGGATCTTCCTCCGGAGCCTGATGCTCACCTGGGTAGTCCATGTAATCGTCGCTGACATCCTCGTGTTCACCTTCTTCAGCCAAGTCCATGTTTTCGTGGTCCGGATGGTAGTGCGGATCATGTTCATCATGATATTCGTCATGATGGTAAGGATCATGATCTTCGTGATGATAGGGATCGTCATCCGGGTCGTGATTCGGATCCGGGCTCTCATCAGGATCCGTGTCGGGATCATCATCATCGGGCGAAGAAAGCAGGCGTGCCATGCGTTCTTTTTCTTCCTCCTCTTCAAGGCGCTTGAGCTTCTTTTCGTGGAAGTAGGAGAGCCAAATGCAGATTTCGTAAAGAATGACCATGGGCACGGCGAGGAGCGACAGGGTCATCATATCCGGTGTTGGCGTGATGAGGGCGGCAATCACGAAAATGGCGAGAATCGCGTAGGAGCGGGTCTCACGCATCATGCTGTGACTCAGCAAGCCAATCTTCACCAGGGTCATCACCACGACCGGAAGCTCGAAGGCGAGGCCGAAGATCAGGACAAAGGTCGTGGCAAAGGAAATGTAGTAACCGATTCGCCAATCGTTGGAGATGCCCATGCTCTTACCCCACTCGTAAAAGAAGGTCAGGACGTTCGGGAGAACGAAGAAGTAAGCGAAGAGAACACCTCCAAGGAACAGGCCAAAGCCGATGAGGAGGGCGGGCCAGAGGGCTTTTCGTTCCTCGTCCTTGAGGCCCGGGACGATGAATTGAAGCAGGAAATAGAGCAGGAAAGGGAAGGAGACCACAATACCGGCGAAGAAGGCCAGTTTCATTGTGAGCATGAAGGTCTCGGTGGGCTTGAGCGAGCTCATGAGCCGGAGGTTACCCTCCGAGTTTAAGTTTTCGGAGGGTTTGGTAACCAGTAACTTGAGGGCAAGATCACGGGCTTCGCTCTTATCGTCGGAAATGGATGCAATAAAATCCTCCTGATCTTCCTCAGGAAGTTTCAGGGCGGCCCGATACACAATAGCAGCTTCGGTAAGCCTGCGGGTTCTTTTATCGGTCGCCTTGCTCCACCAACGATCAGCGAGTTCCTGATCGAACTGTCCAAGGGGAGCTGAAACCTGCGCAAAGGTGAGGGCTTTCTCCCAGTCATCAAGGGAGATTTCTTCGTCTTCGGGCAATGTCGCTTCATGCCGTTCCACCCAGACCTGCTCGACGGGGCGGCGGATGATGGACATGAGCTCGTCCTTGTAAACGAAGCAGGCCAGAGTCGAGATCAAGAGAGTCAGAACAACCCTGGTGACCATGATTCGTAAATCCTCGAGGTGATCGAGAAAGGGCTTTTCCTCTTCCGGATTGGCCTTATCCCGGAGTTTGAAAATTTTGTTGAGAAAAAACATGCGACGGGCTTTTGCATACGCGGGATTTTTCCAAGGACAATGGAAATTTTACCAGCGGGTGAACTACGATGGGAAAAGGGGGAACTTTCAAGGGGTTGCCCTCTTGCGATGACTTGATAGATTTTTTGCCAGATGCCTGCCTTGACTCTTGCTGATCTGAAGAACGCCGCTCCAAAGGCTGGTTTTTTCGCGGACCGCGAATGGATCTGGTCTCCCGAACCCTTTGAGCTCAGTAAGGCTCAAAAAAAGACCCTTACTCGTTTGGGGCATCCTTTGCATCGATTTCAGCAGGCGGGCGATGAACTCTACCGTCTCAGCTCGGAAGGGCGACGTCCGGAGTGGATTGCCAGGTTGTTGGATGCCGGAAAACCAGAGTGGATGATCAAGCATCAACGGTCCGAAGGACAGCGTGGTGTCACTCCCAGAGTCATTCGGCCTGATTTGCTTCTCACTGAGAACGGCTTTGCAGCGTCTGAACTGGATGCCGTGCCGGGAGGAATCGGGACCTTGGCGTGGCTCAGTCAAACCTACGACACGGCCGGCTTCGATATTTTCGGCGGAGCGAGGGGGATGCTTGATGGTTTTGCGTCTCTTTTTGAGGAAGGAGCCGATATTCTCGTTTCCGAGGAATCAGGCGATTATCGGCCGGAAATGGATTGGTTGGCCGCGGAGATGGGCGAAAATTTTTCGGTCCACAAAGCTGAAAACTGGCAGCCCGGCGCGCGCGAGGCCTATCGATTCTTTGAGCTGTTTGATTGGGAGTCGATTCCCGCGATTCGTGATTTGGCGGAGAGTGGAAAAATCACTCCTCCTTTGAAACCTCATTTTGAGGAAAAGCTGTGGCTTGCTCTGTTTTGGATGCCCTCGTTGCGCAAGGTCTGGGAAAAGGAATTACGCGGAAGTCATATACAGATGTTGAAGGAGCTCATTCCTTATGGCTGGCCGGTAGATCCTGCGGAGATCCCGCCGCATGCTGCAATTCCGAGACTCGAGGTGAGTTCTTGGGACGAAGTTGGAGAATTTAGTCAGAAGGATCGTCGCTTGGTCCTCAAAGTCAGCGGGTTTAGCGAACTGGCGTGGGGCTCTCGGGGCGTAACGATCGGGCACGATGAACCGGCCGATGAGTGGAAAACTGCCGTGACCGAGGCTCTGACTGAATTTGACAGCCAGCCACGGGTCATGCAGGAATTCGAAGAAACGAAGCTGGTTGAGCATCCTTACTTCGACCCGGAGACAGGGGAGCGCCGCATCATGGTAGGGCGGGCTCGTTTGTGTCCCTATTACTTTGTGGGACAGGATGGGAAGACTTCGCTGGGAGGTTGCTTGGCTACCATTGTGCCGGCGGATAAGAAAAAAATCCACGGGATGAGAGACGGGGTTTTGGTTCCATGCATGTAGGTATAAAAAATCCGGACATCTCTTGGGATGCCCGGACTTTGGAAGGTTTAGGAGGGGTTGTTACTGGCTCTTGTTCCAACTGTAAACGTTGTCCTCATCATTCGCGCCACCAATTTTTCCGTCTTTGCCCATGTGGTAGGCGATGACCCTGCGATCCCAGATGATTTCGTTTCCGAGCGCTTGGGGCTCACGAAGTTGGTTGTCGTAGTCGTAGTTGAACATGAGGCGATAGTAGCGATCCGACTTGTTGGGGTTGAACCATGGTCCAAGAAGCTCGGCGCGGTTTTCGGTGCGCTCGAGTCCGCCAACAGCTGAGTTTCCGGTGCCCTTGGCCACTTTCCATTCGAAGAAAGTCTGGAATTTTGGGTTTTCGTCTTGGGCGATGCGAAGGCCAAGGAGTGGTGCCATTAGCTGGTTGTCAGTGACTTGCTCGGCATCGATTGCTGAAGTGTTGGCCATAGGAAGAGCCTGGTATTCCTCGAAGAAGGCATCACTAGCTTGGACCAACTGCACGAGACACTGGCGGGCCTCCGTCTTTTTGGTTTGCTGGATTGCCTTATTATACATGGAAAAGCCCAGTGAAGCCAGAACAGCAATAATAGCGATGACGACAAGAAGTTCAACGAGGGTGAATCCGCGTCGTTTCGACGAAGGTGGGAGTGTGTGTTTCATGGTGTTTGGTTGGTTTTGTGATTCTTGGAGGAGACAACTATGCGATTTTGGAGAGCTTGGCAATCAAAGCCTTTCTGCACCTACATTGTCATTACATAATAGCACCCCAACCGGTCAAGGCTAGAAGAATTTTGCGTGAGAAATTAGAGAGACGCGCGACGGCAAGGATTAATTCTCATTCGGGAAGTTGAGATACGGTGGTTGTGAACATCGTTTTAGTAGTCCAAAGTAATCGCATGTCGAAACCAGAGGATATGAAGAAGAGCATCATTAAGCTCTTGGGTAAGGAAGGTGGACGACCGCTTAACAAGAGCGAGCTCGCCCGGGCCATGGAATTGCCCGGCAGCATGCGCAAGAAGCTTCGCGAAAATATCGCGGAGTTAGTTGAAGCCGGAGAGATTGTTCAAGGAAAGAAAGGACGTTTCGCCGTTAGTGGCGAAGGTCGTTCACGCGAGGGCTTGGTTGGAAAACTTAAGGCGGCCCCGGGAGGCCACGGTTGGTTTTTCCCTCACAAAACGAATGAAGGGAATCTTGCGACGGGACTTGACTTTGACGAACAGGATCGTTTTTACATCTCGCCCCGCTCGATGGGAATCGCACTCGATGGCGATATCGTTCGGGCCAAGTTGGTAAAGAACAATTCAGGTTCCAAGGAACATAACGATCTTCGTGCGCGGGTGATCGAGATTGTCGAACGACGTTCGAGCAAGGTTACCGGGATTTTTGTCAAGAAGGGCAAGTTTTCCTCGGTGAAGACCAATGACGAACGTTTGCCGCCATCGATTGAGATTGGCAATACTCTCGACGCCAGATCCGGACAGCTGGTGGTCGCGGAGATCACCGAATGGGAGCACGCCAAAGAGATCCCCAAGGGACACCTTATCGAGGTTCTCGGGTGGCCCGGCGATCCCGGTGTGGATGTCGAAGCAATTGTACACCAGCACGGGATCAATGCGACTTTCCCGAAGAATGTCGTGGAGGCTGCCAAGAAGATTCCCATGACCATTCCTGCCGAGGAAATCGCCCGCCGGGAAGATTGGCGAAAGCGCGATGTCATCACCATCGATCCGAAAACGGCGAAGGATTTTGATGATGCCATCTTCGTCGAAAAGACTGAAAAAGGATGGCGCCTTGCGGTCCATATCGCAGATGTGTCCCACTACGTGAAACCCGAGAGCGTTCTTGATCTGGAAGCTCGTGAGCGGGGGAACTCGACCTATCTGGTGGATCGGGTCATTCCGATGCTTCCGGAGGAATTGAGTAACGGAATTTGCTCGCTGGTTCCCCAGGAGGACCGGTTGACGAAGTGCGCCGTCATGGACTTCGATCCCAAGGGCCGGATGCTAAAGAGCTATTTTTGCGATGCCGTGATCTGCACCCCACGTAAATATGCCTACGAGGAAGCGCAGGCAATTTTAGAAAACCCTGGTAAGGGTGGAAAGCTTGGCGGAAAGATTCGCGAAGCATGGGAATTTGCCTCACTTCTCCGTAAGCGTCGCTTTGACAATGGCGGACTTGATATGGACATGCCGGAAGTCAGTATCATTCTCAACGATGAGGGAGTGCCAACCGGCTACCACCGGGAGGAGTATAATGAGAGCCACCAGCTGATTGAGGAATTCATGCTTGCAGCAAACGAGGCGGTGGCGCGCAAAGTGAAGAATTCCCATCGGCCCACCATCTACCGGGTCCACGAAGATCCCGATCCGGACAAGCTTCAGGAATTTGCCGAACTGGCCCGCTCACACGGCTATGAACCCGGCGACCTGACAAACCGTCGTCATATTCAAAAGCTGATCGATTCCGCAAAAGGGACCCTCGAGGAGCCCGCGATTAAAGTGGGACTTTTGAAGAGTCTCAAGCGGGCCTGCTACTTGTCCACTCCGGATGGTCACTATGGCTTGGCGAAGACTGACTATTGTCACTTTACCAGTCCGATTCGTCGTTACGCCGACCTTGTCATGCACCGCGCCTTGCAGCCCTTGCTGAGGAATCGGCCCAAGGAAACGGATCGGACTCCGGATGCCAAACGTTGTATCGAAATTGCCGAACATATTTCCGGAACGGAACGCACCAGTGCGGATGCTGAAACGGAAAGCCGCCGCATGAAGATGTTGGAGTGGCTCGAGCTGTCATCTCGCGAAGATAAGCCTCCGGTTTTTGAGGCCATCATTACCGAGGTGCGAGCAATGGGGCTCTTCATGGAGTGCACTGACATACTACAGCGTGGCTTGGTGAAGCGGGAAGGGTTCCCCGATGGACGCTGGTTCTTCGAGAACAATTCGGATCGCTTTGCCAACAGTCGTGGTCAGGTTTTACAAGCGGGAACCCGCATGAAAGTAGTGGTCGATGAAGTCGATCGGATTGGCATGAAAGCCGACTTTAAAATCGTCGAAGTGGTCGGTGGTTCCTCCAAAAAGAATGCGGCCCGCAAGTTCTCGAAAGGGAAACCAAGTGGCAAAAAAGGCGACTCACCGAAAGGCTCCTCCAAAGGAAAGCGGAAATACCCTTCGAATAAAAAGACCGCCCGCAAATCGGCCCGCAAGAATACCCGGCGAAGGAAAAAATAAGCGGTTGGACTAATTTCCGAAGATCTTATCGGGGTCGATTTTTCGTCGCTCGATCGCCCCGCCATCACCGGAAGCAGGTGGGTTGGAATCACTCCTTTTTTTGTTGTTGCCGGGATCACCCGAGTAAAGAGAACGATCGAGGTCGGCGCGAAGTTGGCCCAGTATCTCGCCCCACCATTCGTTGTCGGCCAGGACGTCTTCCTGATAGGTTTCCTGCTGGGTAAGGTCGAGAATCAGGTAAAGTTCAGACGAGAGATGTTCCGCCCTTGGTGGTCTGGCTTCGAAGCCATTCACAATCAAGCCATCGGTGTAATCAGCATGGTAGCTCACCAAAAGCGGGAAGGCTTCGCGGCGTTGATTCGCGGTGAGCTGGTAGCGGTCAGTGAGCTTTCGCAGTCGTTCCCGTGATTCCCGCTCAATGCGGAGGCCGACTTCTTCGAGCTCAAGATCGGAGACCGTGACCTCGTAGTTGGTCGGGTCCATTTGCTCGATTTTTCGCTCATCGAGGGGGAGAGGTGACGAGATTTCACTGCGTTTCGAGGGGCGCGGTTCTGGCTGCTTCGAAGGCACAGGAGATGTCTTGGAAAGTTCTTTCCCGGTCGGTTCATCTCGGGAGGCCGTGAGGAATGCGATCAATCCCGAGCCACCCAGAAGAACAAGGAAAAGTAGGAGTCTTGATTTGTGCATTACCGATTACTTGAACTTGGTGCTCATCATCCATTCATACCAATCCTTTTCAAAGGCGGCATCATCTCCGTATCCGAAAGTTTTTAGAACGAGCTCTTTGGTCGGCTCGTTACCGTCACGGATGGAGGCGATGAATTCCTGATACTTTTTGGCCCGCTCATCGGTGCTTACCATGAAATAGTTGAGCGCAAACATGTATCCCGATTCATTGGGCGAAAGAGTAATGATCTCGGCATTCATCGTTTCTTCAAGGCTCACCCGTTTTCCAGCCTTGCAGAGCTTGCGCAGGATCTTCGGCCATGCTTCTTCGGGACCCAAAGATCCGCCTTTACGGGTATCGACTTTAGCGTCGGGATTGTCGCGATAATAGGCTTCGAAATCGAGGTAGAAGATGGAGCAGCGATCAAAAACCATGTGCTCTGCATAGTATCCCACACCTGCGGTCATCCAGAAGGGAAGGCTTGCCTGATGAGTTCGGCTTTTCATTAGGGCTGTGCCCAGACTGTGGACAAGAATTTCCTTCCGATCCTGTTCGCGTCCGCCACCGGATTCCGCGGGATCACTTTTGCAAATGACGAGGTAGCGATTCATGGGGTCGAGGTAATTCCCGACCTGCTTGGTGATTTGCACATTACCTGCGGCCCAGTTGTAGCGCTTCGCATCAACCATCACACAGTTGTGAAAGTCATCGCCGGTTCCTACGAGATAAGTGGTGAAGCGGAATTGTTCTTCCTTTCCGGCTTCCTGCCCACCCGGAGTTCGAAATTGATTCTTTTCGAAGTCATTTTCCAGACCGGGAAGGATCTCGAGCATGATCTTGTAGGTTTTTTCGGCAAACTTGCGGGCCGGATCGGTGCCGGTGCCATTTGTCCGAATCATAAAGTGATCGAGTTCCTTTTCTTTCCACTTTATTTCCGGAAAGTGCACGATTTGGCCCGAGACGAAGCTGGTGCAGAGAATTACGATGGCTAGGAAGCTCTTCATTTAAGAAATGTATCTCACCGTAGATTCGGTGGCAATGAGGGAAAGATGATCTTGTTAGCTTACTACTCGCCTGAGTAGGTTTCGCTTGCAACAACCCAAAAATCATAATGTTAAAACAATTCAAAGAATTTGCATTCAAAGGAAACCTCATCGACATGGCGGTGGGAATTATAATCGGTGGTGCTTTTACCGTTCTCGTAAAATCTCTCGTGGACAATGTCTTTATGCCGCCCTTGGGAGCATTGATGGCTAAGGTTGATTTTAAAAATCTGACGTGGACTTTAATTGAGGCGGATAAGGAGGCTGGGACGAAGGCGGTGGTCATTAGTCACGGGCAGTTCATTACCGACCTTATTTCCTTCATGTTGATGGCATTTGTTGTGTTCATCGTTATTAAGAAGGTCATCGGGGCAATGCAGAAAGAAGAAGAGGAGGAGAAAACTCCTGAAGCACCTCCGAAGCAGGAGGTCCTCCTTGAAGAGATTCGCGATCTCCTCAAGCAGAAGTAGACTTTAGAACCTTTTCGAAACCAATTTAGAGCAAAAGAAGCCCGGTCACGAATGACCGGGCTTCTTGTTTACTTGGGTATTGGGGGGGGAATTAGATTTACTCGCCAGCTGGCTTTTTACCCTTTTTTGGGCCGCCTTTGCCTTTTTGACGACCTTCTGGGCCGCCTTTACCGCGAGGTCCGCCGCGGCGGTTACCCATGGCTTTGCGAGCCGCGGCTTTTTCTTCGTCGCTGAGCTTTCCGTCACCGTCTTTGTCGAACTTCTTCATGAACTCCTTACGGCGATCTTCCATGGCAGCTTTGCGCTCTTCTTCGTTCATCTTTCCGTCGCCGTCCTTGTCGTATTTTTTCATCATTTCGGCTCGGCGGGCTTCCATGGCTTTTTTGCGTTCGGCTTTCTGCTCTGCAGTGAGCTCCGGGCGCTCGGCTCTTGGCTTGCGTGGTCCTTTTTTACCTTCGCCCTTGGGAGGCTCGGCAGTTGCGAGGGCACAGGTGGCGATTGCCACGATTACTGAGGTCAGTTTTGTTTTCATAATGTTTTTTTCTGAGTTGTCGGGAGTATGGGGGCTTCCCGGATTCGCACGATCTAACCGGGCTCCCCGGAAAGAGTTGCAAATTTTTTTCACGAATTGTCATTGCCCGTTGCGAGCCCTGTCCCAAAGATCTCTGGAATGCCGGACGAGGTGAAAAAACCAAGCAAAGCCGAGGTCTTTAGGGCCCGCCTGACAAGCACCCTGATTTTATGGGCCATTGTGACGGGGGTCTTCGTTTCCCAGAATGCGTGGGCCTTTTTCGGACTTGTTTCTTTTTTGACGGTGGCAGGTGCTTTGGAGTTCCGTGGCTTGTTCTCCAAGTTCCCCGGTGATGGCTGTCGAACAGTTGGTTTATTGGTTGGATTGGCGGTGGCGCTCTCGACCGGAGCATTCCTGGTTCTGGGATATCAGGAGCACGACAATTACTTCGGCGAATTGGCCGGTCTGACCACCGTGACGATCTTTTGTTTCTTCGTTCGCTTTAGATACGGCATCGAGAAGCGTGAAAGTGTCGATGCAGTGGGAGACGGACTTCTCGCTTTTGTCTATGTGCCGGTACTTTTTGGATGCTTCGTCTACCGTCTCATTTTTCTGTCCGAAGGTGGAGGTAGCGGGGAGGTTCCCGGAGCCTGGTTGCTTCTGCTGATGATCGCGGCGGCGAAGTTTACCGACATGGGGGCCTATATTACCGGCTCTCTGATTGGTAAAAATAAAATGGCCCCGCACCTGAGCCCGGCCAAAACCTGGGAAGGCTTCTTCGGAGCTTTGGGGTTTGCACAGCTGGCGGCTTGGGGTGTCTGGGCTCTGTCCGGCGATACCTTGTCGTGGATCCCTCCTTTGCATGTTGGCGTCCTGGCGCTCCTGATCGGTCTGGTCGCAGTAGCCGGTGACCTCGCCGAGTCTATTCTGAAGAGAAGTCTCGAAGTGAAGGATTCGGGGAATTTGATGCCCGGAATCGGAGGGATTTTGGATCTGATTGACAGTCTCTGTTTTGCGGCGCCAGTCACCTATTTTTATCTCCTTAGAACCGGGTTGATCCAATGAAGAAACGAGTTCTGATTTTAGGTTCCACCGGTTCGATCGGGACCAGTGCCCTCATTGTGGCTCGCCAGATTCCCGACCGGATGAAAATTATCGGTCTCGCAGCGGGAACCCGGGTGGAGGACCTTGAAGAACAGGCTCAAGAGTTTGGGGTTGATCATCTCTGTCTTGCTGATGATTCACGATGCCATGAGCTTCAGAAACCCGGTCGCAAGGTTTTCGCCGGAGGAGAGGGTTTGGTGGAACTTGTGGAAGCCACAAAGCCCGACCTCGTTCTGGTAGCGATTGTCGGAGTCGAAGGTTTGCGGCCCACGCTTAGGGCAATCGAGTTGGGCTGCGATGTCGCGGTTGCAAGCAAGGAAATTTTGGTGATGGCCGGAGAAGTGGTCATGAATGCGGCCCGCGCAAAGGGAGTCAATATTCTCCCGGTTGATAGCGAGCACAATGCCATCTTCCAATGCCTCGAAGGTCACAAGGGAGGCTCGGATGAAGTGCGTCGCCTCATCGTGACTGCTTCCGGAGGACCGTTTCGGACCTTGGCTGCGGAGAAACTTTCCGACGTTAAATTGGAGGATGCTCTCAAGCACCCGACTTGGGAAATGGGTCAAAAAATCACGATCGATTCCGCGACTTTGTTTAACAAGGGGCTAGAAATGATCGAGGCCCGTTGGCTTTTCGATATCCCAATGTCCAAGGTGGAGGTCGTGGTTCATCCGCAAAGTATCGTGCATTCGATGGTGGATTTCGTCGACGGCAGCGTGTTGGCTCAACTCAGCACGACCGATATGTGCTTTCCGATTCAGTATGCCGTGGTTTGGCCCGAGCGTCTCAAGAATGAGTTGGAGCCGTTGGATTTTCCGACCTTGGCCAAACTTGAGTTTGAAGCTCCCCGCGAAAATGATTTTCCGGCCCTCAATCTCGCGCGCGAAGCGGGCGAGCGAGGCGGAACCTTACCTGCGGTTCTAAATGCTGCGAATGAAGTCGCCAACGAAGCTTTTCGTCAGCGGGCGCTCAGCTTCCCGGGGATCTGGGAAGTGGTCGAGAAGACAATGAATCAGGTCGAGCACATTGACTCGCAAGAGTTGGAGGTTGTGGTCAATGCCGACCTCGAAGCGCGGAAGGTTGCTAGTGAGTTTACCAAGCGCGGATGATGTCGTGAATCAAGGCGGGGCCTTTGTAAACGAAGCCGGTGTAGATTTGCACCAGAGAGGCTCCAGCTGCTTTCTTGGCAAGGGCATCTTCCGCTGAAAAAATTCCTCCAGCGCCGATAATTGGAACCTCCTTTCCCAGACCGCCATGAAAACGCGCGATGACTTCGGTCGAGTGAGTGGTCAGCGGTGCGCCGGAAAGCCCACCGGCTTCTTTGGCATTCGGATGACCTTTGACTGATTCACGGTCGAGGGTCGTGTTGGTTGCGATCAGGAAATCGAGGCCACCATCACAAAAGACGTTTGAGAGACCGTCAATTTGTTTTTCGTCGAGATCGGGAGCGACCTTAAGCGCAAAGGGAACATAGCGGCCGGTCTCCTGATGAAGTTTGCTTTGAAGATTTTTGAGTGTCTCTAGAAGTCTGCCAGCGGCGTCTTCGGACTGGAGATCGCGAAGCCCGGGCGTGTTTGGCGACGAAAAATTGGCGGTAATGTAGTCGGCCCAAGGGTAGGCTTTTTCGAAGGCGATCGCATAGTCGTCGTTGGCCTGCTCGTTGGGAGTAACTTTGTTTTTCCCGATGTTGATTCCAAGAACTCCATTGAAGGAGGTTGCGGAGCGCGCGTTGGCGAGGCCTTGATCGATACCGGGGTTATTGAAGCCCATTCGGTTGATAAGGGCTTTGTGCTGGGGCAGCCGAAACAGGCGGGGCGATTCGTTGCCGTCCTGTGGTTTGGGGGTGAGGGTTCCGACTTCGACGTGGCCGAACCCTAGGAGGCCGAGGGCGTCGATGGTGTTTGCTTCTTTATCGAGTCCGGCGGCGAGACCGACCGGATTTGGGAAAGTCAGACCTGCGAATGAGACCGGTTTCGATTCCGGCTCGGTCGTCATTGATTTTAAAATTCCGAGTCTTTCGGTGGTGCGTAGCCCGGACATCGAGAGGTGGTGGGCGAGTTCGGCATCAAGACGAAAGAGAATGGCGCGTGCGGCTGGATAGAGAAGATTGAGCACGGAAGAGGTGTGCCGAATGTGGACTGGTAAGGCAAGTTTAGAGGCTTTTTTGAGTGGATGAATGAGGCGGTGACGTTGTTTGGGGTGAATGAGGATGGTAAAAAAATTTTTGAAGATCATTTTGTGGGGTATTGCTCTCACTTTGCTTTGGTTCGGTGTCATTAGGGGGACAAGTGGCAGTCGGGCCGTGACGGTTACCGGCCATGGCGGCGTTGCAGACAAGTGGGATGGAACTCTGAGGATCGGTTGTTACAACATCGCTCATGGTCGCGGTGAGGAGCCTGGAGGATCCAACTGGGAGGGTGGATCGAAGAAAGAGAGAAAGCAGAGGCTCGATGAAATTGCTGGTCTCATTCGGGAGCAGGATTTGGACCTAGTGATTTTGAACGAGGTGGATTTCAACTGCACGTGGAGTAACGGTGTCAATCAGGCCCAAGCATTGGCTGAGGATTGTGGATATCCTTTTGTCGTTGAGCAGCGGAATCTGGATTTGGGCATTCCGTTTTTCCGGGTTGCGATCGGAAACGCGATTCTGAGTCGTTTCCCGATCGAAGATGCGAGTGGTGTGGAATACCCGGAAGTGAAATGGTGGGAGCCGATTGCCGCAGGGAAAAAGGAAGGCGTGAAAGTGGAGGTGAATTTGCCAGATGGCGAAAGCTTGGAGCTGTGTGGGGTGCATACTGAAACGAGAGATGCGAAGGTTCGCAAAGGATCGGTGGAGGCCTTGCTTAAGTCCGCCGGAGAGCGATCGGTTCTTGCTGGAGATTTCAATTCGGTGCGTGCCGGCGATGGCTCAACTGCGATTGATTTGGTCTTCAATGACGGTCGATGGAAAGAAGCTAAGGCGAGCGGAGCGACCTTTCCCACCGCGAAACCGGAGATCCGAATTGATTGGATTTTTGTTCCCTGGGGCTGGGAGGAGTTGAGCAGCAAGGTTCTGGTAAGCAACCTTTCCGATCACGCGATGGTGGTCGGAGAATGGAAGGTGAAATAGAGTCCTTACTTTTTCCGAAGCCGGATTGGCCCTTTGGCGTTAGAGGGATCGACCACCATACCTTTTTGGAGAATTTCGATTTGGCCACTTGCAACGAGGCGGCGGGCGGCTTGGCGGGTTTGTTCCATGTGATCGCGCCATCGACCCTCCGGGAAGATCGCGCGAGCGGCTTCGCTTGGGCAAATTGTGGCTTGATTTGATCTTTGATTCAAAATTCCCAGAATGTTCTCTTCGATTTTTCGATCAAGAGCCTTGGGTTTCGATTTGCGGCAACGGGTCGAACAGTAGCTTATTTCATCCCAGTTCTTTTCCCACTTCTTGCGCCACTCGATGGCTCGTCCGCAGGTTTGGCAAAATTTATCAGGGGTCATCACAACTTGCGTTTTGGGGGAAGGGGTTGATTGATTAAACGTGAGCGACGAATTGAGAAACAAGGTGATCCGAATGGCCTGGGAGGATCGCACCACCTTCGATGAGATTCAGAAGCAGACCGGATTGACCGAAGCCGAGGTCATAAAAGTGATGAGGGCGAGCCTTAAGGCGAGGAGTTTTAGGATGTGGCGAAAGCGGGTGAGTGGTCGGATGACGAAACATGCCGGGAAGTTTCGGGAAAGTCGGCGCGAGATGAAAAGGGTTTCAGGTCGCGAGCTTCTTAACCGACAGGAAAGGGAGTGAGGTCGAACCCGCCAGTTACTCTCATAGTTTCGGCAGCGACCAGCGAGCCTACGATCGCTCCGCGGTGGCAGCTGTCACCGCCGACTTTGGCATTCGCGATGACAGCTCCGGTGTAGTTTTCATGATATTTCCAGGCGAGATAAAGAGAGGCGGGGAAAGACTGGTCGATGTAGCAAGCGGGGCTGAGTTTTTGGCCAATGACGACTCGATCATCCTGGCGTGACCATGTGGTGGCTTTTCGGGTTGAGAACCAATCTCCGGCTTGAGTCATCAGAGCCTCGCGGAGAGGGGTGCCATCGGCGATGGACTGCAGGAGGCGCGTGAGGCAATCTGCGGCTCGCAGCACGTTGGAATGTCGATGGGTAAGGGTGACGTGGGTTTTGATGGTCTGACGATGATCGCCTTCCGGAAGGGCCGCCCAGAGGGCGGGGACGGTGGCGAGTCCACCGATGTGTTCGTCGGAGATGCCGCACTTGAGGATGTCTTTCCCCTGAGCGTAGCGTGTGAAAAAGGCGCGATGGTATTCCTCGAGATAGGTATCGCGATGCCAACCCGGAGTGAGCATTAGGTCGATGTAGTTTTCGACCCAGTTGGTTGGTTTGTAGCTCCCGTTGACTTCAACCTGATCGTAGAGAGCTTCCGCAAGTTTGAAGTTCACCGTGTTTTCCCCGGCCTTGAGGTTTTGGTGATAGTGAATATTGCGCTGTCCCCAGCAGCGGGCTTGGTCGTGAAGGATGTCGCCCTTTTCGTTGATCGGGGTGTATTCGGATCGCCACAAGATACTGTCTGGATGGTGTGAAAGCGGAGGGAGATAGCGATCGAGATCCGGGTAATCCCGGTCCATCGCTTCTCGGTTGTAATACCAGTGAACCGGCATCGCGAAGGCATCAGCAATGAGCGAGCCATGGTAAGTGGCTTCGTGAATCGTCATGAGTCACCTTCGACGGTGACTGCAATTTGTCGCGGGATTTTTTCGGCTCCGCTAAGCAATGAGCTCGGTCATTTCGCCGGTGCTGTCGACGAATCTTGAGCCGGGCATTCCGAGTCGGTTCGCCATGGTGACAAAGAGGTTGGAAAGAGGAACGTCGGAGCCAAAGCGGTGGTAGGCCCCGTGTTTGAGGCCGAGTTTGTCACCACCTGCGACAACGAGAGGATAGTTGGTATTGTTGTGGGTGGTGCTGTTGCTGCTGCCGTAGAGAACCATGGTGTGGTCGAGGAGAGTTCCCTCGTTTTCGCGGGTGTCTTGAAGGCGTTGCAGGAAGTATGAAAGTTGCTCGGCGCGGAAGCGATCCCACTTTCCGAGGGCTTCGGCTCCGCCGGGCTTGTTCCATCCGTGAGCGAGGCTGTGTTGGTTTTTGCCAAAGCCGAGCAGAGAGGGGAACTTGGTCGCGATGGAGGTCGCCCCGTTCATGTTTCCCATCTGGTAAGTCAGGAAGCGGGTTGAGTCGGTCTGGATTGCAAGGAACATCAGATCGAGCATCGTCTTGATGAGATCGCCGGGAGTTTTGTCATCGGCATCGAGATGAAGACCGGTGATTTCGATTTTGGGCTTGGGGATATCGAGCCACTTTTCAGAGCGCTCGACGCGTTGTTCAATCTGACGAACGGATTGGAGATACTCGTCGAATTTGTCCTGATCTTGTTTTCCGAGTTTGCGGCGCACCGACTTGGAATGCTCAAGAACAAGGTCGAGCATGTGGTCGGAGTTCTCGAGTTCCTGTCGTCTCGAGTTGATGCTTTTGTCTTCTTTCCCGAAGAGGCGGTTGAAAACGAGACGAGGGTTGTGGAGTGCGGGTACGGGCTGTCCGCTGCGGCTGAAGGAGAGGGTGCTGGAGCGGGTCGCTTCGCCTACGCCGCCATCGACCGAAAGACTAAGTGAGCGGTAGCGGGTATCGTCGCCGAGCTTGGCGGCAAGGAGTTGGTCAAGCGAGACCGAGTTCTTAAGCTGGCCTCCTTTTAATTCAGCGGCGGTGAGGAAAATATCAGCGGTGTCGTGGCCGCCGATTTTTCGTCCGTTGGGGTGTGAAAGTCCTCCTAAAATCGAGACCTGTTTGCGGAGGGGTTCGAGAGATTTGAGGCTTTCGTTGAACTGAAAATCGCGACCTTCGGCATCAGGGAACCATTGCCATTTTGCTTCGGGGTTGGCTTTGTTTTTACTCTTCCGGGGAAGGCTGACGCCATAGGGGAAGTAGATCGCGCAAAAGCGTTTTGGGCGGACGGCGTTTTTGACGTCCGCAGCCATACATTCGAGGAAGGGGAGCGAAAGGGAAGCGCCCAGGCCTTGCAGGAAGGTGCGGCGGGGAAGGTGCCAGGATTTGCGACTCATGATTTACTTAGTTTGGAATGTTTTGCTGGCCACGACCAGATGAATCAAATCTTTGATCCGGTATTCTGATTCGATGAACTTTTCGGTGAGTTCATCCACGGATTTTTCGTCGACAAGCTCGAGACGGCGGCCGAGGGCGTAGGTGAGAAGTTTGCTGGTAAAGGCGCGGGCGAATTGATCGCGGCGATGTTTGAGGAGGTAGTTTTTGAGGCCTGCGATTCCGTCGACTGCGTTGCCGTCGGGAAGGGTGGCTTCTGCGAGAACAGGGAGTTTGATGATGCCCTTGCCTTTGATCTTTTTGCGAAGGATTTTTTTTCGCCACAACCCGTCGGCGCCGAAGTTTTCGAGGGATATTCCCCAAGGGTCGATCCCTCGATGGCATTCGTTGCAGGAGACCTGCTTGCGGTGCTCGGCGAGTTGTTCGCGGATGGAGAGTCTTGCGAAATTTGGATCAGTGGAATCGAGATCGGGAACGTTGGGTGGCGGAGGTGCCGGGGGATCACCGAGAAGGCGTTCGCGGATCCAAACAGCGCGTTTGACTGGGTGGGAGTCTGCGCCGGTTGAGTTGCCGACGAGGACGCTGCCTTGGGTGAGGACACCGCCGCGGTAGTCTTCAGATTTCAGGTAAACACGTTCGAAGTTGCTGCCCTTTGGCCCGGTGAGACCGTAGTGTTTTGCCAGCGATTCATCCAGCATGGTGAAGTTGGAATCGAGGATGTTGAGGGCGCTAAGGTTCTTTTGAAAGAGCTCGCCGAAAAAGTGCAGCGTCTCGCCGCGCATTGACGCTTTGAGAGAAGAATCGAATTTTGGGTAGAAGTTGGGGTTGATGGCGACGCGCTGAAGGGCCCCGACATCGAGCCATTGATCGGCGAATTGTTCGACGAATTGCCACGAGCGCTTGTCGGAGATCATGCGGGAGATTTCCTTTTGAAGAACCTCTGGCTGGCTGAGGGTTCCCTTCTTGGCGAGGCTGAAGAGTTGTGGGTCGGGCATGCTGCTCCAAAGAAAGTAGGAGAGGCGCGAGGCTAGTTCCCAATCGCTGACGGGGCGCTTTGAGGAGCCCGAGGGTTCGACAAGATAGAGGAAGTCGGGCGAGATCAAAACCATGGCGAGTGTTTCGCGGATCGCTTCTTCAAAGCTCTCCATCCTGGGGCGGGCTGATTTGAAGAATCGCAAGTAAGGGGAGATTTCCTCGTCTGCAATGAGCCGTCGAAAAGCCTTGCTCATGAAGTTCCGGAGGACAGCTTTGGAGTAGGCCTCTTCGTTCGAACGGGACTTGGACGGAAAGAGAATATTGGTGTGATGGGATGGCGGCCAATCGTTGAAGATCGGGCCGGTAAAAGTCATCGAGGCCACTTCGATTTGCGGATAGGTCAGGGGGCCTTTTTGAGCTTTTTGCTTCTTTCCTTTGCCGCGTGCTTTGAGCGGTTTGTCCCGGCCCTCGGCATAGGCGTTGTCGAGCCACAGAAGGAGGCCGGGAAACTTGCTTTGGGTCTTACTGGGGAGCGGGAAGTTTTCGATGCGGGCGCGGAACTCGATCGTTTGCCAATCTTCGGAGGTGACGTCGACCGGCGTAATGAATCCGCGCGGGGCTTGCACATCGGCCCGGTAGCCGATGGCGGCTCGGAGCCGGGGATAGCCCCGGCCTGCCGCGAATTGTGCTCTTACCTTCGCCTGAATTAGGATTTCACCTTCCTCGGGGTAATCCATCAACTTGGCGACAAATTGCTGATCCTTGTCAAGAAGGTGGCTGCCGCGGTTCTTATCCTTCACGGTTTTGGTAAACTCGTTTTCAAAGACCTCGGGTTGAGATCCGGTGACGATGGCTTTGGCGAGACCTTTGCGGGCGGCTTCGAGGTAATATTCAAGTTGGAGGTCGGACATCTGGAGGACCTCACCATTGTTGCGGAAGCCGTCTTCGGAAAGGGCTTCGGGGGGAAGGTTTTTGGTGTAGTCCATTTCGATGCCGAGGAGGTCGCGCATCGTGTTTTGGTATTCGGTCCGATTAAGGCGGCGAAGGATGACGCGGCCATCGGTGTGCTTCTGAGCCGCAACGACGGCATCAATTTTCTGCGTGATCCAGGAGGTTAGAATTTTGAGCTCTGCCGGAGGAAGGGGCTCTTCCTTTTCGGGTGGCATTTCTGAAAGGTTGAGGACGTCCCGGACATCGTGCCAGGTTTCGGCGGCAACGCGGTCCTTGAGGAGGTTGCTCGGGAGCGTGTCGAGCCGGAGATCACCTTTTTGCTTCTTCTCCCCGTGACACTTGAAACAGCGATGTTCGAGGATGGGTTTGACCTGTTCCTCGAAGTTAATAGCTGCTGGGACTAGAGCGCTCGCGAGTAGCAGGACGGAGAGGGTCAAAGATGAGGCGGAAATTTTGATGGGACTGATACCAAGTTGCTTTGCCCGGTCTTTCAGTTTGAGGGGGTTCCTGGGTTCTGAGCCTGTTTGATTTGTTGCTGGTATGCTTGGGATTTTGCTTCAGCGATCCGCAAGTTTAGATCCGTGGCAATTTGCTTTATCGGGTTGGAGTGTCTCAAAATTTTGACTTTAAACGTTCGGCCGCGCTGCGGTTCGAAATCGTCAAAGGTTCCCGGTGCACTCGCTTTAAGGGTTGCGGTAATTTTCCATGGAGAATGCCATGGTCGATCCACGGAAATTGATTCGAGGGCTTCATAAGGAATCATCTTTTGAAATCTGACGGGTAGAGGGCCCCCAACACTTATCGAAGCTCGTGTTGAGATTTCGAGCCCGTTCTCAAGTACTCTGGCATGACCAAAAAAACGGGCGAAGACGCTCCCTTTTTTGAGGTGGCAAAATTCAAAAGTGGGTTCCGATAACATGGCAGTGATAGGGCGTTTGGCGAAGGTAAGTGAAATTTGGGTCGCTATTCCGAGGTAGGTGGAAAAATGTTCAGGGATAGCAATGGTCTTTTAAATTGCTACTTCTTGCCTGGGTAATGGGATTTTCGATTTCTTAATGAGGAGGTTTCAACTTTGATTCTTCTAAGCCAGTTCGGCAGCGATGGAATCGACGAGGAGCGGGCCTTCTCCGATGAGGCGAAGGTGCGTTCTTGTTTCTTCGACGAGGTGGTTGATGGGGGCGAGGTTGGTTCCGGGGGATAGAAATTTTAAAGGGAGTCCTTCGGCGGTGCGGAGTTGCAGGGCGATTCGTTCGAGGCGCCAGGCCTCGTCGTCGAGGACTTCGATGTCGTCCTGAGCGTGGCCGACGGATTCGATTCGCTTGAGGTAGTCGGCGGTGTCGCAGACGTTTTGGTGTCGGGTGCGGTTGAGGGTGGAGACGGCGGAGGGACCGAGGCCCAGGTAGTCGTTGCCGACCCAGTAGCCTTCGTTATGTCGGGAGCGTTTTCCGGGAAGTGCGTAGTTGGAGGTTTCGTAGTGTTCGAAGCCGGCGCCGGTGAGGATTTCCTCGGCGAGGGTAAACATTTTGGCGTTAAGATCGGGATCGTCGGAGAAGTCGCCGGATTGAAATTGTTCGAAGAAGGAGGTGTCTTCCTCGTAGGTGAGATTGTATGCGGAGAGGTGGTCCGGTTGGAGGGCGAGGGCTTGGGTGAGGGTGTCTTCCCAGTCGAGAAGAGTTTGGCCGGGAACGGAGAAAATGAGGTCAATATTGACCTCAAGGTCGGTGGCCTCGCGGAGAAGGTGGACGGAGGTGATGGCCTGCATGGGAGTGTGCTCGCGTCCGAGGGTTTCGAGATGTTTGCCGAGGAAGGATTGCACGCCGAGAGAGACGCGGCTGATGCCAAGGTCTTGGTAGAGTTGCGCGGTGCGGGTGGTGAAGGTGGCGGGGTTTGCCTCGAGGGTGATTTCCTCGATGGATGAGAAATCGAAGATGTCCCGCAAGCCGGTGAAAAGTCGCGTGAGGTGGGTGGGAGAAAGCATGGAGGGCGTGCCGCCGCCGAAGTAGATGGTCTTGAGAAGTGGGAGGTCTTTTCCGGAGTGGTGGTGGGCTTCTACGAGAAGGGCGTCGACGAAGGCTCCGAGATCAGTTTTACCGGGGGTGTGCTTGTAGAAGGAGCAGTAGGGGCAAATGCGGTGACAAAAGGGAATGTGGAGGTAGAGATGCACTTGCCAAACAATGAACTTTGAACATTGAACTCTCAACGCTGAACTGGGAGAAGTCGTGGGTAGCGATGAATGGAGATTTGAGTCGGAAGGTTTTGAAGGATGTTTCGCGGTCTTTTTACCTCAGTTTACGATTTCTGCCGGAGGGATTTCGGGCGCCGACGAGTGTGGGGTATTTGTTGGCGCGGGCGAGTGACACCATTGCCGATGCCGGAGAACTTGGGGTTGAGGAACGTCGGGAGCTTTTGGGGAGCTTTGTGGAGTTTGTGAATGAGGGGAGGGAGTTTGAGATGCCGGAAATTAGTGGGCTGCCGGAAGGGGAAGTAGTCTTAATGTCGAGGTTGAACGAGTGTGTGGAGGCGCTGGAGGAGTTGCGGGAGCGGCAGCAGGTTTCAGTTCGGAAGGTGGTGGGGATTATCACGGAAGGGCAGCGATGGGATTTGGATCGTTTTGAGGGTGATGGCGTGGTTACTTTGGAGTCCGATAAGGAATTACGAAAATATACTTATCAGGTGGCGGGGTGCGTGGGTGAGTTTTGGACCGAGATTGGCTTTGGGAATGATGGGGATTTTGCGCGGGCGTCCGAGGGTAAGATGATGAGGTGGGGGCAGGCTTATGGGCGGAGTTTGCAGCTGATCAATATTCTGCGGGATGTGCCGGAGGACCTGGAAAACGGAAGGTGTTATTTGCCGGGGGCCAGCTCTCAGGAAGAGTTGTTGCAGGAGAGGAAACGGTGGATTGTCGAGGCGCGTGAGGGGCTTGATCAGGCCGATCAATATGCAGAAGCGTTGAACGGGAAGCGGATGCGATTCGGGACGGTTTTGCCGGCGATGATCGGTCGGGAGACTTTGAGCCGACTGGAGAATGCGACCTGGGAAGAGTGGGAGGCCGGAGTGAAGGTCTCGCGCAAGGATGTCTACGCAATGATGGCGCGAGCGGTGAGGTTCGCGATTTAAGTCCGGACTTTGAGTGATTGACTAATCCGCGAGGAGTTCGCGGATATGAGGCGTGTAGAGCTCGGGCTCGAGGAGGAAGGAATCGTGTCCTTTTGCGGAGTGCACCGTGATGTGAATGGTGTCGACATCTGCGTTTTCTAGGTGCTTGACAACTTCGGCTTGTTCCTCTGGATAAAAGCAGAAGTCGGAGTCGATGGAGAAGATGAGGAATTTGTGACCGGCAGCATTGCAGCGGGCAAAAAGATCTTCGGGAGAATCGGCATCGCCTTGGAGGACGGCGTTGTAGCGAGACCACATGTCGATGATGCGAAGATAGGTGTTTGCGTCGAATCGCTCGGTGAACTTTTTCCCCTGATGAAGCATGTAGCTTTGGAAGGTATCACGGACTTGATACCATGAGAGCATTTCTTCTTCGTGGACGAGGTCGCGTCGCGCGCGACGCTCAAAGGTATCGAGATGGACAAAAGTTTTGTGCGATATCATGCGCGCAAGGGCCAGACCGATGCGTGGGTATTCGGAGTCGTAATAGTCTCCGCCGTTAAAGTGTTTGTCGTTCTCGATAGCGAGGATTTGCTCGAAGAGGATGAGGCGATTGAGGACGGTGGTTCTGAAGCCACTGGCGATGGCGATGACTCGGTCAACTTTATCGGGGTGGCGGGTTGCAAATGAGAGCGTGCAGAGGCCGCCAACGGAGGGGCCCACGACGGAGTGAAGTTTTTCGATGCCTAAGTGATCGAGAAGCGGGAGCTGTGCGTCGACGAGGTCGGCGATATTGAGGTGAGGAAAGGAAGATCCAAAGGGCTTCCCGGTTTCCGGATTGATGCTGGAGGGGCCGGTCGATCCATAGCAACCGCCGAGGTAGTTTGCGCAGATGACAAAGAAGCGATCGGTGTCGATGGCTTTGCCGGGGCCGACCATTTCGTTCCACCAGCCGTCGTGAAGCTCGTTGGCCCAGAGGTTGCAACCCTCTGGTGGTTCGGGATGGTTTCCGGAGACGTGGTGGGTGCCGGAAAGGGCGTGGAAGATGAGGACGGCATTGGATCGGTCCTCGTTGAGAGTTCCCCAGGTGGCGTAGGCAAGTTGTGCCGAGGGAATGCGTCCGCCTTCCCGGAGAGTGAGGTCTCCGAGGGAGATAAGTGAGCTTTTGGTGTCGGCCACGCCGGAAGAAAGACTGAAACGAGGGATTTTGAAACCCTAAACCAAGAAATGGGGCGCTACCGTCGCCTAAAAAGGTAGCCCTTGGTGACGGACCAGAGAGCCCAAAGTGAGAGGATGCCGTATCCCAAGGGCAAGGCGATTCCCATGAAGGTTTCGAAGGTGAACTCGAAGAAGCGTCCGTATTCGTAATAGGATTGCCAGAGATCCCAGAGGATAAAGGTCATGCCTATGGCAGATGGTCCAAAGTAGAGCCAGACGCCCCAGAAGATGATGGGTTTTGTTCGAGGATTGGCGGCATCTGCATAAGCGTGATGATTGGCGGTCTTCATCTCCCAAGGATGGGTGCTGGCGGAATCGTCAAGTGGAGCACCACATTTTTGGCATCTCGAGGTGCCCTCAGGGTTTGGCTCGGCACAGCGAAAACAGACGACATAGTTGCCTGCAGCTTCATGATTACTTTTCACGGGTAAATTAATAGCGGTAGAGGTGGGGAAGACAATCGACTTTAGGGTTTCATTCCGTGGAGAAATCGATTTGCTTCCGGCATGATCGCTTTCAAGGAATGGGATGTCGTTTGTGAAGCTCTTGAAGAAGGGCGTCAGTCGTTGATTCTCCGCAAAGGGGGAATTCACGAGGGGCGCGAGGGTTTTTCATTCGCGCACGAGGAATTTGTTTTGTTTCCGACGCGTTTTCATGCGCAGGGCGATTATGTGAAGACGCCGGGTGTGGTGGCGAAGCCGGAATGGGAGATTGGCGAGGAAGTTGTCATCACTTCAAAGGTCAAGGTGACGAAGGCGGTGACGCTGACCGATTGGGAGGAGGTGGCTGCTCTCGATGATCAGCATATTTGGACCGAGGAGACGATCCGCGATCGTTTTTTTTGGGAAGGCAAGGGGATGGCTTCGGGAAGTATCCACGTGGCATACGTAGAGGTTGAGAAGCTTGAGGAACCGATCAGTTTCGCTTATGCGAAGAAGTACGGGGGATGTCGAAGTTGGGTGGAGATTGAGTGTGACTAAAGAGTCGGGCTCTCCAGACTGACGTTCTACTTTAGTCGTCGACGTTGAAGCCGGCTTCCTCAAGAGCAAGGGTGGCGGCACCAACCATGCCGGCTTCGTTGCCAAAGCGGGCCGGTAGGAGCCGGAGGTTTTCTTTGAATGCGGGACTGAGCTGGGCACGGAGGTGTTTTTCCAGGGGGTCGAAAAGCAAGTTTCCTGCTTTAGCGACGCCGCCGCCGATGATGATGGCTTCAGGATTGAGGAGCCAGCAGCAGTTCATGAGAGAGGTGGAAAGTATCTTTGCGACCTGGTCCCAAATTCCGAGAGCGATTTCGTCGCCCTTCTGGGCGAGAATGGAAAGTTTGGCCGGTTCGCAGTCTGACTTATCTCGAGGAGTGCCAGCCTCGGCGTATGCAGCGTGAGCAAGGTCGGTGATTTGTTGGTTCCCGACATAGTCTTCGAGAGAACCCCGGTTGCCATAGGCTCCGTCAGGGCCCTGGTAGTCGATAGACGTTTGCCCAAGCTCGCCTGCCACGAAGTCGGCTCCGCGGACCATGCGGCCATCGACGACGATGCCGCCACCAACTCCGGTGCCGAGAGTGAGGGCCACGAGGTGGTTCATGCCACGACCGGAACCGCGCTTCCACTCGGCGTAGGCCATGCAGTTTGCGTCATTTTCAACGGTGACGGGGAGATTGGAGAGCTGATTGAGTTCCCGCTTGAGATAGATGCGCTGCCAACCTTTGACGTTGGTGAGGTTGTGGACCATTCCGGTTGGGAAGTCGACGAATCCGGGCATGCCAACGCCAATGGCCTCAATCCGCGGGTGTTTGTCGCGGAGTTCAGCGACGGTTTCGTGGATGCGCTCGATGAGAGGGCGTGCGCTTTCGAATTCTTGGGTATCGATTCGGGGAGCTTCTTCGATGAGATTGCCACGATAGAGAACTCCGGTTTTTACCGAAGTTCCGCCAAAGTCGATGCCGATTGCCAATGGAAGGTCGCTCATAAAGTTGAAAAAGTCTAAAAGAAGGGGGCGAGCAAGGAACGCTCTTTCTTGTTAAAATTGGTGATTGGAGGTTCCGATGGCTTGAATTCCCTTCATGGTCAAGTCTTGGTCGATGATGTCGATGTCCTCAATCCCTTTGCCGATGAGTTCGGCGTCGCCTCCGGTCGCGAAGATGGTGGGGGTGCCGCCAAGCTCTGCGCGGACCTCGGTGAGAATTTCACGAATGAGGCCGCGATAGCCGACGACAGCTCCCACTTGCATTGCTTCCTCGGTGCTGCGCCCGATGGCGGAGCGGGGTTCTTCAAGCTGAATTGCAGGAAGGAGAGCGGTTTTCTGGTGCAGGTAGTCCCTGAGTGAGGCTGTTCCGGGGGCGATGACGCCTCCGAGGTAGGCTCCGACGGCTGAAATGACGTCGAAGGTGACGGCAGTGCCAAAATCGATGACAATAGCCGGTCCGCGGGTGTCGAGAATGGCGGCGGCAGAGTTGGCGAGACGATCGGCCCCGATTTTGGTGGGATCGGGGTAGTCGATGGTGATGGGAAGCTTGGAACGGTGGGAGATTTGATGGAGAGGTTGCTCGAAAAAGTCTCCCATGAGGGCGGCGACCTCCGGGACAACCGAGCAGAGGGTGATTTTTTCGAACTTCTGACCTTCAAGTGCCTTCCGGAGGGTGGCTGTGGAAACCTCCGCGGTCGGTATGACGGCCCGCCAAGTGGAAAGTTCGCCATCGAGGTCGAGGGCGAACTTTGTTCGGGTGTTGGAATTGTCGATAAGGAGGTGCACTTGGGTACCTTAAACCAAGGGAGACGATGCTTTGAACCTTTGACGATAGGACTCGGACTGAAGTCCAAGCTCCGTAGATTGGGCTTAGTCAACTTCGAGGATCTCGACTTCGTAGCCGTCGGGATCGGTGATGAAGGCCATTTTGCGCTCACCGGAGGAGAATTTTTCGCGCCATCCATCAGGCCAGATCTCGACCCCCTGGTCTTCGAGGTCCGCGCAATACTTGATGATGTTCAGGACGCCGACACAGGTGTGCATGAGGTCCTCGGGGACTGCCACCTTGTAATCGGGCGAGTAGGTGAGTTCTAGAAAATGCTCGTTGCCGGGCAAGTGCATAAAGGCGAGTTCATTGCCTTGGGGTGATTTTTTCTGCTGCCCGAGCTTGAAGCCGACTTTCTCGTAAAAAGCGATGGAAGCGGCGGGGTCGGAGACGCGAATGCGGGTGTGAAGGAACTTAATCATGGGGCGAAGTCTGGCGGGAAGTGGCCGGTGTGTGAAGTGTGGAGTTGCGGCAGCGCTGGGGAAGCGTTAGAGATCCCTCGTCTTGAGATCGTTTAGTTGGACCCTGGCTCTGAGGTATCTGAATCCTCTGCGCACTTTCGTGTCGATTATTACCCTGATTTCACTCCTCGGAGTTGCCTTCGGAGTGATGGTTTTGATTGTGGTGCTCTCGGTCCACAATGGCTTTGAGCGAAATCTCAAGGATACGTTACTGGGGCACTCCCCGCATATTTCTATTCAATCGAGCTATGGGACGATTTCGAATTGGGAGGAGATGGAAGTCTCGCTCGCAAAGGAGGAGGGCGTGCTGAGCGCCTATGCCCAGGTGGAGGGCTTTGTTTTGCTGGATTCTAGGGCATGGCAGCGACCATCGTATTTCAGAGCCTTCAACACGGAAAATAAAGGCCAGATCAAGGCATTGGAAGAAATGCTCGATCTGGATAATTTCCCGGACAGCACGGTCGATTTTAATCCGGCCCTGGACGAATCGGCCGGAGCGGCCCCACCGTTGACGGCTGCTCCTGCTCCGCCGGGGGATGATCTTGATGCTCCTCCAGCCCTTCCAGTTGATGGGGCCGATGTGCCATTTGATGTGCCGCCCGGAGACGATGAGGAGCTTTTTGGAAATCGATACGTAGTGGTTTCAAGCCAGCTGGCAAAGGCGATAGGCTTGAAGGTGGGTGACGAGATTCGGATCATTGCGGCAAGCAATCTTGATGAAGTGATGGCGGTTTATAATGTTCCCAAGCAAAGGGCTTGGGAGCTGTATCCGGAGATTTTTGAAGGCTTTGAGGAGAGGGTTAAGGTAATGTTTGCGAGGTCCGGGGCGGAGGAGAGGGCCTCAACTGTGGAGGTGACGACGGCCTACCGCGTTTTCCAAGAACTACTGCCGATGGTGGTATCGACACCTAGTGGTGATGTCGAAACAGAAGGCCTGGAGATGCGTCCGGTGGAGCGAGAGATCGTGCGTGACATTCTGGATCGACTTGATTTTGTGAGCCGAAGAGAAGGTGGCTTTGATTATTTTGAAGTGGGAACTCAGGAAGGACTTCTGGGTCAGCTTCAGAAACTTCGTGAGCTTGATCTTGAGAAAGCTGATAATGAGGCCTTCCGAAAAATTGAGAAATTTGTGGTTCCGAAGGTGCTGAAGATTCAGGGGGTTTATGCCGACAGTGAAAGATCAAAGGGGCCGGACTTGTTTATTCCGATCACGATTGGAATGGAGCTCAAGGGGCTCAAGGGGGAGGTGGAATCGATTGGATTGCGGATCGAGGATCCTTATGAAGCCGAGAAATTCGCGATCGAGCTGCAGAAAAACCTGGGCGATGAATGGATCGTTCGGAGTTGGATGAAAACCCATGCCGAGCGATTCCAATTGGTGAAGACCGAGAAAATTATGATGAGCTTTGCCCTGTCATTCATTACGCTACTGTCTGCCTTTAGTATCATGGCGGTGATGTATACTGTGACGGTGCAAAAACGTCAGGAAATCGGGGTGATGAAAGCGCTCGGAGCTCGCCCTTCGCAGATCGTGCGGGTTTTTGTTTATCAGGGGCTTATCGTGGGAATTGGTGGTGCAATTTTGGGGCTGGGCTTGGGCCTGCTAGCAATTCGCTACCGTGAAGGGATTATGGCGATCATCCGTGGATTCGGCATTGATCCTTTTCCTCCGGAATTCCATGGGATGAGTGAATTGCCGGCGGAGACCGTCGGGAGTCAGATCGGGGTCATCTGTATTATCGCGGTGATTTTGTGCCTGCTGGCCGCTTTGGTCCCGGCTTTGATGGCTGCCTTCCGCGACCCTGCCAAATCACTGCGTAATCTCTAAGGTTATGATTCTTTGGGTCATTCAGAACGGAGAGAAGACCGGTCCCTTTGAGGACTACGAGGTCCGTGAAATGATCCGTGAGGGCAAACTGGACGAGGAAAGTCGGGTCTGGCACGAGGGAGCCGGGGGCTGGCTGGCTGCGTCCGAGCTTGGAGTCCTTGCGGGTGAGTTTGAAAGGCCGAACAAGGCAAAGCCTAAAGCGATTGAGATCCACCTTGCACCCTTCCGAGCTTGGCCGCGACTTGGTGCCCGGGTGATTGACTATATGATTTACCGGTCAATCCTGCATCTCTTGTCGCTGGGGTTTGGAGTGAACCTAATGGGGAGCGCGGACTCCTCTGGCTGGCTGGTGATCGGGATCGTCTTGCCGGTCATCATTATGGAGGCTGCCTTGGTAAGTTCGGTCGGCTTTACTCCCGGCAAATGGCTTTTAGGGATGAGGGTGGAGACTCTCTTGGGGGAAAGACTTTCGACAGGACAGGCCTTCCTAAGATCGATGAGGGTTTGGGTTTTGGGAATGGGGATGTTTTTACCGCTAATGATGTTGATCGGATTTTGCCTGAGTTTGTGGTTTGGGCGGAAAAAAGGAGGAATGCTTTGGGATCTGCAGAGCGGATTTCATGTCACGGGAGGGAAGCTGGATCGCAAGAAGATCGTGTGGTTTTGGGTGCTTATTGTCTGCTTGGTTTGCGCCAATATTCTTCCATATCTTCCCGAGATCCTTGCAGGGGACGAACAGGGGTTGGAAAAGAAGCTATTTCAGAATTAGGACACTATTGGAGGTGGGAAGCTGGAAGTGATTCTTGCCGGAGCGGGATGCATTGCATATCACTGGGGTGTGCCCGGAATCGTTTACTTTGACCTAGAGACCCAGCGGAGTTTTGGAGATGTGGGAGGGTCGGCCCACAAGGATAAGATGGGAATGTCTGTCGGGGTGACCTATTCCACCGAGACCGGGCAGTATCACATTTTTGACGAGGACAATGTCGCTGAACTGGTAGAGCAGCTCATCAAGGCGGATCTCGTGGTGGGCTACAATCATGTCCAGTTTGATTACCCCGTGCTTCAAGCTTACACGATTTACGATCTGGCCACTCAGACTGTGAATTGCGATATGATGTTGGATATCGAAGAGATCCTTGGGCACCGGCTCAAACTCGATGCGGTGGCGCAGGCTTCGCTGAATGCCAGCAAAACCGCAGATGGATTGGACGCTCTAAAATGGTGGCAGCTTTATAAAAAATCGGGTGATCCGGTCCATATGCTCAATATCGCCGAATATTGTTGTTATGACGTGAAGGTGACCAAAGAAGTTTATGAATACGGCTTGGAACACGGGTTGGTGAAATATGCGGACCGCAATGGCAACGAGCAGGAGGTTGCGGCCTCGTGGAAAAAGTGATCCTCCCTAAAAGCTGGATGCCCGATGACTTCCGAAGAAATCACCGGGCATCGCCCTGCCTTTGCCTTAGAAAAAGGTGAAAGTGAACAGTCGGCCTAGTTTGGCACGAGAATCTCTGAACCGCCGGCAAGTACCGTTGATTTCGGGAGATTCCAACCATTCAAAGCATTGAGGTGCTTCGTACTGGTGCCATGCTTTGAGGCGAATGCCTCGAAAGTGATGACATCAGTGAGGATGATTGACTTGGTGGTCGAAGAAGTTGAGCGCTCTTTGATCACAGGAGGTTCCGGGAGCTTCTCGGGCTGCTTTGGAGCGGGCTTGTTGTCGACCGGCTGTGTTGGCTTGGTCGTTTTTTTCGAACTGGTGGCCGGAGCCGGGGGCTTCGATGTAGATTTTTTGACCTCGGGCTTCTTGGTCTCTTTGACAACAACAATGTTTTTCTTGGTCGTACTGCTCGAAGCGGCCGGCGTTTTACCTGACACTCTGAGCTTCATCCCCACAGAGAGCAAATGGGTACTGACATCTGGATTGAGCGCACGAAGCTGGGCCAAAGTCATCTTGTGGCGACGAGCAATGGAATAAAATGTGTCACCCTTGGCAACAACATAGTCAGAAGCCTTGGCCGTGGGGGCCGAGCTGCTGGTGGTAGGGGGTGTGACCGGCGCACCTGATCCGGATACGGTGATTTTCTCTCCAACGTCCAGCCTGGTGGGATCGGTGATTTTATTCCACTTCATGATGTCGGAAACCGAAACCTTGTGGCGACGAGCGATCGAGTGAAGCGTTTCGCCGGTCCTAACAACGTAAGTTCCGGCTGCGGGAGCGCTGAGTTTGCTGCGGAGCTCGTGCAATTCTTTTTGAATTTCAGCGAGTTGCTTCTCTTTTGTCGAGATCTGTGAGCGCAGGGTCGCATGATTCTGTCCAAGAGCTGTCAGCGATAGCGCTACAATGAGCGAAGAAGTAAGGGTGAAGACCTTCATAACGGCCTTTACTTTAAAGAAATCGTGACAAGATGGTCAAATTAATTTTTAAGAGTTGTTAATTAAAAAAAGTGAAATTCGAAAAAGTACCGTAGTTGTTGGGATTCACGCGGTCCCAGTGTCCATAATTCCACGAAATCTTTCTACTTTTCCACCTAAGAGACGTCGCACATGGGACGTTGTTGGTTTACTAATCACCCAGATGGCGGAAGGAAATGAGGATATGATCACCACTCGCGAAGACTTCGTGAAAGCGGCACTCACTGAGTTTGAGTCGCCGTTGATCGGCTATGCGACGACCTTTCTCCATGATGTCGAGCGGGCCCGGGATGTGGTGCAGGACACTTTTATCCGGCTTTATCAACAAGACGTCGACAAGGTCAAAGGTGGCCTGAAGGCATGGTTATTCACAGTCTGCCGAAATCGTGCTTTGGACGTCATTCGGAAGGAACGTCGAATCACCGGGCTGGAAGACGAGCAACTGGCTCGAGTGCCCTCGGAACGTCGAACTCCCTCGGAGCGCGCTGATCTTGAGGAACGGGTGGGCCAGGTTCATGAGGCTCTCAATCGTCTTTCGGAAAATCAACGGGAGGTCATTCTCCTGAAATTTGAACAGGGACTTAGCTACGAGGAGATTAGCGGGGTGACCGGCCTGAGTTCAGGTAATGTCGGATTTCTCCTTCACACGGGACTCAAGCGTCTCCGCAGTTTTTTACCGGACGATCTCGTCCAAAATCTTACTCCCCAAACCGCTTAACGAATGAAAATGACACCCGATGATCCCGCTTTGACGGCTTTTGTTCTCGGTGAACTCAATGAGGCCGATTCGGCTGCTTTTAAGAGTGCCCTGAAAAATGACGAAGCTTTGCTCAAGGAGAAGGATTCGCTTTCCGCCCTGAGTGGGCTCCTGTCCGATACCTTGGGCGGTGATTCACTCTCGCTTGGTGACGAAAGGATTGCCGAGATTCACAAGGCTGGCCAGCGTCCGGATTCGGACGTGCTTGTCTTGGATCATCGCAAGCGGTCTCGTCGGCAATCGTTGCTCGCGGTGGCCGGAGTGGCCGCGGTGGTCGTGACTGGCTTTGTGGTCCTGTCTCAGTTTGGTGTTGATAAGCCGGTTGGAACGACCGTGGTCGATGGCGGAGCCAGCAACGGAGGAGGGAAGATCGAAGGAGCGACTCCTGCGGGCGGATCGGAAGACTTGCCCGGCGAGGTTAAGATCTCGTCGACGAAAGGAGTGGCGGTTCCTCTTGGGATTCCCAAAGTGGATCCTTCCTTCGTCGAGAGATCCTTGCTGGCGAATGGTAAATTGCCTGCGCGTGATCAATTTAAAGTGGCAGATTGGGTGAATCTTGGTGTGGTCGATTTCGACCCACTATTGGAAATGGCAGAACTGGAAGGCTACTTTGAAAGTGGCCTTTGTCCGTGGGATTCCACCAAATCATTGTGGATGATTCATCTGCGCTCTCTGGAAGGTCGTGAAATCTCTCCGACGACGAAGCTTGTTTTTGATCCCGAGCTCGTCGCGAGCGCCCGTCTTGTTGGCGGAGCCGGGGGTCCCGAAGCCGAGGGCCTAAATTCCGGAAAGTTCCAATCTTCCCAGATCTTCCTTTATGAGCTGGAGATTAAGAAGGATGAAGGACAGCTGGGAGCCTTTTCAGTTTCTGCTAACGGAGGTGAGACTGGTTATGTCCCAATTTATGGCTCGGAGCGAATCGAAGAGGATGCCACTGCAGGATTCCGATCAGCGGTGGTTCTCGGTGGTTTTGCCAGGTGGGCTGCTTCGAAAGCCCGCGACAAGGAGGCCTTGATCAGGCTTGCCCGTGAAGCGAGAGAGTTGTTGGCGCTGGAAGAAGTGACCGACGAGTCCTGCCGGTATGCCTTGGATATGATCCTCCAGTCGGAGGAGACACTGCGCCGGTAATTCGGCGGCTCGCTTACATCATTCCAAGCTTCATCTTGCCCTCTTCTGAGATCATGTCCTGATTCCAAGGCGGATCCCAAACGAGCTCGACTCTGGCTTCGTTGATCTCGCCAAGCGACATGATTCGGGCCTGGGCATCGGCTGCGATGACGGGACCCATTCCGCAACCTGGAGCGGTGAGCGTCATTTTAACGTCGACGTCCGTTCCGGCGTCGACCTCCGAAAGGGTGCAATCGTAGACTAAGCCGAGATTCACGATATCAACCGGGATTTCGGGATCAAAGACCTGCTTCATTTGGTGCCAAACCTGATCTTCGAGGCTGGCATCGGCAAGGCGATCTGCCTCGGCTTGTTTCTCCTGCTTTTCCTCCGGGTCTACTCCGAGCGCGTCAGCGTCACTTGAGGAGATCCGAGCCAAACCTGCCGAGGTGGCAACGGTGTATGTTCCCCCCAGAGTCTGGGTGATGACAACGGGAGTTCCGGTGGGAAGCGTGATGGTATCTCCGGACGGGATTTGAATCGCGTCTACTTCGCGGGTAAGGCTGACTTCTTCGTGCATGATCTTGGAGGGAGGATCGTTGAACACGCCGCCGGCGCAATGGTTTATTTTACCTTTTGCGGTTTGATCTTTTTGGCGGCATTTGTCGAGGCGACGGGCTTGCCAACCTTGTCGACCGGATGGGTGTAAAGGTAGCGCCAGACCGGTTCGTGCATCAGCTTGCCGTCCTCGCTCTTAAATGAGCGACTACCCGGTGTGACCGCGCTGTGGGCGCGCTTGGCATCGTTCTTGACGTCGAAATCGGTGACAAGGCGTCGGGTGTTGCCGTAGGGAGGCTTGTTTTTGTCGACATCGACAATCGGCCCGAATTTATGAAGTCCGAGCATTTCCCAAGACCGTTGGTAGTGGAATTCATCCCAGCCCATATCCTTGACGTGGCTGAATCCGAAGAAGCGGTTGGTGGGGGTTTTGGAAGGAAGAGACTGCCAGGCCTGATATTGATCGCGGGGACCGCAAAGGGCGACCACGCGCGCCACCTTGGTGTGTTTTGCCAGGCGTGAAGCTGTGGTGGAGCCGTGGGATGCTCCGGTGAGAATGATCTTTTCCCAGATGAGATCGGTCTTGTTGCGGTTCAAGAATTGCCCCCATTTTCCTTCGGGATTTTTCTGATCGAGATACTTTACGAAATTGAGAGCCCGTCCCTTGATGCTATCGCGGACCGCAATGTCGGCTTCGTTGCTGTGATCTTCTCCGGTGGCCGCTTCGAGTCGCATATTGCCCCGGCAATCTTCCGAAACCGGACGTTGTTGACAGCACTTTGAAAACCACTGTCGCGCATAATGCACTTGGATGGCGTGAATGCCATACGAATTCAGGCGATCAAGGAGACCTTGATTGGGAGCCATGAGCCAGATCGCCAATTGTCCTTTCGAATCCACCCCGGTGTCGACACTGGCATTTTGCATATCCTGTGGCTTGCCTTTTCCGTCCTCCAGGACGAAGCCGATCTTGGGGTAAGACTTTGCTTTAGGGTCGATCTTACTGGCGCGTGCCTGGAACTTGTATTGCTGGCCTTCGGCGAGGATTGCGGGAGACAGAAGCAGAAAGAAAAGAGTGCGAACGAGCATGGAATCAAAACGCTGCTTCCGGGAGCTTTCTTGCAAGACCCCTTCAAACAAAAACCCCTGGCTCCGTGAGGGAAGGCAGGGGCTTTGCGGGAGGTTCAAATCCATATCCTATTTCTTAACACCCAAGTGGTAGATCGTCACTTGAGTGTAGGCTTCTCCGGGACGGAGGACAGGAGAGGGAAATTCCTTTTGGTTGGGTGAGTCGGGGAAGGTCTGGGACTCAAGGCAGAAAGCCGAGCGATAGGGGTAGGGCTTGCCTCCTTTGCCTTTGACGTCGTCGAGGAAGTTTCCGGTGTAGAATTGGATCCCCGGCTCGGTGGTTTTGACGGTAAGCACACGGCCGCTGGTCGGTTCGGTGACAACCGCTGCGGTCATCAATTTTCCATCGTCCTTTTTCTTGAGGACGAAATTGTGGTCGTAGCCTCCGCCGTTCTTAAGTTGCTCGTGGTCATCGCCAATACGTTTCCCGATACGGGTGGGTTTACTGAAGTCAAAGGGAGTTCCCTCGACAGGAGCAATTCCGGTTGGAATGGAGGTGGCATCGATGGGATTGTAGTGTTTCGCGTTGATCTTGATGCGGTGATCGAGATTGCTCTCACTGCCTTCTCCGGCGAGGTTGAAGTAGCTGTGATTGGTCAGGTTGAGAATAGTCGGCTTATCGGTCGTCGATTTGTAGCGGATGCGTAAAGCATTGTCCTGGGTCCAGGTGTAAGTGACGGTGTTGCTCAAAGTTCCGGGGTAACCTTCTTCGCCATCAGGGCTGGTGTAAGTCAGGGTGAGTGTCGGCGCATCATCTTTATTTCCGATCCGGGCTTTCCAAATCTGTTTGTCGAATCCTTTGAGTCCGCCGTGAAGGTGGTTGGGGTCGTTATTGGTGGCGACAGTGTATTCCTTGCCATCGAGGGAGAATTTGCCCCTGGCAATTCTGTTGGCATAGCGCCCGGTAATACAGCCGAAGTAGGGACTCTTCTCAACATACTCTGCCACTGAATCGAATCCGAGGACGACATCGCCCATTTTACCGTTTTTGTCAGGAACGACGATGGAGGTCACAGTGCCGCCGTAGTTGGTGATGGAAACTTTGGCTCCCGCTTCGTTCGTGAGGGTATAGAGTTCCACCGGTTTTCCTTCGATCTCGCCAAAGGGCTTGGAGGTGACCGAAAATTTGGCTGCTGAAGCTGCCAGAGGCAGGAAGGTGCAGAGAGTGAGGATTTGTTTGTTCGTCATGAGGAGTTTGTCGTTTGTTAATGTCGTTCGCGATAGCGTGTATGACATTTTGCGACCTCAATTCCTCTTTGAGAAGTTTACTTTTCGCTCCCTTTTTCCTTCCCGATCACCGGAGCCTTAATTTTGCCTTCCTTGAGCTTTTTTTCATATTCAGCCCGGACCTCGCTGGTGTAGGGATTTGGAGGACGCTGGTGGGCGGGAAGATTGCGGCGTCGGCTGGCTTCGCCGGGAGGGTAATTGTCAGAAAGATAAGTGAGAATTTGATCTTCAATCGCGGGCGGGAATTCCCAGAGCCCTTGTTTTTCCTGCATCCAATCGATCAAACCAGCCCAGCTCTCGCGGGTGCCGCCGTAGTTGGTGAAGAGCTTGGGAGAATGACAGGATGAACACATCGCACGAACGGTCTGCCAGTTTTTGTCGACGACCATGCCGCTGGCGGGATCGATTTTTTTAGGCGCCTTCTGAGTATCGGCAGGAGATCCGCTGATTGAAAAAAAGATCGTGAGGCTTGCAAGCCCTGCGCCGAGGAGACTGATATTTCGCTTTTGATTCATCGGGAGTGAAGGCGCTTAGACTGCTTGGACGGCGATGCGGTGGCAGGCGTTGTTGAGATACCCCTTGGGATTCCAACCGGGAAGAATCATGGGTTGCCTCTTGCGGTTTTCGTCAGTCGCTCTCACCCAAACTTCGTAGTAGCCCTTTTCGGGGAACTTGATGCCTTCCTGCTTCCAACGCTGCCAGGCGAAACGGTTGGGCGCTTTTTCCAAAGTGGCCTTTTGCCAAGTGCTGCCGAAGTCAATCGAGGTGTGAACTTCCTTCACCGCGAGTTCACCGGCCCACGCATGTCCACGACACGAGAAGTTCTTCCCGAGCGGAGCAGTGACGCCGGACTTGGGGTAGGTCAAAAGGGATTTTACCGGCATTGCTTCAATGATGACCATGTCTTCTGCAGGAACCTTCGTGCCTGGTGCCACGGGGTTCTTGGGAACGCGGTAAGAAGAACCGGTCATCTTCGCCCCATCGTGAACTTGGTCACGCACTTCGAGGCGGTGGATCCATTTGCCTGAAGTGGACGCCGGGAAACCGCCGGTGATGAGGCGAAGCGGATGGCCGTTCATCCAGGGAATGTCTTCATCGTTCATGGCCCAGGCAATGAGCGAATGTTCTTCTAGAGCTTTTGCAATGGGCACGCCGCGCGAAATAGGATCCTTCTTGGGATCACCTGAAAGGTGGGTGTCCTTTCCATAATAGGCCGTGTAAACCGCTTTGTCATTCACGCCGCAGGCCTTCAAAACGTCACGCATGCGAACGCCGGTCCACTTGGGGCAGCCAACCGCTCCGGTTGTCCATTGATTGCCGGAGGCGGGAGGGGAGAATTCGCTGCGGCCATTACCACCGCACTCGATGAGCACCTGAAGAGTGATGTTCTCAAATTTTTCTTTGAGCTCAGCGATGGTGAAGGTGGTTGGCTTGTCGACGCCCGGGCCTGCGATTTCCAGCCTCCAGGTGGCTGGGTCGATGGCGGCTTGTTCCGGAGGGTGTCCGTTGTTGCGCACGAAGAGCCGATTGCCCGGAGTGATGGCGTCGTCGAGCAAGTGAGGTGGCGTTTCGGCATTCACGGGCCGATCGTTGAGAATGGTGAGTCCGTCCTTGCCTGCAATGGTGAATGGTTCCGTAGTCTGGGCAAGCGCGGCAGGAATCAGGTTGGCAGGGAACGTCTCTCCAAAAATGATCCGTCCGCCCACCGCGGCAGCCATGACTCCGAGCGCCGAGCGACTTAGGAAACCTCTTCTGGAAATCGCGGGATTTCCCGAGTCATCGCCCCAGATTTGCTCTGCAGCATCTTCTCCCAATTGATCATAGAGTTCGTGAATCCCTTTCTCGTCTGCCATGGGTGAGAGTAAAGCATGGTTCCCTCGAAGGAAAAGGCCGGAGGTCTCATTTTAAGGTGACTTCGCGAATAGCATGCCTGACGAGATGGTGTAGTCCCTTTGTCAACTCGGGATGAGGACTGAAGCAGACAACACGACCTTTTCCAAAACGTCCCTGGGCAATGGCCGTGGTGCCTGGCATGACTCCAGACGGAGCTCCTTTCTCCGCGATCTCCGTTTTGACAGTGGCAATGGTTTGGTAATCGGGAATGTCAGGATTGTTGGCAGGGGCAAGAAGTGGACCTTGGCCATAAAAGATGGCGGTTTCTCTTTTAAGCTTCAGTTTCTTGGCCCAATCTTCCGACATGGTGATGGTCACTTCGCCTTTTCCCCGCGCCCAGTGCTTCCGGTCTACCACTCTGGCATCGAGGATATTAAGGGACCAGGGGTAGTCGGCCGAAGCTAGATAAGCGCCCGCGCAGATCCCCAAGTAACCTCCACCGGCTTGAAGAAAATCCCTGATTTTTTCGCGCCCCTCCGGCCCAAGATGGCGCCCCTGTGTTCCGCCGCTGCCGCCGGGTTGGATGAGGAGATCAAGGCCGTTTAGTTTGCCCTTTCGAATTTCATCGGCTGTGAGTTTGTGGACCGAGAGATCGTGAAAATTTGCCAGTGTTTTTAGAAGATCGACTTTACTGCGGCCGGCTCCTCTATCGAGATAGACGCCCACTTGAATTTTCTTAAGCTCCTTGGAAGGGAGGTAGTCCTTAGCAAAAGCCACGATGGCTTTGGAGAGACGCTGAGCGTTCTTTGCGGACTTCTCGGGGTGGCGCAGGTTCTTCCCCAGTTCGAGTTGGATCGCGTCCACGGTGCCGCCGTTCATGCTCCCGTATTTTTGGGTGATGTAACCACCTGTGAACTTGAGGTGTTCCCTCTCATTCGAGTCGACCTGAGGATTGATTTGAAAATCATTTCCTGCGAGTCGACCAAACAAGCTGGTTCTTCCCAAGTGCGATTCGTTTCCGAATTTTTCAACGAGATGAGCCACGGTCTTTCCATTTTGAGTCCCGCGAATGATAGTGTCGAGAAGGGTGGCCTGACCATGAATGTCGATCACGAGGCCTCTTCCGAATCGCTTCGTAACGTCGGCTTTTGCTTTGGCTAAGGCCGCATGATAGGAGTCGTAAGTCGCTTGCGCCTTTGGGGATTCGTAAGCCAATACGGGGCGGCGGTTGGCATCGACATACTTACGGTGAAAATTGGCGATGACCACGTAGGGTCGTTTGCCTGTCGTCTCTTCGATTTCGTTCGCCAGGTTCTCGGTGAGTTCGGCGGTCCACAGATCTGTGCGGTCGACGAAGCGCTTGATTCCATCTCCGGTGCGAGGTTCGACACCGGGAATGCGTTTGCGTCCACCATGAGGTGCCGAAAGGATAAGGGGGAGGTCGCCCTTGCTGGTCGTGATTAGTTGCGATTTTTCCGTTGCCCGGATGGTTTGGTCATCAGCTGCGACCAGCAGAAAAAGACCGGGTAAGAGTGCCAGAAACAAGGCGGTCAGTGAGCGGGACATCAGTCCGATACGTATGCTGCTAGGGCGTTTGTTCAGTTGTCACGAACTGCGAGTCGGATGAAGACCCGGTTCTCATTTGGAGCTGGCTGGTGGGCCAGCGATGAGCCGGGAATGATGGTGACGTCCTCAATGAGGATTGGTGACCAGTCCTCGAGATTCAAGGACGCTTCGAGATGGAAATCGCTGCCATAGGCTCCCGTGTAAGAGCTTCCCATAGGCCAAATGATTGTCCCATCGCGAGCAGGTGAGGGAAGTGAGGTTGGGGATGATCCCATTTCTCCCATGAAATACTCGATTCCGTTCTGAACGGTGTCGCCGTCATGATCTCCCGTGATGTTGGTACCGGGTGCATTTTGTTCGGCCCATGCAGTGTAGCCTCCCGGACCTGCGGTGACGGTGAGAGATCCGGTGCCTTCGATTCCAGCGGTTTGAGATCCATAAACTCCGGCAGGCTGCTGCTTACCATCAATGAACAAGCGACCGACCGTGTCTGTGCCCGGGAAGTTCAGATTCAAAGTCGCGCCGTTTCCTATTCGGTAGGTTGCTGTTTCGTCCTGTGTGTTAATTTGGGAAATGGTAAGGGTTCCTTCCAAAATTTCGGTGTCTCCGGAATAGCTTCGATTCCCACTAATTTCAGCCTCGCTGCTACCTGTCTTTTTAATTCCGCGGGATTTAAAGTGTTCGGAGACATCGCCTTCGATTTGTAGATTTGCGTTTCCGTTGCCCGAGATCGTGAGGTCATCAAAAAGGATGAGGTCCAAATCGAAGTCGAAGTCGAAATTTCCGGTCGCTGAGATTTCGATTTCAGGTTCATTGTTTCTCAGATCACGGGTGAAGAGCAGCGGCAGGCCGGTGAGATTGGCCATGCGAGGTGTGCCCTCATGCATTCCGCTTAGAATGAGCTGATTCAGCATGAACTTCATTCCGGTCTTGCGCCGTAAATCATTGTTGGAGGTGTAGTTGGTATTGTGAACGGGGAACTCGAGGATGGCTCCACTGAAACCATCGCTTCGGAAAAGGTTCGTTGGATTCCTGGTTCCTCCTTCAAACCAATTTGCCGTTTCTGAGCTCGGTGCGGTGGAGTCATTGATGCCTGCAGACCAATCATTGTGGAGGCCGGGGCGGAAGGTGAAGTGATCGATGATGTTGAGCGGTTCGCTGTCAAGGGTCCGGTTCAGGATGGGGTAGCGCGGCTTGTCCCAGCGGGCTTCCCGCTCGGTGAGCGCCCGCTTGAGTTCAGCAACCAAATCAGCGTATTGAGGATTCTTGATGAGGTCGTTGGTTTCGCCGCGGTCGGTCGCAACGTTATAGAGCCGATAGCGGCTTGGATCGGCATTGGTATTCTGGGTGTTGACGAGCTTCATGTCACCTTTGATGACCGCGAAGGTGCCGCGCCAGCGATGGACTAAGACTTCATGAGGATCGTCGGGATCAGTCCCATTGACGTGCGGGATCAGGTTGACGCCGTCGATTGCCTTGTCGCTGGAAAGATCACCTCCAGCAAGAGCAACAGAGGTCGGGGTGAGGTCAATGCCGTGAACCGGCTTGTTGTAAATGGTCCCTTGCCTGGAGAGCGAAATACCAGCGCCAGCCATAATCATAGGAACGCAAATTCCGCCATCGTGGGCGGAGCCTTTAAAGCCATTAAGGATTCCGTTGGAGGTTCCGTTGACTCGGGTTCCGTCAGGAAGGTCTTCGAATCCTGCTACGCCACCATTGTCGTTGATGAAGACGACGAGGGTTTCATCGGTGATGGAATCGCTCTTGTCACCGTCTCCATTTGGATCATCGAGGAGGTTCATGAGATCGCCGATTTCGCGGTCCATCGTGATCATCATGGATGCGACTTGACGACGATTGTTCGGCGTGAGCCCGGCGATGCGGGGATCATCGTAGTCCGGTGAATTATTACTCCATGGTTTGTGCGGCGCAGGATGGGCAAGATAGAGAAAGAACGGCTTGTCGTCATCGTAATGCTCCGTGACGAAGTCCTCGGCATAGTCGCCGAGAATCGTGGTGATGTATTGCGGGGGAGGATTAGGATCGTTGCGCCTGTTATAGTAGTCCGAGTATTCCTTCACGACGTCAGTCTTGGAGTCATCGGGTTGTATCCGGGCTTCGCGCAGGTAGCGGAGTTGGAGCGGGTTACCGGGGTCGGATGATTCATTGTAGTGGCCAGCCATGAATTCGCGAGAGCCGTGCCAGAAGCCAAAAAATTGATCGATGCCTTGGTTCTCAGGTCGATTTCCAAGTTGTTCGGGAGTATTTTCGATGGCCCCGAGATGCCACTTGCCAATGGCTCCAGTAGTGTAACCGAGGTTTCGCATCCGATCCCAAACGGTGTCGACTTCGACCGGGATCCCTTCGAAGAGTTGGTCGTCGCGGAAGTTGTTGTTGCCCACGTTTTCGTTCCCAATACTGGCTTGGTAAGCTCCGGTGACGATGGCGGCACGAGTTGGTTGGCAATTGGCTGCGACATAGGCGCGGGAGAAGGTCACTCCACGCGAAGCCAGGGCATCGAGGTTCGGAGTGGGAACTTGCGAGGTGGATCCACTGACGCTGTTCATGAAGCCGAAATCCGCATAGCCGGCGTCGTCGCAAATGATGACGATAATGTTTGGGCGCAGCGCTTCGGGAGCGCCGGTGGCAGCATTGACGGTGATGGTAAGAGCCGCGGAAGTAGTAAAACCTTCGGAGTCAGCCGTAGTTGCGGTGATGGTGTGTGTGCCGACGGCGAGATTATCGATCAAGATGCTCGCGCCCTGACCGAGATTGCCGCTGAGATTCGACTTCCAGGTGACTTGGTTCGATAGGTCTCCGTCTTCCATGTCGTTTCCCTCGGCGGTGAATGTCGTCGGGTTGCCCGTCGTGACGATGGAGGCATTTTGAGGAGTCGTGATTGAAACGGTGGGCGGAAAGTTGTCGGGATTCGAGAGGGTCACCTTGATCGAAGTAGTGCTTGAGCGGGAGCCGGAGTCGGTGACTGATGCCGTAATGGTGTGACTACCATTAGAGAGGGCGGAGGTGGAAATGGAGGTGCCAGTCCCGAGACCTCCATCGAGATCGGAGGACCAAACGATTGTGTTGCCGAGATCGCCATCTTCGGGATCGTTCGCGTTCGCGGTGAAGGAGGCATCGGCTCTAGGCAAAAAGTTAGCTCCGTCACTTGGGTTGGTGATTTCAACCACGGGGGCTTCATTGGCAGTGGCTGAGATGATGAGGGAATTATCAACGAGGATGGAATCCAGGCTGAAAGAGGAGCTTGGGAACACGGAAGCATTTCCAAAGTTCGCGAAGCCAAAGCCACGCAGATTGTTCCCAGCGGCGGGGAAGTTGTTACCGAAGGACAGGGCTCCGGAGGTGGAATTTCCAGTAATGGAATAGATTCCCGAGTGAGAGGGTAGGGTGCCGCGCCAACCTGCTCCATTATCAAACAGCTGGGGCGTTGGTGTGTTGTTGATGAAGAGTTCGTAGGTGCTGCTTCCGGCGACAAACGTGTGCGCGTAGTGGGAATTGTTGGAGGCATTGGTGCCCACAAATCCGAGCCAAACCGAGGGCGATCCAGTGAAGTTTGAGATCTCCGCCTTTAAGTAGGCCGTCTGTCCGGTGAGCAAATCATTGAAGTTGAGGAATCTTCGAGAGGTTCCGGCAACGTGTGTGTAATCGAGTTGATCGTTTGGATCGTCAAGTGTCACCGGGCTATTCGCGACCGTATTCCATGCTGCGGGGATCGCCGGGCGTTTGAATTGGTCCTGATAAACCGTCGCTGCAAGAGAATTTGCGAGAGTTGCCAGGGAGAAGAGGGCAAGGAGATGTTTCATCAAAAGGAGTCGTTCTTGTGACAACACTGATGGCGGAGGATAAATCCAACGCCGAAAGTGGATGATTGTAAAATTTTCTCTCTCTATCGGGTGAAGTTGGAATTTTTGTGAAGTACTTGTCAGCTTACCTCTTCCTGATGGAATGACTCCCGTAACGATATGGTGTATCTAAAAAACTTAGTGACGTTTTTCTTTATCTCGGCGGGGTTCGCAAGTGCGGCTGAGCTTCTACCAGCGCCGAAAAAGATCGAGATAGGAAAGGGGGGGTCGACCTTCCGTCTTCAATTCACGCTGCCCCGGAGTTTTTTCCACAAGCTGAAGCTCTTGTTATTGGGTTGGGACGGATGACCGGGAGCTCGACTTCCGTTTCCCCAGTCAAAGGGGAAATTAGCCTTGTCAAAAAGGAAGGGCTGGGAGGCGAAGGGTATGAAATTGATTCGACTTCTGGCATTACTCTCAGGGCTTCTACTACCACCGGGATGGCGCATGCCACGGCAAGCTTTCTGCAATTATTGGAAAAAGAAGGTGCCTGGAAGATTCCGGCGGTCGTGTTGAAAGACTCTCCTGATTTTGGGTTCCGTTGTTTCATGATTGATCTGGGACGCAATCCCCATTCGCCGGAGACTTTGCGTCGGGTCGTGGACATGATGTGGCTTTCCAAGACGAATTATCTCCATCTTCATCTCACCGATGATCAGATGATTTCGTTTCCTTCGACGGCCTTTCCAAAACTGCTCAGTAAGCGTGCGGGGTGGACTCTCGAGGATTGGCGTGAGTTGGAATCATACAGTCAGGCTCGCGGGGTCACATTGATCCCGGAGTTTGAAGTGCCTGGCCACTCGACTTTGATTCGGAAACACTATCCCGAGGTTTTCGGCAAGACTCCGACTGAGCTGGCGACTCTGGATTCGGCATTCGAAGGAATCACGACAATCCTGTCCGAGTTGATGGATGTTTTTAAAGCAAGTCCATACATCCATATTGGCTGTGACGAAGCTTATGGTGTTCCGGAGGAAGCCCAGCGGGCCTTGGTGAATCGGCTGAACAAATTCCTCAAGAGCAAAGGCCGCAAGACGTTGGTCTGGGAAGGGCCGCGGCAAGGTAAAGGAGACAGCCGAATCGATGCGGATGTGATCCACATGAACTGGCGTTCCCTCGAGTTTCCTCCGCAGGATATGCTTGCGGCAGGGCATCCGGTGATCAACGCCACTTGGGACCCTTTATACATCGTCGATCACTATCCACGTACAATGTTTACCGCAGTTCCATCAAAGAACTGTTACAATTTCAATATCAAGCGCTTCAAACACGTGAACCATGGTTTTGGAACCTACAACAAACCCATCCTTCTCGATAGCACGGAGAATGTCTTGGGATTCTGCATGCCGTGGTGGGAGGGGCGTGAAGAGAATATCTTCCCGGTCTGCCGCCAGCGGCTCAACGCGGTCACTGCTCGGACGTGGAATGACGAAGGCGAAAGTTCGTTTGAATCGTTTCTCAAGCGGGATGTCAAACTGAAGGCAATGCTTGAAGTGATTCACCCCTGGAAAGGGAGTGATCCGACCGGAGGATGGCCGGAACGAATGGAGGAGGCGACACCAGGCAATCTTGCTCACGGCAAGACGGTTGAGGTTTCAACTGGTGGCAGTCAGCCACAGTTTCATCCTCAGCGATTGACGAATGGCGCGACAGATCGCTTTGACCATTTTTTGGGATACCCGACCAAGCCCAAACCCCTTGAGATTATAGTCGACCTTGGAGAGATTCATGAAATTGCCAAGATCGAGGTTTTCGAAGCAGCAGTGGGAAAGAGCTGGGAAAGCTACGAGGTCTCGGTTTCCAGCGGTCAGGGAGAGTTTACAAAGATCGGGAATACTGAAAAGACAAGTCGTGGAGAAAGTAACAAGGTCACTTTTTCTTTCGAGGCCAAGAAAGTGAGATTTGTAAAGGTCAGCACCAGAGGATGCGAAGATCTGACCTTTCCCAGTTTCTCCCGCTTGTGTGAGATCATGGTCTTTGCGAAGTAGATTTCGACCTATTCTCAAGAAACTGATAGAGAGATACTCATGATTGAGGGATTGGACTGGATTGTGATCGCGGCTTCGTTGGCGATTAGCCTCGGGATCGGCTGGTGGGCTGCCAAAAAAAACAGCGGGACTTCGGAGAGCTTTTTTCTGGCGGGGCGTTCCATGCCGTGGTGGTTGCTTGGTGTCTCAATGGTCGCCACCACTTTCGCAGCGGATACCCCGACCTTGATTACCGATTGGGTGAGAACCGATGGAGTCTCAAAGAACTGGCTTTGGTGGTCCTTGGTTTTTTCCGGGATGCTGACCACTTATGTTTTCGCGCGTCGTTGGCGGAGATCCGGTGTGATGACCGATGTGGAATTCTACGAGCTGAGATACTCGGGGACCGGGAGTCAAATTTTACGGGCCTACCGCGCCTTGTATCTGGGCTTGTTTTTCAACGTTTTCATCATCGCGGTGGTATCGTTGGCGGCGATTAAGATCTTGGGGGTTTTGATGGGTTTGGATGCCTGGCAGACCATCTTGCTGGGAGCGGGGGTGACCATGCTTTACAGCGTCGCCGGCGGACTGAGATCGGTTTTGTTGGTCGATTTTTTCCAGTTTGGTCTTGCGATGGTGGGTTCTGTGGCGGCGACGATTTACATTTTAAATATGGATTCCATCGGCGGATTGGAGGGCCTTTTTGCCAATGAAGCGGTGCAGTCCAAGATGAGTCTCGTTCCAACCAAGGACTCGAACTGGGTCTCCTTTTTTATCATCCCGATTGCGCTGATGTGGTGGACCAACTACTACCCCGGTGCCGAACCGGGCGGTGGGGGATATATTGCCCAGCGGACCTTGGCCGCCAAAAACGAAGGACACGCCACGAAGGCTAACCTCTTCTTTAACGTGGCTCACTACGCTTTGCGGCCCTGGCCCTGGATCTTGATCGCTTTGGCTTCCTTGGTGGTTTTCCCAACCCTTGACTCGATTGATCAGGCCTTCCCGAACCTGGAGGAGGGAAAACTGGGCCATGACGTCGCCTATCCGGCCATGATCGCGCAATTGCCGGCGGGATTAAAAGGAGTCGTTTTGGCTTCGCTCATTGCGGCTTATATTTCTACGCTTTCGACTCAGGTGAACCTGGCCTCGTCTTATCTCACCAACGATTTTTGGAAAAGATTCTGTAACAAGAATGCCAGTGAGAGACAGCAGATCCTAGTCGGGCGGGTCAGCAGTGTGTTGGTCCTGGCGCTAGGATCACTGGTGGCTCTGGCATTTACGAATGCCGCACAAATGTTCGATGTTTTGCTGATTGTGGGAGCTGGAACCGGACTGGTGTATCTGCTTCGCTGGCTCTGGTGGCGGGTTAATGCGTGGAGCGAAATTTCAGCTTCTCTCACTGCGATTGTTTCCAGCTATCTCTTTACGAGCAAATCCACTCTCCCCTTTGCCGATCCATTTGGATGGGCGGTTGCGATGGGACCTTGGAATTATGTTGGGCCAGTCATTCTGACGACCTTCGTTTGGCTTGTTGTAACGTTTTTGACCAGGCCGGAAGATCCAAAAACTTTGACCGACTTTGCGAATCTAACATCGCCTCCGGGACGTGGCTGGGATCGTTTTAAGACGAAGGAGAACGATCCAAATGAGCCGTCGATGGGTAGCGATCTTTTGAAAGTCTTTTTTGGAAGTGCGGGGATCATCGCGGTTTTGATCGGAACAGGAATGACCATTTATGGAGATTGTCTTCCGGGTATTCCGCTTATGTTCGCAGGCCTCTGCGTTCTATTTCCATTGTTTCGCTCACCGGTGAATTCTCTCACTCGGGTTGAGTGATCTTCAGGTTCGAGAAGGTTGTTGGGATGTCCGTGATTCGGAGCCCGATCGTTCCGGCTTTGTAGGTTGGGTCGCGATGGCTGAAGAGCTTTTTGCCGTCCAGGGATACCGTGAATTGTTCTCCGACTGCAGTGATCAAAAGTTGATGTTTCTGCGTGACATCAATCGGGATGGGTTGGCGTTTCAATTCCCGCCAACCGGTTCCGTCCATCTTTCCGAGGAGGATCGCGTTTTGGCTCGGCTTGATGCCCGCAAAATATCCTCGGGTTGCGTCGAAACCCACGGAAGGAGCAGTGATGCGAAAGAGAATTCCCGAGCCCCGGCCTTCGCGGACTCCGTGAAAATCGAGGGTGACCCTGGCGGTGAAGTCATCTGGGGTTTGTTGGTTTAGAACGATCTTTTCTCCACTACGGAATGTATTTACCGGGGCATTCGGGTGCGTGCCAAGTTTGAGTCCTTCGGGGGGCGTATGGTAAAATTGGGAATGGCCAAAGTAGGAATGATCTGAGTCCAAATCTGAAGAATATGGAAGGCTGAGCATGGTGGTTTTCTCTCCGCCCGGGCGTGGGAAAGGTTCGTTTCTGGACATGGGACGCCCAAAAAGAGGACGCCCGTCCCGCGACCATTTGAAGGGTTGAACGTAGATGTTTCGCTGCCAGCCAGGCTCTCGATTCTCTTTGGCGTGGAAAACATGCCACCACTCGGAACCGTTGGGTGATTTGACGAAACAGGAATGGCCGACGCCGAAGGTCTCTTTGGTGGATTGAAAGACCGCCCCTTTGTATTTTTTCCACGATGATGGTTCGAGAGGATCCTCTCCGGTGAGTTCGAGGAGTCCTAGCTTGTAGCTGGGTAGCCAGGAGGCTCCGCAAGAATAGGTGACGAAAGTCCGGGCACCATTTTGGAGGACTTGAGGCCCCTCGCTGAGTCCACGGCCTCGCGGGCCGGGTTCGGTGCGCTCCCAAGGATAGTCGAGGTTATCACAGACGCGGACCCGCTTGCTGGAAAGTTTCAGTGGGTTCTCCATCTTCGCGATATAAAGAAATTGGCGATCCGTTTCCGGCCCGTCCCAACCGGACCAAATCGCGTAGAGTTGATCCTTCACTTTCAGAGGCGTCATATCGATGGCCCAGAGGTTTTGACCGGTAGTGTCTCCGGTTTGGAAGGGACCGTGCAGAGTGTATTCGCTTAGGGGATCATCGGACTCGGATCGGAGGACATAGGCGAGGTGGTTCCTGTTTTGACCATCGGAGGCCGCGAAATAGATGTGCCACCTGCCATCTAGAAGGTGGAGTTCGGGAGCCCAGACCTGTCTGGAGTAGGGGCCGGACTCAGGAGACTGCCAAACCAGATGCCGTTGACCAAAGGAGGTGAGATTCTGCGAAGTGTGAATGGTAATGGCACGATCTCCTTCGGACGAACACCAGAGGTATCGGTTGTTTTTTTCATCGCGAACCACCCACGGGTCCTGGCCAATTCCGATGGGGTTGACGAAGTGGGTCTTGGGAAGTGCTCCGGTTTTCTGGTAATTCGGATCAGAGCCGTCGACAGGCATCTTGGAATTCCAATCCATGACGGCTTTGTGGAGTCTGTTGACGATTTTCGGATTCTCCTTGGCGTGGTTGTGGGACTCGCCGGGATCTTTGGGGAGATTGTAGAGTTGCGGGTCGGAGCCATCGAGATTGACGAGGTATTTCCAATCACCGTCCCGCACGGCAAGATCGGGATTGTCTTCATTAAATCCATGGCCAAAGCCCGGGCGATCGGGAGGTCGTCGCCAGAAAATTGGGGCCTTGCGTGAAGCAGAGGATTTGCCCACGAGTGTGTTGGCGAGATCTTCACCGTCCAGTTTTTGAGGCGGCTGGGTTCCGGTGAGGGAATAAAGGGAGCGATTGAGATCGATCGCTGAAAAAACAGAGGTGTCGTTGGTGCTGCCCTTTTTTGAATTGGGCATGAGGCCGGGAGCCCAAATGACAAGCGGGGAACGAATGCCGCCTTCATACATCCAGGTCTTGGCTCCCCGAAAAGGTTTGGAGGTTCCTGCACCGGGTTCGTGTCCGTTGTCGGAGCAGACGGTGATGATGGTGTTGTCACGGAGTTGGGGATCATTGCGAACACGGTCGAAGAGGCGGGCAAGTTGCTCGTCCATGGAATCAAGAACGCCATTGTAAAGGGCGCGTCTGCTGCCACCCCATTTGTCGAGAGGTGGCCACCAAGGGCCGTGAACGTCATCGGGCCAGAGGTTGATGAAGAAGGGTTTGTTGTGCTTCTTTGATGAATCGATGAATTTGAGGGCTTCGTCGACAAAGCCGGTAGTGATTTCGGAGCGTTGCATCCATTTGAACCCTTCACCGAGGCGCTCGGCATCGTCCCAGATTCTCCCGGGGATCGGATCCCCGCCCTCGGGGTTTGGTTTGAGAGTCAGGGGCAGGAGCTTGGGGCCAATCCCTTCAAAGTTGGTTAAACTTTGATCGAAGCCGTACTTTGAAATTTTAGGAGCCTCCGCGACATCGCGTTGACCGCCCATGTGCCATTTGCCGAAGTGGCCGGTGGCATATCCGGCTTTCTGAAGTTGTCGGGCCAAGGTGGGAGCCTTTGGGTCCAGCCACTGGGCCATGCCTCGTCGTTTGTTATCGCGGCGATTGTTGAGGTAAGAGGTGATTCGCCAGCGGTGCGGGTATTGACCGGTGGTAAGGGCAACACGAGAGGGGGAGCAAATCGGGGAATTGACGTAAAAGTTGGTGAACTTGATTCCCTCGGAAGCGAGTCGGTCGATGTGCTGGGTTTTGACGGTGCCGCCGAAGCAGGAAAAATCCGAGTAGCCCATGTCATCGATGAAAACGACGATAATATTGGGTCGGTCAGTGGAATGGGCAGCTTGGGGAGTGATCCATAGCAAGAGGAGAGTGAGGAGGTATTTCATCTTAAGTCAGTCTGGTGAGGGTGCCGGTTGCATCCTGGAAGTCGTCCGTTTCAACTTCCATCTTTTGGATCATGGTGAGGAGAACGTTGGAGAGGGGCGGGTGCTTGTCGACGTCGTGGGCGAGGTGGTGGTCGTGCTTGAGGCCTAGGCCTTTGCCTCCGGCTACGAGGAGGGGGAGGTTTTTGGGAGAATGTGCGCCACCTTCGCCACTGTTCATGCCGCTGCCGAACATGACCATGGTGCTATCGAGCATGTTGCTTTCGCCTTCTTCGGTCTCTTCGAGGAAGGTCAGAAAACGGCTGAGGCGCTCGAGGTGGAATCGGTCGATTTTGGCGAGCGATTTGAGCATGCCGGCATCGCCGCCATGGTGGGAGAGTTCGTGATGATTCTCGCCGCCCCCTCCGTATCCCCCGGCTTCACGAGACCACTCGAAGGTGATCACGCGGGTGGTGTCGGTGACGAAGGACAGGTAGCTGAGCTCCAACATGACATCAAGCCACATCGGTCGGTCGTGCTTATCTCGAGATTGGCTGCCGAGTTGAAGATGAGTGGCGTCGATTTCAGGCTTTGGGATATCAATCCAGGATTCCATGCGTTCGACCCGTTTCTCGGTTTCCCGGACGGAGCTGAAGTATTCTTCGAGCTTCTCCTTGTCGGATTTCCCCAGTTTCTTTTCGAGTTCACGGGCATCCTCTGAGATGCTGTCCAGAATGGATTTTTTTTCGGCGTAGCGACGCAGAGTTTCCTTTTTTGAGTCGCTTCCGTCTGGAACGAAGAGTCTTTCGAAAAGTCGTTGCGGGCTGTTTTCCGCGGGTAAGGGGGTTCCGCGTCGATCAAACGAAAGGGTGTGGGAATGTCCCGCGCCCCCGGTGCCGGAGCCATCGGAGAGTTGGAGGGATGGGAAACGGGTTTCCTTGCCGTGCTTGGCTGCCATGATCTGGTCGGCCGAAATGGTGTTGGCGTATTGCTTGCCGGGAACGGCTGCCAGGTCGGCTCCGGTAAGCCAGGTGTCGGCTCCCGAGTGACCACCTTTGGAATTGGGGTGCCCGAGTCCGGTGAGGACGCTGAGGTTCTGTCGATGAGCTGCGAGAGTTTGGAGGGTGGGAGAGAGCTCATACTTTGAGCCCGAGGTCTTGGGTATCCATTCCAGGATGTTCACGCCATTGGGCACGTAGCAAAAAATGGAACGTGGGTGTCGATCTGGCGATTTTGCAAGGGGACGATATTTGGAAGGGGCTGCCAGTGATGCTGGGAGCATCGCTTCAAGTAGCGGGAGGCTGAGACTGGCACCGAGGCCACGGAGGACGATGCGACGGTCGATGAGTTTATGGGAGAGGGGATTCATGGGCTTTACTTGGTGGTGAAGAGTTCCGAGGTGACGGTGAAGTGGATGAGCGAGCGGAGAGATCTATCGATTTGCTTTAGGTGGGTGACTGCGTCATCGATGTGCTTTTTGTCAGCGTATCCCATCTCCCGCCCCAGGGCATAGGTGAACATCTTATCGGCCAGGCAGCGGAGGAAGAGATCTTCCTCTTTGAGAAGTTGGTCCTGGAGGCCGGAGACGCCGGTGAATTCGGATCCGTCTGGCATTCTGGCGGAGGCGTCGATGACCGGGTCGTTGTCGCCGATGCGGCCCTTGTAACCGAATCCTTCCCGGAGACGCCATTCGCCGGCTGCATTGTAGTTCTCGAGAGAGAGTCCGAGCGGGTCTATTTTATTGTGGCATCGCGCGCACTGGGGAAGTTCCCGGTGAATGGCGAGACGTTGGCGGACGGTGGCTTTGTCGATGCCCGGAACCTTGGGGGCAATTTCGCCAACGTTCTCCACAGGGAGGCCGGGGTCGGTGCCAAGGAGGTTATTTAAGATCCAGGTGCCGCGAACAACGGGTGAGGTACGAGTTCCATTCGAGGTGATGCTGAGAATGGAGGCTTGCGTGACGATGCCTCCGCGGTGGACTCCATTTGGAACGGGGACTTTGCGGAAGTGGTCTCCACGAACGCCGGGGATACCATAGTATCGGGCCAAGCGCTCGTTAATGGTGACAAAGTCTGATTTCACGAGATTCATGACATCGAGATCGTTGTCGAGGATCTCGCGGAAGAAGGCGAGGGACTCCTCCTTAATGGATGTTTCGAGGTGGCGGTCGTAGCGCGGGAAGAGATCGGAAGCTGGAGGGTTGGCGCCGATTTTACGGAGATCAAACCACTGGCCTGCGAAGTTTTCGGTGAAGGCCAAACTACGGTTTGATTTGAGGAGTCGGTCGGCCTGTTGCTTGAGATCGTTAGCAGTTTGAAGTCTGCCTTGATCTGCAAGTTTCCGGAGTTCTTCATCCGGAGTGGTTGATCCTAGAAAGTAGGAGAGCCGGGCTGCGAGTTCGTGCTGGGTGAGACTCCGTGGTTCCGTGCCGGGCTCGGTCAGGAAAAGAAAGTTGGGAGAAGTCAGAGTTGAAACAAGAGGTGCTTTAATGGCTTCTAAAAAGTCATTCTTCTGGGAGAGTGAGTCTTCAAAGAGAGCGAGTTTACGCTTCAATTCCACGTCGTTGATGGGACGTCGCCAGGCCTTCTCCATGAACCTTTTGAGAACGAGGGAGGCCCCGGCAGCGCCGGCGGAAGATAGGTCCTTCGGAAGCCCTGCGAGCAGGCGGGTGGGCGAGACAGGAGGCCATTGTTCGTGAATGGGACCCTCGAGCTCGATCCAGTCAATCATTGCTTCGGGACGAGGGAACTCATCACGTCCTTGCACCCAGTGGTTTTCGAGAATTTTTGGGATTTCGTAGGCTGGACGGAATTGCAAGCCGGCTTTTTCGGTGGAGAAGAAGGCGCGGTGTTCAAACTCGCGAGCCTTGGGCCAAGGCGCATCGATATCAAAGGTGTGAGAGAAGGCGGGTTGGCCTTTAAGTTTTCCCTCGATCCGAAGTCGTGCGGGACCGTAGTCATACATGGGATCTTCCTTGAAGTGGTTGATCTCCCGCTGCAATCGCTCCTGGTCCATCTCGCGGTTTCGTTTGCGGGCTTGTTCGGCGGCCCGCTCGGTGAGCAGTGGCTTAAGCATCTCGACGACATCTTCCCGCGATGGTGTCCGGCTGGCAGCGCGAACGCGGATGATGTATTCGCCCGAGTGCTCAAGTGCAAAGTCGCGGAAGCCAACGATGCGGTCCCAGCCGGTGGATCGACTCACAACGAAGCCATCGATGATTTTGTTTTTTGCTCCGCCATTGAGAATGATGCGATTCTTTCCTCGTTCGACTCGGTCACGATCGGGTCCCGACTGGGATTCGTCCGGCTCGAAGCGCCACTTAATCATGGGAGGTTTTTCGCCGGTCACGATAGCCTGGTTGATAATGTCCCGTGCGGCATCGTAATAGAGCTCGAGCTGAAGAGGGGAAAGGGAGAGGGCGGAGCCAATGTTGTCAAATCCTGCGGCAGGCGGGTCTTCGGGAAAGGCTTCGGGGTTGAAAGTGATACCAAGGAGATCACGAATGGTGTTGGCATACTCAGCTCGATTGAGACGTCGAAGGACAATGCGGGAGGATTTGTCAGAGATCTCAGCGCGGGCGAGTTCGTTGGCGACCCATTCGGCAAAGCGGGCCGAGTCGGCGGGGTTGGGCTGCGGTTCCTCTTCGGGTGGCATTTCGTGGCCATTCACGGCGTTGAGGATTTCGCCCCATTGGCCGACGGCCACGAGATCGAGGAAGTCGTTCTTCAATTCGCTCTCAATATTGAGATCTCCTTTAGATTTTTTGTCACCGTGACAGGAGATGCAGTGCTTCTTAAAATAGGGAAGTGCGATGGACTCGAATCCCTTTTGGTCAGGACGGAATGCTACCTCATCTGCGCCAACAAGCGAGATGGTGAAGAGGAAGAAGAGAAGAATCTTCATGCCGGGATGGTTTTGAATTTGGAAAAGTCACCCACTAAGACAACCCTTCATTATCAATTGAGTGGGGAATCTTACGAGTGGAAAGGAAAGGCCTTTGAGAAGGGAGTTTACCTCTCAGGCTGCAGACATGATTTAAAGATGTTCATTTCCTGGAACCGTGAAGACGAATTCTAAACGGGGAGGAGGTAGAGAAATTTGAAAAGCCTGGAAGCGGGTATTGGTGAGATTCCGTTTATGGTTTGGAGGGGAAAAGAGGAGAGAGTTTTGCGGCGGCCCGATGGGCCTTCTGAGTATCAAGCTTAGCGCCCGGGTCCTTCTGTTGTGCAAGGTGCTGGTCAAGAGCTTTGGCGAGTTGTCCCTTGATTTCGGCGTGTTCGGCCGAGCTGGCGAGGTTGGTTAGTTCGAATGGATCCTTAGCCGTGTGGTAGAGTTCCTCGGCCGGACGCTTCATGAAACGGTTAATGAGTGTTTCGTGATGTTTGTTGGAGAAGGATGAGAAGATCCAGGTTTGCCAGTAAGGGTTGTGGTCGTTTTTCCCCATGAGGTGTTTCTCGATGTAAAGTTGCTCGGGCCTGAGGTTGCGAATGTAGCGCCACTCTCCATTGCTTGCCGAGCGGATGGGGTAAGAGGGGCCTTCGGGGAAGTTGTTGTGCATGCCAAAGGCGTGGGTGCGGTGGGTGTCGCTCTTCCCGTGGAGAACATCGGCAAAAGAAGAGCCATCGAAGGAGTCATTGCTTGTTTTTTTGCCGCTTAGATCGAGGAGTGTGGGGAGAATATCGGTGTATTGCACGATGGCGGAGGTGCGCTTGTCGGCGGGGATTTTTCCGGGCCAGCGTGCGATGAGCGAGGTGTGGATTCCGTTGTCCCAGTTGGTCCATTTGCAGCCGGGGAACTGCGCGCCTTGTTCGCTGGTGAAAAGGACAAGAGTATCGTTGGCGAGCTTGGTTTCATCGAGGAGGGCTAGGAGTTCACCGACCTGGGAATCCATGTAAGTAATCTCGGCTAGATATTTGGAATAGCTTTTCCGGGTCGAGGGAGTGTCGGCCAAGTAAGAGGGAAGTTTGATTTTGGCAGGAGGATATTTTGAGGCGTCGCCCATGACCCAAGGGGCGTGGGGTTCGGTGAGGGCAACGACGAGGCAAAAGGGGTGAGCGAGGTCAGCGGTGATAAATGTCCGAATGCCTGCGAGATCGTGCGGATTGGTGGGATTACGAACGCAATTGTCATCGAAACCGGGAACCAATTTGAAAGGAAACGCCGACTTAGGTTTGATATGAGTTTTTCCAGCGAGGCCGACCCGGTAGCCAAGGGGGCGAAGGTGGTGCGGGAGACTTTGTGTTCCGGGGCGGACAGTGCCGTGATTCCAGGCGCAGCCGTTGCGAAAGGGATAACGGCCGGTGTAGAGTTCGGAACGGCAGGGGGAGCACATGGCCATGCCGAGGTAAGCGTGGTCGAAGACGAGTGATTGTCTGGCGAAGGCGTCGAGGTGAGGAGTCTTGGCGTTTTGTCCGCCGTTGACCGGGAGGTCCGAGAAAGTGCAGTCGTCCGCGAGGATGATCAGGATGTTTGGTTTTGCGATCGCGCTGATTTGCAGGAGCAGGGAAGAGAACAGAATTAAGACTGGCTTCATTGTGGAAAGGAAATGTCGTGAGGACTGGAAGTGGGACCAACTATTTTGATTTCAGGCCGACCGTGTTCACTGCGATGACCTTGTAGTGGGGTTTTGTGTCAACAGGAGGATTGGGATCGGTGAAGGTCATCTTGGTGAGAGGTTGTTGTGGAGTGTCGCTATACTGGAGCCCTTGGAAGAGCGGGCGGCCGAATCGATTGATTGGTTTTTCAGGAACGGAGGCGATTTGCTCGCCGTTTCGGAGGATAACGAAATGAGCGAGTCCGCTTTGGAGGTCGGCGGTGGCGTCCCATGTCAGAACATTTCCGTTGAGCTTGATGTTGGTCGGCGCAGGCGGCGGGGTTTGGTCGGGAATTTGAGTGTCCTTCACATACGCAGTCCAAAGCTTCTCCACCTTGGCGCTGGGCAGCCAGATGGAACGTCCATCGCATTGGTGGCTGACTGGAGTCGCGTTCTTGCTTGTGATTTTTTTGAGAGGTTCTCCCGATGTTTCTGGAAGGCGGAGATCAAGACAGGCATCGAACCAAGGGATGGCGAGGTAGCGCTGATTCCCGCATTCGTGTGAGGTGAGAGGGTCGATGGCATAGGCTATTTGAGCCTTGTTCTCTTTGAGGGTGTCGAAGAAAACCTCATTGGCTGGCCAGACTTTTGAAAATCGGCCAGCCTTGACGGAGACGCCTTCCTTGGTGCCAAGGTTGCACATAATGGGGACGCTGAGAGCGGCCTTGGGAAGCTGATGAGCTTTGATCGAAGGACGGTCGGGATTCGGTTTCAAATAAGGGACACCAGAACGAAGCCAAGCTGCCGCAATCCTTTCCGGATGCAGCATGAGCATACCACCGGCCCAATGTCCGCCTCCGCTGTGTCCCCAAAGAGCCCATGGGACTTTGGAGAGTTCGGGATGGCCGGACTTCTTCCCGAGATCGATGAGGGATTGTCGAAATCGGGCACCGGAACCGTTGCGTGGATCGCACCAAAGCTGACAGTCAGCGTCCTGGGGTTGCTCGTAGGACGGAGCCATGAGGGCGCAGTGGTGTTTCCGGGCAAGAGCCTGCCAATGCAGGTCATAGGCTCCGGTAAGACCTGATTTACAGGAGCCGACACCGCAGCCATGTTGATGAACAATGAGCCCTTGTAATGTTTTCACATCTGAGGGAATCCAGATGGTATATTTGACCGCGAAAGCGAGTTGTCCGGGATTGGTTCCGGCTTCATAACGAACGCGGAAGTAGGGCGGCTCGGCAGTTGGAAAAACCTCATATGGGCCTTTTGGGTCTTGGGCATGAACACCCTGGAGGAGAGCTAGAGCTAGAAGGAGTCGACGGATGGTCATGAACGAGAAGTCTAGAAAATCGATTTTGTCATAACAAGCATGCGGGCGGCTTGTTGGCAGTTGCAGTTCTTTGCTCCTTTTCGGGTCAAAGAGATCCAATTTCCGCAGGCAAGACCACTTAGAGCGTGATTGGCGATGGGGAGGCTTGTCTGGGCGGAATCATTATTTGTCGTGGGAATAGTCCACGCCTATTTTTTTTTACCGTAAACGGGAGGCTTCCAGCCTTTCTTGGAAGTTCCTTGTGGACGAACCCCGTAGGCGGTTGCTGGAATCTTGGTGTCCTCCGAAGTGCGGAGAGGCATATCATCAGGGAGATGTTTCATGCGGATGTCCTTGAATTGAATTTCCATGGCGGGCCCGACGTGGACCTGAAAGCCAAAAATACCTTCCAAGGCACGGCCTTTTTCATCCAGATCAATGAGATCGGCTGTTTTGTGGCTATCGATCCAATGTTGATGGTGATTTCCCCGCACGCGGACGCGGTAGTCGTGCCAAACATTGGGCTCGAATTTCTTAACGGGCATTTCTCCGATGACCCACGGCTGGCCTGCAGGATCAACGACGACTTTTTGGCCGGTATAGGCTAGGATTCGCCGACCACGCTCTTCGTAAGTCATTCCGTTCATGTTCTCGGGACGAGCCATGATGTCGCATTGGTAGCCTCCGGCAACATCGAGATCGATCTCGGGCATCATCTTGCTGCGATATTGAATTCCGCTATTTGCCCGGTCGCTGAACTTCACCTTAACTTGAAGTTCGAAGTTGCGAATGGTTGAGGCATTCCAGGTGATGAAGCGGTTCTTTTTCAGCGAGCCGTCCGTGACTCCGGTGAGGGCGCCATCTTTGACAGACCAATATTTTTTATCTCCGGTCCAACCATTCAGGTTCTTCCCATTGAAAAGGCGGACAAAACCATCGGCGCCGGGGCGCACGGTGACAGCCGCCGAAGCTTCCGGGTGTGGAGGGGTGGATGCGGTGAACTTTTGCTTTGGAGGATCCAGTGGTCCTCCCATTTGTGCGATGCGCTCATCGGTGCGTTTGCGCAGCTGCTCAAGAACTTTGGCGTGCTTGGGATCTTTGGCGAGGTTAACCAATTCGTCTGGATCGTTTTTGAGATCGTGAAGAAACTCAGTGTCGTGGTCGATGTAGCGCACGTATTTGTGAGTTGCAGTACGAATTCCTTCGTACGCCGGAATGCGATTCCGCACCGCGAAGTGTTCGTGGAAAGTGTCGGTGCGCCAATCAGAGGGGGCTTTCCCTTCAACGATGGGTTTCAAGCTGCGCCCGTCGAAATACTCGGGTGACTTGACTCCAGCCCAATCCAGGAAGGTGGCGGGTAGATCGATATTGAGTGCAGGAAGAGTGGTGACTTTACCCTGCTTGGGCTTCGGGACCCGCGGATCGGCGATGATCATGGGAACTTGGATCGATTCCTCGAAGTGAGACCACTTTCCGGAGAGGCCGCGGTTCGCCATGTGGTATCCATTGTCAGCCGAGTAAACCACGATGGTGTTGTCAGCGAGACCTGCTTCATCGAGAGCCTTTAGAAAGCGGCCGATGGCATTGTCGATTCCGGTGACCATGCGGTAGTAGGCCCGCATATTGGTTTGGTATTTTTTGGGTGTGTTCCAGCGCCAAAAGAAACGCTCGCGAGTGATGCTGGTTTGAAGGAAGTCAGGAAGTTTTTCAAAGATGGCAGGATCAGCGAGACGCGGTGGTCCGATGTAAGTGTCTTCGTAGAGTCCATTGGCGGACTGGGGCCAGGCGAAATGACCGATGCCGGGACGACGGTCGCCATCCTCGGCATGGCATGCGTTGAACCACATGTTGAGGGCGAAAGGCTTATCTTTGGATTGGCGCTTCAGAAAGTCGATTCCCTTATCGACGATAAGATCGGTCTCATGACGAAGGGTGCCGTCGGGCAGTTTTTTGAAGAAGGGATTCCGTCCGATGGCTTCGAACTCATCAAAGTGCGACTTTTGATTGTAAGGGCGAGCGCTGAAGTGCCATTTTCCAAAGTATCCGGTCCGGTAGTTGTTCTCTCTGAGAATATCCGAATAAAGCACGGAGACCGCGTCTTTGCGGGCCCGATCGCCATTTCCGGGAGCCCGGTAACTGCGGGCGGTCATGCCGGTTAGGATGGAAGTCCGGCTGGCCCAGCAGATGGGATGACTGACGAAAGCCTGCTGAAAACGAGTGCCGCGAGCGGCAAGTGCGTTGATATTGGGGGTCTTGACGACGGGGTTTCCGTAACAACCGAGAGTTGAGATGGTTTGGTCGTCGGTGAAAAAGAAGACGATGTTGGGTTTCTCAGCGGCGAAGCCTCGATTTGAGGTAATTACTACAAGTAAGAGGAGAATCGGAAGGAATCGGTTCATGTATAAAGGTGTTAATACTCTATTGATACGAATTTGACGAAGGAGAATTTCAGGACAGGCGGATTGTTCCGCTGTGCAAGATTTTCGAGGGATTGTAATCGTCCACCTCTGAGGGCGAGGTATCATTCGAGTCATGCAGTGGTTTTTCGTCGGAATTGGATTGGTGGTGGTGATCAGCATTGTGATCTACAACGGCTTCATCTCACGCCGGAACGCGATGAGAAATGCCTTCGCGTCCATCGATGTCCAGCTCAAGAGGCGATGGGATCTCATCCCGAATTTGGTGGAAACGGTGAAGGCATTTGCGGGTCATGAACGAGAGGTCCTGGAGGCCGTGATCGCAGCGCGAAATGCAAAGCCGGGATCAGCCGCGCGCTTTCGAAATGAAGAAGAGGTCACAACCGGAACCAATCGATTGTTGGCTCTTGCCGAGAGCTATCCTGAGTTGAGGGCCAATGATCAATTTTTAATGTTGCAGCGGAATTTGACTGAAGTTGAAAGTCAGATTAGTGCCTCACGTCGTGCCTACAATTCGGCGGTGACTGATTGGAACGAAGGGGTGGAGGCCTTCCCAGGCGTGCTTTTTGCCAAGGCCTTTAATTTTGAACGAGCTGATTGGTTTGAGGTGAGGTCGAGCGAGCGCGCAAACGTGGAGGTGCAACTATGAGCAAGTGGGACGTGGATTCCGCGTTGCAGGAAATCTTCGACGAAACGGAGGCTGTCAACCGGGTCCGCAAAGAGATCGCGGCAAAGCGTGTCGAGGGTCAGATCAAGATGTCTTTTGTGATGCTGGGAGCGCTGGCCCTTGCGATTTTGGTTTCGCTTCTTACGAAAACCAGTGCCGGGCTCTGGCTGGCTCTTCCGGTCGCCTTGATTGGCGTAGTTTGGGTTTTCTACACATACTTTGGCGATGGACTAAAGCGGTATCGAATGCTGTTCAAAGTGGGAGTTATCGAGAAGTTGATTAAGCACATTGAGCCGGAGATGAATTATGATCCTGAGCGGGGGATCCCGGAAAGTGTTTACAAGGAGTCGGGACTATTTCGTGCCGATCCGGATCGCTATCATAGCGAAGATCTCATTCACGGAATGATTGGTGATACCAAGTTGATGCTTTCGGAAGTGCATGCGGAAGAGAGACACACTTCCAGAGATGCCGACGGAACGACGTCGACTCGTTGGGAAACGATCTTTAAAGGGCTCTTCGTGGTGGCTGACTTTCACAAGGAGTTTCGAAGCGCGGTAAGTGTCATGCCAGATGTGGATGCGGTGGAGACCCGCTACATTCTGACTCCGGCGATGCAGGATCGACTGGTCAAGTTGCGGCAAAGAGTTGGAGGTGAATTGAGAGTCGTCTTTCGGGATTCCCACGTGTGGCTAGCAATTCCAAATAATGAAAATTGGTTTGAAGGAGACGTGCATCGTCCCGCCGGCGACCGGAACCAGATGGCCAAGCTGATGAGCGAATTGCGGTGCTGTTTCCAGATTGTTGAAGAACTGGATTTGAATACACGAATCTGGACTAGGCAGTATGGACAAAATCATTTTCGGGTCCAAACGCTG
>CBFHQJ010000003.1:0-132242 GCA_965657795.1 Akkermansiaceae bacterium
CCGGCTGGTGCTCCACCCCCAATCCTCGCAAGATTTCCCCTTGTTGACCATTGAGATTAAATCAGTGTTTCCCTAGGCCTTCTTTCGTTGGTCAGGAGTGAGATCGGAAATCTGATCGGTAAATTCGGGAATCGGCTGGTTTTGGCCTGGCGATGGGTTCGCGGGTTTTTTTCGGTTTGGTGAGGAGAATGCGGAGGGCTCGGTGGTGGCGAAAATTTACGAGCAAGCAGGCCTGTCGCCAGTCCGGAAAGGACAGCAAGGAGCGCACAGGTGGGGAGGGGCATATCGTAGCTTAGGCCAGAAGGTCTTTGACGACGTGGCCGTGAACGTCGGTGAGGCGGAAGTCGCGCCCGGCGTGGTGGTAGGTGAGGCGTTCGTGGTCGAATCCCAGGAGATGCAGGATCGTAGCCTGGAGATCGTGCACGTGGACTTTGTCCTTGGTGATGTGGAAGCCAAAGTCGTCGGTCTCACCGTAAGTCCCGGGCTTGGTGCCGCCTCCGGCCATCAGCGTGGTGAAGGCCTGGGGGTGGTGGTCGCGGCCCGCCTTGCGTCCGAGGGCTGGATTGGTTTCAACCATGGGAGTGCGGCCGAATTCACCGCCCCAGACGACGAGGGTTTCGTCAAGGAGGCCGTGTCGTTTGAGGTCTTGAATGAGAGCGGCGGTGGCTTGCGCGGTTTGTTTGCAATTGCCTTCGGTGGAGCCTTTGACATTGGAGTGAGCGTCCCAACCGGAGTGGTAGATATTAATGAACCGGACCCCTCGTTGCACCATGCGACGGGCCAGAAGGCAGGCGCGGGCGAAAGAGTGTTTGTCGCGGTCACACCCGTAGAGGTTGATTGTTTCGTCGGACTCTTCCTTGAGATCCATCAATTCCGGGGCGGAACTTTGGAGGCGGGCCGCCATCTCGTAGGAGGCCATCCGGGTGGCAATTTCATCATCATTGATGAGGGAATGTCGCTTGGCATTGAGTTGATTGACAAGATCGAAGGTGTCCTCTTGCAGTTCGTTTGAGATTCCCTGGGGTGTGGAAACGTTCAGGATGGGATCCTTTCCTTTACGAAATTGCACACCCGTGTAGGTGGTCGGGAGAAATCCTGATGACCAGAGCGCGGATCCACCGGAAAGACCACCACCGGTGGACATGACGACGAAGGCGGGAAGGTTTTCGGTTTCAGAGCCAAGCCCATAAAGTGTCCATGATCCGAGGCAAGGACGCCCGGGCTGGGAAAATCCGGAGTTCAGGAAAAGTTGGGCGGGGGCGTGGTTGAACTGATCGGTGGTGCAGGATTTGACGATGCAGAGATCGTCGGTGACCGCACCAAGAGGTGCGAGCGGGGAGCCGAGGGTGGCTCTGGTTTCACCATACTGTTTGAATTCAAACTGTGGACCGAGGACGGCGGCATCAGGTTGAATGAAGGCGTAACGCTGGTCGCCAATGATCGATTTTGGGAGGGGCGAACCTTCCAGTTTTGAAAGCTGGGGCTTGGGGTCGAAGAGTTCGAGCTGGGATGGAGCACCAGCCATGAAGAGGTGGATGACAGCCTTTGCCTTGGGCTTGATATGAGCGGGCTTGGGCTCCAGAGACCTGCCGGCAAGGTTGTTGGTGAGGAGCGAGGCGGCGGCGATTTTGCCAAGGCCGATTCCACATTCACCGAGAAAGTAGCGACGAGAGAGTTGGGAGTTGAGCATGATAAGCGAGTGTGGGCTACGGTTTGGTGACGGACTCATCCAGAGAGAGAATGGCGCGGGTGAGAGCCTTCCAGGATCTGTGTTTCTGGTGGAAGTCAGAGAAGAGTCGTACTTCTTCGGCCTCTGGTGGCCGTGTCAGAAGTTTGCGGAAGGCGAGGGTGATTTTTTCTTCGCGTGTTCCTTCAGTTGTTTCGATGAGCTGGGCGTATTGCTCGGCGATTTCGATGAACATGGGGTCGTTCATCAAAGTGAGGGCTTGCAAAGGTGTGTTCGATCGGTCGCGACGGGCGAGGCAGGCCTCGCCTGATCCTGCGTCAAAGGTGGTGAACATGGCGAAAGGAGCGGTACGTTTTTGGTAAGTGTAAACGCTGCGCCGGAAGCGATCTTCTCCTTTGCTGGGGTTCCACTTGGGCCTGCCGTAGGCGACTTCGCTGATCCCTGCGGGCTGGGGTGGGCGGACCGGGCGTCCGAACATTTTTGAACCCAGTAATCCGGCGGCGTGCAGAGCCGAGTCGCGAATGATTTCCGCTTCGAGCCGTTGGCGGAGGAAGTGCGGGGCGCCACTTGATTCGATGATGGATTGCTGCTGGTAGGCGGCTGAAGTGACGATGAGGCGGTGGAGTTTTTTAAGCGACCAATTCTTCTCGATGAAAGTGACCGCGAGGTGATCGAGGAGGGCCGGGTTACTTGGGAGTTTACCCTGCATTCCGAAGTCATCGATGGTTGGGACGATTCCTTCGCCAAAAAAGGTGGCCCAATGACGATTGACGACGACACGGGCGGTAAGTGGGTTTTCCGGAGAAACGAGCCAGCGGGCTAGGGCCAGGCGGTCTTTGGGAAATTCCTTTCCTTCAGGAAAGATCGCGTTTGGGAGTCGGGGCGCGACGATGTCTTTCGGCTGAGTGTATTCGCCGCGATGACGGAGGTGGGTGGGGCGGGTGTGATCGCGCGGGCGCTCCTGCATGACAAGGGTCTGATCCCGTCTCACCGGAGCTCGGAGGGCCTTGATTTGGTCTGCGTGCTTTTTGACCTCTGGTGCTTGTAGGAGGAAGTCTTCCAGAGTCCCCTTATGGGTGATCGCCCTAATCTTTGGAAGAGGTGATCCCGAGACACGGAACTTGCCCAAGGTCGAGGCAAAGTGTCGGCCGAAGTGCATTTTGATTTCGAAGGGAGTCCCGGCGGGGATGGCTTCGGCAAGATTGAAAATGGCGATTTGGCTGGACCCAATGTTTGTCTTCAAAGACCAGCCGGATTGAATGTCTCCGTCGATGGCGGCGGAAGCGGCGGCATTGCCCTGGCCAAATTGCGCGCCAAAAGCGGATTGAGAGGCTCCTGAGAAGATGAGAGGTTTATCCGTCTTTACCTGGAATTCGGACATGAAGAAGTCGCCTTTTCTCCCTTCATAATAGGTCATGCCAGGGCCACTTTCCGGAAGGCGCTCGTCAGTGAGGGCTTCGAGACGAATCGAGTGGACGGGTTGGGCACTCGCCGGGAATTGGAGGGTGAAGATGTCGTGTTTGGAGGTGTCTCCGGCGGCGAAGATGATCCCGTCTTCCTCGAGAGTGAGATAAGGAATGTTGGCTTCGAGTTCGGATGGCGTGAGAATTTGCCAGGGGGCGAGATCGGGTTTTACTTTGGCGAGCCACTCCTGGTAGGCCTTGTCCAATTCGTTCTTGCGATCTCCTCCGGTGGCTGTGGCTTGCCCAAGAGAGATCTGGAAAGATCCGATGGTGTGGCCTCGCCCGTAATCCTGGTGAAGGGTGATGGTGAAGCGAGTCCCTGATGGATGCGAGACGGGTTGGGCGAATAGGAAGTCGGCTTGTTGGTTGTGCTGAATTGATTTGTTGGGATCGTGGATGGCCCAACCGGTGGCGTGGTCTCCATCGATGGCGTTTTCGACGGAGAAACCGTCCTGCTCGATACTGGCGGAAGGCTTGTGAAGGGTGACTTTTGTTGGTTCGGAAGAGTCATCAAGAGGGGAGGCTGTGACTTCGATTTCACTGAGAACGAAATTTCCATGCTCGGTCCTTCCCGGCCCCTTCCCATTGAGGGCAAAGGATTTCAGCCGAAGCGCGGCGAGGTCGCTTTGTTTGCTTTCAATGGTGATGGTGTAAGTATCACGATCCGGGATTTCTCCGGAAGGGGTGATGAAGAATTTCTCGATACTCAGTTTGGAATTCTGTGCCTTGGCCGAGGTGACGCTAGATGGCTTGAAGTTAATCTTGCCGGAGGAGGCGGGCCAGTGACTTGGGAGTTCGGCGAGAAGCTTTTTGGCTTTGGCCCAGTTACTTTTTTCTTTTTCGGCGAGGGTGGGATTGGGAATGCGGTAATCCGGTTCGAGCGTGTTGTCGAAGTAGGCCATCAGCCCGTAGTAATCGTGGTGGGTGATCGGGTCGTATTTGTGGGTGTGGCACTGGGCACAACCGGTGGTCAGGCCAAGCCAGGTGGTGCCGGTGGTGGCGACCCGATCGGTCATGGCGTGAAAGCGAAACTCGAGTGGATCGATTCCGCCTTCTTCATTGAGCATGGTGTTGCGGTGGAATCCGGTGGCGATGATCTGCTCGGGAGTGGCGTTTGGAAGCATGTCGCCCGCGAGTTGTTCGATGGTGAATTGATCGAATGGTTTATCGGCGTTGAGTGACTTGATGACGTAATCGCGGTAGGGCCAGATGGATCGGTCGCGGTCTTTTTCATAGCCGTTGGTGTCAGCATAGCGGGCGAGGTCGAGCCAGCGGCGGGCCCAGCGTTCACCGTAACGAGGCGAGCTCAAGAGTTGATCGACGATGGCGGCGAAGGCTTCGGGCGAAGGGTCGGCAGCGAAGCGATCAGCGACCTCGATGGAAGGGGGCAATCCGATCAGGTCGAGGTGGACACGCCGGATTAGAGTGTAGGCGTCGGCCTTTTTGGCGAGAGGCTTTTGGTAGAGGGAATCGATGGGATGTGTTCCTTCCGGGATCCTGGATTCTTGTGGCAGGACGAATGCCCAGTGCTTCTCGTACTTTGAGCCCTCATTGATCCATCGTTTCAGAAGGGAGATCTTATCCCGGGTGAGGGTTTTGTTGGTCTCGGGAGGCGGCATGATCTCGTCCGGATCGGTTGCGACGATGCGAGAGACCACTTCTTTCCAGTCCTGATCATCGGAGACGTCCAATCGTAGCCCTGCTTTTCGAAGTGATTTTCCCTTTTCATCTTTGGCGTCATCCGGGCCATGGCACTTGAAGCAGTTGGCGGAGAGGATGGGTCGGATGTCTTTTGAGAAAGAGATCGCCCCGGGTTCTTCAGCCGAGTAGCCGTTGATTGCGCCCAAGGTGGCGGCAATCAGAATGAGTTTGAAAATGCTGGAGGTGTGAGCCATTGCTATGCCTTTTTACGGAGGATGTCTGGACAATCTTCCGCAGGGGAGGGCTGCTGGCAAGTCGGAGTCTGAAATGTGGGCCGGTGAATCCCAATGCGCGCGGAAGTGCGTTTTACTGGCGAGAGGACAAATGTTTTTGCTGCCTTGGCTGCCAAAGTGTTGGGCCATTATTGAGGGGGCAAACCAAGTCTTTGAGAGAATCACCATTGAGATCGATGAGATGAAGGTTTCTTGGGTCGCCGGGGATGAGAATTCCACTTTCGAGCGGGTGGGCATCCTTGAACCTGCCATCCCCCTCATTTTTTAGAATGACTCCGATACCACCTGAGTAGGGGCCGGTTTCAAATTGCGGGTTGTAGAAATTTTGGACGATGGCGAGATCGGGCAGGTCGTCGTCTGTGAAGTCATCAAAGGCCATTCCCTGGATCGGTGAAATCTGCGCCATGTGAGGCATCGGACGAAAGGTGAATTTACCGCTCCCGTCATTGATGAGGAATCCGCTCTCGAGAACCTTGGCTTCGAAGCGACTGGCATCCTTGAGGGAATAAATGTCTGTGAGTTCCGCAAGCGCAAATGAGTTGTAGGTTGTGAATTTTGAGGCAAGTGCGGGGATTGCTGAAGTAGAGCAACTTTTGCCCCTGACCGGAAAGAGAGTGTCATTTTCGAACTCGGCTTCAACCAGGCTGTTTGTGCCATTACCTTGAAAATCCCCATAGTAGAGGAGGGCCGGTTTTTCCGGGCTGGCGTGGTATTTGGTGTTGAGGCCGAAGTTGCCGATCGCAAGATCGAGGTCGCCGTCGCCATCGATATCTGCAGCCTGTGTGCGCGTCCACCATCCGGAAAGGTTCTCAAGCCCGGAGGCTTCAATGAAGCGACCATCTTGCTGAATGAAGAGGCGTGGAGTGGTCCATTCACCGATGGTAACGAGGTCCATTTTCTTGTCGCCATTGAAGTCTCCCCAGCAAGCGTCGGTGATCATCCCGGCGGTGGCGAAACCAGGGGCCAACTCTGCGTGGAGATCCTCATAACGACCCTCTTTCCGAACAAGCAGGCGGCAGGCGGTGGAAGTAGGGTATTCGCCGGGAGTGACACGACTTCCAACGAAAATTTCCAGAATCCCGTCTCCATTAATGTCGCAGGGTCTCACGGTGGACCCGACATCGCGGAGGTCCGGCAGGAGGTCGGATTTGATGAACTTGCCGGTCCCGTCGTTGAGATAAAGACGATCTCTTAGCAGTGGATCGTTCTTGTCGTTTTCGTAGCTTCCGCTGGCAACGTAAAGGTCTTGGTCGCCATCTTGATCATGGTCGAAGAAGACCGCAGCCGCGTCTTCGCTTTGTTGGTCGAGAAGGAAGTCCGGGTTCTTTGCAGGACTCAGTTTGCCGCCCTCGTTCACGAAGATTTGTCCGGGGGTCCCGGTGGTTCCTCCAAGAAAGTGGTCCTGATCGCCGTCACCGTCGATGTCCGTCCAGGCGCTCGCGGGTCCGAGTTGCGAGAGCTTGTGAGGGAGAAGAGGTTGCTTGATGAAGTCATCGAAAAGGGCTTCCCGATGAACGACTCCTTTCAGGAACTGGGGCGAAGCAAAAAGAGGGACGGGCTTTTCGATGGGAGCAAGGGGAGTGCTGTGTTTTGCTATTTTGTAGCGCGAACCGGGTTGGAGCTCTGCGAGGGTTTGAGTGCTGCCATCAGGCCAGGTGATCTTGGCCTGTGAAACTTCATCGGCCGCAAACGTCAGGCTCGGGAGAGTGGTTGTGAAGTAGCCACCGGCGCTCCGGACGCGGAGCAGTTGCTTCCGATTTGGCGAGCTGAGTTCCACGAGGGCGCCCTCGGTGATCTTGTCATCGAGATCGATGATGATGCGGGGTGCCTCGGTGTTGTTTTTGTAAAGCGAAACGGTGGCATCGATGTTGGTGACAACGAGATCGGGATCGCCATCGCCATCGAGATCGCCACAGGCCTGTCCGTGTGAGACTCCGTTTTCATCAAGGCCCCAGGCTTTTGAGGTGTCGGAAAATTGGACATCACCCAAATTGCGGAAAGCGAGATTGGTTTCGGGGCGCGGGGGAGTGTCTTTCCAGATATCCCATTTATTTTGGCCGATGAGTCTTTCCGGAGTGGCGCCGGGAAGATCGGAATGATTGAAGGACCGGCAAGCTCCATTGGTAACGAAGATGTCCGGTTTGCCGTCGAGATCGAAGTCCTGGAATTTAACTGACCAGGTCCAATCGGTTTTTCCAAGGCCGGCCATTTGGGCCGCTTCCTGGAATCTGCCGGTTCCGGAGTTGAGAAAGAGATGGTTTCGCATCAGCTGGAGAGGGCGGATGCTTTGAAGGAGTTTTTGACTGGCTCCCATTTGGCCCATCCCCACCTTCTGTTTGTAGTGAGTGGTGAAGGCCATGTCGGCGCAGAAAAGATCTTCGAGCCCGTCGCCATTGATGTCGCAGGAATCCGATCCCATGGAGAACCACGCGCTGGTGGGGAAGGCTCCGGTGGCGACATCGATGAAGGTGCCATCACCCCGGTTGACGTAGAGTCGGTCAGGTTCGCTGAAGTCGTTGCCAACGTGGAGGTCGGTCCAGCCATCTTGGTTTAGATCGAACCAAGTTGCGGAAAGTCCAAAACCGGGGGCGCTTAATCCCGCCGCGTTTGTGACGTCGGTGAAAGTTGGCAGTTCTTCACCGGGTCGGGAATCATTTCGAAGCAAAAGGTCGGGACGTCCTGAATCATCGAGAACGGTTTTCCCGTCCGGGTTCTTTTTTAGGCGATAGTAGCGCGAGAATTCGTCCTTCACCCGGGTGACGCCATCGGGGCCGGTCTCGACCGGCGGTTCGGACGGGCGACCGCCTTTTCGAAAGAGTTGGTTGGAAACTAGGAAGAGGTCCAGGTCACCATCGCGATCGTAGTCGGCGAAGGTGGGCATGACATAAGGATCGCTTTGAGTGAGTCCGCACTCCTTTGCTTTGTCGGTGAAGACCGCTTTGCCATCATTGATGAAAAGATGGGGTGGGCGGTCGTAGTTGCAGACCAATAAATCCAGGTCGCCATCGTGGTCAACGTCAATCGCGGTGGAACCAGCGGCCCAGGCGTCGCCGCCTTGAATACCGGATTTTTCGGAAACGTCATCAAATTGCCAGGCCGTTTCTTTTTGAAGGAAAAGACCGTTTTGACCGGCACCGCTGGTGAAGAAAAGGTCGTTTCGGCCATCGCCGTTGAAGTCACCCATCACGACCGATCCGCAGGCGAAGCCGCTAAAGTAGAGCCGCGCCATGGGATGGTCCTTTTCGAGTCGATTGACAAAAGTGATTCCGGAATCGGAGCTGGCGACCTTTTCAAAAAGAGTATGACCCTTGGAGTCGCCTTCCGGAGCAGTCAATGGGGTTTGCACCGGGGCGGGGGGATCAGAACTTTCGTTTTTTGTCTCAGGTGCACCTTGTTTACACGAAGACATCATGGCTGCGGTCGCAGCCATGATGCTCATGGTTTGAAGCTTGAAGTTCCTCTCGTTGATCATTGGTTCAATTCGCGGACACGATAGAACCTTTTTGGATTCGCTGAAAAGTCGATAAATGATTCAGTGAAGGAGGAAATCTCTCCGGTAGCAGTGAAATCATTGATTTCATTGGCTTCCGAGAGAGCGGGGCTGTCTCCGGCATCGATGGCGTAGACCCGGCCGCTGACGGAATTCCAGGTAATGGTGACAGTTCCGGCCTCCTCGTCGGGAGTGATGCTGGTGATTTTGAGTCCTTCTGAAGCACCGCGATTGATGATTTGAATGCCGGTGATGGCTCCCCGATTAGTGCTTCCCCAATCGCCACCTGCTCCGAGAACGAGGTTGAGGGTCTCGCTGTTCAGATTTGGGATCGCGACAAAGTTCCCGACTTGTGCTCCATCGTCGGTTGCGCTGGCGGCTTGTTGTACGAAGTTTATCGGATTGAGGACATCGGTATCATTTTCATGAGCCAGAAAACTTTCAAAGGCACCATTGTTCTCGGAGAGGAGGACGTCTTCGGTTGCCCGGTCATGGTTGAGGTAGAAGATGAGATCGTAGCTTCCAAAAGGGATATTGGAGATGTCGATGGAGTTGGTCGCTCCTGCTCCATTTGCGGAGATCCAGCCTGTGAGAAGGATGCCATTGGCGTCTGCACCGGGTCCGGCAGCACTCCATTCTTCATCGAGAGCCCAGTTGACGGTTGCTCCTGAGTCTGATCCCTGGTCATCATTGAGAAGGACTTCCGTACCGGTGGCAAAGGAGAGATTGTTCCAGTTTCCTTGAGGGGCGATTCCAGCGATGTCGGTCGCGAGCAGGGAGGCGTTGGCCCGTCCAGCTCCAAAGTTGAGTCCGATGGCGCCAGCTTCTGCGAGGTTATCGGTGGGGTCGATAGGATTCCGCCCGTTGAGGGCCTCCCATCCGTCCCCAAAGATGTCGCCATCGGTGTCCGGGGTGTTTGGATCGGTTCCTGGTTCGGTCGCGCTCACGAAGCTTCCACTGTTGTTTTCGATATCATCCTGAAGGCCGTCGTTGTCCGTGTCGGCGTTGAGTGGATCGGTGCCTGTGTCTGTAGCGTCGATATAAGTGCCGGTGTTTGATTCCACACCATCAAGGAGGTTGTCGTCATCGCTATCGTCATCGTTGGGATCGGTCCCGAGCGATTGTTCGTCGGCGTTCGTTGAAGAGTCACCGTCAGGGTCGCCGTTAGCGCCGTTGTCCTGATTGGCCGTTCCATCGTCGGATGGGTCGAGGTTGTTGAGAACCTCCCAGTCATCAAGCAAGGTATCGCTGTCGGTATCATTTGCATTGGGGTCGGTGCCGGTATTGGTTGCATCGACAAAGGTGCCGGTATTGGTCTCGACATTATCACGCAGGTTATCTCCGTCTGAATCCACCGATAGGGGATTGGTGCCGGTCATGGTTTCGTCGACGTAGATTCCGTCGTTCGTCTCAACTCCATCGAGGAGGGTGTCGTTGTCGGTGTCCTCATCGTTTGGAAAAGTGCCGCGAGCTTGTTCCTCGGCATTGGTCAAGCCATCGTTATCGGGGTCGCCGTCGGCTCCATTATCGGGATTTCCAGCGACGCCATTGTTGTTCGGGTTGAGGCCGTTGTCGTTGGGATCGAGGCCAAAGGAGCTTTCCCAAGTGTCATCGAGACCATCTCCATCCGAATCTCCGATCAAGACTTCAATGATTTGAATGCCGGTGATGGCACCACGGTCGACAGAGCCGGCATTCCCGCCTGGTTCCAAAATGATCTCGATATCACTTTGATTGAGCCCGGGGAGGACGACGTAGTTGCCGACCTGTGTGATGTCGCCATCTGCGGTGGTGGTCTGTTCGGTAAAGATGACCGGAGCGAGAATGTCAGTATCATTTTCGTGGGCCAAAATGGGTGCAAAAAGCGAGGTTGCTTCGCTGATTAAGACGTCTTCGGTTGCCCGGTCGTGATTGAGGTAAACGTAGATATTGTAGTTCTCAAAAGGGATGCCGGTGATGGCAATGGAAGCGGCCGGATCAGTGGTGTTATTTGCGGAAACCCAGCCATTAAGAAGAGTTCCGTTTGCGTCGGCGGCTGGTCCGCCGGCGCTCCACTGTTCGTCGGTGGCCCAGGTGAGGGAAGCCGAGGTCGCGATGCCATCGGAATCATTCAGAGCGAGTGGGCCTCCTGAGGCTCCGTCGGCATTGTTCCAGTTGGTTTGCGGAATCGCGCCAGCCGAGTCGGCGGGAAGAAGGGCGGCATTAGCCCGACCTGAGCCGAAGTTAATTCCGATGGGCTCGGCGAGAGCCTGTTGGAATGGGCCTGAGAGTGCGAAGAGTAAGGTTAAATATTTGAGTTTTTTCATGTGTGTGGCGGTTAAAAGGTAAAAAAGCCGCGGATCAGCATTGATCCGCGGCCTGTAAAAAGAGAAACACTAACGGGAGGCTCTTAGCGACGGCGGCGGAGTCCACCGGCGATTCCGGCCAGGATCAAAAGGAGTGAGGCCGAAGGTTCGGGGATCGTTGATTCAACGATTTGGATCCCGGTGATGGCTCCACGATCAGCGGAGCCTTCCGCACCACCAGGTCCTAAAATGAGATTCAGGTTTGTATCGGTGAGGCCGCTGAAGACGACGTAGTTTCCTTCTTGGGTGGGGTCGCCGTCAGCGCTCGCGGTTTGTTGAACAAAGGTCACTCCAGCCCCAATATCGACCTCAAGGTCGAGGTCGGTCTCGTGCAGACGAAATGTTCCGAAGGGGCCGGTGAGGTCGACGTCTTCAGTGGCCCGATCATGGTTCATGTAAACGTAGAGGTCATAAACCGCATAGGGGATATTGGAGACGCTAACGGTGGCGTCGGGGTCGGTGGCATTATTGGCGGAAATCCAGCCGTTGAGAAGAGCGGCATTGGGATCGGTGATCCCCGTTCCTGCGCTCCACTGTTCGTCGGTAGCCCATGCGACGGAGGCTCCGCTGGCTGCACCGGTGTCGTTATTCAGGACGGCCAAATTACCGCTTCCGTCTGATGCGTTGTTCCAATTGGATTGGGCGACAACGCCGGCGACATCACCTGAAGCGAGAGAGGCTTCGGCGCGGCCCGCTCCAAAGTTGATTCCAATACTTGCGGAGTGGGCGGTCATCCCAAGCGAAGCTGATAGAGCGAGTGAGCTTAAAATTGTTTTTTTCATGTGTGAGTGGGGGAGGGTACCAGATAGTTCCCCCGGAGATCAAGCCAGAATGTGATTTTTTCTTCCTGAAGTCACTATTGATCAATCACTTCGATGCTTCTTTTAGCTCCATCAGTTCAATTGATTTAAACTGAATGGGAGCCGTCTCGGCCTGAATCGAGATGTACCCTCCGGTGAGGGGGGATCCGTCATTGAGTTGCGTCTTGTCATACTCGCAGACCACTTTTCCTTCGGCGATGTGCTTGAATTTGTCGCCCCGGACTTCAATCTCGACGGTCACCCATTGATCCCCGTGAAAGGTAGGGCCTTTGGTATTGATGACGTGAGCTTTGGTCAGCTTGCCATTCCAATTCAAATGAGTGCCTGGAGTGCAGATATTTAAGGTTCCCCGATCGCCTTTGCCAAAGCCTCCGAGCAATTGCACCTCGATTGAGTTCGGGAAGTCCTGATCCTTTTTAATCGTTTTGGGGTCCTGGCAATGAAGCATGAAACCATTGTTGCGGTTGGCCCAGCCGGGACCTCCGTTCACTTGTTTGCCGATAAAGCGGTAAGTGCTCCGAATCTTGTAATTGGAGTAAGGGGTCTTGTAGTAGAGGTGGCCGAACTCGCCGTTAAACTTCTCCCACTTCGAGTAGTCGATGGTGAGGAGGCCGTCTTTCACCTGAAAGGTGTCCTTGTAATTAACCCCCAAATCGGAGCCTGCAAATTTGGGCGTCCAGCCGTCGAGATCCTTGCCATTGAACAGGGGAATCCAGACCTCTTTATCGGTTTGGGTTTGGATTTTGGCTTTCCCGGTGATTTCCTGACCAAAGGAAATACCGAGCGACAGAAGGGCGGCTAGAATCGGAAGTCGTTTCATCCCCGTCAGGATAGGGAGGGGCTCCGGCCGATGCAATGGGGAATGCTGCTTTAGGCCGCCCGGGTTGCCACCTTGCGTCGCACGATGGGATAGAGGCAAATACTGGTGATGATGATGACAGACCCAAGATAGAATCCGGAGTTGAGATTTTTGTGCTCCTGGAAAAAGAGGGCGGCGAGAGCAATTCCGTAAACGGGTTCCAGGTTGTTTGCGAAGTTGATGGTGAAGACGCTGAGCCGTTTCAGAAGTTCGACGTATTGGGAATAGGCCACCACGGTGCAGAAGACTGCCAGGATGATGATCCAAAGCCAGTCCCGTGGACCGCCCGGAACCGGGATGGAACCTTCTTTGATCAGGAGAAAGGTGCTTGCGAAGAGGCAGGCCCCGAACATTTCATAAAAGGTGATGACGTAGTGGTGCGCCTTTTCGATGTGGAAGCTATTGATGACGGAGAAGACGGCCGCAAGAAAGGCGGAGAAGATCGCGATCAGAAAGCCGTTGCTGTATTCGAGTTCGCTCCGGTAAATGATGGAGACGCCGATAACGGTGACCGATCCGAAAAGGAGATCAATCGGTCGGAATTTACGCCCCTTGATCATGAGGGGTTCGAGGATGGCGGTCCAAAGTGAAAGGGTCGCCACGCCAATCATGCAGATGGAGACATTGGCCACTTTGACCGCCAGAAAGAAGGTGATCCAGTGGCCGCTGATCACAAATCCGGTGGCAATGAAGACGAGTGAATTTTTAATGCCCACCAAACTTCGGCGGCGGATCCAGAGAAGCAGGCAAAAGGCTGCCAAGCCGGTGCGCCAAGCGACAATCCCCAAAGCAGGGAGAGTCAGCAATTCGCCCAGAACCGCCGTGAAGCCCCAAAGGATAACGATGATCTGGAGCTTCAGATGGTCGCGCGCCATTTGAGGGGGTGCTATTCCCCGGCGGCTGGGAAGGTGCGAACGCGCCAAAGACCCTGGGGGTCCTGATTGAGAACAAATTCCCGGATCTCGCGATCTTCATCGGGCGTAATGACGCTCTGTCCCTCGGTGCTCCAACCCTCGGTTGCGAAGTCGCTACCGGCGAATTCCACCTGATAGCTGAAGCCCTTGCGACCTCCCCAAACCAAGATGTAGGTATCAGGGAAAGTCGAGTTTTCCAAGGTCACCTCGGCAGGGAGCGGGTCGGCTTCAGTCGCGTAAATACGCATATGAAAACTGCTGTCACTACTGGTGGTGCTGGCGTTGTGGATCGATACGCCAATCTCGATTTCTTCGTCGGCGGGCAGATCGAGGCCGGTCGCGGCAGCATACTGGATGAAGTCCTCGTTGCTGTAAGCCACTCCGCTGATGGTATGATTGGCCGCCAAGGCGGTTGTGTTGAATAGGGGAGCCCCGCCACCCATGTTCATACGGGCGACTTCAGTGCCGTTTACGTAGATGATGGCTCCATCGTCAATCATTCCCTCGAAGCCCAATCCTTGAATTCCTCGTTCTGCGGTGACTGTCGTGCGAAAATAAGTGACCGAGTTTCTCTGATCTGCTGCCGGGGTTGTCAGGCTGAAGGCGCGCACAGGCTCGGCATTGATTGTTCCATAGCCAAAGGGGGCAACCCGGGGGCCTAGAAAGGCGGGGCCGTTGTAGTTGGCGGCAGTGTGCCAGGTTGTGTAAAAATCAGCATCCGCAGTGGCGGGGTTCGAAGCGGTGGTGCCGGTCAAAGTCTGATAGTAGCTCCACTCCGCTTCTGCAGGGACGAGCTCGAACTCGGGATTGAAAGGGTCGCGGCTGATTGAGAAATCGAGTTGGTAGGGTCCCTGGGCGTTGTTTTCCCCATCAACTGCGATGTAGTAGGTTGTGCCAGGTTCCGCGTCAAAGCTGAGGCGCGTATTGGCTGTAAATGGTTCGCCGCCGGGGTGGCGCCTGCGACTGCTGGCAGACTTGAAGGTGCGACTGTAGCGGCTGACTTCCTGAAGATCGCGCAATCGAGTGCCGGTGTAAACGGCGACGACCAAGTTGCTGAGTGGAGTGGCAGTTCCCGGGGCTGCCACTAATTCCACCCGACGAGCTTCATCGACCGTGAAGGAATACCAGATACTCCGACTCGCGGTGATGCCGGCGTGGGCGGGCTCGAGGGGCTCGGCACTTGCTCCCGCATTTGTTCCGACGACGGTTTCGGTGGTCTCGCCGGCTAGAAACTCGATGGCAGTGGCGTTTTCGAAATCATCTTCAGCACTGAGAGGCAGGACCAGCGCTGCGAAACCAGCTAGAAATAAAGAGGGATGTTTCATCGTATCGGTGTGTTCGTGTTGTGGGCAAGCTTCGGACAACGCCCGCTCACGCTACGCGGAACTATGAGGTCGGTCAAGGAGGCTGCGCGGTTTAGGAATATCAATTTGGGTCGATCCGCTTATCGATTTCTTCTTCCATTACGTGCACAAATAAGGCCCGTAAAATCGCGATTTTTTGGGCATGAAGGATTTTCTCAATGGCCGGACGTTCTTCCGGGCTAAAGCTTTCTGGATCAACTCGGTAGAGTATGACGGCTGAAGCTCTTTGGGCGAGCTTGGAAGCGGACGCGAGGATGGTTTCGACGCAGCGGGCCCGTTCTGCTTTGAGGAATTCAACCGGGTTCTGGCCGGCGGCCTCAACCTTTTTGAGCATATTGTCCATGCTCAATTGTGCCGAGTTTTTGAGTATCACCTCGACTCCCATGGGATCACGGAGAAAGGGTTGGATCCGGACGATCTTGCGGTAATACTGATTGAGGGCCTTTTGGAAATTCTCTAGTTTTTCCGCCTGTTTCTCTTTGGGAACCTGCAGGAGCCACCCGCCTGCAATCATGGTCATTAACTTATGGCATTCACTGAAGGCTCCTTTTGCCATATTTTCAAGAACCGCGTTTCTTCCGGGTTTTGCGGGCAGAGCGTGTGTCTCAGGATCGAATTCAGCTAATTTTTTCCGAGAGATTAGCTTCATTTTGCGCTCAGTAGCGCCGGGATAGGATTGTTCCAAGAGGATTCAGGTCGCAGCTTCGAATATCATCCTCATCCCGTTTTCTGAGCCGAGTATGATGGCGCCCTCGCTTCTTTCGACCTTCACGATCTTTTCTTCCAACAAGAATCTCCACGGGTAGGGCTTTTGTTCTGCGACACTGTAGCCAGCTCCCAGGTTAATCGATTCTTGAGTTAGAGCGCATTGAGGGTTGAAATAGAAGCTCGGTCTTTGTCTTTCCTGCAATTTGTTGAGGAGATCTTGCACGTCTTCGCCAAGATTGAGCTGCTGGGAAAGTCCCTCTTTGCTGATGATGACCCTTTCTTTAGCTCCTTTCTCCGGAGGGTAATAGCCAACTCCGGCCATGGGCATTCCCCCGGGAGTTTTCATGTGAAACGCGCTATATTTTCGCCCTTTGGCGATGTGCATCGTGATTCGGGGGCCCTTCGGTTCGCTTTTTTTTGATAGCTGATAGACGAGGGTGTGGCCTCAGCCTTCCAGGTAGGCTTTTGTCAGCTCTTGACCAGCTTCATCGGGCGTTTGTGCGAGTAGCCTGCAGGTGTAAAGCAGGCTGATCGTGAAAAGTGTTCTCATGGTTTTTTCAAGTGAGTGGCTAAGATGAAATCAGGTGCCCGCTTTGGTCCCCACTTTAGCGTAAAGTTCGGTCATTTGGCTGCTGGACTCGATGAGATCATCAGCGAGCGTGACCGTTCCGGGTTCAAACATGAGCAGAGTGGAGGAACCTCCGAAGGCAAAGTATCCTTTTTCAGTGCCTTTTGCGACTTCTTGGCCCGGGGTGAAGGTTTGGTGAATGGAGCCGACACAGGTTGCTCCGATTTCCATGCAGATGATGGTGCCGAACTCCTTGGTCAGCAATTCGGTCACGGTGCGCTTGTTTTCCCAGAGGTAGGAAAGCTTTTGGCGGAGCGCGAGAGGGGAGACCGAAAAGAGCGGGCCGTTAAGTGCGCGGGTTTTTCCGGGAGTGCCGGCGCAGGGGAAGTGGAAGCGATGGTAATCGACGGGGCAGAGCCGCGAGAGCAGGAGAGGTCCGTCTTGATATTTCTTCGCGAGCTCGTCCGAGCCGAGAAGTCCTGCGACGCTGAATTTTTGACCTTTTACGAAGACGTTTTCGATTTCACTGGCCTTGGCGAAGCCCAAATGGCGGCCGTCGGCCGGTAAAACGATGGGGGCTTCGTCGAGAGGACGGGCTCCGGGTTTCAGTTTCCGGTAAAAGAAATCGTTGAAGGAAGTGAATTCTTCGGGCGTTTTTTCGAAGTCGTCGGCGTCGAGGCCGTAGGTTTCCAGAAAGGGTGCGATTTTCGCAGCGGTTTTGGGGGTATTCATCCGGTTTCCATACCATTTCGAAAAGAAGGGACGCTTCACAAAGCTATGTAGAGCAAGCTTCCCAAGGGGATTTCCGTAAGCCCAGCGGAGGAATCCCTCGCCGTAGACTTGTTCGGTTTCGATTTCGCCCGTTTCGCGATTGAGATACTTGATTGGTTCCACCCCGGTAGCATGGCGACGAATCAGGAATTTGAAATTTGAAATTTCATGCTGAGCCATTACGTCTTCTTCAGCCATGCGATTTATCGTCCTCCTCGCGACTGCCGCGACCTTCCTCACAGGTTGCCGCCAGCCCGAGACAGCCATCCACGTGACGGAGACCCGCCGTCTGACTTTGCACGACAAGGTCTATCCCGGTGATTACAAAGATGCCCCTCCAATGGGGTGGCGTCGACTCCCAGGAACCCAGTTTCGACTCATCAACTATGTCGCGGGCGAAAACGATTCCGTCGAAATCGTGGTCGGAGAGACCCAAGGTGACCTTTTGGGCAATGCGAACCGCTGGCTGGGGCAATTTGGCCTCACCCCGGTCCAATCACTCGAATTTCTTGGTAAAACTGCGATGCTGGGACGGGATGCCTACTTGGTCGAAGGTAAGGGGACTTACAGTCCGGGAATGGGGCGACCACCGAAAGATGGATTTGCCATGATCGGGGTGATACGGGAGAGTCCCGTGAACCTTGTGACTTTGAAAATGACAGGGCCGGCCGCCGAGGTTGAAAAACAACGGGAAGCATTCTTCGATTACATGCGCAGCTTTGAGCCAATCTACGATCATAAGATCGATTCTCCGGCAAAGGATAAAGAAGCTGAGCCGGAATCCGGAACCCAGGAAGGACGCGAGTAAGCCATGGCCAAGAAATTTAAAGACATGTCCTTTGGGCAACGCATTTGGCGGATCGCCTCCGGTTATGAAATTGCAGTGGCGTGCTTGAGCCTGCTATTCCTGCTGACTTTTTTCGGCACGATTGAGCAGCGGTGGTTTGGCCTCTGGACGACTATACACAAGTATTTCGATTACGATTCGGTCTTCGTTCAGCCAATGAACGCAGATCAGAAATTAATCTTCTTTCCGCTTCCAGGTGCCTACTGGGTCATTGTGGTGCTTTCCATTAACATGTTTCTGGGTGGAATCATCCGTGCCCGCAAGGGCTGGAAAAAGGCCGGGGTTCTGGTCAGCCACTTTGCGATCCTCTTTATGCTCGTTGCTGGAGCAGTCTCCAGCCTCTATAAGGAAGAGGGCAACATGAGAGTTCTCCAGGGTGAGAAATCCGATTATGCCCAAAAGCTTTTCAAGCATGACATCGAAGTCTTCGCCTTTGACGAAGAAGGTGAGCGGGAGGAGCCCGCCATCGTGCGGTCAAAAAATATCAAAGCACTCGGGAATAAGGGGCAGCTCGAGGCGACCTTCGAGCAGTTCGACTTCAAAATGGAGATCGACAAATATCTGCCTTACTCAGAGCTCGCACTGGATTCTCCCACGAGCAGACCGCCGAACGGCGAGGAGGTTGTTGATGGGTTTTTCCTCGTCGAAGTGGACAAGGACGTAAAGACCGAGGAGCGCAACACGCCAGGTTGTTATGTCAGCATCAAGGATGAGAATGACAACTTGATCCAGAGATTGGTTCTTTGGGCCGGCAATCCCTACCCGGTGACCTTCAATCACGAAGGCAAACGTTACGGCGTGACTTATCTCATGGAGATTTGGCCCATGCCTTTCGAAGTGGAGTTGCACAAAACCTTTGGCGAAAACCACCCTGGCACGGAAATCCCGCGTTGGTTCCAAAGTGACATCACGAAAGTAGATGGCTCCAATCGGACCGAATACGAGATCGTGATGAACGAGCCGGCTCGTCACGGAGGTTACACCCTCTATCAGGCTGGGTTTACCCGCGCCGCCGAGGGCGAAACGCCGTCCTCGACCTTTGCTGTCGTGAATAATCCCTCAGACAAATGGCCTGAGTATGCCCTGTGGGCTTCGGCCGCCGGCCTTCTTTTCCACTTCATGTATATGTTGATTCGCTTCCTGGACGGTAGCAGCAAATCCCGACGAGCATCAAAGCCCGCCTCAAATCAACCTCCAAAAATTCCGACATCGTGAGTCAAAAACCACCAACTTTGCCTGTTCAAACCAATCAGGGGCTCAATCCACTCCGATGGATTTTGGTGAGCGTTTTTTTGATCGTTGAGTTCGCTCTTATCGCTTACGCGATTCGCGGGGCAATTCCGCCCAGCGATGTTCGCGAAGTCAAGGGGTATACCCCATGGAGCGAGGAAGTCATCGCAGTGGCAGAGGCCATTCCTGTCCAGGAAGGGGGCCGCATCAAGCCTCTCCGGACATACGCTCGCTTCAAGATGATGTCTTTCCATGGCTCCCTCACGATGAAGGTGAAGGCAGGTGGCAAGGTTCATAAAATTGGCCCGGTGGCGTGGTTGCTCGATTGCATGTTCCGCCCGGACCTCGCTGACCAACTCCCGGTTTTTCTCCTGGATGACACTGAGATCCTGAAGCCATTCGGAATCGACGTAAAAGACCGAAGGTCCCGCCTGAGTTTCAAAGACCTAGAGGACGGAGGCGATCCGGAGCAAAATGGATTCACCCAACTCATTAACCGGGGCCGTGAGTTGCTTGAGAAGCAATCGGAGCAGGGTGAGGAATCACTCAATGATGAGGAAAAAGAAGTCGTGCGATTCGCGCAGCTTGCCCTGAATTACACCGGCATTCGAGATTCGATGGATATTCTGCGTGGAGGTTTGCCTCCCCTTGATCCTGCGCAATTGGCTTATGTCGATCAGGAAATTTACCAGCTGTTGAGGTCCCGAATTGATCCGGAGCAATTTAGCTTTTGGCTTCCCATCCTTCCTGAGACGGTTCAGTCGACCCAGCGTCTCGATGCCCCGCAGGCCCGTGAGTTTGAGTATGAATTGAACCGCCAGTTGAGCTTCGCACGCTTTGGTCCCGCCTGGATTCCTCCCCAGACCGGAGAGGAAGAGGAATGGCAATCGGTCGGCGCGAAGGTCGAGAAATTCCTCCAGAAAAAGCTCAGTAATTCAGTCGAGATTCTTGAGGATTTCAAGTCGCTGGAAGCTCTCAATCAAGCGGCCAAACGTCCGAATAGTGATGAGTTTCTGAAGGCCCTGACTGAATGGCAGACCAGTCTAACCGAGCGCGCCGATGAGCGCAGTGAGGGTGATTCGGTGGCATCGGAGGTCAATTACTACAATCGGAACTATTTTATGAGAGGCTTGGTGTTTTTCATCATCGCTTTCCTGGTTTCTGCGGTGGGCTGGATTATCAGGGAGGGGAAAGCCGGTCAGATCGTCAGTTGGATTACCGCCATTGTTTATGGCGTTGCAACGGCTTACGTCCTGGGTGGTCTGATTCATCGCTACATCATCACCGGTCGTCCGCCAGTCTCCAATCTTTACGATACCATTCCATTCATTACGGCTGGAGCAGTTGTCATTCTCGCGCTTGCTGAAGCGATGACCCGTCGAAGGGTGCTTCTCTCATTGGGAGCTGGTCTTGGGGTTATTGGCTTGTTCTTCGCCTTCAGCTTTGAGTTGGGGGATGCCAAGGATAATATGGATCCACTTCGTGCGGTTCTCGATTCCAACTACTGGCTTGCGACTCACGTCGTCTCCATCACCATCGGCTACTGCGGGGGACTTGTCGCCTGCTTCCTGTCCTTGGTTTACGTTCATCTTGCTCTTGCCGGAGTCATCAAGGATCAAAAATCCTTCCACCGTTTCATGACCCGGACCGTCTATGGAATCACCTGTTTCACTCTCTTGTTCTCCCTCGTTGGAACGATTCTGGGAGGGATTTGGGCGAACGATTCGTGGGGACGTTTTTGGGGGTGGGATCCGAAGGAGAACGGCGCTTTGTTAATCGTTCTCTGGAGCCTGATTATTCTCCATGCCCGCCTGGCGGGTTGGATGACCGGATGGGGCCTTCATATCATGAGTATACTGGGCGGATCTGTGGTCGTCTTTTCCTGGTGGGGAGTCAATATGCTGGAGGTTGGACTTCACTCGTATGGATTCATCGAAGGGGCATCGACCGTCTACTATTTTTACTACGTCACTCTCGTGGCAACGGGAGTTGGTGTGGCAGCGTGGCTAATCGAAAGAGCTTCCAAAACTGCTCGGGTGACACCACCGGCATCGGCCGTCGAGGCTCCGAAGGTCTAGGAGGGTTTCCTTCCGTCGATGCCCTCTGCCGATAAGGTTTTGAAGTAACAATAAGAGTGATTGGTTGCCGGAAATCGCAGGCGTGGCCGGGATTGGAGTTTAGGGGCTTTTGAACGATGTCACTTATTCCTAAGACGGAACCCGGGGCTGAGCAAGCTGGTCCTTCTTCCGACTGGCGCCTCCAAGGCCAAAAGTTCCTTTGTTGGGATGTCCGGCCAATTGTGCTAGGCATCCCTTATGAGAATATTTTGTGCCCTCTTGGCGACGCTCCAGCTTGCGAGTGCCGCTACTCCAAACATAGTTTTTATCCTCGCGGATGATTTGGGCTACGGCGATCTCGGCTGTTACAATCCGACTTCTAAAATCCCGACCCCGAACCTGGACAAATTGGCGGGCGAGGGCATGCGCTTTACCGACGCTCACAGTCCGGCCACAGTCTGCACCCCGACTCGCTATAGTTTGCTCACCGGGCGCATGTGTTTTCGGACCGGCCGGTCACGCGTTTTTTCGGGGGTTGGTGGCCCATGTTTGATTGAGAAAGATCGCCTCACTCTACCAGCAATGTTGAAAACGAAAGGGTATTCGACGGCTTTGTTTGGCAAGTGGCATGTCGGTATGAGCTTCTTTGATAAAGAGGGGAAGCGAATCAGTGACCAGGGTTTGAATGGGGTGAAGCAGATTGATTACTCGAGAAAAGTCGGAGGGTCTCCCATCGAGTTTGGCTTCGATGAGTTTTATGGGACGGCTTGTTGTCCCACCACCGATTGGCTTTACGCCTTTATCGATGGCGACCGCATTCCGGTACCGCCCACCAAGCAAATCGATAAAAGCACGCTCCCGAAGCATCCTTATGCCAATGACTGTCGGCCCGGAATGATTGCACCCAACTTTGACCTCGAGGAAGTGGATTTGGTATTCCTCGAAAAGAGCAAAAGCTTTCTCAAAACTCAAGTGAAGGAGTCGCCCGATAAGCCCTTCTTTCTACTGCACTCGATGCAAGCAGTTCACCTTCCATCATTTCCGGCGAAGCAATTCCAGGGAAAGTCCGGCTCCGGTCCTCATGGCGATTTTATTCATCAGATGGACTGGGTTGTGGGTGAGCTAATGAAGACACTAGAGGACCTCGGCGTCGCGGGAAATACCATCGTGATGTTCGGTTCGGATAATGGTCCGGAAGTTCCTTCGGTGATCGCGATGCGGCGTGATCATGGCCACGACGGCGCAAAGCCCTGGCGCGGGGTCAAGCGTGATCAGTGGGAAGGTGGTCACCGCACTCCCTTGATCGTGAAGTGGCCCGGGGTGGTGAAGCCGGGTTCAACCAGCGACGAGATTGTCAGTCTCACCGATGTCTTTGCCACTTGTGCGACGACGACCGGGGCAAACTTTACGAGCGACGCCGGCGAGGATAGTTTTGATCTGACTCCAGTCCTGAAAGGGGAGAAAATCGAGGAGCCTATTCGGTCTTACCTGCTCCAACAAACCTTCGCAATGAAGCTCTCGATCCGTCAGGGCAATTGGAAATATATCGATCACAAAGGTTCCGGTGGGAACAACTACGAGAGGAAAAACGAATGGTCGATGGGGCAATATGCTCTCCCCGACACTGATCCGGACGCTCCTGGCCAGCTCTACAATTTGAAGGATGATCCCGGCGAAACGACAAATCTGTATTCCAAGCATCCGGAGGTGGTTGCCAGGCTGAAGGCCTTACTTGAGGTGTCAAAGGAGTCGGGTCGCACAAAGTAGTTCCACGCAATGAATCTCATGAAAACCGGGCTTCTTTTTCTCGCTCTATCCCTGGCTGCCCATGCTCTCGATTACAAACGCGACGTCATGCCGATCTTTAAAGAAAAGTGCTACGATTGTCATAGCTCTCAAGCAAAGAAGGTGAAAGGTGGCTTGCGGCTTGATGATGGGGAACATTTCTTCAAGAGGTTTGCCAAGAACGAGGTCGTCGTCCCCGGGGACTGGGACGCCAGCTATCTCTTTGTGACTCTCGTGATGCCGCAACATGAAAAGGGTGCCATGCCGCCCAAGAACAAAGGCGATTCACTGACGGAAAAGGAGATCAGAACGGTGGCCGAATGGATTCATGAGGGAGCTAAAATTGGAAGAGAAAAGGGAAAGGCCGGTCCTGATAATTGGCACCCTGAAAAGTTACTGAAATTTAAAGATGGGCGAGTCGTGACCGAGCAATTTGGTGAAGCTCCAAAGGTTGAGAAAGTTGAGCCCAAATGGGAGACGTGGACCAATGAAGAGGGGAAGGAGATCATTGCCCGGTTCCATGGCCTGAAAAAAGAGAAAGTGGATTTCGAACTCAAAAACGGCAAGCGGGTCGCTTATCCGCTCGAGAAACTTTCAAAGGAGAGTCAGGCTAAAGTGAAGGCTTTGATTGCCGGAGGTGGAATGGGGATGTCGGCACAAGAGGAGATGGCGCCGGAGTGAAACAGTGTTGTCAATAAGGCTGCATGAGTTACGTTGTCATCACGAGCAGGGAGAGAGAAGAACTGGTCGACCTCTTCTTTAAACTTCGCAAAAAAGGGGAGCAATATCCCCACGCACGGGCGGAGGCTCTGACCGCGCTTCGTTGTCTGAAGGCCGTGCACTCGAATGCGATTGAAGACAAAAAGGTGGATCGAATTTTCCTGCAGGTCCTCTTGCATGGAGCCGGCGTGAAGGACAAGTCGCTCATCGCCAATCACTATAATAATGCTTCCAACGAACTCCGCGGGCAGGAAGAGATTTTGAGGTCCCTGGAGAAGCAGGCGGAAAGTTCGACGCCTTTCTCGCTTTCGATGCTTTTGGAGATGCACCGTGGCATGTTTGAGAAGAGCTGGCCTGACGCGGCGGGCCGCTTCCGGCAGGGAGAAGTTCGTATTGCCAATATGGCCCACCGGCCTCCGCACTTTTCAAAAGTGCAGGAGCAACTCTTCCAAGCCTTTGCCTCAATCCACGAACGCTTGTTTGCAATCAAGGAGGTCACCCCCGACAATTTCTTTGAGATTCTCCAGCTCTCAGCTGAAGTCCACTATCTGATGGCCCAGGTTCACCCTTTCGAGGATGGTAACGGACGGGTCGCCCGCGCCGCCGGTGACTACGCCATGCTGGTGCACGGCTTTCTTTATGATGTCATCATACAGGATTACCGGAACTATTACCTCGATGCCATGTCGGAGAGTTCAACGCATGACACCGCGCCGCTCCGCCACTTCATCGAGTATAGTTATCTCGAAACTCTCCGCCGGATCGCGGGCTTTTTTGAGCTCGTTGAAAACGACGGCAAGTGATCAAGGTTTCAAGCCGGATCCGGATCGTTTGGTGAATTTAGCGAGTTGCTTGATGACTTCCTGATTCGCGGGATCGGCGGCGACGTTCTTCCAGAGATTACCGTGGAAGTCGATGAGAGTGATGTCCTCGAGTTTGCCGGTGTGGTCTTTTCTGCGCCATTCGGTGTAGCGATAGCGATCGGTACGGAGACTGGTTCCGAGGACTCTGCCGACGCCGGGTTTGCCTTTGTAATACTGGCTGAAGGCTCCCTTTTTCCAGGGAGTATCGGGCTTGCTCAAAACAGGTTTGAGTGAGACTCCGTGCAGGTTTTGAGGGACAGGCAAGCCCCCGAGTTCGCAGAGAGTGGGGAAGAGGTCGACGAGTTCGGTGAGCGCTTTGGTTCGTTGCCCTTTCTTCTGGCCGGGAGCGGCGATGATGAGCGGGACTTTGGCCGCGACCTCATAGGTGGTGTGCTTGCACCATTCGCCGTAGTCGCCGAGGTAGTAACCGTGGTCGCCCCAGAGAACGATGATGGTGTTCTTGGCGAGTCCGGTTTCGTCGAGAGTTTTGATGAGTCGGCCAACTTGCGCGTCCATGAAGCTGACTGCCGCGCGATACCCGTGAATGAGTTCGCGGGTCTTGGCGTCATCGAGCACCTTGGCCTTCTTGGAAATGTCCGAGTAGTTTTTGAGTTCTCCCCAAGAGGATCCATCGTAGGGGAGGCCGTTGATCATCTTGTCGCGCGAAGGGACTCTGATTTTGCTGCGATCATAAAGATCCCAGTATTTGCCGGGAGCATTGAAGGGGAGGTGTGGTTTTGTGAACCCGACGGCCAGGAAAAATGGTTTTTCATTGTCGGCGTAGTTCTTCAAACGGGCCACGGCGGCTTTGGCGACGGCGCCATCGGAGTAAACATCATCGCTGACATCTCCGCCATTTTCGCTGGCGGGGCCATTGGAGCGCACTCCGGTTTCCTTTTGAATTCGGGTGGCTTTCTTGTGCTTAGCGATGCCTGCAGGCGAGGCATATTGTTGGCCGAGTCCACGCCGGGGCTTTTCCGACCAACCTTGCGGGAAATCGTCGTTGGAGGCGTGGTAAATTTTACCCAGCGAGATGGTTTCATAGCCATGCGCCTTGAAATGCTGCGGAAGGGAGAGGGTATCCGGATTCATCTCGCGCATGGGAGTTTTGTAGTTCCAGCAGCGAGTGGTTTGTGGCCGAAGGCCGGTCATGAGGCTGGCTCGTGAAGCTCCGCATACGGCAACCTGGCAGTAGGTTCGTTCGAAGATCGTTCCGCGTGCCGCAAGGGCGTTAATGTTTGGCGAGTGGATCTCCTTGTTGCCAAAGCAATAGAGTTCCGGCCTTAAGTCGTCCACTGCGATAAAGAGGACGTTGGTCTTACTGTGGGCAAGACCACAAATTACAAGAGCGGTTGCTCCGATGAGAGTTTTTAGTTTTAGGTTGAGCATCATTTTGAGTCGGGTCCGGTGGTGTCGAACTCTGCGAGCTCAATCCCCATTTTCTTGGCGCGTTTTTTCCAAAGTTCGCGTGCCTTTTCCTGCATGTCCTCGGTATCGTCGACTTCATCGATGATCTCGATTCCAAGAAGGGTTTCGATGACATCCTCCAAAGTGATCAGTCCGGCGAAGGAGCCGAATTCATCGAGCGTGGCTGCGATGTGAACCTGGTCGGCTGTCATGCTGTTGAAGAGGTCCGAGAGATTCTGGGTGTTGGGAATGGTATGGAGAGGTCGCACCAATTCGCCAACGGTGCGCTCGGGGTATCCCTCGGCTTTCGCTTGGAAGAGATCGACTTTGAGGACAAACCCGGTGACATGATCCAGAGTCTTTTCGTAGATCGGGATCCGTGAAAATGGTTTGTCGGCATGCGAGCTCATGAACTCGTCGATGGTGCAGGTTTCGGGAAGGGCGAAGACGACAGTCCGGGGAGTGGCAGCGTGCTTTGCCAGCATCTCGCGAAGGCCGAAGAGGTTTTTCATAATCCGGCCTTCGCTTGCTTCGATGGCACCTTCTTTTTCTCCGACATCAGCCATGGCGATAAACTCCGCCCGGCTAAAGGCTCCTTTCTTTTTCCCCTTGGAAATGCCGCTCGTAATTTTCTCAGTCATCCAAATCAAAGGGGACATGATCTTGGTGAGGGTGGTAAGCATGGCACCAGTGGCTGGCGCGAGCTGCTTCCAATACACCGCACCGAATGTTTTAGGAATGATTTCCGAGAGAACGAGAATCAAAATGGTCAGAACCAGGGCAATGGAAAAGGAGGTTATCGGATCAGTGCCGAAGACCTTGGTGGCTTGGGCTCCAACTCCGGCGGCGCCGACGGTGTGGGCCACCGTATTCAGAATGAGAATGGCCGAGAGTGGGCGGTTGATATCACCGACGAGGCTTTCCCAGATTTTGGCGTTCGATGGTTTGGTTTCCCGCTGGGTGACGATGTAAGGCTGCCTGACACTTAAAAGCACAGCTTCAAAAACCGAGCAAAGAAATGAGAAGATCAGTGCGATTAGGAGGAAGATGATAAGTAAAAAAATATCCACGAGGGAGACGAAACTCTACCTGTGAGGAAACGGAAGCAAAAAGTTTTTTGATGAAGCTTGGGCTTTTGGCCTAGGCTTGATCGTCGGCCAGCCTGACTCTAAGTCTAATGAATTGCTTTGAAATATCCTCGATTTCGGTGATCGGAATGGCTACTCGAAAGACCTCGAAGCCATTTTCTGCGTCTTCAGTGTCGCTTTGGTGAGGAAGGCCAAGAGTCGAGGTCCAATCGGAAAGTTCGCTACCGAGATCGAAGGAATAGTGGATGCCTTGGATTCCGGCGGGGCGTAAGACCTTGAGAAAAAGGAATTCAGAGTCTGCTTCCACCCACAGATCAATGGTTCCGTCATATTCACTCGGGTTGCTGCCGAGTGCCATTTCAAGAAGATTGCTTCTTCCATCCCGGTCGGGATCAGCATGTGGATGTCCGGTGCGCGAGCCTGAGTTAAAGTAGAGATCACGCCATGATTCGTAAATTTCGTTGACCTGCAGTGCGTTGTCTCCCTGCGCGAAGGATCGCTCCCGGAGATTGCTCAGTGAGCTTCCCTGCTGAATCGCAAAATGGTCTGTGGCCCCATCGGTCGCAATTGTGAAAATCCCGGCCTCCGGAGCAGTCCACTCCAGCCAGATCGAACGTTCGTTGTCTTGATTAAAAGTGAGAGCTGGCTCGCCGTCCTCACGGGTTGCTTCGAGAAAGGTTCCCTCATAGGTGAATTGTTCCCCCTCCCAATTTGGAAGGATTGTGCGATTGGCAAAGTCATCATTGCCCGGGGGGGAGGGAGTGGGAGTGAAGTTAAGTTGAAAATCGAAAGGGCGGTCGCCGGCGGTTGCGATATAATAAATTCTGCGATTCGGAATCTCGATGATACCGAAGTCGGGTTGAAGAGGGGTCAGGTTTTCAAAACTTGTTCCCTGATAGAGTTGCGCCTCTTGAAAGTCAGATGCGTCGAGAGTCTATTTTCCGGGTCCGGGAGCGGTCCATGTCCACCAGAGACTTCCGTCATTTGAACCATGGAATCTGGGCTCGCCGATCTGACGTGTCGCGCCTTCAGGGGTGATCGAAAGCGTGATTTCGGAGGCCTCTCCAAGGTCTGCCGCATTTTGAAAGTGGTCATTGATATGTGCGCGTGCAGGGCTGGCGAAGCACAGAAGTAGGCAGGGGAGTGACTTCATGATGGTAGAAAACCACCATGGACCTTATCCCGCAATCATCGATTGAAGAGGCGGGTTTTATTTGGCTTTGAGAGTTGAAAGATACTCTATGATATCGCGAATCTCCCGCTTTTTCAGGATTTGTCCCATCGGAGGCATGGTGGAAATGACAGCGCTTCTCTCTTTGATGTCTTTGACTTTAATCTTCTGTTTTTTCCCATCCGGATTTCGGATTTCGACGGTGTTTTTCGTCTCTTGAAGGAATAGTCCGGCTACTGATTTTCCATTCTTGAAGGTGAGTGAAATTGTACCATATCCTTCGGTGATCAGCTTTTGCGGTTCAATGAGTGATTCAAGGAGGTGGGTTCTTTCTTTTGTCCCGATGGCTTTGAGATTAGGACCAATGTCGCTGCCTTTTCCGTCCTTCACTTTGTGGCATCGAATGCACTGCGCGGCAATGTGGTTCATGAAGAGGTCTTTACCTCGCCCGGCGTCACCACCTTCGAGAGTGTGGGCAAAGTGCGGGGAAGGAGCTTTGATTTTCCGTTTGGCCGCAGCCTCGGCGAGGTCGAGTTGGAACGCGGGGGAAATGAGGCTGAACCGGCCGGCAAGACGCGAGAGGATTTTGTCTCCCTCGTCGGAGGCCAGTTGATTTCCAAGAAGAGAAATGGCTGTTTGTTGTTCGAGAGTGTTGGGTTTTATCTCAGAGGTAAGTTGCTCAACGCGGTCGAGGGCTGATTTGGGATCCGACTTGGCGAGGAGCTTGAGTGCCTCGATACGGATCGAGGGCACTTTTGATTCGAAGATCGAAGTCATGATCGCAGCGAGTTGCTCATTCTTTTGCGTGGCGAGGGCGCGGAGTGCTTCGATCCTGAGTTCCGGAATAGAGCTTTCGTTCTTCACGACGGCGATGAGGGCGTCGCCCGAAATGTTGATCTTAAGGGATCGTGCAAGAGCCATCGACTGACCCTGAATGGACTGATTTGGATCAGTGAGAAGCGAAGCGAGATGCTTGCTTGAGGCGGCTTGGGCAATCTGAGGCTCTCTGGACTCGAGGCGACGATACCGACCAACCACGCGATCAAGGAGAGCGGGCTTGGTCCACTTGTCCAAGGCGTCAAGTGCATCGAGCCGGAGGGCTTCGGGGGCTTTGGCTTGAGTTGCGAAGAGCGAGACCCGCTGCGCGGCTTCAGTCGTGCCGAGTTGAAAGTTGGCATTGATGGCCCGTTTGATAAGTCCTTCGTTTTTAATCCACTCGGTGTTCGTGAGTGAATCGGCGAGCGCGGACATGGCTTTTGGGATGGTCCAGTCGTCGTGGATAGCCCGGGCGGCCTCGGCGGCTACGTTTTCAAACCGAGATGCCAGAAATTGCGCGACGGCGGGGTCGGCGCGGCGGCGAAGGGCGACCACGGCGATCTTCTGAATGAGTTCGGATTTGTCGGTGGCGAGCTTGGCGAGGAACCCGGAGGAGGCACACCCGGTGAGACCGACGATGGCGGCGTGACGAAGATAGGTGTTGCTTTCGCTTTCGATAGAGCGGGCCATTTTCAGAATGGATTTTGCGCCAAATGGGTGGCGTGCATTTCCAAGTGCAAGAGCTGCTTGGAATCTCACTCTCGGTGAAGGGTCATTTAGAAGAGGAATGAATTCGGATCCGAAAGGCTCTTGTTCCGGAGCAGGCGATTGGTGGAGGGCCAAGTTTGACGGGGCGATTTCGCTCAGGGTTTTGACAGCCTGAGTTCTGATCTCTGCGTCCGGATCGGCAAACAATTTTTCAAGATCTCCTCCGTGAATACTTTTGGACATTCTGAATAATTGGCCGAGGCCCCAGATGGCATGGATTCGCGCGATCCGTGTGCCCTTCGCCGAAGCGGCTTGTAATTCCGTCCTTGATTCCCGCTTCACCAATTCGAACTGAGCTTTGAGGCGAATTCGTTGGTCGGGGTGATTTAGAGTGGCTACGAGCTCATCAATTTTAGTTTTCGAAAAATCGGAGCGGAGCATTTTGGCGGTAAGATCACGCAAGGGGTGCTTATCCTTGACGTCCCATTTCCAGACTGCTCCTTTTTTGTTGAGGGGATAGCCACCACCCCAGTCGACTCCGTAAAGGGCTCCGTCTGGGCCGAAGTTGATCCCGACGATGGGAACGCCATTTCCGATCTGCATGTCGTTGACCATCTTGAATGAGGCTCCGTCTTGCTCGACCTCGAAGGCCCACTGCTGGCCGTTGGGAGCGCTGGTGTGGAAGAAGAAGTTTTTCCAGTCTTCGCCGAGTGCTGTGCCGGGATTGAAGGCCAGTCCGGCTGGTCCGTTGTTGTAAAGGCGGATCGGAGGAGTGATGTAAGCGGGTTGTCCCTCGCGATAGGGGACGCTGAGGTTTTCATCCATCCAAGGATTGAATTCATTTTTGCGATACTGCCAGTTGGAACGCCATCCGGCATCCATGTGTTGAACGATGTAAACGAAGCGTTCCTTCTCCCCCGGGCGATCGGAGTCGTTGTCGATGCCGAAGAGGTTGCCGTACTGATCAAAGGCGATTTCCTGCACGTTGCGGAGGCCGCGGGCATAGACTTCGAATCCAGTTCCGTCCGGGTTGCAGCGGAGAACAGCTCCTTGGTTGGGGTACTTGAAATGGAGGCCTTCTTTGGATTTTACCGAGACACCTTTGTCGCCAATCGTCCAGTAGATCCGCCCGTCCGGACCGACGGTGAGGCCGTGCATGTCGTGGCCGGCGTAGGCAAGGTGAACTCCGAAACCATAGGCAATCGATTCACGTTGATCTGCTTTACCGTCATTGTCGGTATCGCGCAGTTTCCAGACGTTGGGTACGATGGTGGTGTAAACGTCGCCGTTATGGTGGAGAACTCCGGCTGCGATTCCGGCGATTTCATCCCGGAAGTTTTCAGCATAAATCGAGGTCTTGTCGGCGAAGCCATCGCCATCGGTGTCTTCGATCAGGTGAATGCGTTCGGTGAGAGCCTGAAGGTCACGGATATCGTGCTTGCCATCCTTGTTGTAGTCACTGACCCGCTTCTTGTTTGCGTCGCTGTTTTCAGGGGTGAATTTCTCGCGATAGAAGGCGCGTTTGTCATCGGCTGATTCGAAACTGAGATCGTTAGGGATCCAGTCACGGTTCTTGCGAATGTCGAGGTCGTTTGCCTTGCGCCGCTGTGTCTGGGTGACATAGGCACGGCCTTTTTCATCGAAGGAGATGGCGACGGGATCAGGAACCTGAAAGTCGCTGGTCCACTTTGAAAAAATCAATGACTTTGGGTCGGGAGTCTGTCCGCAAAGAGTGGCGGTCGACATGCCGCCGAGCAGGATTTTTTGAGCAAGGTTCATCTGGAAGTCCAGATACGACCAAGCACGGACGGCTCTTCCAAATTGCTTGCGCGCAATCAGCTGGCTTTGATTAATCGAGGCAGTTGGGGCGCATGACCAGATGTTCTTCGTAGTGCGACCAGCCGAAGAAGCCTTCTTCGTAATTTTGTGAGCGGAATCCGAGCAAATGGCCGACAAGAAACGCGATGCGGGATCTCCAGCCGGTGCCGCAGTAGAAAGTGAGAGGAGTGGAACCGTCTTCGACCGATCGGTCGATAATTCCCTGATCGCGCCAACGTTGGGCTACCACTTCAAGATGTCTCGCGAGGCGTTTGGAGGTGCCATCGAGGAGGTTGTCCCAGTCGCCTTGGTGGATCGCTTTTGGGATATGCCCGGCTCTTGCGAAGAAGGTATATTTTTGGGGAGTGGAACCATCCCACTCTCCGTCGGTCCGGACGTCGATCAGCTTGCCAACACGTGAATTTTCGGGGTCGGCGATATGGTTTCTGACCTCCTCTGATTCAATGAGAAATTCTTTTCTGGCGGACCACTCCAGCGGCTCGTGAGTCGGAGGCGTGAGATCCCAAACGTTACGAATACTCCTTACGGGGCTTTGGCCGTGGCTGGTCCAGGCGTTGAGTCCGCCATCAAGGAGGCGGACTCGTTTGACACCCGCATACATGAGCCCCCAGATCAGGCGGGCGGCCGCCATCACGCCATCGGGGTCGCTCCCGTAAACGACGACTGTGGAGTCCGGGCGAATCCCGAGGTGTTCGAAAGCATCGGTGAGAGTGCGGCCCTTCATGATGTTCGCCTCCTCGGGGTGATTGTAGTTGGGGTAGTATTTTTCGCGGTTGAGACCTGCCTCCAAATAAGAAGGATGAATCTGGACGGCCCCGGGGATGTGTCCGAAAACCGGCATTGACGGGTCGAGAGGGTGGTCGACCGAGGAGAAGTGGGCTTCGAGAATGACAAGAGGGTCGGGGGTCGGGGGTCGGGGGTCGAAAGCTTTTTCTGCGCCTCGAGCAAGACATCTGGTCCAATCAAGGCAAATTTTTTGTCATCGGCGGCACACCGTGGGTGGCTGCTGCCATCGTTGTTGAGGGCAGATCCCGTTGTGCGATCCAATGTAGGTTTCATCGAGGCTTGAAGCAGGGTGACTGCCCGTTTTCTGTTAGAGTTCTCTCGTCTCGGAATATTTCCAGTTTTTTCTCAAGACGATGGCCACTACTGGCAATGGGGAATCAAGTTTATCTCTTGAAGAGGAGCGGCAACTTGAATGGAATGGTAGCGAAGCTGGAACAGGAGAACCCATGAATGGTCAGGAAGAAATTCTCAGAGAGTTGGACGAGGTTGACCGTCGGGCCCGCGCTTTGCTCGATGATCTCGACGATGGTCAGCTCGCTGTTCCTTATTCGCGGGGAATAAATCCCCCGGTGTGGGAGTTGGGGCATGTGGCCTTTTTTTATGAATATTTCCTGCTGCGTGAGTTGGCTGGCGGAGAAGCCCGGATGCCGGGGTATGATGACGTTTGGGATTCCTTTGAAATTTCGCATCGGCATCGTTGGTCGGCTGGGGTGGTGCCGGAGAAGGGGAGAATACTGGAATACTACTGCGGGGTGATTTCAGAGGTGCGCCAACGATTGCTCGGGCGTGAGATCAGCCCGAAGGAGAATTACCTTTTTCGATATGTGATTCATCATCATCAAATGCACATCGAGATCACTGATCTGGGCACGACAAACTCTCGGGTATCCGGAGCCAGTGCTTTTTGAAGAGGAGTTTGCTCCTCCTGAAGCTTTCAATGTTTCGGGGGATGCGTCGATCGGCGGCGGCGAGTATTTTGTAGGGAAGCCTCCTCTGTCATCGGGCGAATTTAGCTTTGATAATGAGCGGCCCGGGTTTCGAGTGGAAATCGCTCCGTTTCAGATTTCGAAGACACTTGTGACAAATGGCGAGTTTTTGGAGTTTTTGGAAGACGGAGGATGCAAGGATGAATCGCTCTGGGATTTTGTGGGGAGATGTTGGTTGGCTGACTGTCCGGAGGAAGTACGAGGAATGCCGGAGTATTGGCGAAGAAAGAAGGATGGCTCATTCGAATACCGAAAATTCGATCGCTGGAGGGAACTTTCACTCGAGGCTCCGGCGCTTCATTTGAGTGTTTTTGAGGCGGAAGCATTTTGTCGCTGGGCAGGGAGACGGCTTCCGACCGAGCCAGAGTGGGAAGCGGCAGCCCGAGGTCCGGGAGCCCTGGATTTTCCATGGGGAGATGGTGAGGTCGATTCGTCGAGATTGGATATGGACGGAACTTATTTTGGAATGGCATCTGCAAGTGCCTTTAAGGAGGGGGCAAGTGAATCTGGCTGTTTGCAGATGCTCGGGACAGCCTGGGAGTGGACATCAAATCAGTTTCTCCCTTATGCGGGATTCGAGATCGATATGTATCATTACATGTCTGTTCTGCAGTTTGGTGATCACCGGGTTACCAAGGGGGGATCCTGCGCGACTTGTTCGGGCTTGATCCGTAACAGCTACCGCCAGGCCTACTTGCCGGGGAGGACCGATGTCTTTACCGGTTTCCTGACCTGCGCACGATGACGTCAGTTGGATTAGACCGAGGTTGTTTGGATTTCTTGATCATCTTTTGAATTGATCGTGGTGCTTTTTGCTTTCCGCGAGATTCAGTCCTGTCATAACGGCTGATGATTCCAACTCATGTAACCTAATAAATAAATCACACCCAAGAAAGTTGTTGTTTTTAACAGCAGCTCAGTTGTGGGTCGTCGCAACTCCGGCGATTCATGCACAAGCTCTGACCGATCTCAATGTGGTGAATGTCCTCCCAACCGGAACTTATCCGTTTGCGGCAGCAGGAGAGACCTTCAACGCTTATGTCCATAATGACGGGACCAACCGGTGGCTTCTCGTCGGTCGCGGTCGCGACGGTTGGGAGTTCGACAATGATGGTCAGTGCCTGCCCGCCGAAGTCGGCGTCGCGGCCAACCTTGGAACACCTTCCGCGTTTGTCCCGGCTCTCTACAGTGATGCTATCATCAATGACTTGCTCACCAATTCCGGTTTCGACCTGACTGATGTGGAAATCAGGTTGAGTCGCGCCAGTGATGAAACAGGAACCAGCCCATATCAGGAAGTTCGCTGGCGTCCCCAAGCTGAGACAGCCTGGAGGGGGCATTTCGACCTCGACACCACCTTTGCAGTTGAGATGGAGATTCTCTCTGGCCTCGCTGCTCCCCTCAGTCCGACCATTCGGGACACAAGGGATGCGAATCCCGCCAACAATGGCCAACGCGTCTTTACGTGGGCATGGAATGGCCACAATTTTGCAAAAGGGTTTTCCATGGGGCAATCGGTGGTTGGTTCTGACAATGCGACGACCTTCATTTGGGATCATCCCAACAATGGTTTTAACCACGGAATTCCCTATACCGAAGTCTACATCCGGCTCGAGAACCCAAATGCAGTCACTCTTCCTGACACTGATGGTGTCGGGATCTTTGATTTGATCGAGACCAGCTTGGTCGGCAATCTGGACGATCTCACCGCGGGTGACGATGATAGTGACGGGCTCACCAGCCCGGACGAAATTTCCGTGTTTAGCTCCAATCCATTGGTTGAGGACACCGATGGCGATGGCCTGAGCGATGGCGACGAGATTGGTATTTCTTATCTCTCTGGCCCAATTGACGCTCTTCAAGCCGGGACCAACGGAGGGTTTGGCTCTTTTGATACAGGCACTCCTGGTGCCGGAGATGGTTCGGGGTCAATCAGCGGTAGCTACGACAGCCGCACGAACCTTTTGGATTATTCCCTGACTTAGACAGGGCTCACTTCAGCTGTCACCAACATGCACTTTCACAATGGTGCTCCGGGAACTTCCGGTGGTGTTGACCTGGCGGTTGCCGGCCCTTGGGCGAGTCCTCAAAGTGCTACGGGTGCGGCCGTGGGCGATTCCGAAGAGGCCAACCTGCTTGCCGGGAATTGGTATTTAAACATCCACACCTCGAACTTTGGCGGTGGTGAAATCAGAGGACAGGTTCTTCTACAAACTACGAATCCGGCCAGTTCCGATTCAGATGGCGATGGTTTGTCCGATAATGATGAGGTGACCATACATGGGACCAATCCCACCCTCTCAGATTCGGACGGTGACGGTAGCGGCGATTCCGAGGAATTACTTCTTGGTTCTGATCCAAACGATGCTTCCGACTCCTTCGCGCCCGGCACCATTGTGTTTGCTGGGGAAATAATTGAGATTAATGGACCCGACGATCTTCATCTGGATCCTGCGAGCGCCGTGATTGCCATCGATGTATTTGGAGATATGGATCGAGAGGTGAACGGGGTGACTTTCCGCACCGATGGGCAAACAATAGGAGGTGGTAGCGTCACTGAGAAAGCAGCGACTGCGACTACAACTGCTGCGAATCAAATTAACGATTGGGCTCCGCTTCCCGCATTTACGGGCGCTGATGCGACATCCGTTGCTAACCTGGCTGAAATTATGCGCGACATCCGTTGGATGAACGCTCCCAGTCCGGTGACTGTGGATGTTTCCGGTCTCTACCCGGGTGGCCTCTACGAGGTGCAGCTTGTTACGAATGAGGGGGCAGATCGCAACCGCCGCTGGGATAATGCAGTCGAGGATCAATTGGTGGTCGATGATTACAGCTCGGAAGGCTCCACTGCTGCCCCTGCACAAGGGTGGGCTGCTAATAATAGTTTTGTTTATCGTGGAGACTTCACGGTTTCTGAAGACGGAGAGCTTAATGTCGCCATGCAACAGCAGATTGGTGGCCGGCCTGCTCAGCCCGGTGACAACAATCCGGTCTTGCAGGCCATGATCGTTCACCTCGACCGGACCGATGACGACAGTGACGGTCTGCCAAATTGGTATGAGGTCAGGAATGGATTGGACCTAAATGTTGCTAACGCCATTGATTTGGATGGCGGTGGAATACCCAACTCTGAGGAGTTCGATAACGGAACTGATCCTGATAATTCGGATTCAGATGATGATGGCTTGGATGATGGTGAGGAATTTGCCGGCGGCACCAATCCTGTCCTCGCTGATACCGATGGGGATGGTCTTTCTGATGGCGACGAAATCACAGCAGGCACGGATGCGTTTAGTGCTGATAGCGATGGGGATGGATTGACTGATAGTCAAGAGATCAACGGTCCTCCCGTCACCGACCCACTCAGTCCTGACACGGATGGAGACACTTGGTTCGACTTGTTCGAGATTGAAAATGGAAGTGATCCGAATGACATCAACAGTGTCCCGCTTCCGGCCCCACTTCAGCTTCTTGCTTACTGGGAATTCAATGACGTCGATGACACAGGCAATGCTGTTGATTCATCCAATGGTCACGTTGGTGAGATCCTCGGTGCTGTCTATACTCCAGACGCCGGAGGAAGATCAGGCAACGCGGGCGATTACGGAATGGACTTCGGAGTCACTTCGGCCGGGCAAACCGTCCGAGTCCCGAACGGATCAATTGTGAATGAGGCCTTCCTTTTCGATGAGGTCACAATCGCATTCTGGCAGAAGCTGGCGCAGCCTGCGAGCACGACGGTCTTCAAGGCGGTCTCTCCTTCTTCCACTGGAGCCCAACGCGGACTCTCTGCTCACGCACCATGGGGGAATAATACCGTCTACTTCGATTCCGCCGGGTGCTGCGAAGTGCCGGGCCAGCGCCTGCAGAGTGCAGTGCCTGTCGGAGCTGATCTCACCCAATGGCATCACTTCGCTTTCGTGAAGAACGGTGACGTAAAGGAGATTTGGCTCAATGGAGAACTCGTGATTTCCCAACCTGACGCGGTTCCTCTTCCGTTCGACATCACCGAGCTGTTCCTTGGAAGCGGTTCCGGGGGAGCGGAAAGTATCCAGGGAATCCTGGATGACTTTGCCTTGTTCTCGAGGGCTCTCACTCCGGAGCAAATTACCGATCTCGCCGGCGGTGCTTCGGCTTTCGATCTGATCGGGCCACAGGAGGTTGTCGTGACTGACGTCTCAGTGGATTCTCTCACGGGGCAAGCAACGATGACCTGGCTTTCGAAGCCCGGTAAGACCTATTCGATCTTTACCTCGACTGGTCTAACTGGCGATCCTGTCACCGAGTGGACCGAGCTAACCGATAGCTTCGCCTCCGGAGGTGATTCGACAATCTTCACCGACACGGTATCGGGAGGAGGAGCCAAACGCTTCTACGTGGTCATCGAGAACTAAAGGAAAAGAGCTCAAGTTCAGCGCGCCTGTGGGTTATCCTGCCGGCGTGTTTTTTTTGATTCCGTAGTGAGATAAGATGTACGCAAAAATGTCGCCGTGTGAAAGCACCCGGCGACATTTAGCAAGAGCGTCCGTAGATGAATTTTAGATCACGCGGTCGTTACCGCCGTCGATGGGGATTTGGGCACCGGTGGTGGCGTAGAAGACGGGGCCGGCGACTTGGCTGACCATGGCGGCGACACCAGGGGAGGTGATCTCGGCGTGGAGGAGGTTTTTGGTTTTGTATTCCTCGACGGTCATGCCGTAACGCTTGGCAGATTTTTCCAGGGCCTCGTCGGTCCAGATCTCGGTATCGAAGACGGCATCGGGGTGAAGGACATTCACTCGCACTCCGAACTCGGCGAGCTCGAGGGCGGCGACGCGGGCGAGTTGGGTGACGCCTGCTTTGGTAACGGAGTAGGCGGAGGCGCCCGGTCCGGGAGCCGCGAAGTTGCGAGAGCCGATGATGATGATGCTTGCCTGCTTGGTGCTTTCCTTAAGAGCGGGAATGGAGAATTTGAGGAAGCGCTGGGTGGCGGTGAGGTTGATCTTAAGGTGGAGGTCCCAAGAGTCTTCGGGAGCGTCGATGTATTGGCCGGATTTAAAGATGCCGGCGTTGGCGACGATGATGTCGAGTCCGCCATGATCGGCGATGACCTTGTCGACGGCTGCTTTCAAGGCGTCGTCGTCCGAGATGTCGCAGACGGCACCGGAGAGGCGCTCGCCGGTGAGGTTGGTGACAACGTCGGGATTGATGTCGAGACCAACGACGGTGGCTCCGTCATTGCGAAGGCGTTCGGCAGTGGCGCGGCCGATTCCTCCGCAGGCTCCGGTGACGATGGCGATTTTATGGGCGTGGATTTGTTCAGACATGGGATTGGCTTGGTTGTGTTTGAGAGTGGATGGAATTGCTAGTTTTTAAATTGAAATCGGCCCCAGAGATTGGGGGAGAGTTGGGCTTCGGAAGGAACGTCGGCGGTGATACCGGTGGCCTTGTTGTTCCAGTAAATGCGGGCGTTGGTTTCTCCTTTGGTTCCGCGAAGGATGCCGAGATCTCCCCGGAGGGTTTTTCCGTCGCTTGGTTGAAGTCCCAGAATCTGGCAGGGAATGGAGATTTCGTAGTCACCTTCTTTGGCAGAGAATTGGAGGTGCTCACTGACATCGCGAACCTCATCAAAAGTGATGGTGCGCCAAGGTGAGGAGAAGGGAATTTTGCTGGAGTTAGGGGTGCCGGGAACGACGGCGCGGTAGAGGAGTGCGTGGGGTTGCTTGTTTTTTAAGGTGACGAGGAGGCGGAGGTCACCTGCGGCAGGGGATTTTCGATTTCCGGAGGGACCAATCATGAGATCGAGAGCTCCACCGGTTTTGAAGGGCGCAAGGGGCGTTTCGTTACTGTTGACGAGAAGGTCGGGATTGCCCGTTTTCCAGGCGGCGAAGAGTTGGTCGCCGGAGATGGCGAGGGCGGCACGAACATCGTAGGGTTTTGAGTTGGCATTGAAGTAGGCCTTGATGCCGCGGCTATCGATTTGGGCCCACTGGGAGTCTTGCCAATCTTCAAGATCACCATCGATTCGGCGAGGTGAGTTGAGAGCGATTGTGAGGGTTTCGTTGCGGTCATTTTCCTGTCGTTCCACTTCCCGGGCGAGCGTCCAAGTATGACACTTTTCAAGGAGTTCGGGAGTGAGGGAAAGTTTGGCGGGAGGAATCGGGCGGAGCGAGTCGAAGCCTTCGAGTCGGATGATGGCGGTGCGGTTGCCATCGACGAGGTAAACCTTTCCTTCGGAGGTGTGGGTGAGGGTGGGCCAGAAGTTTTCCTCGCCAATGGTGAGGCCATTCAGATTCATGTCCCGCTTTTCGAGGGGCATGCGCCACTTGGTGCCGCCGCGCATGTCTTCGAAGAGAGTGGCGACGAAAAGTCCGTCCGCGGTGAAAACCGCCATGCGCCCATGATTGGAATGAAGGGCCCAGAGAGGTCCAACCTTTGATCCTGCGACTTCGAAAAATCCGCCGGGCAAACGGGTGGTTCCGATGAGTTGGCCGGGGCGATCAGGGCGCGGTGCCTTGTGCGAAGCGTGGAGTCCGGGCCAGGGACTTGGGTAGCTCCACTTGGCCTCGGTGGCTTTGGCTCCGCTGATCGATCTTTGATCGAAGGGGCCATGTCCCAAGCTGATGACGGTCTCTCCGGTGTCGGCGAGGAGGGCTTGGTCACCCCCGGATGAGGCTGGCCTTTTGACGTCGTGTGCGAAGACTTGGGCTTCTGAGAAAAGGTAGGACGGGACGCCTGAGGTGGAGATGGAGTTAGGATTGAAGGCGAGGGCTTTCCCGTCGAGCCGGGTGACGAGGAACGTGAGTCCTTCCTGAATAGTGATGCCGCCGGTTTCTTTGGCCGGGTGGATGGTGACTTCGAGGGGCTGGGCAATGGCATCGTCGTTGCGATCGGACCAGATGAAAAAGGCGGAGTCCTTCTTGGGCTTGCTGCCTTCGGGCCAGCGTGAGTGGAAAGCTGCGGTCTTGAGGAGTTCCCAATGGCTGGCCTGCCCCATCCCGGCGGCGGGATGAATGGTTTGATTACGTTCCGTGAAAAGGAAGGCGGTCTTGTGGCCTCCGGTGGGGTTGGAGTTGAAGGCGTTGGTGAAGTAGCGTTGGCCTTTGTGGTAAATGGCCTGCTCCGGCGCGGCTGCGCGGAAGGGGAGCTCCATGGCGGGTTTTCGGGTGAGGACATTTTTTAAGATCCAGCTGCCTTTGGCCCAATCGAGCTTGAATTCGAGCGATCCCTTTTCTTCATCAGCGTAGTAGAATTTTGTTTTGTCGACGGGGTCGAGCGATCCTCCACCGCCATATTTTGCGGGTCCGTAAAAGGCTTTGATGAACTTGCCTTCGAGTGACCAGACGCTGACTCGTTTTGGAAGGTAATCGTTTTCTGTGACCCAGAGTTGGTCGCGGGAATCAATGGTGATTCCGTGCGGGTGATTCATGTGAAGTGGATCGTAGGGACCTGCGGAGGGAGGGCCGGGATTGCCGATGGCGCGGAGAAATTTTCCTTCGGATGAAAAGACTTTGATTTGATGACTTTGACCGTGATCGCTGATGTAGATGTTTCCTTTTTGGTCGAGGGTGATGCCGTGGGGATCTTCAAGGTCGTCGATGAGAGGTTGGAAATTGTCCCGTGTGGTTGATTTCAGAAGCTTATTTTCAGAGAGGATGAGTAGTTTACGATCCTCAGCGACTGCCAGGCCCTTGGGGCTTGGCAGAGTAATCGTGTTCATGATTCCACCGGTCCGGGTATCGATTTGAAGGATTTGGTTTTTCTGTGTCATCGAGATCAGGGCGAATTGATCACGAACGACCAGACCTCCCAGCTGGCCGTGGGCGCGTTCTTGTCCGGGAGGGGGAACGATTTTTCCGAATTGATGTTTCAGAATTTCGAGGTCGCCTTTCTTGGTAAGGGCGGTGAGGCGGAGTTCTCCGATGTTGGATCCTTTCCGCGTTTCCCAAGCCGAAGCGACGTAGACGTGAGTGTCGGGATTGGCTTTCAGGCCAAAATCCGCAGCGAGAAAGGGGGCAGCGGTCCAATGTCCGCCAATCCATTTCTTTCCGCCTTTTTTGGTGCCATCGAGATCGACCCAAGCCAGGCCGTCGGGCCCTTCGGTGACGTAGGATCCAAGATAGACGATGTTTTGTCCGGTGGGGGAGTTTTTGGCTGGAACGAAGGCGGCTGCTTGAGGCGGGGAGTGGTTTGCGATCCATGCTCCGGTGTGATCTTCGGTGGGCCAAGGCGGATTCCCCGAGGTGTAAACGGTGAATTCGTAGAAGGCCTCGATCTCATCGCGGACCAATCCGCGAACGAGGTATTCACCGGGCTTGGCGAAGCGTTTGGGGATGCGATAAACGCCATGATTGGCGGCGTCGACATCACGGCCGAGGTCGTCAGTGCCATCCCAGCCGACGGTATGGGACCCGGCGGAGAAGTAGGTTTCGGAGATGAGATTACGGATGCGGAAGCCGTCGGGCCGTTCGATGACCAGGGTGACGTATCCGCCCTTTTCGAGAGTGAAGGGAATGGAGACGGGAGCGTGTGCTTTTTTTCGGGTAGCGGCTGTTTTCGGAACGGGAATGGCAGCGTCCTTGAGAGAGTTGAGGACGAGCAGTTCGCCGATCCAGATTCGTTTTCCTTCGTTGGTCGAGGCGTGGGAACTGTCGTTTGCGGGGGCGGTGATGAGGAGGCGGATCGCGTCGGTGGTGATGGCGCGGGGGAGGTCGAGAAATTGGGGGGCGAGGGTTTTCGGATAATCATTTTTGAGGCCGGGGAATTGCTGGTGAGTTCGCCAGGCGGAAGTGTTGTCCCCGTTATCGTTGTGGGTTGGGATTTGAAGATCGACCTGCCCGACACCGGTCCAGAGGAGGGCGAGGCGGTCCAGGGTGACTGGTTTGGGCCATCGCAGGGTGATCCACTGGGGATTCGTTGAAGAGACCCTCTGGTCGCTTTCGAGGGATTTTCCTTTGGCGGTGTTTGACCATGCACCCCACCCGTCGTGCTGACCGTTGGTGAGCTTATTGAGGTCGCGAGGTGAGGACGACTGAAGCTGAGCCTTGTGCGCGAGATTGAGGAGCCGATTGGGATGGATTAAGGCTCCCTTGAAGTGCCCGGCATAAGAAGGATCGATGTCCTTGGCGTGATGCGTGATGCGAAGGGCCCGCGTCTGAGTCCCGGGCGGGAGGACCCAGAGAGCGAAGGCGTCCTCGAAATCCGAGTCTGGGGAATTGCCAGGTGTGGCCGGAACCCAGTGATTCGGATTGTCGAGTTTACCAGGGTAAGGGACACTGGGCTTGAGGACGCTCAGGACCCCTTGCCCCCGGGTGATGACGGTTCCGACGGGGAGGCTGTTTTTGAACCCGAGGCGAAGATGTCGGGGGCCGGGAGTTGTAGAGTCACCAAAGCGCAAGCCGGAGTGCCCGGGGGAAGAACTGCGGGTCGCGAGGATCCAGGATGGGCCGGTGTTTTTCTTGGCGGACTCGAGTAGAGATTCTTTCCCATCCACCCATTCTGAAAATGTGGTGGGGTCGAGGTCGGACCTGGAAACGGGAGTGGTTGTCTCTCCGGTGACTGCGAGTTGGAGAGAGAGGAAAAAGGGAATAAACAAACGCATGGTGAGAACTGTAATCAGCTTCCCTTGAGCAAGACACTTTGCTCCTTTGACCAAGTTAATATGGCTGGTGGGTCGTCCATCTTCTCCTGCGATGGAAGCATCCCGCTAGAAGAGCGCTGAGGAAAAGAGTTGAAGTCGTGGGCTCAGGGATGAGAACAAGATTGCTGGTGCCGAACATGAGATCGTCCGAGTAGCCCACTTGACGCGTTCCTTGGTCAGGGCGCCCATCGATCTGGATAAGCTTGACCCAATCGTCGGTGTTGGCCGATTCAGCGATGAAGCCGACGAAGGGGGTGGCTTCGCCGGTAATTTCAAAAAGGAGGTCGTCGTTTTGGTTTTAGAACTGGGTGACCGTGAAGGAATTCCAGTAACGTTGGATTCCCGCCCATCGTTGAGGTGAGTCGAAGACCATCTGGTATCCCATGCGGCCATCATCAGTCCCGCTCGAGAAAGGAGTCCCTACGATGGTGCCGGCACGGTTACCGAAGATGGATGTAAGGACTGGAAGCCCTGATGTTGCACCGCCGCTGGTGGTGATATTCAACTCGTAAGAGACGCCGGGGGTGGATGGGAGTGAGCTGAATCGAGTCCCGTTTGGAAGATTAAATTCTTCAAGAGTCCCGTTGATCGCCGCTTCAGCAGCAAAGGCGGTTTTGATGTCGACCCCGACCACCCCAGCGGCGCGAGCTGATGTGGGAAGGGCTGAAGAGAGTCCGATTGCAAGTAAGATATTAATTTTCATGAAATCAAATTAACAATTCTCGGATTGCTGGGCCAAGTCAAAAAGTGTTAGGAGGATGGGAGTGCTCTATTGGAAACGACCAGCTTCAAGCCGGGTGAAGCTTCAGGAAGAAAGAGCGTTGTTGAAGAAGGCGAGATTTTCAACGGGGTCTTCGTTGTTGAAGATGGCGGAGCCGGAGACGACGAAGTGGGGCTTCATGGCGGCGATTTGGGGAATGGTGTTTTTGTTCACGCCTCCGTCGATGCAAATGAGGAGTTCTGGTTTCCACTCGAGAAGAGTCGCGATTTTGGCAGGGATGTCGTCGAGGAATAGCTCTTTACCTGAGTAGGGACCGACGCCGAGAAGAAGGACGTAGTCGATCTGCTCGAGGTAGTTTTTGATGAAGCTGGGAGAGGTTCCTGGATTGAGAGAAACGCCGCGAAGGATGTCCTCGTGGGCGGAAATTCGGGAGAGGGTGTCGTCGATGTGGGCAGTGTATTCGACGGAGAATGAGATGAGGTCGGCTCCGGCTTTGGCGAAGGAATCGATGTGTTGCTTGGGTTTGTTAATGAGGAGGTGGACGTCCTTGAGGAGATCGGTTTTGAGCCCGGCAACGAAGGGTGAGCCGACGGTGATGTTGGGCCAGATGTTTCCGTCCATGACATCAAAGTGGAGGAGGTTGACATCGTTTTCTTTGAGGGTTTGAAGGGCGGCGTTCTGATTACCCATGTCGGCGCTGAGAGTGGCGACAGAGAGTTGGGGGCGGGAGCGGATGAGGTCGATTTTTTCGGCGCGTGTCATGGGAGGAGAGCTTGAGGTTTGAAGAGATCAGTTTGAAGTCTGAAAATTAAAAACCCCGGGCCTTTATTGGAAGACCCGAGGTTTTGCAGATTGGTTTGGCAGCTGAAAGCAGCCACCACGCTTTAGCCGGCGTTGTAGATTTCGATGGCCTCGGCAGGCTTGGCGCCGTTGTGAACGACTTCCTTGACAGCACGCATCATGGCGAGAGGTTTGTCGGACTGGAAGACGTTGCGGCCCATATCCACACCGGAAGCGCCACACTGGATGGCGTTGTAGCAGAGTTCGAGTGCTTCGAGCTCAGGGAGCTTCTTACCACCGGCGATGACGACGGGGACGGGGCAGGCTGCCACGACGTTTTCGAAGCCTTCGGTGTAGTAGGTTTTGACGATGGAGGCTCCGTTCTCGGCGCAGACGCGGGAAGCAAGGCCGAAGTAGCGGGAGTCGCGGGCCATGTCCTTACCAACAGCGGTCACACCCATGACGGGGATACCATATTTGTTGCCGATGTCGACGAGCTTGGAGAAGTTGGCGATGGTGGAAGCCTCGGTAGCGGCGTCGCCAACGGAGAGCATGGCCGCCATTGCGGAAGCGTTCATGGAGATCGCGTCCTGCTCGGAGATGAGAACGTTGTGGTTCATCTCGGTGAGAATGGTGGTGCCGGAATCGGTGCGGAGACAGATGGGCTTGGTGTTCTCGGCAGGGATGCTGGTGCGGAGCATGCCTCGGCAACCCATGAGGCAGTCGGCTTCTTCGGCGAGAGGAGCGATGTTGAGGTCGATGCGCTCAAGACCGGAAGTTGGTCCCATAAGGAAGCCGTGGTCGAAAGCGAGCATCACGGTGCGTCCGGACTCGCGGTTGAAGATGCGGGACATGCGGTTCTTGATGCCCCATGAAGCGCTGTTCATTCCCTTAAGGTAGAATGAAGAGGTGTCGGCGGGTGTGTTGAGTCCGAAGTTATCTCCGTCTCTGATGTCGTCTAGGTCAGCCATGGTATTAGTTGGTGATAGGTTGTTTTGTTGGTTTTGAGAAATTGTTATTTGAGCGCACTGGCGAGGCGGATGCGCGCGATGATGGCATTTTCCATGCGGGTGTCGTATTCATTGACCTCGATGGACTTGCCGGTTTTTTGATGAACGATACGAATCAAGGGATCCACTTCGCCGGTTTCGTCATCTTCACGAGGACCTTTCAGTTTAACTTCGCCGTCATTGAAGAGATTGGCGGTCTCATCATAAATGGTTTGGATGAATTCGGGGTCGATCATGGGGTGTGTTAGTCTTCGAGTTTATCGATAAGGTAGTTGACCGCGCGCTCGACGAGGGCGTGGTCTTGAGCGGTCACATCCATCGATTCAACTTCGATGGTATCGGGGAGTTCCTTCTGCAAGGCTTCCCAGTAGGCGGTATCGAGATCGGTGTTGTAGAGTTCACCGCCTTCAGCGGAGTAACTTGAGACGCCCTTGAGAGGCATCAGGAAGAGAGTGTCCTTGGTGGAGTGGCTCAGCTTTTCGCCGATGACCTTGGCGACGCGGCCTTGTTCTTCGGCATTGAGACGGGGAACAAAAACGTAAGGTGAGTGCCAGGTGATTTGATGGTCTTCATAACCGGCTGGGATTTTGTTGGGCTCGTTCACGAGAATGCCGAGGTGCTCGGACCCGCCGGGAACGATGACTTGCGGAAGGCCGAGTTTTCCGGCGACGGTGAGTCGGTCGGGACCACCGGCGCGAAGAACGCCCCAAACTCCATCGGCAATCTCACCGAGACCGTAGTCGAAGACGGCATTGATGATTCCTTCCTTCATCATCTGCTCCATGGCGTCGCCACCGGCCCCGATCGCGTGGAAGGTGATGACTTCGTAACCCGCGTCTTCAAAAAGTTTGATGGCATGCATCGCGCCCTGGGTAAGAACTCCAAGGTTGGACATGCCAATGACGCCTTTGGCTTCACTCTTGGTGATGCATTGCTCCGATTGGGCCATTCCCCAAGCGGCGGCGGCGGCGTTGGCGAGAATCTTGCGGGAGAAAACATTGAGGCCGAGGATGTCGGAAACAGCAAACATCATTGTAATGTCCTTGATCCCGACAAAAGGTGAGGTGTCGCCGGAAGCGGCGGTGGAAAGCATGACCTTGGGAAATCCATAGGGGAGAGCCTGAAGAATCGGCGCGCAAGTTGAAGTTCCCTGGGTTCCTCCGAGAGAGACGGCGGCGTGAATTTTTCCGGATTCCTGCAGGTCCTGAAGAATTTTGGTGGCTCCCGCGACGATGAAGGGGTTGGACTGCTCGCGGTTTGGTTTAACGAGGAGATCCTCAAGGTTTCCTCCGCCAGCGGAAATCACCTCTTGTTTGGTGACATCAGCAGTGAGCCCGGAGTCGCCCACGAGAGAAAGGTCGATCAACAGGGCCTTGCCTCCAAGGGATTCAATTTCGGACCGCATAAAGTCTGCTTCATCGGCTTTGGTATCGAGGGTGGCAAGAATGGCGACCGTTTTCATCGGGAGAAGGAATACACGATGAATGAGCAATCGTCTTGAAGAAAATACCGTCTTTTTTGAATAAAATCGTCAAATGTGGTAGCGGGAACGATAGGCGCTGGGTGGTTCTTTGAGGATGCGGGAAAATTCGCGGGAGAAGTGGGCTTGATCGGCGAAGCCGCAGTGGTGGCTGATTTGAGCGAAGGTCCGGGTGGTGCGGACGATGAGGTGGCAGGCTTCCTGAATGCGTAAGTGGCGTAAGTATTCCTTCGGGGTCATGTTAAAGCAGGCTTTGAATTTTCGAAGAAAACTGCTGAGCGAAAGATTGGCAGTTTTCGCGAGTTCGGTGATGGCGATGTTGTCGCGATAGTGCTGATGGAGGAGTTGCAGGGCGGCACCGAGTTCTTCGTTTTTGCTGAGCGAGGTGGTGCCTTGATCGAAGGGGCGGCTGATGCCGATGATGCCACAAATCTCGTCGTTGGTATTGAGGAGTGGCTTTTTGGTGGTGGTGGACCAGTCGACGAAACCGCTGCCGCGGGGAACGAGTTCGACACGGTTGATGATGGACTGGCCGGATTCAAGAATTCGGAGATCATCTTTTCGGATGTGTTTCAAGATATGCTCCGGGATGAAGTCATCGTCCCGCTTTCCGAGGATGTCGGTGGACTCGAAAATTTCACAAAGCTTTTCGTTGAACGCAACATAGCGAAGGTCACGATCTTTGACGAAGTAGATGAACCCCGGGAGGTCGTCGAAGATGGTGGCGAGGTGATGCTCGACGTGATGATTTTTGAAAAATTGAGCGTCTTGCATTGGCCCGCTTAGGAGTCCTGGAGGTTCCGGATCATCTTCTCAAATTGCGTTTGGGCAGTCTCCCTACGCTCCTTGAATTGGTGGAGCATCTCACGTCCGCTCTCGACGCTTTGTCCGGTGGACTGAAGAAGCGAGTCGAGTGTCCGACCGTGGTGGTAGTAGTCCTTAAGGATGTAGCGTGCCACAAATTCTCCGCCTTTGGCGCAGCGCACAAAGATGGACTGGGTGCGACCGGCATCACGGACGATAATGTTTTCGAGCTCCTCTGATTGACAGGCGAGGCAGGTTTGATGACGAACTTCCATGGTAGAGGGCGATACACTAACCCACACCGAGAATTCCCCACCACCAAAATCCGAGGGTGAGTGCGATAATCAGACTAACAAGGGTAATCAGGATTCCGGGTTTGAGGAGATCGGAGACCCGGATCTCCTCCGAGGCAAAGGCCATGGCGTTGGGCGGAGTTGAGACGGGAAGGGCCATGGCGATGGAGCATGCCACGGCGGCGGTGAGAAGGACGGGTGCGTTTTGATCGAGCGCGAGTCCGGCGATCACGGGCATGACGAGGTTTGCGGTAGCGGTGTTGCTCATAAGGCAGGACATGAGGCAGGCGGCAATGGCGAAAACGATGGCGGCAGGATAGGTTGAAAGCATGGTTGCGGATAGGAAACCGACAAGCCAGCCTGCGAGCCCGCTTGCGGAGATCGCGGTGCCAAGACAAAGTCCGCCGCCCATTAGTAGGAGGACGTCCCAGGAGAGCGAGCGAAGATCACGGATGTTCAGGATTTTGCTTCCGAAGAAGACGATCAAGGGAATGAGGGAAACGGTGCCGGTGGACCATCCATGCGAGCTTTGCGTCAGCCAGCCAAGAACTGTCATTAGAGTGATTCCGAGGACGACAAAGATCTCCTTGTTCCAGTTGAGTTGGAGGCGATCGCATTCGAGTTCTCCGAGTTCGGCTTTTCCGTGACCGGGTAAGATGAGGACGAGCCAGGCGATCAAAATGACAATGATGACGCCGGGAACGCCAAGGAGCATCCATTTTCCAAAGGTTGGGGCGACGCCGAGTTCCTTCATGTAGGTCATTGCAATGGCGTTGGGCGGACTGCCAACCGGGGTGCCAAGGCCGCCGGCATTTGCGGAGAAAGGAACGGCGAGGATGAGTGCTTTGCGGGCCGGGTTGTCCGGAGCAAGGTCGCGGACAATCGGGAGGACGAGTGCGAGCATCATCGCCGCGGTCGCGGTGTTGCTCAGAAACATGGAGAGAAAGGCTGTGATGAGTATGATCCCCAGCATTAGCCGGGGAAGACTGCTGCCGGTCCGGCGGATCATCCAGCGAGCCATTTGTTCATCAAGCTGGTACTTGTGAAGTGCGGTTGAGAGGACGAATCCTCCGAGGAAAAGAAGAATGATGTCAGAGAAAAACGGTGCGAGAAAAAGAGAGCGGTTCGTGCCCTGTTCCATATTGGGGAGCAGTCAAACCAGCGAGAGAAGCAGGATGATGAAACTGGTCACAAAGAGCGGGACAGCTTCGGTCACCCAGAGCGCTGCCGCGACGCAAAGAATCACCAGAGTGATGGCCGCGGTTTTCGGAATTCCCCAGTCGTTGCTGCCACCGAAGATGACCAGGAGGGACAGAGCCGCGATACCCAGGACAAGGAGCGCCTTGAATGTGGAGGCCAGCGCTTTCATGGAGTCGCCACAAAACCAGCGCAAAGCTCATTCTGTTCCAATCATCATGAATGATACTCAAGAATGAGGGCCTCCAAGTCATGAGCTGCTTCTCTCAAGGGATCAGTCGCCGAGTTTCGGGTAGTCGTTGTAGCCTTCAGGACCCGGGGAATAGAATGTGTCCGGATTGGGTTCGTTGAGTTCGGCTCCTTTTGCAAAGCGTTCCGGTAGATCGGGGTTGGCAAGGTAGGGTGTTCCGAAGGCCACGGCATCGACGTTCCCGGCTGCGATTTCATTGGCGGCTTCGTCGGCGGAGTAGCCCATGTTTGTGATTAGAGATCCGTTGTAAATTCTTCGGATGGGGGTGACGATATCCGCTTCTTGTTCTCCCAAAAAGTCTGATCTCATCAGGTGAAGGTAAGCAAGTTTGCGCTCGTTGAGTTGCTCCGCGAGGTATGAGTAGAGTTTGATTGGGTCGGAGTCCCGCATGCTGTTGAAACTGTTGAGCGGAGAAATCCGGACTCCGACCTGATTGCTTTGCCAGACGGTAGTGACGGCATTTATGACTTCGAGAAGAAGGCGCGAGCGATTTTCGAACGAGCCCCCGTAAGGCCCGCTTCGTTGGTTTGCGGAATCGCGGAGGAAGCTGTCGAGAAGATAGCCGTTGGCGCCGTGAATTTCGATACCATCGAAGCCTGCCGATTTGGCATTCCGGGCAGCCTTGCCAAAGCCTTCGATAATTTCGGGCAGTTCGGCGTCGTCCAATTCGCGCGGGACTTCATAAGGTTTCTTTCCTTCCGGCGTGTGGACTTCGTTATTGGTGATCGCGATGGGACTTGGTCCCACTGGTTGGCGGCCACCGTTAAGCAAGGAGTGGCAGGCCCGACCTCCATGCCAAATCTGAAGAAAGATGCGGCCACCTTTTTCGTGAACGGCATCGGTGACATTCTTCCATCCCGCTACTTGATCGTCGTTGTAGATTCCGGGTTCGCTCACGAAGGCGCAATTTTCTTTCATCGCCATGGTTGCTTCCGCAATCAGAAGCCCGCTAGAGGCGCGGTCACTGTAGTGTTTGGCCATCATCCCATTTGGGATGTGTCCCTCGTCAGCGCGTGCCCGGGTGAGGGGAGCCATGAGGATTCGGTTGGGAAGCGTCAGAGCTCCCAGTTGGAGGGGCTCAAAGAGAGCGGAGTGATTCATGAAGGAACTTTTGCATGCTCTTGTGATTTGGCATGGCTTTTTCTGAACTTAAATTTTCAGGGAAAGATGCATCCGTATTTTTAGCGGCCTCGTTCCCCGAGGTGAAGACAGCGCTTTTGACCATTCCTCGAATGGGGCGCCGCAAACGAATCTTCACCTCATAAAATGATCCATAAAAAAGTATCCCAATGTCTGCTCGCCGCTTTGATCACTGTTCCTTCTTATTCCGCAGTGATTACGACCTCCGATCTCGGAAATCTTGATCTTGCAATTTACGGAGTCTCGATTGTTCACGGAACTGATCTCACCGCTCCCGCCGTTCAGGAAGCAATGAGGATTGAGACCGGGATCTTTTTTTCCACGGTCGAAGGTGCGAATCTGAGTGCCTACAATACCGAAGGTCTCGGAGGGCTCGATCCCGATCTTGAAAGACGGTCGAACCGTCCTCCGGGAGAAAACCCCGGCGAGTGGTCCGGTGGTAATGTCAACCCGACGATGGAGTTGGGGATCATTGCCATTCCCCAGAACAGGGGGCAAACCGCGCTGGTGAGCGGCACTGAGTTGACTGGAAATCCAGTCTTTCAGTCACCCAATGATGATGCCCGCGGAGGGGTGATCATTTACAACATTTCGCCAGACCTTCAAATTGGCTCCTTCTCGGTGACAGCGGTCGATGCGGAGGTTCGAGATCCCGATGCGAGGTTTTCGGTACTCGTTAATGATCGCTACGAATTGGATTTGATCGAGTTCGCCCGTAACTCGGGGATGGAGCCCGAATTTGGCAACCGATCGATCAATAATCTTGGCACGGTCGATCTTGAGACACTTTCGGGAGGCGCCGAAACCTTCATCACTTCGGTTCGATACGAAATTGAGAACGAGAGTGGTGGCGCGGGTGGCTTTCAATTCAATCAGGTCGAAGGAAGTCCGGTTCCCGAGCCCTCAACTGCCGGGTTGGCCGCGATCGCTGCTCTCGCCCTTCTGAGACGGCGACGCTAAAGCCCTCGCTACTGCGATTTCCAACCGCGGGCAAGTTCCTCGATGGAGCTGCCCGTGTGTTGCATCCAGAGGTCTTCCCCGTAGCGGCCGTTTCGCGCAGCGTCGTTGATGAGGCGGGCAATGTCCTCTTCGTGGTTTCTCGAAACCCAGTCGATGAAGTTTGCCGAAATCCGATAGCTGGCATCGTGTTTCATCTTTTTGATTTGCGCTGGAGTATAGTGTGCGCCCCGTGATTCCGGCTCGTAAAGAAACCAGCGGATGTAATCGGCCAATCCTTCGGTGACCCAACTTGGAGTGCGTTTTGGGTTGGGGTTGAGTCGGGGGGCGAGCCAGTAGTTTTGCACGACGTGGACAAGTTCGTGGACGACGCAACCCTTGGCTTCTCTCCTGAGTTGATTTTCAAACCATGGGGCGTTCATGGTAATCGATGATCCGGTGGCATAGGCCGGCACTCCACTGGGAACGTCATTCTTAAACTGAAGGGTGACTTTGGTCGGAGCCTGATAACCTTTGCTCGGGAGGAGTTCGATGATCTTGGGATACCACTCAAGAATGACGGGAGCCAATTCGGCTTTGACCCATTTTTCGTACTGAGGTGCGTCGGTGGCATCTACGACAAAGGAGTATTTTTTATCTTTGGTAGCAAAGTTGATCACCGTTGGAGGGTTTCCGGCAGGGACAAATTTGAGTTCCGGTCCGTTCTCTTTCACGATGTCAATTTCGCTGAAGAAGGTGAGGCCAAAGGGTGTTTGTTTTTCGGTCGGCTTGATCGCGAATACCAGCTGGCGAAAGCGTCCAATTTTTCCAGTGAAGGAAGCGGCGTGGCGTCCGCCCATGGCGCGGTCCTCGTTGCGGGTGTCGATTGAGCCGAGCTTGGTCCAAGCTTTGGTTTCAAGGTCGGTTGCATTTGCTGGCTTCTTTTCCGAAAGGGAAGCAAAAAGATCATAGACCTGCGGTCCCCGGTTTTTGAAATGGCGCGAGTAGCTCGTGATGCGTTTGAGGTCGACGGCCTTTCCCAGATCAACGTGGACGAGTCCGCCACCTGAACCTGCGGAGAAGAAGAAATTGGCACGTGGTTCGTCGTCGCCGGCTGGCACCTTGCCATCGTTCATGGCAGCGAGGCCGCCACCATTTCGATCGGGCTGACCCGAAATGATCTGCCACTTGGCCAAGCTTCCGAGGTCGTTGGTTGCCGGGGCCGGAATATTTTTAAAAGCAAAGCCACTTCCGAAGGTTTGTTGTTCGGTTGTGATACTGACGTCGGCGAGAAGAGCGCTTGCCAGGTAGAGATTTATGAGCGTGAAATATTTCATTGGCGGAAATCGATCAGTTCGATGTCAAAGGTGAGTTCTCCGCCGGGTTTGCCCGGGTCGGGGTTCTCGCCATAGGCGAGATTGGCAGGGATCCAGAAACGACGTTTCTCGCCCTTGGTCATGAGTTGCAGGCCTTCGGTCCATCCTTGAATGACTTCGTCTAGTTGAAATTCGGCGGGCTCCCCGCGTTTGTAGGAGCTATCAAAGACTTTGCCGTCCTTGGTCTTTCCTTCGTAGTGAACTTTGACCGTGCAGAGCGAATTGGGAGTGGGGCCTCCCTTGCCGGTGCGGAGAAGTTTGTGCTTTAGTCCGGAATAGGTTTTTTTGACTCCGGGTGGCAGTGGCTTGGTTGGCGGCGCTTCCTTCATGTTTTGGTTGCAGGACACCAAAGTGAGAGAGACGAGGAGTAAGATCGGGGTGACAATTTTCATGACGCGATGATGGAAGATGTTGGCATTCCGTCGAGTGGAATCAAGGAAGGATTAATGATTGGTTTCATGCAGCTGTTGTGCATTCTGGGTGGATGAAACGTTCATTATTAGGTCTGTGTTTCGCGGCGCTTGCTTCTCCTTTGGTAGAAGCCGAACCATTGAAAATCTATATTCTTTCTGGGCAATCGAATATGGAGGGACACGCCAAGCTTTCTTCATTCGATCACATTGGGATGGATCCCAAGACGGCTCCGATTTTGAAAGAGATGAGAGGGGAAAGTGGTGAGCCGGTTGAGCTGGATGATGTCTGGATCACTTACCGGACCGGGAAGGAAGGAGATCAGCCTGGAGTGGGTAAGTTGACGGCTGGATTTGGCTCGCGACGGGTCTCCACGGAGCCGGGCGATAAGATTGGTCCGGAGTTCACCTTTGGGATCTATACTCACAAGCTGGTGAACGAGCCCGTTCTAATCATCAAGACCGCTTGGGGTGGAAAGTCGATCAATACGGATTTTCGCCCGCCAAGTGCCGGACCCTATCAGTTCAATGAGAAGCAAATTGAGAACTACAAAAAGCAGGGCAAGGACTTGGCGAAGATCAAGGCGGAACGAGCCGAGGCCACGGGGTGCTATTATCGTATGATGATGGAACACGTGAAAACGGTTCTGGCTGATCCCGGTAAGGTTCATCCTGCTTATAATGCCAAGGATGGTTATGAATTGGGCGGATTTGTCTGGTTTCAGGGGTGGAACGATATGGTCGATAGCGGGACCTATCCGGAGCGAAGTCAGAAGGGTGGCTATGATGAATACAGCGAGGTGATGGCTCACTTCATCCGCGACGTTCGGAAGGATTTGAAAGCGCCCGAGCTGCCGTTCGTGATTGGTGTGATGGGGGCGGGTGGCCCGACTGATCTCTATGGTCCGAAGCAGCAACGTTACAAAAATACCCACCAATATTTCCGTGATGCCATGGCAGCCCCTGCTTCACTTCCGGAGTTCAAAGGGAACGTCACTGCGGTTTTGACCGAGAAGTATTGGGATCCCGAGCTTGATGCGGTGGCCGAGAAGAGGGGACAGCTTCGCTCGAAAGAAAAGGAACTCAAGAAAGAGGGGCTTTCGAAAAAGGAGATTTCAGCTCAGCTTGAAAAATTAGAGGCCAAACTCTTTACGGAGCGAGATCGCGAGTTGCTCAAAGGGATCACCAACGCAGATTACCACTACAAGGGTTCTGCCAAAATCATGGCTCAAATCGGCAAGGCCTTCGCTGAAGCGGTGGAGGATTTGCGGAAGAAGTAAATCTTCGCTACGGGAGTTTTAGAATTCGAATCCGGAAGTAACCGGAGCCAAGCCCAATCATGGTGGCTTGGTTCTGGCCTCCGATGATTTCTGTTGGAAGGGTGTTCCATTCCTTCAGATCCACTGAGTGCTCGAGCGAGATTTCGAGATCAGGGCGGCGTGCGCCAAGCGGATAGCTGATCTCAAGGTTTGCCACATTCCTTTTGATGGAAATGAGGTCTTCTGAATCGCTGGTGAGCGGGTTTCGATCGAAGGCATATTCAAAAATGTTTGAGAGGGCATCACGGTCCGGGTTTGCATCGGTCGGATCCAGGCGCCAAAAATTCTGCCAGTCATCAAAGGACTGCAGCGTATCGAAGAGGCCGGGCGACGGGGGGATCGCCTGCCAATTAATATAGTCATTCCCGTAGGCTCTTTCGTTGATCTTACCGAGAGCGAGACCAGTGCCATCTGCGGCAATGTCCCAAGGTTGATTATTGTCGTACTTGACCCGATCCACGCGAACGAAAGTTAAGGCTCCTAGTTTGTTGCGCGGTCCGGGGCGCTCCAGTTCGACGGTTTCGCCCCCGTTGTTGAGTTTGCCGTCGGTCCATTCCAGAACGACCAATTCGTCGTTGGGTTGGTAGAGGGAGCGGAAGAGCGCTTCGTCTTCGGTAAGCATGAAACGTTCCCCGGGACCGATCAGGAGATCAGTGGTGAATTGAAGTTCGATTCCACGGTCGATTCTCCAGCCAAGAAGTTGAATCGGATCATTACTTACGTTGAGGAGTTCAAGGTATTCGACAGCGCTGTGATACATGATTTCCGAAATGACAACCGGGCCCAGCCTGGGGAGTGAGTTGGTTGCACCCGGTGTCTGCCTTTCAAGTGGTACGAAGTTGTAGGAATCGCTGCTTGGTTTGTAGTGGAAGCCATGAGTCTGACCTTCGAGTGAAGGACCAAATTCTTCCTCGAATCGATAATAGGTAAGTTGATCTCCACTGGCTGAAGTGAGGTAGATTGTTTCCCCGGTGTCACTGAGGGCGAAAGCTTCGAGTCGTCCCGGGTCGGCGCTGTTTGCACCAAAGTGTTGATCCTCGGCGAAGGTGAGAAAGCCACCGGCGGGGATCGTGGTGTCCGCGGGGATACGATACTTTTTGAGATTCAATTTTGAGTCGCTGAGGAACCAGCCCCCGATCTCAAATGGCTCATTGGTGCGATTGTAGAGTTCGATCCAATCGGACGCGTCACCGGAGTTTGCAAGGATCTCGTTGATGACGACGGTTGGGGTTTGATCGAAGGGGTAGTCGTCGGCTGAGTAGAGGTAGAGAGCTCCAATGTCGGCCCGAGTCCCATCGGGGTCTTCCTGGTGGGACGGGTCACCGGCATCGCGGGCGGGCGAATCGGGAGTGATTTCGAAATTCAGAGATTCCACATTCACAAAAAGCGGATCGGCCAACAAGTTGTTGGTTCCGGGAAGGGGAGTGGTGTCGCTCAAGCTATAGGCGACCGTGATTGTGGAATAGAGGTCACTGGTGACGGCTTGTTCGCACTGTGAAAAGATGGTGTTTGTGACAAAGGCCTCTCCGCCACCGCCACCGAAGTTTTTTTCATAAACGGCGATTCCTTCACCGCAATCGACGATGGTGTTTTGATCAACAATTACGGAAGAACCCGTGTCCTTCACGGCGATTCCAAGCGGACACCCAACGATGAGGTTGTTCTTGATGATGATCGTGGAGCCTTGTCCCACGGAGATCCCCTTGTCCGAGTTGTAGAAAATAGAATTCCCTTCGATGAGGCAATTCACACATTGCTCTCCGATATCGATTCCGTCGCTGTTGAAGCCCCGGAAGTCATACATGCGGCAGTCGCGTATGACACCATCGACCACGCCATCGTAGTCGATGGCATCGGTGTCGGGAGAGCTGTTGCCAATGAAGGTGCAACGTGTGGTTTCAGCACGACCTTGCTTTACGTTGAGGCCATCTCCGGTGAGGGGAATGGAGATGAGCGAATCGCGCAGGATCATGTTGCCGCCCCGGAAAAAAAGCGGGCCCCTTGATTCGCTGATATCAATGAAGTGCATTTCAACTTCGGCATTGAGTCCGGAGATGGCGGAGGGATAGGTGAGGGGATCTTTTCCCCTTGAGGCATTCCTGACGACGAGATGATTGAGGATTGAGTTTTTCGTCGTTTCCTCGAATGAGAGACCACCCCAAGCCTTACCTTGGTGGCCCTTGAAATGAACTTTTGCCTCGGCCGTTCCAGCGATGATCAAAGTTCCCAAAATACGGAGATTGATGTCTTTTTGAAATTCAAGAGTGACTCCGGGATTGATTGTGAGAGTGGTGCCGGAATTGACGATCAGATCGTCGGTCACGATGTAGGGAGAGTTTTCCGGAGTCAAATTTGCGTCGGTCAATAAGGCTCCGCCAAGTTCGGTTGAAGTCTCCGGAACGAAGTGGGCGGTTATGGTGGTCTCACCGGAAAAAGTGAGGTTCGTTTTGGCGTCGCCACCAACTCCGGACCAGTGGGAAAATCTAAAGCCGGGTGCCGGAATTGCTTCGAGATCAGCCGGGGTGTTTTCGAAGGCCGGGAAGGTTTGTGCCTCGAGTGTGACTCCTGCGAATTTAAAGCGGCCTTCTCCTGCAGTGGCGAGGGTGAGGTTGGCCAGAGGGTGACTTACGGTGTTGTTTCCAATGTCATTGAGGAAGCGTTCGTCCTGCAGATCGACGTAGGTTTTCATTCGTTCGAGAGAAGAGGTGTAGCTTTCTTCGCCGGGTGTGGACCAACGGGTAAATTGGCGGGGGATTTCGGGAGCTGCGGCAGCGCCCAGGGTGTCAATTAGCCTCTTGATTCTCTCGGTCGAAAGGGTCGATGCCCGATGGGCGGCTGCTCTCTGGGCAAGCCGGTTGCGGAACTGAGGAATGCCTCGTAGTCTGCTTACGGTGGTTTCTCCTCCGATGAAGCCGGAGACAGTTGAGCCCATTGAAGAGTTTCCAAAAGTTCGATCCATATCGGGCAAAAACCAACGCCATTTACCTCCGCTACGATTGTCCTTCCAGGCCTCGCGGTTGCCCTGCCAGCTGGTGTTGCCACCGAAGGTTTCACAAATTGTGAAGTCGATCAGGCTGTCGACATTGATTTCGGATTCGATCACTTCCCATCCTTCCGGGCTGGAAATACCAGCAGTGCCGAGGAAAACGAAAAATTCGAGCCAGTCGTCGGTGCTGCCGTTTTCGAGCAGCACTCTGCTTCGATCAAAGCGAATATGATCGTAGTCGCCATCGTCGGTGCCATATTCCTGGAAGAACCAGTTGTCATCCCAGCGATCGCGGATGTTGTAAAGTCCCCAGTAGTTGCCGTTGATGAACATCGCCGACGGTCGGTAGCGGTTGGTCTCGACCTCCATACGGCCGTCCACAATCGCGTTCCAGATGGCATCGGTCAGGTGGGCCTTCCCCCAATCATCCCCGCCTTCACGAAGCGTTAGGGCCGTGAATGTTCCAACCCCCGAATCAGGGAAAAGATTGTAGTTGAGAGCATCGTCTCCATAACGCCCCCTGATCGCAAAGTTTAAGGCCTTTTGAGGATGAGCGAGAAAGTTGTTTTCACCCCCGAGTCGAAAGCCTCCGTTGATGGCAAATCCCGCACTTCCATCGGCCGGAAAAAACTCGAGATGGCCGGGTGCGTCCACTCCTTTGTGGATATTTCCTCCCCGGGCATCGCGCTCTCCATAAATTCCGAAATCAGAATCGAACAATGTATCATCAGGGGCGGTGACCGATATGATGGGGAGGCCGTTGTCGAACGACTCTCCCACAAAATAAGTTTGGGTGACGATTTGGCTGGGAACTTGGCCGATACCAAAAGTGCGCGCCCTGACTACGGTTGTTCCTGTGAGTTCGACGGGGCCGGTATAAACCGGTGAAGATGCAGTAGGGTTCGAGCCATCCGTGGTGAAGCGGATCTGGCCGCCAGAGGAGGTGAGGGTGATGGTAGGGGGGAGTTCGAAAAGTCCCGCGGCCGGAGTGATTACCGGACTAGCGTTGGTGGCGCGGATGTTTGAAATCAAGGGGCTGATGTTTGCTTGTCCCGGTGTCGGTTGGGCCATGAAAACCCATGAGGCAGGATTGATGATGGCTCTCCCGTATGAGACATCATCAATTTGTTGACCGATGGTAACGTGATCCAATTGTGTGAGAGTGGATCCCAATTCAATATCGAGTGATGCGTCAAAGCGCATCGCGGGAGAGGTTGAAGAGGCGAGAGTGACAAAGGCGGCGATTGTATTGACTCCTTCAGTGAGCTGATCCGGGGGAAGGGTGACGGATTGGTAAAGATTGGCTTCGGTCTCGGTAGTCGGATTGAAATTACTCCGATGAATTTCGTCTCCATTGAGATAGAAAGCCACGCCATCATCGGCGAGATATGTGAGAACAAGGGCGCGGACCTCATCGATTTCATCAAGGGTGAAATTTTTGCGGAAGTAAGTGCCCTTTATTTTGTCTCCCGCATCGTCTCCAAAGGAGGTTTCAGTTTGAAAGTCAGTGATTTGTCCGTCATTGGCAAAATAGCCAAGAGGAGCCTCTCCTGATTGCCAGGCCGAGTCGTCGAACTCGAGGGAGGTCCAATTTGCCGGAGGTGCGATGCCGCTATCCAAATAGGACCATTGGTTGACTCCAAAGTCAGAGCCGACTGAAATCGTATCTTGATTGTTGGGTTCCGGAATCTCGATGAGGTAATGAAAATCAAAGAAGAGATCGTCGCTTGCGACGTTTGCCTGATGGACCTCGATCGCCCATACGTTTTCACCAGGGAGGAGTTGTTCTTCGGAAACGAAGAATACCAACCGACGGGTGTTGGTGTAGGGCGTGATCGCGCTGAGAGCCGGCGTGTATTCCGAGATCGGACCGTCGGGAAGATTGTCTCGCGAAATTTCCTGTCCATTCAGGTGAATGATCACACCATCATTAAAATGACAGGAAAAGCTAACCGGTGTTGGTTGTGTTCCCTCCGGGGAGGCGGGCAAGGTGAAGTTTTGGCGGAAGTAGGTCGTGATCGGTTTTGCGGCTGGATTTGGACCGAATCCAACTTCGGTCTCGATGCCAGGCAATGCCGGTTCCCCGTGCCCAAAAATGCCACTCCGAGTGCTCCATGCCGAGTCATCAAAGGTTGGGTTTTGCCACCCTACCAAATTCCAGTTGAATGCCTGGTCAAAATAGGTCCACTCTGAATTTTTCGGGAAGACCTCCCGCCTCTCGCGTTGATCCCGGCTCAGGAAAATTTCTTCTCCACCTGATGAGAGTTTGAAGTTGGTGTGGTGAAATTGAGTGGTAAACGCTCTGCCCCCAACATAGTTGCGGGTATGCTCGGTTCCCTTGGGGCTGTCATAGCCGTCAGCGACAACTACGAGATGCTCGAATGGACCCAGTATGGCATCATGAGCAAAAGCCCACTTGCCGGGGTTGTCAGGATCATCACTGAGGTAGTAACCGTGCAAAGATTCCGGCTGTGACGAGTCATTGTAAACCTCGATCCAATCCGGGTAGTCCTCGAAGTCCATCGCGTTTGGGAAGGCCCTCACGTTGGAGGCCATCACTTCGTTGATTCTAACCTCGGCAGTTGCGTTCCACGACAGGGCTACTGCAAAAAAGGCGGGGGCAAACCTCATGACATGATTAAACTTCTCTTTGGGTGCCGCGTCAAAGATGGAATAGGTCCAACAAAAAAACGGGCTCCGCCATTGCGAAGCCCGTTTGAAAGTTTGCTTTCGGGATGACTTACTTCCCGATCGCGTAGAGGTGGGTCTGGGTGGCGACATAGACAACGCCATTTGCAACCACCGCGCTACTGTAAATCGGAGCAGGGAACTCGATGGTGGCAAGTGACTTGAGCTCCTTGCCAGCTTTCAGGATGTGAAGTTCGCCGTCCTCAGTTCCGAGCCACACCTTGCCATCGGCAACGAGAGTGGATCCCCAGATGCGCGACTGGGTTTCGTGAGTCCAATACAGCTTGCCGGTTTTTCCGTCGAAGCAGTGAATGTCGCCATCATACTCGGCGGCGTAAACGAGGCCATTAGCCACGCTGACGGTCGAGATGGAGCGGCCGGTGTCCTTGGAGGTCCACTTGGCTTTGCCGTCTGGTCCGATGCAGGTGATCTGTCCCACTCCGTCGCCGTGCTCGGGATCCTGGCCAATGATGGCGTAAACGAGTCCGTCGGAAATAACGGTGGTTCCGATCACTTCGGATGGTCCGGCGTAGGTGGCATACTTGATGGGCTTGCCTTCCTTCTCGCGGTATTCGGCAGGATTGCAGTCGTGGCGCCAGAGTTCTTTGAAGACGTCAAAGCCTTCCTCGTCTTTTACGGGTTTGGGATCAAAGGCATAAGTGAATCCGTCACCTCCACCCCAGACGATGGCTTCCTTGCCCCCAATTTTTCCATAAGCGGGTGAGGACCAACTGGCGTGAAGAACACGAGTGGAAACTCCGGAGGCTTCCTCGCCGAGGAGCTTGCCGGTTTTCTTGTCGAGCCCAACAAGAGCAGGAGAGTTGGGTGACGGGATGTTGGTGTGAGACCAATCAACGCCGTTCGAAGTGGCGGTGTAAAGGACGTCACCGACAACGACAGGCGAGCAGGAAGAAACGTTGTGAGGGAAGATGCCAAGCTCTTCGCGCATGTCGTAAATCCAGATGATATCGGCGTGCTGTTTGGTCACTTCGACCACTTCGTCTTTGACCGCCATATATTTGGCCTCGTCCTTAAATGGTCCATCGTTCCCGTTGGCCATTCCCTCGGTGTCGAGGCAGACGACTTCGCCACGGTTGGTGACGAGCCACATACGATTGCCTTCGACAGCAGGGGAGGAGCAAAGTCCGACGTATTCCCAGTCGCTGACCTTACCGGCGCCGAGCTTGGGGATGATGAGCTGCCATTCAAATGAGCCGTCTTTTTCGTCGAAGGCCATGAGGACTCCGCGGTCACCTTTTTGGGCTTCGTTGCGAGGCGACTCGTTGTTGGTTCCGACGTAGACTTTTCCGCCGGCAATGACGGTGTTGCCATAGGCCTGGGAGCCAAGTTTGGCAGCCCATTTGATGTTTTTGGCGCTGTCGAGGACGGCGGCTTCGGTTTCGTCATCCAGCTCACCGGGGTTGATGTCAGTGGGAAGGTCTTTTGACTCGCCGACCATGTTACGGGTCGGATCGTTTCCCCACATCGGCCAGTCCTTGGCGGCGGCGGTGAGGGTGAGTCCTGAGAGGAGCAGTGCGGTAGTGGTTTTCATGGTTCCAAAAGTTAAAAGGTGGGGTGCCGCAGGCTTATTCGGCGGCGTTGAGTTTGATGTTGTCGAGGAAGACCCGCTTTTGAGCTTGGGGTGAGAAGGCGAAAACACCAGCCGAGCCTTTCGGGTGGACGCGCTTGACGGGGACCTTGATGGTCCAATTGGCAGGCTCGTCTTCTCCTTTCGGCCACGCCTTGGCACGGACTTCGCCGGTGCCATCTGCGTTTGCTTTCACGTGAGTTTTGAGTGAATACCAGGTGTTGGCCTTGATGGGGAATTTCACAGAGCTCTTAACCCGCTCGTGGTTGGAGGAAACTTCAAGGATGTTTTGGTTTCCGACGAGGGTGATGAGGTAGCGCTGGTTTACGAGGCCGACGGTCGACTTGATGCGGCGGTTGCCATCGGTCATGACATCGGCCGAGAGAACGTAGTTGCTCATCTCGGGATCGCCAAAGAAGTTCATCGTCCGCTGGAAGAGAACATTGTCGAGGCGGTTGGCGATCACTTTGGAGCCATCTTGTTCCAGGACATACCACTTGATGCGCGCGCCCAGCCAAGCGAGGGGAGGGAAGTTGACCTTTTCTCCGGCGGGGGATTCCATCTTGAGAGGGACTGCTTCGAAGTCTTCGGCGTAACCGGATCCGGCGTGGACGCGGCCGCGTGTGGTGGCTGACATTCCTTTGTAGGTGACCTTAAGTGCTCCGGCGGAGATCTTTGCTTCGGCTCCTGCGGAAACGGTGCCGGTCTTGGTGTCAAGAGTGGCATCGACTTCGGCTTTCACCTTGGCAGTTGGTGGGACGAATTTTTGCCAGGTCAATCCATCCTTGATGACGGAAACACGTCGTCCCGACTTATCGAGTTCCCAGACTTGAAACTCCTGATTCTGTCCGGGAGCAATTGCGAATTCTGCGGGGATGATTTGAAGCTGGGTTGCTGGTCCCGAGTCAACCTGTGGCTTCGAACCTGTCTCTCCTGTGACCTTCTTCGAGGTTTTTTCACCGAAGCAGAAGAGGCCGTCGCGGGTGGAAAGGTAAACTTTTCCATTCCAGATCGTAGGAGCAGCGAGGCACTTCACACCGGATCCGTCGGCCGACTTAATATCAGCGTGCGAGAGAACTTCAGCTTTTTCATCCGAGGGCTTGGTGATGACGAAGGAGCCCTCAAACCAAGGTGCGTAAATTTTGCCATCACCATAAAGAGGGGAAGCGTGGATTTGATCGGGAGCTTGCTTTTCCTGCCAAAGGGTTTTGCCGGAGTTAGCATCGACTGCGATCAGCTCTCCGGTGAAGTTGGTGGTATAAACACGATCTTTAACGAGGATAGGTGAGCTGGTGAAGCCGATGTGGTCGTCGTTGCGCCAGACTTCGACCTTGGGATCTAGGACGAGTTGCTCGGCGGGATACTCGGTTGGGATCTTCAGGCAAACGAGGCGGCCTTTGGAGGTGGCGTCGATGTTCTCCTTGCCGTGAAGAGCGATGAGCTTGTCCTTCCCGTAAAGAAGGATCTGTGAATTCACTCCACCTTGCGAGAGTTGGAAGCGCCAGACGGGGGCTCCAGTGCGTGCGTTGACACAAACCACGTTGCCGCAACCTGTCCCGGCGTAAAAGACAGCATGATCTCCAAGCTGGCCGAAGACCGGCATCGAGAAGGAACTGTCAACGGGGCGGACTCCGGGGCTGGAATACCAGACGAGTTCACCAGAGAGTTTGTCGAATGCGTAGAAGCGATCCCGGGCGGGGCCGGTTGTGCCCCAGTTTGCGGTCACGCAGTGGAAAATGACGAGATTTTCAAAAACGGCAGGTGAGCCGGTTCGTCCATTGGGGAAGGTGAGGCGCGCCAGCCTCTCAATGAGGGAGATTTCCCACACGGGTTCGCCATCCGGGGTGAAGGCGACGCAGCGGCCATTCGAAGTCTGGAGATAAACATTACCTGTTTCAGGGTCGATGACGGGGGAGCCGACACCGTAGCGATTGTAAACCACGTCCGAGATGTAATCGGAAAAGCGCTTCTCCCAGATCTTTTTGCCGGTGTTGGCATCAAGGCAAAGAAGGGTCTCCTGGACGTCCTCAGCCGGATCCTCGCCGAATTGGCCATATCCGAAGATAAAGAGTTTGCCATCAGCAATGACAGGAGCGCCGGCTCCGTTGAGATCGTATTTCCAAAGCTGTGATTCGGAACCCGGCTTCCAGGAATCGGGGAGTCCGGTTTCGTCGGAAGTGCCGTTTTGGTTGGGACCACGCCAATTGAGCCAGCCGGTGACATCGGCAGAGGCGATAGAAGTGGCGGCCAGCAGGCCGAAGGCAAGAGTGCGGAATGTCATGGGCATTTTCATACGCGGTAAGATCGCGAAACTCTCATCTTTTGATGCCGATCCGTCAAGGGATGGGTCGGGCAATATCTGGAATGGCAGTTAAGGGGTGAACGTTCGAACGCATTCAAAAAAAATGGCCTGAAAATGAATTCTTTTCTTGCCGTCTGCCAGTCGTGGCCAGTAGTCTCGCACTTACCCGTTGGAAAAAACGTAAAGGTAAACACACACTTTTGAAAACGGACCTGATAGTGGTGAATTGTCTGCGGCGACTGATCCGCAAGAAATACGATAACAAATCTGACTTTTCCGCCAATGGTGCGACAGCTCCAACTATCACTTAGATCAATTCTCCATCAAACACACAATGAACCATTTATTCACCTCAACCAAAGCTAGTTGTTTAGCCGGATTGCTTTCTCTAGCCTCCTCGTCTCTATCTAGCGCCCAACTCGCCGCTAGCGGAACACCGGGTGACCGGGCTGTTTACTCGCTTCCTGCTGGCAAGTTAGGGGTAATTGACGACGTCAGGGCTCTCCCCAGCGCCACTCTCACTTGGGATTTTGATGATTCTAGCGCTATCCTCACTGATAATTCCGATAGCTTCGCCCTTGGTGCCGAAGGCGGGGCTGATGAAACCAAGGTCTTCCTCACCGCTGGTCACCATCTTGTTCTCTTTGGCGGGCGTTGGGATGCGGTGAACGAGCGCGCAACTCCTGTCAATTATTTGAAGATCAACGGAGATGCGGTTCCTTACGGTGTTGCCTCAGGCTACGCACGGGACCTTAACACTCGAAGGGCTGTTGTTCGCGGAGGGACAATCATCAATGCTGCTCAGGGTGACTTTCTTGAAGTCGAGTCACTCCGAACAGATATTTATCAAGTAGATGAGCCTCGGCCCATGACGCAGGTCGATGGCGACTTGCAATTGCTTAAGCTCGATGATTCTGGACTCGATTTTCTCCGTTTGAGCCGATCTTCGTCAACCACGGTCATGCCTGGAGGTAGCGAGGGGCCGACAGCAATTTCCTACGAAGTGCAGGATGAAATCTCAGCTACGAGCTTCGACCATAGCACCTCGACGAACCCGGAGCAGATCACACTGAAAGGAGCTGGGCACTACCTTATTTTTGCCAATACGGGTTTCTCGATCGCTCCGACTACGCAACGGAATGCAATTACTCAGACCTTGAAGATCAATGGCGATGCAGTAGATGGTGGGAAGACGCAGGTCTACCTCCGAAATGCGAACGCTAACGATGGAATTGGCGGGCTGAGCTCTCAAGGAGCTGCTTCTGTGGGCGTAATTGTTGAGGTGACGTCTCCTGATTCCGTGCTTACCGTCGAGGTCACTCGCGATAACAATAACTCTGGTTCGGCGGTATCGGTAGACCATACCCGTACTGGTCTAGCCATCGCCAAACTCCCTACTTACGGGGAATTCATCACTCTGAACGGTGCCTCTCAAGGTGTGAACAGCAGTGCAGCAACCGCTCGCGACTTTTCGTCCTCTTCTGATGTCAGCAACGCCTCGTTTAGTTACACCTCGGGCACTAGTGTCAGTCAGGTGGTCGTAAACAAGGCTGATGATATGCTTTTCCTCTCATCCTTTTTTGCACCGGAAACGGCAGTCACACGGGGCGTCGTGCGGCAAGGTTTCAGGACAAGCTCCGGGGGGGCAGTATCCTACGGCGCGAGTAGTTCATACGCACGAAATCAGGCATCTACATTGGGGGATGGTGCCGAGGCTTTTGGCAACTGGTCAGGGGCGATTCTTTCTGGTCTCTCGATCGGAGATGGAGTTGAAGTGACTACGGAGCAATTTGGTGTGGCAGGGGCGATCAATGCTGTGCCTTCCATTCAGGCGCTCAATATTGCCTCGATTTCTATGCCGCCTCCAGTGCCCGTTATTGCCGTCAATAACACTGTCGGTTTGAGCGCTGATGAAACGGCGTATACGATTTCGAACACTGATCTCGGAACCACTGACAGCGACAATACGCCTGCGGAATTGACTTATACAGTTGATAGCCAGCCCAGTGGCGGCGTTCTCAAATTGTCCGGAGTGACAATAAATAATGGAGACACCTTCACGCAGGATAATATCGATAACGGCTTGCTTACGTTCGAAGTAGGCGCCTCGGAAACAAATTCAGGGGGCTTTGATTTTACCGTTAGAGACCTCGGCCTGAACGCTGAAAGCGGGACTTTCGTGATCCGCGTTGCTTTGGCAATCGCGTTGACAGGGGATGCGGTAGCGACGGACGAAGACACAATCACTACCCAAGCGCAATTGGCAGCAGGTGGGAACCTCCTCTCAAACGACACGGGCTCGGCCTTAACCGTGACTGCTTTTGATGCCACCAGTGCGTTGGGCGTTCCGGTTACTGTCAATTCTGATGGGACGTTCAGCTACGACCCGACCGGTCTCGCCTCGTTTCAGCAGACGAGCGACGGGGACAGCAGTTCTGACAGTTTTAACTATACTGTGACTGATAGTATCGGCAAAACCGCGACGGCGACTGTGACCCTAACGGTGGCCGGACTCAATGACGCCCCTGAAGCAATGCCCGACGTGCTCAACGATGGTCCGCTTGAAGATGCCAGCTCGTTCGTTAGCACTCGCGATCTGACCGCCAACGATGGTTCCTTCCGCACGGTGACCACTGAGTATACTTTCCCTCCGGGCAGTGATCTCCGCCTGTTTCCGGGTAAGGTTGTGACACAGTCTCCAAGCGTTGGAGCCCCTCCAGGCGGCGGGATCCCTGAGAACGCCTTTGATGGAAATCTTGGGTCCTTCACTCATACCCAGTCGAACAACAATACAGTTGACCACAGCTGGCAGGTTGATTTTGGCCAAGAGGTATCCATGGAGAATGTTACTTTGGCAAATCGGGCGGATTGTTGCGGCGAGCGTTTGAGAGATATAACAGTCACGGTCCTCGATGGTTTGGGAGTTGAGATTTTTTCGTCTGATGTTCTCAACCCGAATAATGAATTAGTTTTTGGCGGAAATGCCGGCGGGACCTTGTTTGTCGACTTTGATCCTCCAATCATTGGACAGACCTTGATCGTATCCCGTGACACGGATGAGGATGATGCGAATGCTGGTAATGGCAGTATTCTTTCTTTGGGCGAAGTGACACTCATCGGAAGTGTTCCTGGAACCTTTAGTTCAACGGAGGACTTTATCCTGTTGAATTACGACGCTGCTAATTCGGCGGGCAGTGGTCGTTGGGAGAATCAGGGCACCAGCGGTGGCGCTAATGCTGACTGGTTGCTCGATGGAGTGACTCTCGACTCAAGCCCCGTCACGGCACGTGCACAAATTTCCGCGGCCTATGAGTGGGATAGCATTGAGGATATCGCCTCTATGCCTAATGGAGGCTCCATCCAGAACAATCTCAGTGGTGCTGAGGATACTCAAGACGCCACATGGGAATTCTGGGTTAAGCCAGCCAATACGACCTCCGTGATGACTCTTTTCGAAACCGGTGGCGGCACTGGATTTGGTATGATCATCAATAATGGAGTTCTTGAAGCTGCCACCGAGTTGGATGGAGGTCCGAAAAATGGCAGCTACGTCAGCTATGATTTGGTCGCCGATCCTCTGAATCTGGTGGGAGGAGATCCAACCACCGAATTCAACCAATATGTTGTAGCGATTGACATTCGTGGCGGAGGAATCGCCCTCTATGTCAACGGAGTGAAGGTCGACGAGACTACTTCCGGCACCGGCAACGACTGGGACGGTGGCGATGCCGCCGGACTCGGGATCTTTAGGGGGACCAATCATGGAGGTTTCACCAACGGGGCCGCAGCGACCGCTTACAATGCACCGTTCCTTGGACAGATGGCGATTGTGCGCCTTTATTCAGGTTTGTTGACCCCTCGACTGGTGCACCAAAACTTCAAGGCGGTCGATGGTGATACCGATATTGAGGGGGATACCATTACAACTGCCGGGGTCATCGATGCGGATGGGAATCTCGTTGAGATTGGAACTGAGGCGACCCTCTCTTCGGGTGCTCTGGTTACCATGACTAACAATACCGGTTCCTTTGACTACAATCCAAACGGGGCCTTCTCGCTAGCTCCGGGACAAACCGTATTTGATACATTCACCTATCAAATCACGGACGGGAATGGTGGAACCGCAATCTCAGAGGTTAAGGTGACAATTACAGGCATTGCGAACCCCATTGATGATGATGTGTTGGCCAAGAACGGAAAGGTTGTTACCTATACTCCTAACGAGCTTCTTCGAAATGATGAGTTTGTGGCAACTCCTGGCGCATATATCGACCTTCCTTCATACGGTCTAAGTGGAGGAACATGGACGAATGTTGGAAGCGGTGTCGGTTTCAATGGAACGATCGTCGGATCGATTGTAAACGCTCCGGACCTCACGAGCGGTTTCCAAATGATTGGAGCTGGATCGACTGGAACCAATTTGGGGACCCTCGATCCAATTTCAACTGGTGATGCCACACTTGAGCTTTGGTTTAAGCCGGATGCCGGGCAGACTGGGAAGTCCACTTTGTTTGAAACTGGAGGTAACGGCAATGGATTCTCAATCGTTTTCGATGCTGATACAAACGAAGTGACCGCGAATGTTGATGGTGGAGATGATACTACAGCTAGTATCGTGGTGACTGCTGGAGGGATTTTAACTTCAGAGTTTAATCAGCTCATCGTCGTCATCCAGCCCAATGCTGGAGATGAAGTTGCTGGATCTCCCCTTGTGTTTGAAGATCTCCTCACGGTTTACGTGAACAACGATCCTCTCGCAGGCTTTGATGCCACTGTTGATGGTTCTGGAGTAAATGCTGCCGGTATTGCCAATGATTGGGCTGGAACCGATTTAGGCGGATTGAACGCGATCCAGGGGACTACCGCTCTTAATGAAAATTTCCCGGCAACAGCTGGTCAGATAGCAGCGTTTCGGGTTTATAATCGTGTGCTCACTCCAACCGAGATGGCAGCGAACTTCGATAGTGCGAGTAATGCCATTACTGGTGTTAGTTCACAAACCACAGGTGAGGGTGCAGCTGTTACGCTCAATGCTGACGGCACCGTTAGCGTTGACTACACCGGGACTTCTTTGGCGACTGGTTCATCTTTGAGTGATTCGTTCACTTACACTACATCAGGTGGAACTGGTTCCGTTAACGTGACCATTCAGGGCAACACCATTCAGGAAGACTGGCGTCTGGCAAACTATGGAAGTATCGACAACACCGGTGGTGGAGCTGATGCAGCAGTCGCAGCAAATGGTTTGAGCAATCTTGTCAACTTCGCTGCCGATCTTGATCCGAACGCAGCTCCGGGAACTCTGGATGTTAACGGAGTCGCTGGAACAATCACGACGCTTGGCCCACCACAAGTTTGGACCGATCCTGCCGATGGGAAAATCTACTTCCGCTACACCCGCCGGACTGATTCTGCCGCAATTCCTCTGACGCTGACCGAGCAATTTAGCCCGAATGTTGCCGATTACGAGGATAACGTGGTCGCTCCGATCGTGGTGGCAACCGGAACCGGAGACAGTGGCGCGGCCATTGAAGCTGTGGTTGTCGAATTCCCGCTGATCCTGCCAGGAAGTGGCCGGAAGGCCCGCTTTGCCCGTCTTCAGGTCGTAGGCGAGTAGGCTCGGGAAGCATCTGATCAATTCACAAAAATCCACTAGAAATTGGTTCCAACCAAACACACACCAATGGAAACAAAAATAACATCCATCCTGGCATTCACAGCCCTGCTGGCCGAGTCTACGATATCTGCCAGCGCGGCGGTAGTCTCCTTTATCGATGAGGATATCGCCATCCCAACGGATTTCGTAGGAGTCTCGCTCGATCTGGAAACTGGTGCCACGAGTTCCTCGCTCGAGGGACTTTCAGGCGGGGATTTAAACTTCGTGTTCGGTGGCCAGGCCTTCAGTAATGATGCCGATGAAAATGCTACCGCGCCAAGTTGGCAGCCGGTCCGGGGCAACACAGGGAACAGCGACGTCCTGGAGAATCTGGGAGTCGGAGTTGAAGTGGGTCCGACCTCAACTGTTTCAAGCGATTTTGGTGGTTCGACCGACAACTTCGCGAACTTCACCCCTGGTGAGAGAGGCTATGTTGGCTTTTCGCTCATTCTGGATGATGGAAATGACACGGTGGCTTACGGTTGGGTGGAAGTGACATTCCAGGACAATGATACACCCGGAGTGATCCACAGCTGGGCCTATGATGACACGGGTGATCCGCTCGCAGTTGCTGCGGTTCCCGAGCCGACCCAAAGCGTGTTGATCATCATGGGACTTGCGGCAACGGCCCTGCGTCGTCGGCGATCCTAGAAACGAATAAGATTCAAAAAATCATAAGAGATTCGAGTGACCCTCGAATCTCTTTTTTTGTCCATGCACCCAAGGGGCTCAAGCGGCGCGTTTACCGTCGCAGAGGCGAATGACGAGTTTGTGCAGGACCATTCTTGGATCTTGTCCCGAAGTCACCAAGGCCTTGTCAGCATCGAGGCAGTCGTTCATCCCTTGCTGTAGCTGGGGGAGGGTGAAGTTTTTTGCCCCTGCTGAAGCCATTTTAAGCCCCCAGGTATTTACGGTGCCGTCCTTTTTCTTTGGAAGGACGGCTTGAATACCGGCAGGAGCCCGGTTGGCAGACCCATAGGCTGAGAGCAATTTGGCGAAGAAGAGGTTTCGAACCGTGGGGATGATGGAGGCTTTGATCAGACCTACGGCATTCTCGTTTTTGGCGATGAGGGAATCGATGAGTTCGATGGCTCGCTTGGCGTTTCTCTTTTCAACGGCGCGAGAGATTTCCCAAATGACGCCCTTGTGGCTCACGGAAACCATGAGGGTGGCATCGTCGACCGTGACTTCACGGCGGCTGTCACCCAGGTAAAGGTCGATCTTGTCGATTTCGTTGGTGATTTGCCGGGTCTCCGCTCCGGCTCTTTGGACGAAGAGCTCAAGAGCCTCTCCTTGAATGGTGAGTCCTTTCTCGCCGGCGACTCTCTTGACGATGCGAGCGACTTGTTCTTCCCAGCCTTCCTTGGAGACGTCGATCTTATCGAAAGACTGGTAGCTCGTATTTTTCTTCGCCCATTTCCCAAAGCGCCGCACTCCATTTATCCCGGTGGCACTTAGCAGGAAATTTACCCCGTCAGGCAGGTCGTTCTGGAGGACCTCAAGAAGGTTTTCAACGCCAGTCACCGCACGTTCGGCTTCGCTGGTGCGGTCGGTGCCAAAGAAGTTCGCACCTTTCAGCCAGACAACTTTATTGGCGGCAAAGAGACCCAAGGTTTGGAGGGCTTCAATGGCTTGCGAGCACTTTTGAAAGGCGTCTTCCGCATTGTCCGCAACACCCTCGATAATTTCGTTCGAAAATTCGTCGCTGCCCGGCGCCTTGAGTTCCTCAAAAAGAGCGGCAGCCTCTTCTGAGACGCGGCCTTCGTCGGTTCCGGTGATCACGTGAGCGGGCATGGCGCGAGAGTAGTTGGGGCTCGTTTTGAAATCAAGGAGTCACCCTGAGTTCTTCGACGGGAGCACCGCCAATCAGGTGTTCCTGAATAATACGCTCGAGGTTTTCGGGCGTGCAGGAGTGATACCAGATGGCCTCGGGATAAATGACGGCGATGGGTCCCTGGGCGCAGATCCGGAGGCAATCGGCCTTGGTCCGGTGCACGAGAGCCTGGGGGCCGCAAAGTTTGAGTTCGTTGAGACGTTTCTTGAGAAACTGCCAGGATGCCATCCCTTCGTCGTGTGAGCAGCATTTCGCTTCGGTTGGCGTGGCGCAGAGAAAGATGTGTTTCTTGTATTCATCAAGATTGAGGGCCTTGGCAGTGGCATTCAGAACGTCGGGCATGGCTTGAAGTAAAGCCCGATGCCCCCGTGGGACGAGGCAAAAATTTTACCCCAAATTAGAATGTGACGACTCCGTGACATTGGTGGGCTTTTTCCGTGGCGATCCTCGGGCTTAGCTCACGCGCTCACAATCTATGCCTCATTTTTATCGACGGATGGTCCCGGTAGCGGGTCTGCTTTTGATCCAGCCACTCTCCGGAGACGGGCGGGCCCCTGCGTCCGACCTCGTCAAGAAGGAGGAAACCGAAGAGGAGGATATCCTTCCATGGTTGGGGCGTTCGGATTTGTTGGATCCCGTATTGCCGCCCGCTGATCCTGAAAAAGTTGAGGATCCAGAGCAAGGTGATACCCCGGATGCTACCGGGTCGAAAGAGGAGGATCGGTCCGGAGAAGAGGTTCCCGCGGATCCAGAAAAGACAGAAGAGGGCCTTATCGAAGAGACGGGGGCAGAGCCTATCGGGCCGGGAATTCTTCCGTCACTGAGTGCCGGCGATGGTCCGGGCGAGGTGAGCGGCACGGTTTCAGATGCCCAGGGAAAGGGCATTGCCAATGTGATCATCACACTTCCTGATCTGGGTGGAGTGCGGACCCAGACCGGGCCGGATGGATCCTTCCGGATTACCGGGCTGCCGGCAGTTGGAGTGAGAGCCGAGTTTTTAAGAGAGGGCTATCAGTCGAAGGTGGAAGTCATGCAAATCCGTGAGGATGGAGTGACGGTGTTGACGATCCCTCTTGAGTTGAAGCCGGTGGAGTTGGCTGACGGCGAGTATTTACTCGATACCGAGGAGGTTGTTTTGGACCCCGTGGAGGAGGAGGAAACCGGCCCCGGAATCATTCCTGATACTGGTCCTGGTTTGGCTGGTGGGGGATTGTCGAAGGACTTTCTTTCGAAGGCTGGAGCAGGAGATGCGGCGGGTGCGGTTGGAAAAATTTCCGGAGCAAACGTGGTGGGTGGAAAGTTCGTCGTCGTTCGTGGTTTGGGTGATCGTTATAACAACACCACCTTGAACGGCGGGCTCGTGCCAAGTCCCGAGACTTCGCGGAAGGCGGTGCAGTTGGACTTGTTCCCTTCAAGCGCCCTGGAAGGAGTGGCGATTAAGAAAACCGCCGGCCCCGGATTGCCGGCTGATTTTGTGGGAGGCTTGGTTCAGCTTCAAACTTTGACCAAAGGGAATGAAGACTTTTTCAGGGTTAAGGTGGGCACGGCCTTTGACCAAATTACCCAAGGTCAGGGGCGGTTCCTCACCGTGCCCGGTCTTGAGTTCAGCTCTGATCTGAAGCCTTCAAATCCCGCGCCGCTTCCCACGCTGCGGACGAATGCTTCCGGAGCTGAAGCCCAGCGTCAACGACAGGCTTTTTTCGACGCAGTGAAGTTCCGCCCGAGGGAAAGCGATCCCAATCTTGATCGAAACATTACCGCTTCGTTTTCCAAGACCTGGGAGCTGAGCGGGAATAGCAGTTTTAACTTGTTGGGAACGATCGGGAAGAACTCACAGCAGCGTTACCAGCAGTTTGAGCAATCGCGTTTTCAGAATGCCATCCCATTGACGGGTGACATCGGATCGGTCACTTTAAATCCTCGATTTGCGGACACCAGCACGCTGAGGCAGCTTGCCGGATTGACCGTCTTTGATGGTCTGGTGGGCAATTTTGTTCAGGAATCCTACACGGACACCGAGGAGCTGAGTATGCTTCTCTCCGGAAGTCTGAGCATCGGTGATAATCTGGATCTCAATGGAAGCTTCTTTAACTTCCGCTCCGGAAACGCGACCTATACTTTGATTGATAACGGCGTGACGAACCTCAGCGATTTTGACATTGATGCAGGGGATTCGCTCGCCCGCGGAGATGTTGTTCTCGAGGGATTTGAGGCAAATAGTTATCGTCAAATTTACGACTTGATTTACCGCGAACTCCAGTTTGGTCAGCTTGGAGGAGCCTATCGTTTTGACGATTGGAGGGAAGGGGCGGTTTTAAACTGGAATGCCTATCACGGTGAGACCAATGAATCATCGCCGAGGAGCTATGAATTATTGGGGTATTTCCTCAGGGAGCAAAACAATGATGTTGATCCAATTTCGGGAATCTCAATTCCCAACCCTGCAAACATTGCCAATCCCAACAGTTCCAACTTGATTCAGTTCGAGACCGTTGATGAGTCTACTCAATTCAAATTGGATGGAGTGCTTCCACTCATGGATGCGACTGAAAAAAGGAAGGTGAATCTTGTTGGTGGATTCGGACAGTATCGCCGGGATCGGCGAAGTGACACCACCGCCGCAATCATCGCGAGTGGGGGATCACTAACAACGGTTGAGGGCGGAATCGCGGCGACCGACAGACTTTTAAACGACCAGGAAACCGGATCTTCCAATTCTATTCAATCAACCGCAGGTTTCGTCCCGGGATCTTCGGCTCTTGGGGTGACTCCCACTTACTTTGGTTCGAATCAAATTGATTCCCTCTATGTCGGTCTCGACGCGGAGTGGGACAGTTGGGTTCTTTTGGGAGGACTGCGATTCGAAGAAGAAACAAGAGCTTTCAGCATTCCGGGAGGGCGGCGCGGGATTTCACAAACCACGGTTTCAGACGATATTTATCCATCGGTTGAGCTTGGTCGTTTCTTTGGAGTTGATCGAGAGATCAAAGCGACATTGAACTATTCCCAAACAGTAGTGCGCCCGACTTTCTATGAATTCATTCCTGCAAGGATTTTGGATTTGACCAATCAACGCGTCTTCGTTGGTAATCGCGACCTCCGGGAAACGCAGGCCCAGAACTTCGATTTCAGTTTGACCTGGAAGCGCGACAAGAATTACGCGGGGATTAATGTCTTCCATAAAATTATCACTGATCCGATTTTTACCATTAACGATCCCTCGGGAGTTGCCGATCGAACTTTTGTGAACCTCGGTGAGACCGAAGTGTCCGGAATTGAGTTGGAAGGAAGTTATGATCTTGGAGCCGGCTTTTCGGTGACCGGCAATTTGAGCTTCATTGAAGCCACGGCACAACCAGGTATCGTGACCATCAACCGGCAGGATTTTCTGGGTCAGATTGACCGATTGGAGGGGCAGCCCGATCTTTTGGGGAACTTGATTTTGTCTTGGGAGAATGAAGACATGGGTCTCTCGACCAACTTGATTTACAATTACACCGGCGAGTATCTCACCGTGGCTAGCCTCGGATTTGTGGGGCAACCCGGATCGGCCCTGCCCAACGAAATTCGTAAACCTTTCCACTCGCTTGATTGGAATATCAGTAAAAAATGGGAAACCAACTGGGCGGAATATAAGTTGAAATTCCAGGTTCGAAATATCCTGGATTCAGACGTGGAGGTTTCTTACGAGGGGCTGGCCTCCTCGATTGCCCCTGCCGAGGCGGTCTCACCTGGGCGTGAGTTCGGCCTCACGTTCGAGGCTAAGTTTTAAACAATTTCGACACGTAACGAAGTTGTCACGGAGTTCCGGTTTCTTCCGCCTCCCGGAACGTTACTTATCCCGCATGGCTCGCATTTCCCTGCCGGGTCCTTACTGAAATTCAGGTTCTTTATGAAACACCAGACAAAACGCCAAACGTTCACGCTTTCCGCGCTCTTAGGCTTCGGGCTAGCGAATGTTCTATCGGCAATGCCGACAATTATCCAACCCCCGAACACGATCGATACCGACACGGTTTGGGATTCGGACACAAACGACGATGGAGAAATCGATCAAATTTACTATCTCGATGAAGCGATTTTCGTCGGCGATTTCAACGGTGGGGGAACCCGCCCGACACTCACCATCACACCGGGCACCGTCATTGCCGCAACCGGATCTTCGTCCGGAACAGACGGCCTCGATGTGGGATCGCTTGTGATTGCGCAGTCCGGAGCAATTAACGCCGAGGGAACTGCTGACGCCCCGATCATCTTTACGAGCGCTGCCGAGGCCGAGTTCCTCTACAATGTCGATGTTGACGGAGGTGGCATCAACACCACAAAGCCCGATCCGCTCGGCGGCGACGCGGACGGATCCGACGGTGGCCAGTGGGGAGGTGTGATCATTCTTGGAAATGCTCCTATCAACTTCTACAACACCCCGACGAACAATTTGAACTCGAACGCAGTTGAGGGCTTCGCCCAGAACGCGGCCGGTGATGATATCCTCTACGGAGGTGATGATCCTTCCGATAATTCGGGAATTCTGCGCTACGTTTCAATTCGCTTTGGTGGATTTGAATTCGCCCAGGACGAGGAGATCAACGGTCTGACCATGGGCGGAGTTGGATCCGGCACAACCATCGACCACGTCGAAGTTGTTGCCAATACCGACGACGGCTTCGAGTGGTTCGGAGGCACGGTGAATACCAGCCACCTGTTCGCACTCTACTGTCAGGATGAGTCCTTCGACATTGACGAAGGACATCAGGGAACGCACCAGTTCTGGTTCGCAGTCCAGTCCAACAGCAGTGACTACGGCACCGAAGCTGATGGCGGAAACCGCACCGGAGCCGGCATTAAAACCGGCGAGCCTCTCTCGCTGACCAAGATCTTCAATGCGACCTATGTGGGCGCGACCGGAGATGTGGACGAGTCCGGAGAAGGAGCAGTGATCGGATCATCCGATAGCTTCCGCATGAAGGACAATTTCGCGGGTCAGTTCCACAACGGAATCTTCACCAGCAGTGGTGACGACATCTTCCGTATCGACGACGCCTCGACGATTGCCCAGGTGGGAGTGAACCTGAACTTCACCAATAACCTGTTTGGAACACCCGACGACGCGGAGACCAGCAACAGCGGAAATGCCAATGCTGATGCCGAAGCTGCTCTTCTTGCCCAGGCCGGAAATAAAAGGGATGTTGACGTTCAGTTCAGCGCAGTCACTCGCAACGCAGTTGGTGAGGTGACTCAAATTGATCCTCGCCCACAGTTGGGATCGCCTGCGTGGACCAACGAGTTGACCGCGGGAGCACCTTGCCCGACGAACTATCGCGGAGCCTTTGGTCTCGACAACTGGGCCTCTGGTTGGACCTATGCGGATGCCAACGGCCTCTTTGCCGATGCCGGCCCCGCACCACAGGCGATCACCATCGTGCAGCCCCCCAACACCATCGACACCGATACCACTTGGGATTCGGACAGCGACGATGACGGACGGATTGACACAATCTACTACCTTGATGAAGCCATCTTCGTGGGAGATTTCAATGGAGGTGGATCCCGTCCGACTCTGACTATTGCACCGGGAACGATTATCGCGGCTACTGGATCTTCCTCCGGAACCGACGGTCTTGATGTGGGATCCCTCGTGGTGGCCCAGACTGGAGCGATCAACGCCGAGGGAACTCCCAACGCCCCTATCATCTTCACGAGTGCTGCCGAAGCCGAGTATCTCTACAACGTCGAGATCGACGGAGGAGGCATCAATGATGTTAAGCCTGATCCAATCGGCGGCGACGCAGACGGATCCGACGGCGGTCAGTGGGGTGGGGTGATCATTCTTGGAAATGCTCCCATCAACTTCTACAACACTCCGACGAACAACCTGAACTCGAACGCAGTTGAAGGCTTCGCCCAGAACGCAGCCGGTGATGACATCCTCTATGGAGGTAACGTCCCCGACGATAATTCGGGAATCCTGCGCTACGTTTCGATTCGCTTCGGTGGATTTGAATTCGCCCAAGACGAAGAGATCAACGGTCTGACGATGGCCGGAGTGGGATCGGGAACGACCATCGACCACGTCGAAGTTGTTGCCAACACCGACGACGGATTCGAATGGTTCGGAGGCACGGTGAATAGCAGCTACCTGTTTGCCCTCTACTGTCAGGACGAGTCCTTCGATATCGATGAAGGTCACCAGGGAACTCACCAGTTCTGGTTTGCGGTTCAGTCCAACAGCAGTGACTACGGCACTGAAGCCGACGGCGGAAACCGCACCGGATCCGGAGTGAAGACCGGTGAGCCATTGAGCAACACCAAGATCTTCAACGCGACCTACATTGGCGCGACCGGAGATGTGGACGAGTCCGGAGAAGGGGCAGTGATCGGATCATCCGACAGCTTCCGCATGAAGGACAACTTCGCAGGTCAGTTCCACAACGGAATCTTCACTAGCAGCGGAGACGACATCGTCCGTATTGACGATGCTTCCACCATCGCGCAGGTCGGGGTGAATCTGAACCTCACCTACAACCTGTTCGGAACACCCGACGACGCCGAGACCAGCAACAGCGGAAACGAGAATGCCACTGCGGAAGCGGCCTTGTTGGCCCAGGCTGGAAACATCAAGGACGCCACCATCGACTTCAGCCTCGAGATGCGCAACGACGTCGGAGAAGTGGTCAAGATTGATCCCCGTCCAACCGTCGCCACAAGCCAGGCTTGGGGCGGAGACCTCCTGGCCGGAGCTCCCGTTCAGGTTCCATATCGTGGAGCCTTCGGAACCGACCTTTGGGTGTCCACGTGGACGTATGCCTCCAAGGAAGGGATAGTTTCCCCGGGTCTTTTGACCGTGGAGACACCAGTTCCGACATTTGTGGAGCCTTCCACTAAGGAGGCAATCACAATTGTTCAGCCACCCAACACCATCGATGTCGATACGGTTTGGAATTCCGATTCAGACGGCAACGGAAAAGTTGATCAGATCTTCTTCCTCAATGAAGCGATCTTTGTGGGTGACTTCAGTGGTGGCGGAACCCGCCCAACCCTGACGATCGCTCCAGGCACGATCATCGCCGCAACCGGTTCCTCTGCGGGAACGGACGGACTGGACGTGGGATCTCTTGTGATTGCCCAGACCGGAGCCATCAATGCCGAGGGAACTGCTGAAAATCCGATTGTCTTCACCAGTATTCAAGAGGCCGAGTTCCTCTGCAATGTTGATATTGACGGGGTGGATGGAATCAACACGATCAAGCCTGATCCGATCGGTGGAGACGCCGACGGAAGTGATGGCGGCCAGTGGGGTGGTGTGATTATCCTCGGAAATGCTCCCATCAACTTCTACAACACTCCGACGAATAACCTGAACTCGAATGCCGTTGAGGGCTTCGCTCAGAACGCCGCCGGTGACGACATCCTTTACGGAGGTGACGTTGCCGACGACAACTCGGGAATCCTGCGCTACGTCTCGATCCGCTTCGGTGGATTCGAATTCGCTCAGGACGAAGAGATCAACGGTCTGACGATGGCCGGAGTGGGATCGGGAACGACCATCGACCACGTTGAGGTTGTTGCCAATACCGACGACGGTTTCGAGTGGTTCGGAGGCACGGTGAATACCAGCCACCTCTTCGCCCTCTACTGTCAGGATGAGTCCTTCGACATTGACGAAGGACATCAGGGGACGCACCAGTTCTGGTTTGCGATCCAGTCCAACAGCAGTGACTACGGCACCGAAGCTGATGGTGGTAACCGCACCGGAGCCGGAGTGAAGACCGGAGAGCCGCTCAGTAACACCATGATCTACAATGCGACCTACATTGGAGCGACCGGAGATGTGGACGAGTCCGGAGAAGGAGCAGTGATCGGATCATCCGACAGCTTCCGCATGAAGGACAACTTCGCGGGTCAGTTCCACAACGGAATCTTCACCAGCAGTGGTGACGACATCTTCCGAATCGACGACGCCTCGACGATTGCCCAAGTGGGAGTGAATTTGAACTTCACCAACAACCTGTTTGGAACACCCGATGACGCGGAGACCAGCAACAGCGGAAATGCCAATGCCGATGCCGAAGCTGCTCTTCTTGCCCAGGCCGGAAACCAAAAGGACGTTGATGTTCAGTTCAGCTCCGTAACCCGCAATGTGGTTGGTGAGGTGACTCAAATTGACCCTCGTCCGAAGTTGTCATCGCCCGCTTGGACCAATGAGTTGACCGAGGGAGCACCCTCACCGACGACCTACCGCGGCGCCTTCGGTGTTGACAACTGGGCCGCTGGTTGGACCTACGCTGACGCGAATGGCATCTTCACGGATGAATTCGTTATTGGTGACCCACTCCAGGTGGTCTCGACTGAATTTGATGGGACTTCATACACCATCAACTTCGTCGCAGAGGCTGGTGCCAGCTACAAGGTGACCCAGTCGGCCACTATGGAAGGCGCTTTTGCCGACGTAGCTGGTGCGACCCTCGATGATGCGCCTACTATTGCCTCTATCTCCTTCGAGCCCGCTCCCGGCGCTTCCAAGCTCTTCTTCCGCGTGGAGAAGGTCGCCGACTAAATACCTTTCCCAGGTAATCCAATAAAAGAGCCGTTTCGCCGCAGGGTGAAGCGGCTCTTTTTTGCTCACGTTTTTAAGGGATGGAGTCGCGAAAGTGACAAACGTGTCACAGGAGGAATTTCTCCTCTCTGAATCAAGCAGGTTAAACACTCGGCCTCTCAAATGAAGTTTGCTCTTTTTCCTGCTCTCATCGTCTCGATTTTGCCCCTGAATGCTCAGGACGGTGGGGTCGAAGCCAACAAAAAGCTCCGTGCCACGGTGCAAAAGTGGATCTCCGTCATGAAGGAGACCCAGCAGAAACAAAAGGAATGGAAGGAGAAGAAGGAAATCCTTCTCGATTCCAAGGAGTCTCTCAAAGCCGAGACCGCCCAGCTCGAAACCGAGATCAAGTCGGCTTTGGATCGCCGCAAGAAACTCGACATCGAGTCCGAGGGCAAGCTCAAGGAGAAGAAGAGCTACGACGACGCACGCGAAGCCCTTCGCGATGGGCTCAATGATCTCGATGCCAAGGTTTCTGCCGTGATTCCTCTTCTTCCCAAGGAATTGACCAAGGTGGGCAAGGTCGAGAAGGCGATTGCGGATCATCTCGGTTTTGTGAAGCGCAATGACAAGGACAATATTGCCTTGAACGCCCGGCTCACCCCGATGATTACGATCCTGCTTGAGGCTGAAAAATTCAATCAGGTGGTTACGGCCTTTACGGGCGGAGGACTGACGGCGGATGTGGATGGAGACGAGGTCATTCTCGACGGAATCTATTTTGGCCTCGCGATGGGCTTCGCTTCTGACGAGCAGGGGAAGGTGGCCTTCCGCCTCGATCCAAGCCCCGAAGGCTGGACCAAGAAGGAAATTTTGGATCCCGAAACAGTGGCTAAAATCCGGGAGTTGATTGATGTGGGCAAAGGGAGCGGTGACGTGCGCCTGGTTGACCTCCCTCTCGAAATCGCCAAGTAGACTTTTTTAAATGAAACGTATTTTACTTTCACTCGCACTGACCAGTGGCGTTTACGCGCAGACGGCTCAGGAGAAAGCAGAGCAGGATCTTCGTCTTGCCCAGCAGCAGCTCCTGACGCTTCAAACGGAAATCACGAACGAGGCGGGGGACCTCATCAAAGAGGTCGAAACGATCGATGACCAGGTCCTGGCTCAGACCAAGACTCTGGCCGACCTGCTCAAGGCCGAGGATGATGTCGCCGGAGAGCAGCGGCAGTTGAATAATGAGCTGGCCCGCCGAAAAGGGGAGTTTGAATACACTCTCTCAACGCTCAGGAGCTTTGGGAGCGGGTTGAAGGACCGGATTCATCCGGCTGAAAAGCAGTCTTTCGGAGTTGAGTTGGCCGGGCGTCAGAAGTTGGCGGACGGATCAAGCGATGATCTTATGAAGGAGATCCGGAACCGCTTGTTCCTGCTCCACATGTCGGCCGAGCGTCTGCAGAAGATTTCCGGAGGAGAGCGTTTTGAAGGAAGTGCTGTCACCGAGGGGAACGTCATCAAGGAGGGTAAATTCGCAGTGGCCGGTCCCCTGGGCTACTTCGCCTCCAACGATAACGAGGTTTTCGGTTTCACGGCGATTACGACTGCCGAGGGTGTTGATTATCCCAACCTGGCATTGGTCAAAGAAGGGGGAGAGCCCATTGCGGATCTCGTCAAAACGGGTTCCGCATTGGTTCCGGTCGATGCTTCGATGGGAAAGGCGATTCAAGTGGCACGGGTCAAGAAGTCGATTTCGGACTACGTTCAGGGTGGAGGTGTCGTTGGTTACGGAATCCTGGCCATCGGTCTCTTCGCTCTCCTGATCGCAATTTGGAAGGTGATCGAAATCAACCGCTTCCCGATCCCGAATCGCAAGAAGCTCAACCTCATCCTCGACGACCTCCTGTCGCACGATACCGATGCAGCTACCGCGAAGGCGAAACAGTTTAAAGGGCTCGGCGGTCAGATGGTGGAATCCGGAGTCACTTACTTCTACGATAAGCGCCGCATTCTGGAAGACGCCTTGCTTGAGAAGTTGGGAATGATCCAACCGCGACTTGAACGCTTTCTGCCCTTCCTAGCTCTGGTTGCCGCTGCCGCACCCATGATGGGGCTGCTTGGAACGGTTCTCGGAATTATGAAAACCTTTGCCATGATGTCGGTTGGTGGTTCGGGCGATTCCAAGTCCTTCTCCGCCGGTATTAGTGAGGCTCTCATTACGACCGCGATGGGACTGATCGTGGCTATTCCGGTGATCATCATTCATGGGATGCTCAAGAGTCTCGCAAAGTCCAAATTTGGTCAGGCCGAAGGGGTGGCTCTCTCCATCCTGAACGGCACCACTGAGCTCGATGAAGAGCCAAGCAAGGATTCGTCTGATGACGAGCCGGAAGATCTTGACGAAGCAGAACTTTCCCCAGCCTAATGCTCGTTATCGGTAATCTCCAGGAAGTCGTCGACATCTTCACGGATGGCGGCACTGTCATGGCGGCTCTCGCCATCGTGGCCTTCCTTCTCTACACCACTGCGACGGCGTCCCTGTATTTTGTCTTCCGCGGAAACTTGAATCACAAACAGCAGGGCGAGTGGGCGAATTGGATCAATGATCCTGAAACCGCCGAAGGGCGGATTGGTGAAATCATCCGCTACGCCATTCATGGAAAGAAGCTTTCGATCAAGCGCGTGCAGCGTCGATTTGACGAGATGCGCGAGATCCTTATCGCTTCGGTTGATCGGCGACTCATCATCATTACCACCCTCGTGGCAGCGGCGCCCATGACGGGCTTGCTTGGCACGGTGGGTGGAATGCTGGACATGTTCGATGGTCTTGCCGCCGGGGGCGGAAAGCAGAGCATGGGCCTCATCGCCTCGGGGATGAAGAAGGCTCTCTTCACCACCCTCACCGGACTCGTCATTGCTCTTCCGGGCATGTTCATGTCCCTCCTGGTGCGCGAGCGGCGTAACAAAATCGACACCACTTTGGCGCAGCTCCAGAGTATTATTGTCACTACAAAGTTCCGTAACGTATGAGTCTAGTCCGTCGCAGTGGTTCCTCTTTCGGGGATGATGATGAGCCGAAACCCGATCTGTCTCCCATGATCGATTGTGTGTTCATTTTGTTGATCTTCTTCATTGTGACCACGGTTTTTCAAAAACCTCCCGGTGTTGAGGTCACCCGTGCGCAAGCGAGCCTGGGTGCTCGTCTTGAAAAAAACTCCATTCTCATTGCGGTGACTGCTGAGAACAAAGTTTTCTATGGTGGTCAGGAGATTGGGGTGGGCGGAGTTCAGAACGTTGTGCGTCCCATGCTTTTGGAGGAAGAGGAAATGCCGGTGATTATCCAGGCCGATACCAATGCCTTCCGTGGAGTCGTTTCCGAGGTCGAAAAGCAGTGCCTGATGGCCGGAGTGAAGAAGAGCAAACTTACCGCAGCCACCCAGTAAAATGCCCCTCGGAAAAGATAGATTTGAAATCGACGACAGCGATCCGGAACCGGATTTGTCGCCCATGATTGACTGCGTCTTCATTCTTTTGATCTTCTTCATCGTGACTGCGACCTTTGTCGAAGAAGACGGCTTTGTGGTGAATCGACCGGAGGATTCGGAGAGTGAAGCGCAAGCCAACGATGACCAGACGCTTGTTTTGGTGATTCGGAAGGATAGCCGAATTGTGCACGACGGGCGTGTCGTTCCGCTCAGTGCGGTTCCCGGAATTGTGGAGTCACAACTTCAGCGGGAGGAGCGCAGCCCCATCATCATTCAAAGTCACTCCCAGTCGCGCAATGGCGTGACCTACGAAGTTCAAAACGCCTGCCTCGAAGGAGGCGCCAAGCCCACTAAAATCACCCTGACCGACTCATGAAGCCCCGCCACGTTTACCGGCCTCCACGGAGAAATCGCTTTCTCAGCACGGCCATCATTTTTGGAGGGGGAGGAATCCTGACGTTCATGGTCTTCTACTTCATTCCACTGATGCAAAGGTTGGAACAGGGATTGAATCCTCCCGAAGACGACTTGGTGGCAGCGGTCGCTCCGGAGCAGCCCGATGAATATGTCGAGCCCGAGCCGGACGAGCCTGACGAGCCTGAAGTCGAGGAGCCGGACATCGCCGAGGCCAATGAGGAGATCGATGTTGAACCCATGAATCTCGCCGACCTTCAATTGGGCACCGGCGGACGCGTTCTTCTGAATGTCACTCCGGCAGTCGCTCTCGGAGGAGGGGGCGGAATGGAATCCACCGGAGTTGATTCCGATCCTGTCGTCAGTTCCAAGGCTCCACTCAGTGTGCCGGGTTCTGCCAGGAAAGCTCTTGAGAAGCGTGGAACGGTTCGCATTATTGTTTCCGGTTTGATCGACGAGAAGGGCAAGCTGTTAGAGGCGAAAATCTCCAAAGGGTCCGGGATTCCAGCGCTCGATCAAGCCGCCGTGAAAGCGGTAAGAAAATACAAATTCAAAGCTGCCGTTCGGAATGGTCGTAAGGCCAAGGCCCGCATCAAAATTCCCTTCGAAGTTCGGGTTGGGTGACGGCTTCGTCACACAACCAACCCTCTCAAACGACCTCGCATTTCACACCATTTCTTCACGCAAATGATTCTTCGTTCCCTTTGTCTTCTCGCCCTCGCTTTCCCATCGCTTTTTGCCCAGGCAGTGAAGGTCTCTCCCGAATGGTTCCAGACTCCTGAGTTTCGTAAGAAATTCGTCGGGAGCTATGGCTTCCTGCCCAAGGTTGAACCCAAGGTAGATCAGGAAGAGGCTACCCTAATTGCTGAGCTCTCCGAAATCCTTTCCGCCCAGCGCTACAAGGAGGCAGAGACCCGGTTGTTATCGTTCATCAAGGAGCGGAAAAATCCGGTCGATCCTGAAGTGGAGGCCAAGGATGTTTCCGCAGCCCTCGTTTTCACACTGGGGAATCTTTACTATCAAAACGGCCGAACCGATGATGCTGAATCGGCTTACAAGACGGCCATCAAGCGTTTCCCGGAGTATCGTCGTGCGCACAAAAACCTGGCCCTTCTCTATGCACGCTCCGAGCGCATGAAACAGGCCAAGCCCCACCTGATCAAAGCGATGGAGTTGGGGGACGCCGATCATTTAAGCTACGGTCTTCTGGGCCATGCGATGTTGGCCGAAGACAAGGCGCTCGCCGCCGAGGCTGCTTTTCGTCAGGCCTACCTTACGAATCCAAATGAAAAGGATTGGCAGGTTGGTTTGGTACAAGCCCTTCTCTCGAAAGAAGACTGGGCCCAGGCAGCCAGCATGATGCAGTCGCTCATTGATGATAATCCTGGCGATCCCGTAATGTGGAAGCAGCAGGCAAATTGCTACATCCAAATGGACGATTTCATGCGTGCGGCCGAGAACTTCGAGGTCTTGAGACTTAAGGAAATCGCAGATGAGGGCTCACTGAACACCCTTGGCGATATCTACTCAAGACAGGAGGAACCGCTGTTGGCTCTTGGCGCCTATTTGAGCGCCATTCGTATGAGCGAGGTGGTGGATGTTGACCGGACTCTCAAGTCAGCGGGCTATCTTTTACAATTGGAAGCGCCCAAGGAGGCCGCTGAATTGATGGTGACTTTACGTGCCAAAGCCGGAGCAGCCTTGAGTAAGGATCAGCAAGTAGCCGCCTTCGTTGTGGAGTCCGATATTGCCGATGCCGATCAGCGTTACCAGGTGGCGGCGGATCTTTTGAAGCAAGCCTTGGTGGTGGATCCGGCCAGCGGTGAAAGTAAACTGAAGCTTGGTGAGATGTATTCCAAACTCGCAGAGGAAGCGACCGATGAGAAAAAGATCAAAGCATTGAAAGTCGAGGCGCGGACGGCCTTTGAATTAGCGACCGGAGACACCGATCCCAAAGTCGGCTACAAAGCAAACCTTCGCCTCGCGAGCATGCTTGTGAAAGCCCAGGACTACATCGATGCCCTTCCTCTGATCGAGGAAGCGATCCGCTTGAAGACCGGTAGCAAGGAATCAATCGAGCAGTACAAGCGCCGGGTGGAACGCGCTGCCGCGCGACAGAAAGAAAAGGAAGAGCGTCTTGAGCAGAAGCGTCGGGAAACACGCGAGGCGATCGAGAAAGCTGACGAGGAAAAGAAGGCCGCTGAAGAAGAAAAGAAAGCCAAGGATTCCAAGAAGGCGAAAGAGGCTGCCGAAAAATCAGGCGCTGAAGATGGCGAAAAGAAGGAAGAGGAGTAATGAAGGCCGGAATCTTGACAGCGTCTTGTGCCTTTGTTTTTCAGGCCGGGGCGAACGAAGCATTGAAGCTCCTCGAGCAGGAGGCGGACTCTGCCCAGAATGTCTTTGAACAGGCGGCTCGCGTGCCAACCTCCCGTAAGGCTCTCGAGGTGAAAGCTGAAAAGCTGGAGCCGCTGAACGTGAAATTCCCAACCCGTTGGCGGACCGAATTGTCTCCCAAGTTTCCAGTGGAAGTGGGTTCTCAAACGACCTTTGCCCCGCGTGGCTTATTCGAGTATCAGGTTTACGATCGTTCCCTCGGAAAAGGCACCAAATTGAGTCGCGCCCGCATTGGATTGGCCCTCCAGACTTACTACGGGATCGAGATTTTAGCTGACGCACTTTTGTCAAGCTCGGGTAAATACGAAGGATGGGAGACCCTCCGCGCCAGCGTTCCCATTGGCGAAGAGATGCGTCTCACCGGCGGTAAATTTCCTCCTCCCTTCTCGACGGAATACAGTCGCGACGCGGCCGTTCGTTGGTTCCCAACTCTCTCGCCACTTGCCGCACAAATGGCCCCGGCCAGCAGCCTCGGATTCATGTTCGAAGGCCGCGGCTCCAAGCTGGACTGGAAGCTCGGCTGGTTCGGCTCGGAGGTGGATCGCAGTATTCCTTCTCTCGATGGAGACGGATATATTTTGGCGAGTATCGCAACTTCGAGAAATCGGGGAGGAGTCGAGGGCTCTCCGGAAGCCAACTACCAGCGCTGGCATCTCGATTATATTTACAACATGGACAGTACGAGGAGCGAAAGTATCGCTCAAGGCTATCGGCACATGCTCTCTGCCGGGACCGAGTATAGCTCCGGGAGGTTTGATTTTTACACCGAGTTCCTGGCCGCGCGGGGTTCCAATAATACTGCTTACGGGGTCACGGCTGCAGGTCGTTACTGGCTTTTACAGGATGCGGTGAGTTTGGTCTCCCGATACCAGTATGCCCGCTCGCGCGACCCGGGTGGAATCTTCTCCTACTGGGGAATTCCGGACACGGGCTCCGATGCCATCTTCCCGACCGCCTTCCCTGAAGCCACAACTGCGGCTCAGTTGAGCTCATTTTATACGGGGGTAAATATTCACTTCGACGACGACAACCTCATCCTCGGAACCGGAGTGGAATATCGTTCGCTGTCCGAAGTGGGCGAGGACAACGAATCCTTCAGCTCCTGGGGATGGAACACTTTTGCCAGATACGCCTTTTAAAACCACCAATATCATGACGACCAAAAAATTCCTGATCACGGCCCTAACCGGTCTTTCTCTTCTTGTTCCGGCCTCGGCAGTTACAGTCGATACCGATTCCCTGGGCGCGGCCCTTAACGGATGGCGTAAAAACCGCACCGCTTCTTACAGCATCGATAATCACGTCTATCTGACCCACAAGCCGACAGTGACTCCGAATCCGAGCGGTGGCGTTTTCGTTTCGACCCGGGTCGAGCACAAGCCCCGCTTTGGCAAGAAGCTTACTTCGTATATTGAGCTTAATTATAGCGCTGATGGCGCCCTTCAATCGGCCCAGATCCGGGTGATGTCAGGTGCCATGCGTTTGAATAGTGGATTGATTTCACGTCCGGCATTGAAGGCTCCGCCTGCCGAAGGTGAAGCGCCCGAGCTTGATCTCGAGCCCTGGCATTCTCCCACCACCAAGATGGTGAATGACCTTTTCACCTCACTTGATGCAGAGTTCGCAAAGCTTTCCAAACGGGATCAGGATGAGAAGAAGGACGTCTTTAGCCGGGTTTTTGGCAAAGGATATCAAAGCGCAGATCTCGCAGCCGCTCTTCGTCACAACACGAATTTGCTCCTCGGTTACACCCGTTGAGCAGGAAGAGAAATTTCCAAAAGAAAAGCTCCCACCCTAGCGGGTTGGGAGCTTTTTTCGTGAATATGAAACAGGTTACGCAAGGCCGGATCTCTCGAGGAGTGCGGTTTGCTCTGGGTCGCGGCCCATGAATTGGCGGTAGGATTCATCCACAGGGCGGGAGTTTCCCCGGGACAGAATCTCTCTTCGGAAACTCATGCCGGTGTCAGCATTGAGGACGCCTTCTTTGCGGAATCGGGTGAAGGCATCGGCATCCAGGACCTCGGCCCATTTGTAAGAATAATAACCCGCGGCGTAGCCCACCGGCGAAGAGAAGAGGTGATTGAAACGGCGGGCCATCGAAGGCCCCTGCGTGGCTAGTTTGGCTTTGTAGTCGGCGAGGATTTCGCGGTCCACTTCGTCGAGATCCTTGCCGAGATACTTGTCCGGGTTGACGTGCAGTTCCAGATCGAGTTTCCCAAGAGAAAGCTGCCTCATAAAAGCAGTCGCTGACATGTAGTTACGCGCCGCAATCATCTTATCAAAGAGTTCGTCAGGAATGGTCTCGCCGGTCTCGTAATGCTTGGCAAAGAAGTCGAGCGACTCACGGTCCCAGCAGAAGTTTTCCATGATCTGGGAAGGTAGTTCGACGAAGTCCCAGGGGACGTTGACGCCGGCGAGTGACTTGATATCGACATCCGATAGGAGGTGGTGAAGAAGATGGCCAAACTCGTGGAAGACGGTCTCGACTTCGTTGTGAGTGAGAAGGGCGGGTTTGTCACCGGTGGGTTTGGACATATTGCCGCAGATGAGTCCGAGGTGGGGCGTGCGAGGATTGGGAAGTCCGGTTTCGAGGAAGTTCATCCAAGCCCCGCCGCGTTTTGATTCGCGAGGATGCCAGTCGGCATAAAAGGAACCGAGATGATCGCCGGTGGCCGAATCGCGGATCTCGTAGAACTTGACCTCCGGGTGCCAGGTGCCGGCTTCTGAAGTGGAAATCTTGATGCCGAAGAGTTTGGAGGTCAGCGAGAAGAGACCGTCCATGACTTGATCGACCGGGAAGTAGGGGCGGAGTGCTTCGTCGTCAAAATCGTAGAGTTCCTTGCGACGCTTTTCAGCCCAGAAGGAAACATCCCAAGGTTCCATGGGGCCGCTTTCGGCGCCGGTCTTTTCCATCCAGTAAGCCTCCAGATCTTTCATGTCCTCCTGAAAGCTGTTGTTGATTTTCGCGTGCAGGTCTTCGGTGAACCCGAGTGCTCCGACCCCTGTTTTTGCCATGCGACGGTTGAGAACGTGATCCGCGAAATTAGCGAAGCCGAGAAGAGCGGCCTTTTCCTGCCGAAGCTTCAGAATACTCCAAATTTGCTCGGTATTATCGTGGTCGCCACCGTGGCCGATGGTGCTGCCACCGTCCCAGATTTTCTTCCGCAATTCGCTGCTCTCGGCATATTGCATGACCGGATACATGGAGGGGAACTGCTGGGTGAACCGCCACTGTCCTTCTTTGCCTTTGCTCTTGGCATCTTCGGCAGCCCCGGTCTTGGCTGATTCGGGGAGTCCGGCCAAATCGTCTTCGTTCTCGACGTAAAGTTCCCACGCGTTGGTGGAGTCGAGGACGTTTTCGCCAAACTTCTGCGTGACTTTGGCAAGCTCGCTATTGATCTCGAACATGCGCTTTTTGGACTTGGGATCAAGGTCGGCTCCGGCCGCTTTGAAGTCGTCGCAGGTCTCTTGCACGAAGCGTTGCTGGATTTCAGAGAGTTCCGCGACGGCTTCCGATTCCGAAAAGGATTTGAGGACCTTCCAGAGGTCGTCATCCAGAGAGATGGAAGAGGAAAATTGCGAGACGACCGGGAGCATCTCGTTGAGGGCTTCGCGGAGTTCGTCGGAGTTGGCGACAGAGTCCAAGTGGTTCACCCGGCCCCAGGAGCGGTCGAGATCATCGGTAGAGGACTCAAGGGCACCGAAGGTATTTTCAAAGGTGGCTTGTTCGGGTGAAACCGATTTGATGGCTTCGATATTGGCCTTGCCGATCTCAATGGCCTTGGTGACATCGGCTTTGATATGGTCCGGAGTGAGGCTGGACCAATTGATCTTAAAATCCTGTGCGAGAAAGGGATGGGAATCGCTCATGGCGATGATTTAGACCATCCCGCCGGAATTGCAATGCAGGCGTTCATTGATGGCATGGCCCGCGAGATGGCCGGTGGTCCAGGCGGATTGGAAGTTGAAGCCCCCTGTGATGCCATCGACATCGAGGACTTCGCCGGCGAAGTAGAGGCCTTGGACGGATTTGCTCTCCATTGTTTTGAGGTTAAGGTCATCGAGCGAGACTCCCCCGCAGGTCACAAACTCCTCTTTGTTGAGGCTCTTTCCGGTGACTTTGAATTTGGCAGCAGCTAGTTCCCGGGCAAGGCGCTCGGATTGTTCGCGGGTGAGATTGGCCCAAGTTGTCTTTTCGGTGATTTTGGCGGTCTCAGTCAGTCGCTGCCAAAGCCGTCGCGTGATGCCTTCGACGATACTGCGTTTTTCGACTTTCCGTTTGCCGTGTTCGCGCCGCTGTTCGTCGAATTTTTGTTGAAGGGAATCGGGTGTTTCGCTGCCGGTCCAATTGACTTCGAGGGTGAAATGGTAGTCGATTTCCGAGAGTTCCCTCGCGCCCCAGGCCGAGGCTTTCAGGGTGGCTGGTCCGCTGAGACCCCAGTGGGTGATGAGGACGGGACCTTGGGTTTCGATTTTTCCAGCCCGGAGCGAGGCGTTGGGCACCGAGACGCCGGGGAGGCCGTGGAGCCGATAGTCTTCGATCTTGAAGGTGAACAAGGAAGGGACGGGATCACTAAGTTTATGGCCCAAGTCTTCGGCGGGAATGCGAGCGTGTTTGCTACGAATCCCGCCGGTTGCGACGAGAAGTGACTTGGTGAGGTAGGTGGTGCCTTCCGTGGTTTCGAGCTCGAAGAGGTCATCGATCGTGCGGACTTTTTCGACGCCACATCGGGTGTGCCAGATGACGCCATTTTTCCGGGCGGCGGAGGTGAGAGCATCGATGATGGTCTCCGAATTATCGGTGGTGGGGAACATGCGACCGTCGGTTTCGACTTTGAGTTCCACTCCCTGTTCCTCGAACCACGTAATGGTGTCGGCTGGTTGGAAGCGGTGGAATGTCCCGATGAGGTTTTTGACCCCGCGAGGATAGTTTTCGACAAGCTCTCGTGGATCGTAGCAATCGTGGGTGACGTTGCATCGCCCGCCGCCGGAGATCCGGACCTTGGTGAGAATTTCAGGACCGCGTTCCAGAATGAGGATGTTTTGGGTTCCGGCTTCGGCTGCTGAAATGGCGCCAAAAAATCCGGCAGCGCCGCCTCCGATCACGATTAAATTGTGTGGGCTGGGCGAGGAACTCATCGCAGTGAGCAAATCGGAAATTTCCCGGAGTGCAATTCTTCATTCGAGACTCTAGAAGAGAGCCATGAAGGGCGAGATTTTCCTCGAGATGCGTGGCATTAAGAAGAGTTTTGGCGAGCAAGTGGTGCTGCGCGGAGTGGATCTGAATGTCAGGCGGGGAGAAATCCTGGTTCTGCTTGGGGGATCTGGGGGAGGGAAGTCGGTTCTGATGAAGCACATGGTCGGGTTGCTGCAACCGGATGAAGGAACAGTGACTTTGGAGGGGAAGGTGATCTCGGATCTTTCGGAGCGAGAGCTGAGTTGGGCGCGGAAGAAGATTAGTATGATGTTTCAAAGCGGCGCCTTATTTGACTCGATGACGGTCGCGGAGAATGTCGCTTTTCCGATGCAGGAGGCTGGGATCAAGGATCGTGACGAACTGGCTCGACGGGTCAGTGAGGCGCTCAAGATTGTGCGACTCGAAGGTCAGGAGAACAAAATGCCGGCGGATCTCTCTGGAGGAATGCGCAAGCGGGTGGCTTTGGCCCGGGCGGTGGTGGGGGAACCTTGTTGCGTTCTTTATGATGAACCGCATGCGGGCTTGGACCCGGTGACCGGGGATTCGATCGATCGCCTTATCAAGGATCTGGCAAATGAGCATGGCATTACCAATGTGGTGATTACGCATGAGATGCGCAGCGCGTTTCGGATTGCGGACCGCTTGGTTTTTATGAAGGACGGTTTAATTTACTGGGAAGGGACTCCGGATGAACTGAAGGCCAGCAAGGATCCGGTAATGGTGAATTTCGTGGAAGGGCGGGCGCAGGATTCGGATTTGTGATTTAGGCGCGTGCGGGGCATAGTGTCGCCATGGCGACCAATTCCAAAAAGACCGAGACGATGGTCGGAGTCTTTCTTTTTCTCGGGCTGGCGATGCTCGGGACGATCATTCTCCTCTTCGGGAATATCGGAGACCTCTTCAAGGAGCGTTATGAGATCAAGGTGAATTTCAAGGAAGCTCCTGGAATTATCAAAGGAAGCACGGTTCGCCTGCGGGGTGCCAAAATCGGCGAAGTGGCGGAGAAGCCCAAGTTGGTGGATGGCTCGATGATCCAGGTGGTGCTAGCCATTAATGAGGATCATCGGATTGAGAAGGGCGCCTTTATGCGGATCAGTCAGGCCAGTCTACTCGGGGATAAGGAGATTTTAATCACTCCGCCAGCGGTGGGGACAGAGGATTTTATAGAGGAAGGGGGCACCGTGATGGGGGCCGGTCCGGGTGGTTTGGACCTTCTCCAAAGCGAGGCTGAATTGATCGCAGGAAGCGCCCGTGAAGTGATCGAGGAGGCTCAGAAAGCCCTTCTGAAAATCGAGGAGTCGGTCGTTGAAGTGAAGATCGTTGCTTCGAAGCTTTCCGAAACGATGGACAAGGTGAATGGGGAGGTGCTTTCCGCTGAGAATATTCGGAGGTTCGACGGGACTCTCGCGAATCTCGAGAAGGCATCAGCATCCTTCGTGACATTGGGCGAAAAACTGGACCCGGCGATTGGCGATTTCCGTTCGGCCATTAACGAGGTGCGTGAAACGAACCAGACTGCGCAATCCGCGATCGCGCGGGTGAGTCCGGCCTTGGAAGATGTCCCCCGCGTTTTGACCTCGATTGAAAAGACGGCAGTTACCGCAACGGCGGCAATCGCGAAAATCGATGACAATAAGGGAGCACTGGGAGCTTTGGTATCTGATCAGGAACTCAAGACCGACATGAAGGATTTTGTCCGTAATCTTAAAAAAGGCGGCATACTTGGTTATAAGAACGAGGACGAGAAAGAGGAAGATCCGCGTGATCGCTTTCGGGGAAGGCGCCGCTAATTCGAGCGTAATCGATTCTCGTCAGGGTGTCGGATTTTCCGCATATTCTCCGGCATGCGTTTGCTCATTGTCTTTTTTACCGTTGTTCTTCCGCTCACTTCACTCACGGCCCGGGAGCCGGTGGCAGTGATTCCTCCTGACTCTGAAATAGCCGGAGAGGGACCGGTTCGACGATACGATTGGTTTCGAAATCTCTGGAAGAACAAGCGCACGGCTTGGGCCACTGAGGTGGAGGCGAAGCAAGGGGCGCTCGTGTTTTTGGGAGACTCCATCACCCAAGGCTGGGGAAATCAGATGAACGGTGCTTTTGGGAAGACCAAGGTTGCGAACCGGGGAATCAGCGGGGATACGACACGGGGCATGCTTTACCGGATGCCGGAGGATGTGCTGGCACTCAAGCCCACAGGTGTGGTTCTTTTGATGGGGACGAATGATCTCGAAGAAGGGGCCACTCCGGAAGTGATTGCAGGGAATTTGAAGCTCATTATTCAGAAACTCAAAGCTTCGAACAAAGAGATGCCCATCATCTTGTGTAATGTCTTCCCGAGTCATGAATCGAAAAAACGTTCGGCGGAGCAAATTAAGAAGATCAACGCCTTGTATGCGGAAGCGGTGAAGGGAGACAAGCAGGTCACTTTGATCGATACTTGGTCGATGTTTGCAAACGAGAACGGAAATGCGCGCAAGTCCGAGTTTCCTGATCTTCTTCACCCCAACGCAGTGGGTTATGAAATGTGGGCCAATACCTTGCGTCCGGTTCTCGAAACCTTGGACCTCGTAGAGGTGCCGGTGGACGATTTTAAAATTGAGGAGGGATACAAGCTGCTTTTTAACGGTAAAGATTTAACGGGGTGGGGATACCGGAATAAGAAGACCCTCGCGAAGACGGAAAGCTTTGATGGAAAAGTGACCAGCAGTGAAGACCGCTACCTTGCGAAAAATGGTCGTCTCATCGTGACCACTCCGCCGGAGGGAAGAAGCTTTACCCAGCTTTGGACAAGCGAGGAATTCGAGACGGACTTCACGCTGAAGCTTGAATTTCGTGCCAACGCGAACGCCGATAGCGGAGTCTTTATTAGGCGACCCCAGTTGCAGTGCCGCGATTATCTGGTGGCCGGACCTTATAAGAATCTCAAGAGCTACAAGGCTGGAGGTTGGAATGAAATCGTGGTCGAGGTAAAGGGGCGAAGCGCCCGTTGCACCTGCAATGGCGAAGTTCTCGAAGCGGAATTCAAGCTTCCTAAAAGTGGGCCGATCGGCTTGGAAGGGGATCGCGGACAAATGGAATACCGCCGGATTCGAATCAAACGGTAATGGATATTAAATCCCGATAACGAGAGGGCATAAATGCCGACGCGAGGTTTCGGCCTTGCCCGTCGTTGTCGATAGGAAGCCAACGAAGTATTTCCCCCTCCATCCCCACCTTTTCTCCTATGGCCTTCGTGTTCCAAAGATTGATTTTTGAATCATGGAGGGAGTAATTCTGATCGCTGTAATGTTGTCATTTGTTTTGCGAGTGACGACGATATTACTCCACCAAAAATAGGCACGAAGGGTCACCACACTCTTCAGGCCTCCCTAGATAATATGCTTCATCTGCATGTCGAGCTGAAGTCAGAATTTGAGCCCAGTTCTCTAAATCAACATTCCAAGCCTTTATCAGTTGCCCTATCACCACTTGGCCCAATATTTGCCGCGAGTCGGGGCCCTCTTGTTTTTTTAATGACAATGGGGTAGTCTCAAGTTTGGAGTTTTCGCCACGTAAAAAAGGGGAGCCTGCTGGCTCCCCTTTTTAACAAGTGAAATAATGTAGTCAGAATTACTCTAAAACTCTAAAAGCCAAACGAAAGAGAGGCTCCGATGACGGTCTCGTCCTCGGTGAGGCCAGGAGCGTCAGTAATAACATGAGTCACCCCGACGCTTGCGCTAAGATTATCGTCAAGACTGATGTTGAGAGCACCAGAAAGAGACAAGAAATCAACATCTTCCCAACCGAGTCCAAGTTCCCTAACCGTTTCAAAATTAGGACCAACTTCGAGATTACCCAGAGGATCTTCGTCCCAGTTACCATAGGTCACTCCAAGAGTAGCAGAAACATTATCTGCAACATCGACAGAGTAGCTTGCTGAGATCTCATAGTAAAGATCCCCAGTATACTCGTCTGTGGTGTTGAAGAAAGCAGTCGCGCTTAAGTCAATGCACGCGATAGTGGCAGACAGACCTGTGTAGATCTCTAAACGATCAGCGGTTCCTCCGAGGATTCCATTATAGGAAGTGTTGATGATTCCGACATTAAGATCCACTCCCTCCGCAAGACCTCGAGAGACGCCAGCGGTAATCCTAGTCTCGTCCAGGCCCCCCGGCCAAAGAAGTGCGCCAATACCAATCGAACTTTCCTCTATGTCAGAAGATCCTTGGAACAAACCGACGTTCCAGTCGAGTCCAGCAACGGATCCAGAAGCATCGATAGCGAGGCTGACCTGATCTGCACCGAGGTTAACACCGCGATAAATGTAATCCGAATTGTAACCCGCGGAGATACTACTCTCGACATCAGCGTTGGCAAAACCAACAAGCGAAAAAGAAAGCCCAGCAATTGACAATGTTTTATTTAAATACATAGCGTCGCGAAGATGAAAAGCATTCATTAAATCGTCAAGCACTATTCATCAATTTTCCTTAAATAATTTGGACCAAGCAAATCAACTACCTCCCTATTCGCATCAGGATGATCCTAACCCATTGAGAGAAAGTGAGTTTCTCTGGTCGCGGCCATTCGGTTGTGAGGTGGAGGATTCAGGTGAGCTATCGCTGACCCGCTATGCCCGAGTAGTGCTTCGGGTGAAGTAGCAAGTGCTTGATTACTCTTTGGTCTTTTTCTCCATTGCTTGCTCGATGACGGGCCAGTCGTTTTTCCAAGGGGGGGGAGGTGGAAGCGGGAGGAGCCGCGATTTGGTCTGGAGTAGTAATGGTGGGTGAGGTAGGCGAGCTGCTCTTAGTTTTCGCGGACGACTTCACGAGGCCGGTCGCAGTAGTATTGTATTGATAGGCGGTCGGGTTGTGGGCAGCGGGGCTCTTGAAAGTGTGATGAATACCTCCGCACTGGGCACCCGGAAAATTGGCCTCTGTGTTTCCAGATCATGGAAGCGTACCCACCAAAGTCCCGGGTCGGAGGTGCCCTCCTTATAGCGGAGGATTCCAGTGACAGCATGTTTACGATACCACTAGCGGGCGGCTTGAAGAGCGGGGCCGATGCGGTTGTTGGTCTCTTGCCTTTTTTCAAAAACCGGATGACTGAGACGCTTTCATAGCTGTTGAGCGATGCTGGTTCCTGCATGCGGGCACCGGAAGGGGCGAGGGTGAGCGGGTCGTGTTGGGCGCACCAAATGGTTGGGTTGCCGTCAATCACGATTTGAGCCTTCAGCAAGCAGTCAATGCCATGGGTGACGGCATCGCGAGCCGGCTGGCGGCGTTCATCGTTGATAAAGCTGAAGGGTTCTTTATGCTTGGCGATTTTGTGGAAAAGGCCGAGGGCGTTGAGCATGGCGTCATCGTTGAGAGTGACTTGATCGTGATAGCCTGCAACGTGTCTTCATCATGAGTTACGAAGATTTCATGCACATCGTCACTAGAATGAGCCATAAGAGATTTCCGGATACCTTTACCAACATCAGACTGAAGCAGCCAAGTGTCAAAGCTGTGTCGTAGACTGGGAAACGAGCGGTGGCCCATAGATCCGTTGTCTAATCTGACCTGTTTGGGGACCTGGTGCCACCGCCGGTCCCTTTCATTAAGTCCTGATCAATTTGCCACCTACAATCCAAGGTTTAAGACGAACATTCAAAGTGGTCCAGGAGTGGTGGCCTGATCACAAGAACTTGCGAAACTTTATAATGGTTCAGTGAGTGAAGACGGCGGGCGAGGTGATCCGTATCGTGATATCCTAAGTAATCTGGATCATTTTTAGCTTCGATGGGGTGCTTTTTAAGCAGCTTAAGGTTGAATTCCCTCTTAACGGATTCCGTTGTATTCCGCGTCTTTAGCAGGTTGGGTGAGCCAGTAGTCGTGAGTGTAGAGTTTCCGATTGTAGCCCTGCCAATAGGGATCCTCCTGCCAATGCGGGGTATCTTCGAGAGACTCCTGCCACTGATTGAGCTTCAACCAAAGATCGGCGACTTTTTCCGGCATCTTTTGGTAGAGGTTGTTTTGTTCTGAAATGTCGTTTGCCAAATTGTAAAGGGCCGGCGGAGTGTGAACGTTGATAAGGAGCTTCCAATCGCCTTCGCGGATGGCTGCGCCCCGCATCGTCATCCGCCAGTAAAGGGCGTCGTGGGGAGCCTTAGGCATCTCGCCCCGCAGGAAGGGAAGCAGGTCGCGGCCGTCATGGTTTACGATCTTTTTGCGACCCTTTTTAGTGATTCGAGGCGGGAGCTGTTTGCCGGCGGCCCCCATGAAAGTAGGAAGGAGATCAAGCGAAGTGAAAGGGTGGGCGAAGGTTTTTCCCGATGGGAGTCCTTTCGGCCAATGGAAGATAAAGGGGACGCGAATTCCTCCCTCCAGAAATGAGCCTTTCATTCCGTTAAGCGGGGCATTGCAAGCGTGTGAAGCGGTGACGCTGCCTCCGTTATCGGAGTAAAAGACAATGAGAGTGTTTTCGAGCTGATTGGTCTCTTTAAGATGTAAGAGGATTTTCCCGATGTTGACGTCCATGCACCACTGCATGGCGGCATAAGTTTGGCGGCGCTTTCCTTTCAAGTGCGCAAAGCGAGCCAGGTCTTCTTCCTTGGCCTGCATGGGAGTGTGTGGGGTATTGTATGAGAGAAAGCAAAAGAAGGGGCGATCGCCGGGAGTCATTTGTCCGATGGCTTCATGAGTGAACCAGTCGGTGAGATAGGGGTGGTCGATTTTTTGAACAGGCTTGGTATTCCGGAGGAGCTTGTTTTTTTCGAGAGTGGGAAAGTAATTGTGGCTCCCGGAGTGCATTCCGAAGAAGTAGTCAAATCCACGGGCATTGGGGAGCATCCCCGGGACGGAGTCTCCGACATGCCATTTGCCAATGATGGATGTGCGGTAGCCGGCGCTCTTCATGTGGTCGCCGATGGTTTTTTGTTCCACCGGAATGCCCAGTCTTTCAGGGAGGGTTGGAAAGGATCTGTTCAAGTTGTGTTCGAATCCAAACCTTTGGGGATGGCGTCCGGTGAGGAGCCCGGCTCTTGAGGGGGCGCAGACGTTTGCGCAAACATATCCATCGGTGCAGCGAATTCCGGTCGCGGCGAGCTCGTCTAGAACCGGAGTTTCGATCTGCAAAGACCCATAGCAGCCGAGGTCACCGTATCCCATGTCATCCGCCAGGATCATCAGGATGTTGGGCTGATCGGCTTTGAGAGGGAGGATCCCAAAAAGAATGAGAACAAACAGGCGCATGCGGAAAGGTGTCGCATGAGACCCAGGCTGGCAATGCCGCACTGCGATCAAAAAAAATCCCACTCACCGGAGCGAGTGGGAAAAGAGGTTTTATTCGGTAAGTTGAACTAGGAGTGCTCGTTAATCATTTTGAGCAACTCGTCCTTTAGAGCGAGGCGTTTGATTTTTTGCTCGTGAGTATAGTCGTCGGACGGGGTTTCGATGTTTTCCTCAATGCGGTGAACTTCCTTGTCCGTTTCGTGGTATTGTTCGAAGAGTCTCGCGAAATGGGCGTTGTTCATTTTGAGCTCGTGGATTGCGTCTTTGTGCTCGGGGAGTTCGTGGAGGAGGTCGTGTTTTTCGATGGGCATCTTATCTGGTTTTGTTTGTCTGCCGGGAAGCTAACAAACAAAGCAGGGGGGGGTGCATTTCCCTCGGTTTACTCCGCACCGGTTGACGAGTCGAACCCGACCTAGGTGCGCTTCCGGTGGAAGGCAAAGCAAAGAGCGAAGAGGCCAAGAAACGAGGTCGAAGGCTCGGGGATGAGCTGCGGGCCTTCTCCATTGAGATCAGTCAGGGAGACGTTGGCATCATCGTAGATCTTCACGTTTGCCATTTCCATGGCGTAAAGGGAGTCGTTGTTGCGGTTGACTCCGAGCCTGAAATTCTGAAGGCCACCCGGGTTGATGGTGCCCGAACCAACTAATTCAGGAGCCGTGTTTTCACTACCAAGCCATAATTCTGCTCCACCGGACGAGGTCTTACGAGCAATGACATGATTCCAGATGCCAGCCTGGATTCCCGGTTCGCCATCTTCGGCATTGGTAAGACTCCCGAATCCTGTTGTTGCAGCCACAATTCTCAAGGTCCCGTTGTTCACATCGAGTTGCCATGAAAAATTATTGGGAGCGTTCGGAGTTAGGTTGCTGAAAATCCCCTGGAATCCGCCTTGATTCACCGTGTTTGTTTTGAACCAGATGGAGACAGTGAATGAAGCGGCGCCGCCAGGCCCGGGAGTCGCTAAGAAGTCTCGCTCGGCGCCGGTTTCTCCTGGAAAGTTTACAGCACCCTCCGGAGTGGTGGTAATGACGTTGGTCCCGTTGCTGGTCTCAGTGAGTGTGAAGGCCGCGCTCACCTCGTTGTCGTAACGATCACCATCCGCGAAGTCATAGTGGGCAATGAGTGCTCCCTGACAGTAAACAGATGTCAGGAGCAAGGTTCCGAGGGCAACTGAGGCTTTGTGCATGAGCCGAAGCTAGAAACTGTTTCCCAGCTTGCCAGAAACAAACAGCGACTTTTTAGCCGCTATTTTTGATCGTAAATGCTTTCGAGAACTTTAATCGTCCTGCTGGTCGGCTGTCTCCTTGATGTCAGTGAGGGCCTCAATGAAGTCTCCGAGGATTTCCGCGGGAACCATAATGGTGTCACGGTTTCCGCTGACGTCTTCGGTGATTTTAACGACACGGCCCCGGGCATTTTCCTTGAGGTCGAGAAAGAAGATCTTGCGGTCTGCGAGGATCTTTTCGGTGTGGAGAACTTCCTGATTCATGGCCATCTCGCGATGAGATTTCACAGGAGACCGGGTAAAGTCAACGTGAAAGTTGATTAGAGGAACTGTGAAAACCCGCAAAATAGTCGCGAGTTCTCAGACGGGAGATCCGGGGCCGGATCTCCGTGATCGAGAAAGGTGGCGCAGGTGGCAAAGAAATCGTTCTTGTTTTTAACTCGTCGGATCTGGTGTTCGAAGTCGGCGTGATGTCCTTGGCTGATATAGATGAGGTATTTTTTCATCTTCTGGACGTGCCGATCTTCAATGAACCCCGGAATCTCCCGGGCTGTTTCATCGTAGAGTTTGGCGATGTATTCGAGGATCATGCGTCCTGTGACCTTCGGGATTTCGCGGTTTGAGGTCGCGCAGCGGAGCTGCTCAAAGATCCAGGGATTCCGGATCGCGCCACGCCCTATCATGAGGCCGGCGGATCCGGTCGACCTTAGATAAGAGAGCCCGGTTTGGCAATTGACGACGTTTCCGTTGGCGATGACCGGGCAGGAGAGGCTGCGCACGGCTTGGGCGACGCGATCGTCATGCACCGGCGTTTGGTATCGTTCTTTGACCGTTCGACCGTGGATGGTAAGTAGATCGATTTCGTGCTTTTGGAAGATCTCGAGGAGGCGATCAAATTCCCTATCTGATTCAAAGCCCACCCGTGTCTTGACGGTGAAAGGGGTTTCTTCGCAAGCCTCCCGGAGTCGCCCCAGAATTTCATGAACTTGCGCGGGATTTCGAAGTAGCCCGCCGCCGGCATTCTTGCGGTAAACGACTGGGGCGGGGCACCCCAGATTGAGATCCACACCGGCAATTGGGTGATCTTTAAGGTCGGCAACTGTCCGGGCCAATTCCGTGGCATCCTGGCCGATCATCTGAGCAATGACGGGCCTTTCGGTCGGGTTCTCGGTGATCGAACGGAGAATGTAGGGATCGAGCCGCGAATGAATATGAACACGGAAATACTCCGTCACGTAGACATCGGCTCCGCCGAAGGAGGCGATGGTTCGGAGGAACGGAAGGTCAGTCACGTCCTGCATGGGCGCGAGAAAAAGAGCAGGACGGTCGGATGGGAGCACGAATTAAGACGTTCTAGACGAGAACCGGAACTCCGTCCGGCTTAAGGGCGTCGGCAGGCGGGCCCTCGAAATTATCGAGGATAAATTTGTTCCACTGGTCGCGGGTGGACTTCGAGAGCATTTTTTGACTCTCCTCGACGCAGGATTCGCAGATCAGAACGGGATAGGGATCGAAAACCATATAGTCCCCAAAGCCGAGACATTCGGTGGTGTAATCCTTGATTTCCGAGGATGGTGTTCCGCAATGGGCGCATTCGGAGGTCCATTCCTGGGGGTCCTGGCTTTCAGCAAAGCGTTCGCTGCGTTTTTGAAGGATCGAATTGTTCTCAGCCATATCGCGGAGGCGCTTTTTGGATTCTTCGGAAAACGATTCGATCGTTTCCATCTTGCACGACTGGCAAATAGCGAACTCAAAAACACACTCCGGCCCTCTGAAAACCTTGTTAACAACGTAAGGTTCGTCGAGGTCATCAAACCGCCTTTCGCAGGTGAGGCAGCTCTCGAATGGGCCATCGTGTTCAAGCGAATGAAAGTTCGGGGGGATCTCACTCATGCCCAAGGATGGCCTGAGGTCGTTACAAATCCAACGTTTTTTGGAACGGATTCTGATGAGCAATCCGGTCTATGGTTTCGAGGACGCAGTCGTTCGTGATTAGGGTTGATTAAGCTCTCCGAATCGAAAGACTTAACCGACACGATTCGTAGCAAGCTAAACAATAACATCATGGACAACGAACCCAATTTACCGGAAGAGATTGAGAACGAAGAGGTCGGAAAAGGCAGCGCCTTTGGACCGGTTTTCATTACACTCTTCGTGCTCGCCGTCATCGGCGGTTTGATCTACCTGCCATTTTACGCGGAACAGGAGCCTTTTTCCGGGGTTTTGAACGACATGAAAGGCTGGGGGCCGATTGTGGGGCAATTCCACCCGCTCATCCTGCACCTTCCGATTGGAATCGTCTTCCTTACTCTGTTCATGGAAGTTTGCAGTTGGTTTTCCTTCGGCAAATACCGTCCCCGGACGGCAGTTGGCTTGTTTTTGGCCTTTATCACCGGAACTTTTGCCTGTGTGACCGGGCTCTTTGAACTCAGTGCCGGGGGCTGGAAGGCAGAGCAGTGGGAAGATGACATGTTCAAGCATATGTGGGTTGGTATCGGCTTTGTGGGAGTGCTCGGATTGGCTTTTCTCGCGAAACTTTGGGGAAGCCGCAGCGGATCCCGTGGTCCGGTTTATGGAATACTCCTTTTGATTGCCAGCGGTGCCCTGGGATACGGAGCTCATTTTGGTGGTTTGGCGACTCACGGATCTGATCCGATTGAGAAGGCTTGGAAGTGGCTTACTAAAAACGTGGACGCCTTCAAGCGGTTGGTAGATGAAGAAAAGCAAGAAGAGGATGAGATCGTCGAAGGTGGATCGGATCCAGAAGGGCCAAAGCCGCCTCAAAAGCGTCTCGCATTCAAAGAGGTGGTGCTTCCGATTCTCGATGCGAAATGTCTCTACTGTCACTCCGAGGAGGAGAAGGTGAAGAGCGGTCTGAAGATGGACACCTATGAAAATCTTCTCATTGGAGGAGACATGCAGGATGATGACGAGTATCGCACGCTCGTTCCTGGAGACTCCAAGAAGAGCTACATGATCGAGGTGATGATGCTTCCGATGGATGAAGACATGCACATGCCGCCGTCCAAGAAGAAGCAGATGGAAGACTACGAATTGAAGCTGCTCACTTGGTGGGTCGATAACATCCCGGCCAGTGAAACCCTGGAAGACAAGACTCTCGAAGAAATGGGAGCGCCTGCTGATATTATCGAAGCTGCTGCCATGTTGGTGAGTCCCGAGGAGCGGAAAGCGATGGAGGAAGCTGCTGAGGCCGCCAAGGCAAAGATGGAGCAGGAGAAAGTTGCAAAGCGGGAGGCTCTTCAAAATGCCCTTGACTCACTGAAACAGGATCCGTCTTTTAAGACTTCTTTGAACTACGCTTCTCAGGACTCGACCGATCTTGAGTTTACCGCGGTTAGCCTGCGCGGAAAGCTCGACGATCAGACTTTTCTAAAGTTGGCACCTGTCTCGACTGCTCTCACGAGTGTGAAACTCGGCGCAACTTCAATCACGGAGGAGACCATTGCTGCGGAATTGCCCAAGATGGCGAATCTCAAAAAGCTGGATCTGAGCCAAACTCAGATTGGCGATGCCGCCATGGATTCCGTGGCGAAGCTTGAAGGCCTGGAGTGGTTGAATCTTTACGGAACCCAGGTGACTGACACCGGGATCATGAAGCTGAAAGGCTTGGGCAATCTTAAGAAAATCTACCTCTGGCAGTCCAAGGCGACTCCGGAGGGAGCCAAGGCTCTGCAAGCCGAACTTCCCGGCCTCGAAGTGGTTTTCGGGGTGAACTAGACTTCAGAGTCCTCAATTTTCAAAGGCCGTGCTCCGTCAGGATCTCGGCCTTTTTGTTGGGGGGGGTCCTTGATTCGTTTTTGAAATTCTTCGCGCTCTTGATGACGCTTTTGATCTTCGGGAAAGCTCGTGAGAGCTCTATGCAGAGAGAAGCTTCCAAGTGCCAGGAAAAGGCTGTAGGTTGCCAGGTTTCCTTGAATGACCGCTTTGGAAATCTCGGCGGGGGCGTGGTCTGGCAAGTTGCCCCTGATGGTGCGTCTCTCGATCCAAACCGACCCGAGCCAGAATGGAATTAAGGACACGATGGATGCTGCGGCGCGGCCGATCTTGGTCCACTCATCCGGGAGTAATCCGCCAAACAAAAAGATTTGCAGAAGGGTTGATCGGACTGCGGGGTGATCCATGAGCCCGAGGGCATCGAGTCCGATTGAGATAGGAAGAAGTCCAACTGACCAGAGAAGCCATGCAAAAGGGATGCCAACAAGAGTCGATTTCCAATTAGCCCCCATGGCTAGCGCGTAAGATCTACGAAATCCGATGGTTAGCCTACGCGCGAGAAACCAGGCTTCAATGCCCGCGATGATGAGAATGCCAAATGCCGTTGCGAAGCTATGGGGGAAAAAGGCAGGAAGTGCGACATTGGCGACGATCATTTTCGTGAGCCTACGAGGTAGCGGATGAGATGAAGTAAGCCGGAGTAGCGAAAATTCGGATCTGCGTAGTGGTGCAGGACATAGAATGCGAAGTAGTAGAATCGTGAGAAGGCCCAGATGGCAATCAGGAGTAGGGTCAAAGTGGTCCAGTCGGGCGATTTGACGATCAGGAGCCCTGCCGCGAGTGACCCTAGGCTGAGAAAGAGGAGGCCCTTTAGTTTAAGGATTGCAGGGTTCTTAATGTCCATGGATTTATCGATCATGATAGCGCCATTGTCGTTTCTAGTCAAAAACGGTGGCGGGATCGACGTCGCCCTTGGTCATTTCGAGCGCGTAGAATCGGCTGCCAAACTGGGAAGGGTGAATGAGGGTTTGGAATTGTCCGACTTCCTGCGGGGTTGGGCGGGAGAGGAGCCAATTCTTGCCGCAGTAGGTGAGGTAGCGACTTTGGTGCATGGCGGGATGAGTTTGTAAACCGAGTGAGGCGGCGATTTTTTCAACCGCGCTGAAGTTGACGTCGGCGGTGAGGTCCTGCTCCCCGGGATTATCGAGTGGGTGGACGTTGGATCGCTGTTGGGAATAGCAACGAAGAGTGCCGGCGGTTCGGGCCGGGTGGTACAAAGTTTCTTCATCAAGTCCGTAGTCGATCCAGATGAAGAGGGCTTTTTTGAAGATTCCGGCAAGCGGCTTCAGGAAAGAAGAAAGATCGGGAGGACCTTCGGTGACATAGTCTTCCGGCAGATTGGCTGGCAGAGGAGGCGAGGCAGGTCGGGTTTCCCAGTCGAGCGAGTCGCCATCGGATGCGACGAGTGCTTCGTGCCACTTATCGCCTGATTTTAGATACAAGGGAACGGGAAGGGCATCGAGGATCTCGTTGGCGACCAAAGCTCCAATTTCGGCATTTACCTCCTTGGGCGTGGCAATGACGGAGGCTTCTTCCTGAAGTTTTTCCTGAAGCAACTTGCGTCGCACGGGGAGAGGTTCATGGACGAGGTAGTTGACCGCGCGCGCGAAATTGGGATCGAGGGCTCGAATGGCTTCGAGGATATCGAGGCAAAGAGTGCCATCGTGAGCACCGGGTTCCAGAATGGTGAAGATTTTCGGAGATCCGTTGGCTTGCCAGAACTTGTGAAGCCGGTGGGCGAGGAGCTTTCCGAAGACCGGTCCGACCGAGACGCTGGTGATGAAATCGCCCTTTTTTGAGACAACCGGGACTTTTGGTCGGGCGTAGTAGCCTAATCCGGGGTGGTAGAGGCACTTCGCCATGTAGTTGGCAAAAGAAATTGGGCCGGATTCGGCAATTTCAGCCTGGATGAGACGGCCCAAGTCAGTAGTTGCCCCCGCGGCTGATCGGGGGTAAGGAAATGCCTGCTGCAGGCCAGTTAAATTGACGGGTTCGCGAGACATCATGTATGGAACAAGGAACAAGAGGGCAAGGCGCTGGTTTTTCAAGCGAAAGGGTTTTTGGATCTTTTGCTTGTTGTGCCTAATCGCGGCTGGCGTCGCAGCTCACTATGGGAACAAGAAACTCGATCCATATCGTGAGATCGCGGCTGAGTATGATCTCACGCGCGTGGGCGAAAAGGAGGAGATGAGCATTATTCACGATCGTGGAGGGGTGGAGATAGGCACGATGTTTGTGGAAAATCGATTTTCGATCCCACTGGACGAAATCCCTCCGGTTTTTGTGGATGCGGTTTTGGCGCAGGAGGATCAGAGATTTTATGAACACGATGGCGTCGACTGGGTTGGGGTGGCCCGTGCGGCATGGCTGAATCTTCAAAGCGGGTCGATTACACAGGGAGCGGGAACGATTACGATGCAGCTCGCGCGGAAATCCTTTGATTTGCTGGGGGAGGCGCGGCGTCGTGAGTGGTCCGGCTATGAGCGCAAGGTGGTGGAGGCCTTTGTTGCGCTCCGAATTGAGGAACACTTTCGGGGCCAGTTGGAGTCGGATTATCCCAATGACGAAGACGCTCGCAAAAAAGCCGCCAAGGAGGATATCCTTGAAATGTATTTGAATCTGGTGCCATTTGGCTCCGGTTTTTACGGGGTAAGATCTGCCTCTCTGGGGTATTTCGGAAAGGAGCCAAAGGATCTGACAATTTCGGAATCAGCTTCTATTGTGGCGTGCCTCAAGAATCCGCAGCGGATCTCGCCCCTCAATAGTCTTGAGGAAAACAAGACGAACCGTGACATGGTGCTGACCCGAATGGCGCTCGAGGGGATGATTTCCGAGGCTGACCGGGATAAGATGATCGCCAAGCCCGTGGTGTTGAACCCCAATCCGATTCGTCGGGGGAAGTCATTCCTCTATGAGATCGTGGCTGAGCAAGCCCGTGATTTAGTCGGCGAAGAAGCGCTCTCCCGCGGAGGTTATATCATCCGGACGACGATCGACGCCGCAGTGCAGCGGGCGGCGGAAGAGAAAATGGCCCAACAGCTTTTGCAGGTGGAGACTCAGGAAGGTTACAAGCACCCGAGATATTCGGATTATGATAAGGAAAAAGGGCCGCCAAAATACCTTCAAGGCGCCACTTTAATGATGGATCACGAGACCGGTGAAGTGATCGCGCACGTCGGTGGTCGCAATTATGCTCACTCGCAATACGACTTTATCGAGAACGGGAGTCGCCCGCTGGGAACGGCGTTTTTTCCTTTTGTTTATGCCACTGGTTTCGAGAACGGCCGTCATCCGGCAACCATGGTGGTGGATGAGCAGATGGATCTGCGCAAGCTCCAGGTAGGGGGACTCGAAGGGGTGGCCGGAGAGTGGGGGATGGAAATTGCCAATCCGGGATATGAGGGGAAAATCACTTCTCGTCGGGCTTTGGCGGTATCGAAAATTGCGGCAACGGTGGAACTCGGCCAGCAGATCGGCTTGTCCAACGTGCACCAGGTTTCGGAGAATTTTGGATTCAACCTTCCTGCCGACAAGCTTTTGAATCGAATGATTGTGGGTTTTGACAATGTCAGTATGCCTGAGGTCGTTTCCGCTTATTCCACCTTTCCGCGCGGAGGGAGCCGAATTACGGCAAGACATTACATTTTGGAGATTCGGGATATCGACGGAAAGATCGTTTATCCGCTGGGTGGCAATGGTCCGGTTCTGGAGACCAAGGAGGTTTGTTCCGATGCTGCCGCTTTTCAGGTTCACAGCGTTCTTAATGATGTGATGAGAAACGGTAACCTTGCGGAGTCGGCCAAAGGGTTGAAGTCGGGCTTGTTGCTGGGAGGAGGTAAAACCGGAACTCCTTATGGGCTCACTGATTCGTGGATGGTCGGCTACAACAGTCGGATTACTTGTGCGGTTTGGGTCGGTTTTTATGAGGGAGGGCGCGAGGCCATTCATGAGACTGCTTTTGCCAAAAACGTGGCATATCCCATTTGGGAAGATATGATGAATGCTTCCCATCCGTCTTTTGCTGGTCGGGAAATTCTCCCTCCGGATTCAGTTGAGAAGGTGTCGATCTGTCGCGTTTCCGGAATGCGTCCAATCGGCTATTGCAATGAGTCTTTCGTGGATCCAGTGACGGGCCAGATCAGCTTCCCGACTACAAGTTACAAGGAGTATCTGCGAAAGGGACAGGAGATGGGGATTTGCGCCATTCACGGTAGCGGAATCGACATCAATGCTTTGGCGGAGCAAGCCCAGGTTCGTGATACGATCAATGCAATTCCCATAAAGGCCAAGGTGCCTCTTCTTCTTGGTTTCGATCCCTACAATAGCGAAACTCCGACTTTGGGGATTAAGGATGACAGCGCCGAGGCCTGGATTTCTGATGATGAAGTTTTGATTGTGGAAGACCAAGTGAGGGGAGAGAGTGAAGCTTTGTTGACGTTGCCGTTGCCCCCGCGGTTTGATCTTCCTGCCCCGGATCCCGATGCCCTGAGCAACAATTAATATAATCATGAGTGAGACAGCTTCTGCTAATCGCTGGATCCCGTTCCAGTGTCCTTCGTGTTTCGGCCTTTTCAGGATTAAGAAAAGCCAAGTGGGGCAGACTGGGCGCTGTCCCGTTTGCAGCGCTGCGGTGCAGTCAACTGAAAGGGGGGATCCCGCCGGTCTTGAACAGGTAGCTACCCAAATGGTGGAAGATGATAATCTTCTTGATAAGGTGGCAGTGGCCCAGGAGATGACACCCGAGGAGATTGAAAAACTGGAAGCTTCCCGGAAGATCCGTCGTCGTCAGTATGTCGGAGAGGAGGCGGAAGGAATTGCCTGGGAAGAGGAAGTAGCTCAGGACGACTCCAATGAAGTCTCGTGGAAGATGGTGGTCAGTATCATTCTCTCGGCTCTCGTTCTTCTCGCTTTGAGTATTTTTTACTATCAGCGTTCGGGAGCAAATCCCATCACCGGGTCCAACGAGCCGGTCATTGATCGTGAAAAAGCGGATGCTTTGCTCGACGAAATTGAGGCGGCGGAACGCAATACCAAGAAAGTTGAGGAAGGCGACATGGCGGCCAAAACCGTCGATGATTACAAAAAATTCGATATGGTGAAGTTGGAGGAGGCGATCAAAAATTTCGTGACCGCGGAGTCTCCCGAGGAGCGCAAGAAGTTCATTCGCGATGCTCAAAGAGTTGGGCCGGCGCTCGAGGCCTATTACAAAAAGGTGGAGTATGAGCCCGAGGGGTTTGAGAGTTTGAACAAATTGGAGGTTTCGTATCGTGGTGAGCTTCTCACAACGCTGGTGACCACCGCGGATTTCTTGTCTTCACCGATCGCAGTTGAACGGATTGTTGATGGCGAGAAGGAAAGCTATAAGGTGGATTGGAAAAGTTGGGTAGGCTATTGCGATTTTACTCCGGAGGAAATGAGAGAGAAGAAGCCGGATACTCCGTTTCTCATGAGAGTCATTGTGGAGCCGGCCAACTACTATAACTATGGTTTTTCAAATGATCGTAAATGGCGTTCTTTGGGGCTGGAACTGCGCGATTCTGTTTATTCGTTTTTGGGCTACGTTGCCAGGGACTCGGAGGTGGACAAACGGTTCCGCCTGATGATGAAGAATACGCAAGGAGTGCCCTGCTTGATCAAAGTAGTCTACCCAAGGGGATCCCGAGCCAAGGATCAGGTTGAGATTCTTGAAATCGTGGCGGAGGGGTGGGTGACAAATCTCGAGGAAAAGGAAAATGAGTGAACCTTTCGACACGCCTGAAGACAAGGCGCTGAAGATGAATCTCGATACGTCGATATACGGCACCTTTGCCGAGATCGGAGCGGGGCAGGAAGTCGCTAATTGGTTTTTTAGGGCATCGGCGACAGCCGGGACGGTCGCCAAATCCATCTCAGCCTACGACATGACGATCAGCGATGCGCTTTACGGTAAGACCAGGCGCTATGTCTCCCAAGAGCGGGTCGTTGATATGGTCAACTATGAGTATGAGTTGCTTGAAAAACGGCTCAGTAAACCGCGGGGCAAGGAGTCCCGTTTTTTTGCCTTTGCCAACACGGTGAGGGCGAGGGGGTATCAGGACACTGCGGAGTGTCACGGATGGTTGGCAATTCGTTTTCAGAGCCAGCCGGGAAGGCCGTCGGGGACGATCGTTCTACACGTCAATCTGCTCGATCATGAAAACGTTGACCAGATGGAAGCTCTTGGGATTTTGGGCGTTAACCTGATCGATGCGTCTTACCATCAGGGCGGGAATCTAAGGGGGTTCGTCAGCTCACTCACGGAGTTCATCGCTCCTGGTCGTATCGAAATCGATATGCTCAGGTTTGAAGGAAAGCCGTTCGAGATGGTTGATAACCGGATCTGCGCGCTCGAGTTGGTGCGACAGGGTATGTCTCCCGCCACCGTCTTTCTTCCCGACGGAGAAGTCGTGCAAGCCGCCGAGGCTTTCTATAAAACTCCGCTCTTGATTCTCCGGGGAAGCTTTTTGCCGGTGACCAATCTGCATCTCGATATGCTGAATCAGGCTGGCAAGGTTTTCCCGCCAAAGGGTGATTCAGAGGGTTTGCGACCATGCCGCGAGGTGTGCGAGGTTTCGCTCAGCAATCTTCTCCGGAATGGCGAAGTTGACTTGTTGTCCTTCCTGGATCGTGCCGACGCCCTTCAGGCGATGGGCAAGGTGGTCATGGTTTCGAACTGCCCGGAATTCCATCGGGTGGCAGCCCTGCTTCGGAGATTTACGAAAGAACCCATCGGGATGATCTTGTCGATTGGGCTTTTGAATGAGCTGTTTAAAGAGAAGTGGTCAGATTCATTGGAAGGTGGAATATTGGAATCCTTTGGCCGCTTGTTCAAAAGCAAGCTGTCGTTGCTGGTTTATCCGTGGCGTAGTGGCAACAATGGAGAGTATGTGACCGCCGATAATTTCCGTGCGCCCGATGGCTGGAAGAGTCTCTACGAGCACTTCCTTGAGAACGGCATGATTTCGGACATCGGATGCGGCGATGACAGGCTTCTTGAGATGACCGGGCGGAGTCTCTTGAAGGCGGCTGCCAATGGAGTAGAATGGGAAGAGTGGGTACCTGAAGAGGCCCGTGCTTTGGTGAGATCTTACATCAGCCACCTGAGATGATGCGATTCGATTTGATGTTACTGGCCTTGCTGTCTGCGGTCCTGGGTTCGTGTTCTACTTCGACCGGTCGATCCTACCCATTGGCGGTTCGTGAAACGACTCGATTCCTTAGGTCAAATTCCCCAAAGGAGTTGTTTAATTTGAAGAAGCGGCAAACTGACGAAGGGATGGAGTTCTATTTCTGCGATGGCTCAAGGTGGGATAAGGCAGCGGTGGTGTTCCCTACCCGGGTAACGGTGGGCCTCAAATCAAAAAAAGAAGGGAAGCGTTCCGACTTGAAGCTTAGGGCGTATCAACAAGGTCTGTTTTTGAGCGGGAGGAAACGCGATTTTGAAGAGAAATGGAGGAGCGCAATTCTTTCCCACCTTCAAACGATTCAACCGGATTCCTGATATGAACATACTCGATACTGCTGCGGTCTTGCTGACCCTTGCCGCTGTCTTTGGCTACATCAATCATCGCTGTTTTAAGCTGCCGACCAGCATTGGGATTCTCCTGATTGGCTTGGTTCTAAGTATGGCTCTGTTGCTTTTCGGCGGAGATACTCTTCGGGAAAGTGCGGATGAATTTGTCACTCGAATCGACTTCAATGAGACGGTGATGAATGTCATGCTGAGCTTCCTGCTTTTTGCGGGTGCCTTGCATGTCAACCTCGGTGATCTCCGCGATCAGAAATGGGTGGTGGCGATTTTGGCAAGTGCAGGATTATTGGTCTCTACCTTTCTGGTAGGGACGGCATCCTATTTCGTTTTTTCGTGGACCGGTCTCGATGTGCCATTTTTGTGGTGTTTGGTTTTCGGTGCCTTGATTTCGCCCACCGACCCGGTTGCTGTTCTTGGTATTCTGAAGAAGGTTGGGGTGCCCAAGTCTCTTGAGACCAAGATCACCGGGGAGTCATTGTTCAACGATGGTGTCGGGGTGGTGGTCTATCTGGTTTTGGTGGGGCTGGCGGCAGGCCAGGCCGAGGCTTCGATTCTATCCGTCGGTGAGTTGTTCTTGGTCGAAGTTGGGGGTGGGATTTTGTTGGGAGGGGGCATCGGGTATGTGGCCTATTGGATGTTAAAAACGATCGATAACTACCAGGTCGAAATCCTAATTACGTTGGCTCTCGTGACCGGTGGATATCAGCTGGCTACAAGTTGGCACTTGAGTGGACCACTGGCGATGGTGGTAGCTGGTCTCATGATTGGAAATCATGGTCGCTTGATGGCGATGAGCGATACCACCCGTGATCATCTCGATCTTTTCTGGGAGTTGATTGATGAGATTTTGAACGCTGTCTTGTTCCTTCTGATCGGACTTGAGATTTTTGTGCTAACTTGGAGTGGGCAGGCTTTTGGCGCTGGCTTAATCCTGATCTTTGTGGTGTTGGCTTCGCGAATGATTGCGGTTTCTTTGCCAGTCGTAGTTCTCAAAAGAGCCCGGACATTCTCGCCGGGAATTGTCCGCATCTTGACCTGGGGTGGTTTGCGCGGCGGGATTTCGGTGGCTCTTGCTCTGGCCTTGCCAAAGGATGAGAGTCTGGCCGGCGAGTCCAGACAAGCGATCCTGATGGCGACCTACCTCGTCGTGATCTTCTCGATTGCGATCCAGGGATTGACACTCAAGCCTGTCATTTCGCGACTGCTCGCGAAAGGGGATGTCTCGGTGAAGTAGCCGGGTCCTCGGATGCCTATTCAGCGCCGAGATTCAGCTTAGGCTTCCAGTTTGGAAACGCTGAAGCGAGCTTGGCCTGGAATTCAGAAGCAAGAGTCGGATTTCCGTCATTTTTGGTCGCCAGATGGGCGCCATGAAGGGCGCGGGGCTGCAGAAGGGGATCGTCCGGAACCATTGGGATGGCTGTGCGAAACTCTTGGAGGGCCTCCTGCCAACGACCTTGGAGCAAGGCGACTTCGCCGCTAACAATGTGGAGGGCTGGGACATGGGCGCCGGGGGCATTGATGGCAAGGCCTTTGGCTGCAGCTTCCAGTGATTGTGGGTAGAGCTTGAGGCCTAGACGGGCTTCCGCAAGGTCGAGATAAGCATCCGCTTGCCAGCGGTTGTCTTGTTCTTGCTTGAGTAAAAGAAGGCTCGTTTTCTGGGCTCCGGCGAAGCGGCCAGACCGGTTTTGAGCCTTGGCTAAAATGCGCCAAACTCCGATGTCGGTCCTCCCGGGTGCCTCCGGATTCACGGCTCTCTCGAGGTAGTTGGCCGCCTCTTCGACCTGACCATCGTGAAACATTTGAACGCCGAGCCATGATAGCATGTTTTGTGGAACAGTTTTGGCCGGGGCCTGATCGTAAACTTCCTGGAGAGCGGTATGGAGGGCGATCTTATCGCGTAAGTTAAAGGAGCTCAAAATGAGAAGGTCGCCGACTGGTTGACTGTAAAACTCAGGGACAAGATCTCTTGCCTTACGAAGATAAGGGGGGGCTTCGCTATATTTGCCAAGCTTGTAGAATCCCCAGCCAATCCAGTAGTTGGCATTGGCGGTGGTGTCGACGGGGAGATCCTGAAATTCGCCCAGGATCCTACGATAGCGAGCTATCATGCTTTCGTATTTCTTTTCCTGTCGAAGAACACGGGCACTTCCCTGCAGTGCGAAAGCAGTCTGATTCGGTGCAGGGTTGAGGGCGAGAGCCTGCTCAAAGTCTTTGAGAGCCGAGGTGTAATCTCCAAGAGAAAGGTGGGCTTCGGCTCGTTTGTTGTGGATCTCGGCAGCGCGGGGATCATCCGGGAATTCAGCAAGAAACCGGGCAAAGCTTCTGCTGGCTCCGTCGTACTGCCCCGATTCGCTCAGGCACCATCCGTGCTTATAGAGCAGCTCGCGCTGCATGTCCTGCTCCAAGACGGTTCGATCAATCTTGTTAAAAATTACGGCGGCATCTTCCAATGCCTTACGATTATAAAGAGTTTCGGCTTTGAAAAAGCGACCGCAATGAAGGTATTTGTGCCCCGGATATTTACGGGCGTAGAGTTCGAAAAAGATGTCGACCCGCTCGGCGAGAGCCGGGTTTTTGAGATAGTAGTCGCATTTGAGGCATTGGAATGAGGCTTCAAATGCCTTATGGCTTTTCGGAAGAGCTCGGTCAACTCGGCGGTAGCAGGCTCTGGCATTGAGGTAGTTCTGCTTGATAAGGTAGGCGAGGCCTGCTCGCTCACAACGGCGCGCCTCGACCTTGCCTGATGCCCCGAAGTCACCCTTTTCATAGAGATTGATGACGGTGTCCCATTCCTTTTTCTTGGAATAGAGCCCCATGAGCGAGGTTTGCGCGCGGGCCTTGTTTGTGGCAAGATGCCGACGTTGATCGGGAGTGATGGACGGGTCGTTGACGGACATGTTCAAGACCGTTTTCAGGTGGGAATCCTGCGCGTCTTCCAGACCGAGTTCGGCCGACGCCAGGCCGGTGTAAAAGACAGCTTGGGAATGATACTGGCCGCGTTGTTCCGAGACGACCAGTGGCTTAAGCAAGCGGATGGTGGTCTCAAAGTCGTCCCTTTCGAAGTATTGGTAGGCGAGCATGAAGCTGGCCCAGTCCTTGTGAGGGTGTTTATCTGTGTCGATGATGCGGCGCAGAGCCACCGTGACTTCGGCTTGCCGGTCCAGTTTCAAGAGGCATTCCACTTGCTTGGTCAGCGAGCTATGGCGGAGATTCTGATCGGGAAGGTTCTGTGACGCGATGCCGAAGTATTTGGCAGCTTCTTCCCAGTTTTCTTCCACAAAAGCAAGGTAAGCCATTTGTCGCGAGCCCTGTCCCACGTAGGGCCCTCTGCGATGTCTTTCGATGAGGAAGCGGTAGGTGTTTTTAGCTTCCTCAATTTGGCCCAAGGTTTGGCGGGCGTATCCAAGATGGAACCGGGCGGCTGACTCGTTTTTGGAGCCGGAGTGGGCTTCAAGGTAATTGGTATAGAGTCCAATCACGTAGGTCATGTAACGCCCTTTTTGGAGATTGTCCGATTGTCTCATTCCGGCGGCGTAGTATCGCTCGGCTTCCTGAAATGCGCGCTCTTCTTCCGTGATTTGTGCAATAGCAGGTGAGAAGAGAAACAGGTTGAAAATCAGTGCGACGAAAGTTTGCCGAATCGGGTGGGGGATGGCCATGGCGTGATGTTGTTGTTGCGAGATGGTCGCTCGCGGAACAAGAGTCTCACGATCGGATGGAAAGATCAACCTCAGGAAGGTCGGGAGTTGGCTTGTCCTGTATGGCCTTGGCCGCTATTTACCGGCGCATGGAACATCATGTCTACTTTTGGTTGAACGAAGACCGTAAGAATGAGAGCGATCGCGCGATTTTCGAGAAGGGCATTGCAGCTCTTCTGAAGTCTCCCAATGTGGCCTCGTCACATTGGGGAAAGCCCGCTGCAACTGCGGACCGACCAGTGACCGATCATTCATTTGATTACGCGATTTCGGTGAAATTTGACTCGATGGAGAGTCATGACCGCTATCAGGAAGGGGATCCCATCCATGACGAATTCATCTCCGGATTTAAAGAGTGGTGGGCCAAGGTTCTTGTCATGGACCTTGCCTAGAAACGAGAATCTCGCTTTGGGACTCCGTGAAAATAAATGAGGGCAAAGGATTCGGACCTTTACCCTCACTTGGATTAACTGCGTGATCGCATCGCTTTATACGTTGCGACCACTTGCAAGATAGAATGCGCAGCAATCGAGGCAAGGGGAAAGTTGTCTTTCACTTGAATATTTTTCCCGGGGTTTTCGTATCAGGTTTTACCCCCTTCACTTAATGCGCTTTTTCATTCCGTTCTTTCTGATTGTTTCCGTTTCTTTTTCGTCTCTTCAAGCAGCCCCGGCTCTGAAGCTTGATCAGATGGGGAAGGCGATGGGAGGCTGGAAGGACAAGGGAGGGAGGGCCGCCCGCTTTGAGGTTTCCGGTTCGAAATACCGTTGCTGGAAACCTGAGCGCACTCCAACACCAACCGGAGGGATCTTTGTCTCGTTAAGAATCGATCACTTGCGAGGGCTGCTTGCTTCGGATGACCATGCCAGCCTGGAGGTGACTTTTGACGTCGAGGGGAATGTAGTTTCGGCGAGGAGCTCGATCGCTCTTCAAGGGCGGCGGGTGACCAGTGACTTGGTTGAAGGGACCGGCAAAATGGGGGCTCGATTTGTGGGGATGGATCTCGCAGCCAAGGTGGGGACGGAAATGATCTCCGGTCTCTCGGCCAAGGTGCTTCGTGAAAATATTAAGGAACCGGGCCGTGTTTCATTCCCTGCGGTCCTACAACATCAGTATAATCTTTTGTGTTTGGCGGTTTCGGTTCCAAAAGAGAATGAAGAGGCGGTTGAGGTGCCGCCGGTTGCAGGTGAAAATCAGCGTAAAGTGGTCTCTTTGAAGATTGACCCCGCCCATAAGTAACCTTTGCTCGTTTTGCGGACGGGGGAGGCTGAAGAATCGGGAGATATTTAAAAGGGGCTTGAAAATTTAAAGTGCTCATAAATAGCGAGTTAAAGAGCTTGTGAAATTTTTCACAAATTCCCCTTGTGAAACAATTCACCTGCTCATAAGACTCCGCCAGCGATGGCAAACTTTTTTCCCCGTTGGACAAACTTATTGCCGCTGAAAATTGCGGTTTGTCTTGGTGCTTTAGGAGCCGGCGTAGTTGCCGGAATCACCTATTATGCAACGCCCAAGGCGCAAAGAGTCGGCTACCAACCCACTCAACCCATTCACTTTGATCACAATCTCCATGTGAGTCAGCTCGGTCTGGATTGCCGTTATTGCCACAGTTTTGTTGAGCATTCCGGTCATGCGAACGTTCCTTCAGCTAATACTTGTTGGAACTGTCACCAGCACGTCAAGAAAGGGTCACCCAAGCTTGCTGCGCTTCGTGCAGCCATGGGAGTTGATGAGTTTCACAGCCCGATTATGGATGCTAACGGGAATCCAGTCGACGGAAAGCCCATCGAGTGGGTTCGTGTTCACAAGGCTCCTGATTACGTCTATTTCAACCACTCCGCTCACCTTAATCGCGGAATCTCCTGCGTGAGTTGTCACGGAGAGGTCAACAAGATGGAGAAGGTTTATCATGCCGAGAGTCACTCCATGGGGTGGTGTCTCGAGTGCCACCGCGCTCCTGAGAAGCATCTCCGCCCACTTGAGGAGGTCTTCAACCTCAACTACGACCCGAAGATTTATCTGCAAGACAACGAAGTCATCGATACCGAAGGCTTAATCGTTGGCGAAGGAGAGCGAATCGAAGAACCCGAAGATTTTGGAAAATTCCTCCGCCTTCACTGGGGAGTTCAACCCAAGGAGTCCTGTGCGACTTGTCACCGTTAATTTTACCTGCCCGAGATGAGCAAACGCGTCTGGAACCCACCTGTCACTCCGAACAAAGGAGATACCACCACCGCCTGGCGTAGTGTCGGCGAGAAGGAAGGCACCGAGAATTTTCGTAATCTTCTTGATCGTGAATTCCCGCAAGGGGACACGCTTGATGAGGAGGAGCAGAAGGTCTCTCGCCGAAACTTCACCAAACTTATGGGAGCTTCGAGTGCTCTCGCGGGAATTGGTTTGGTCTCCTGTCGTCGTCCGGAATCTTACATTGTGCCCTACAAGAAGGCTCCCGAGTGGATCATTCCCGGCACACCTCTTTTTTACGCAAGCACACGACCAACTGCTGCAGGGGCAATTCCCTTGGTGGTAACGACTTATGAAGGTCGTCCGACCAAGTTGGAGCCCAATCACGATCATCCGGATACTTCCGGAACCTGCGCTCAAACCCAGGCTTCGGTTCTCGATCTCTACTCGCCATCACGTTCTCGTAAGATCCTGAAAGGCGGCAAGGAGGCGACCAAGAGCGAACTCAAGTCAGCTTTGCAGGGACTTGAACTCGGTAAGACCGCTTTGGTCTTCGGCAACGACGACTCGCCGACCCGCAACCGCCTTGCCAAAGGTCTGGCAGGGAAGGGTGCCACCTTGATTTCCTATGAAGCCACCGCTGGCGAGCCTCTCGCTTCCGGAACTTCCCATGTCGTTGATTTTGAAAAGGCGAAACGAATCCTCTCTTTGGATTGCGATTTTCTCGGCACCGATCCAATCGGAAACTCCAAGGCCTTCTCCAGGAAGCGTCAGGGAGGAAATGAGAATTACGATCAAAAAGACGATGTCGATGCTGGCCAGATGAACCGCCTTTATCAGGTTGAGACTCAATTTAGTCTCACCGGTGGCATGTCGGACCATCGCCTTCGCGTCGCTCCAAGCCGCGTCGCGATCGTGGCTGGTGCCATTGCTGCCGCTCTGAAAGTTGGTAGCTTCAAGGCCAAGGATGCTGATAAAGAGGCACTGTTCCCGGGAGCTGAGGATGCTGCTGGTGAATTTGACAAGTGGGTCACACAGTGCGCCAACGATCTCGAAACAGCTGGGGCGGACGCTCTGGTTCTTGCCGGGTCCCGTCAGAGTAAAGAGGTTAAGCAGCTTGCTGCAGCGATGAATGCCAAGCTTAATTCTTCGGCAGTTCGCGCAGTAAAAACTGACTTGGGCCAGTATGGCACTCTTGCTCAACTAACGGAGAAGCTCGAAGGCGGCACGGTTGAAAACGTCATCTTCCTCACTCCTTCCAATCCAGTTTTCGATGCCGATGGCTTCGCTGAAGTGCTCGGCAAGGCAAAGGCTTCCGTTCATTGGGGCCTCCGCACTGATGCGACGGCTTGGGCCTGCGACTGGCACATTCCTGCTGCGCACTACCTTGAGAGTTGGGGGGATGCCCGCACCGAGACCGGCGTTCTTTCGCTGATCCAGCCGATGATCCTCCCTCTTTATGGTGGGCTCTCCGAGCTGGATCTCCTGCACCTGATCGGTGGGGGAGACCTGCCCAATGGCGAATTTTTCCCGGCAATGGGTGAGGTCAAAACGACTTTGGCTGAAATTACCGGTAAGTCGGACGATGAAACCTGGAGAAATGCTCTCACCAATGGGTTTGTCGAAGGAACCTCTTATGAGGCCGGAGAACTCAACGCCTCTGCTCCGGAAGGCGGGCTCGATTCTGATGCTCCCTCACCAGACGGCCTCGAAGTGGTTTTTGCGACTGATGCATCCGTTCTTGACGGACGCTTTATCGATAATGCCTGGCTTCAAGAGTCACCCGACCCGGTTACCAAGTTAACCTGGGACAACGCAGCTCAAGTTTCTCCCGTGACCGCAAAGGCACTCGGGATTTATGACAAAGTCATTGCTTTGGAACCTAAAACCCCGCTGATGCGTATTGGCACCGAGGTCAAGGTTTCAAAACGATACGAGACGGGGGAAGGTGAGGGCAATCACTCGCCGATGATCGAACTTACCGTCAATAAGCGGAAGATTCGCGTGCCGGTTGTCATTGCTTACGGGCACGCTGACAACGCCATTACTCTTCCTGTCGGATATGGTCAGGCGGCTGATGATGGTCGAGATGGCGCGGTCGAGTTTGACCAGTCCAAGCCTGTGGTGGGTCATGTTGGTCTCAACACCGGTTTCAATGCTTACGCACTTCGGACCGCTGACACGCCTTACTTTGCGCCCGGCGGCGTGGTGAAGACAACTGAGGATAAGTATCCGGTTGCTCTCACCCAGGAACACAACTCAATGTATGGTCGCGCGCTTGCTCGTGAGGTCTCCACTGACACCCTTGAAGGGAAAGGTGACTTCAAGAAGCAGATGGCGAACGTCAAGAAGCAGGGAATGGATTCCCACGCTCCTGACAACATCTCACTTTACAAACCCGAAGGCAGCGAGACTTGGTCCAAGACCGAACTTGCCGCCAAGACTCACCTTGCTGATGAAATTCACCAGTGGGGGATGGCCATCGACCTTAACACCTGCACCGGATGTAATGCTTGCCTCGTTGCCTGCCAGGCCGAGAACAACATTCCCGTTGTCGGCAAAACCCAGGTTGCCATGGGCCGCGAGATGCACTGGATCCGCATGGATCGCTACTTTGCCTCCCAAGAGCACCCGGTCGAGCACGGTCACGTCAATCATTCCAAGGAGAATCCCGAGTGGGTCACCCAGAACCCCGAGTCGATTCCCCAGCCTGTCGCTTGCGTGCAGTGCGAGATGGCTCCTTGCGAAACCGTTTGCCCGGTGAATGCCACTGTTCACACCGAAGAAGGTTTGAACTCAATGGCTTACAATCGTTGTATCGGGACCCGTTATTGCGCCAACAACTGCCCTTACAAGGCACGTCGCTTCAACTTTTTCGACTACAACAAGCGCAACCCGCTCATTAAAGGCAACCTTTACAAGGGGCCATTCGGTGAAAAGCAGGTTGGTGAGGCTCCTTCAAAACAACGCAACCCGAACGTCACCGTTCGTATGCGTGGTGTCATGGAGAAGTGCACCTACTGTGTGCAGCGCCTTGAGTCCGCCAAAATCAAGCAGAAGCAGCAGCAGAAAGTGAACAAATACGCCGCTGGCAAGAAGTCACACGAAGTTGCCGTGAACCGCACCAAGGATCTCCGGGTCAAGACTGACAGCGTCAAGACCGCTTGTCAGGACGCTTGCCCGACCAATGCCATTTCCTTTGGAAACCTCCTCGATAACAGCTCCAAGGTCGTCCGCGCCAAAGGAAACGTTCTTGATTCGGTCAAAATCATCCAGGGAGCTGATTACAAGGAAGTTCAGGGCAGCAAGCGAAACTACGATCTGCTCCAGTATATCAATACCCGTCCGCGTACGAGCTACCTCGCCCGTGTTAAGAATCCGAATCCTCTGATGCCCGATGCGAAATTCCTCGGTCAGGCAACGATCAACATTCACTAATCTGAGAATCCTTTCCAACGACTGAAACCCATGGCCGAAGCGACCACACAGTCTGAGAACAACACGAACGGGATTAAAATTCCCGTCCTCGAGCGCGAGGAGTTGATTCTCAATAAACGTTCCTACCACTGGATCACCGAGCGGATCTGCGGCGTTGTCGAAGGCCGGCAGCCTTTCCTTTGGTGGATCCTTTTCATCCCATCAGCCCTCATCGCCCTTGTTGGTGTTGTGGGCGGTTTGACTTACCTCGTTTCGACCGGTGTCGGAGTTTGGGGGAACACGAACCGTGTTATGTGGGGATGGCCCATCGTGAACTTCGTTTTCTGGATTGGTATCGGACACGCCGGAACCCTGATTTCCGCGATTCTTTTCCTGACCCGTCAAAACTGGCGAACCTCTATTAACCGGGCGGCCGAGGCGATGACGATCTTTGCGGTGATGTGCGCGGGTATCTTCCCGGCCTTCCACGTCGGACGTGTTTGGATGGCTTGGTTCCTTGCTCCCATCCCTAACTCCAACGCGATCTGGCAAAACTTCAAGTCTCCACTTCTATGGGACGTTTTCGCGGTTTCGACTTACTTCACTGTTTCCTTGATTTTCTGGTTCCTCGGCATGGTTCCCGATCTCGCGACCATTCGCGATCGCTGCAAGCCCGGCATCCGGAAGTTCATGTATGGCATTTTCTCCCTCGGATGGCGTGGCGGTAATCGTCAATGGAGCCACTACGAGATGGCTTACCTTCTTCTGGCAGCCCTTTCGACGCCGCTCGTGCTTTCGGTGCACTCGGTCGTTTCGTTTGACTTCGCGACTTCGGTGGTTCCTGGATGGCACACCACTATCTTCCCACCCTACTTTGTGGCAGGGGCTATCTTCGGTGGTTTCGCCATGGTGCTGACCATCATGATTCCCGCGCGGGCTCTCTACGGTCTGCACGACATGATCACGATGAAGCACATCGACAACATGGCCAAGATTATCCTCCTGACGGGAACGATCGTGGGTTATGCCTATCTGATGGAGCTCTTCATTGCCTTCTACTCGGGCGCCAAGTATGAGGGCGCCGCCTTCCTGTTCCGGATCGATGGACCCTACTGGTGGGCTTACTACTGCATGATGGGGTGCAACGTTCTTTCTCCGCAGGTCTTTTGGTTCAAAAAGTGCCGCGAAAACCTCTGGGTCGTGATGGCTGTCGCGATGTGCGTGAACATCGGAATGTGGTTTGAGCGTTTTGTGATCATTGTTACCACGCTGGCCCGGATGTGGCTGCCAGGTGATTGGAAGACCTACAGTCCAAGCGGCGTCGACGTTCTCACCTTTGTCGGAACGATCGGAATGTTCTTGGCGCTCTTCCTCCTCTTCCTCCGCTTCCTTCCTTGTATCAACATTGCCGAGGTAAAATGGACACTCAAAGAGAGCGATGCTCACGACGAAGACAAGAAGGCTCATCCCGATGACGGCATCGAGTTGATTCCAGCCTACCAATACGAATTGCACGAAAATCCTGAAGGCGCCGCCAAGGAAGCCGGGATTGAAATCGAAAAATCAACCGCCGAGAGCTAAATGAGCACGAAAGTCCGCAGAGTTTACGGCTATCTGGCCGAGTTCAAAAATGCCTCGCAGCTATACAAGGCTGCCGAGAAGGTCCGCGATGCCGGATTCAAGAAATGGGATTGCTACACGCCTTATCCGGTCCATGGATTGGACGATGCAATGGGCGTGAAGCGCTCAGTGCTCCCTTACTTCGTTTTCTTCGGGGGCCTGACCGGTTTCCTGACCGCAATCGCTCTGGCCTACACCACTCAGGTGGGGCTTTATCCGACAGTAGTGCAGGGCAAGCCCGCCAATATCTTCACCACCGCGGCGTTCTTCCCGGTGATGTTCGAGCTTACCATCCTCTTTTCCGGCTTCACTGTTCTTTTCGGGCTTCTTGCCCTGATGGGACTGCCTCGCTGGAACCACCCGATTTTTGCAAGCAAGCAGTTTGCCCGAGTGACCGATGATAAGTTCTTCATCGCGATCGAAGCACGCGACGCCAAGTTTTCCGCCGAAAATACCAAGGCTCTTCTTGCTCAAATCGGCGGCGATAACATCGAACTCGTGGAAGACGATTCCGAGTAAACCATGAAATACTTTTTCCTCTCTCTCATCGCCCTTGCGATCCTCGTGGTCGGGGTATTTGGATTACGTGGCGATAAATTCTCGCAGGCACCCATTCAGGTTTTTCCTGACATGGATGATCAGGACAAGGTCAAGGCCCAGACTTCCGATCCCTTTTTTGCCGATGGCATGGGATCGCGTAAGCCGGTTCTTGGAACGATTCCCCGCAATGCTCAAGCTGGCGTGATGCCGGTCGAATTCGGTGCCGGTCGGGCCGGATACTACTTTGACGGCAAGAAAGAGGGCACCTTCGGAAATGGTCTCCCCAACGCTCTCGGGATCAAGACCGAGGCTGACATGACCGGACTCCTGGGCCGAGGAGAGGACATGTTCAATGTTCACTGTGCCATCTGCCACGGCAAGGCTGGCGACGGCAAAGGTGTGGTCGGTCACCATCTTGGCAAGGTCGGCGTTACTGTTCCAAGTCTTCATGCCTACCCACAGGACAAATTCCCCGACGGCTACATCTACAAAGTTGTCTCGAAAGGCAAAGGACTCATGGGCGGATACGAGCACAATCTGCCCGTTCGCGACCGCTGGGCCATTGTTTCGTATCTTCGCGCCCTTCAGGCTTCAGCCAAATAACACTTTTATCTGACTCAACACGACATGGCACATCAAGTGACATCAAAAGACATCCCGATCAATGGGGAGCACTTGGAGAAAGGCAAAATTGCCACTCTTCAGATGATTTGCGGCGGCATCGGTGGAATCGGCGTGATCGCGAGCGTTCTTTACCTGATCTTTGGAGGTAGCGGCGAAGCCCACGGCAGCTATGCTTTCTCTTGGCTCTTTGCAGTCTTCTTTATCACCACCATCGTGCTCGGAGGTTGCTTCTGGACCTTCCTTCATAATCTTTCGAACTCGGGATGGGGGACTTCTGTTCGCCGCCTTATGGAAAACCTGGGATTTGTTTTCCCGTTCCTTATTGTCCTGTTCCTCCCGTTCTTGTCTCCTGACGTTCAGCAGTATCTTTGGGAATGGATGACTTCTTACCGCGAAGTCGTTCCTGAAGGTTCCAGTACAGCTGAGGCCAAAACAGCTCTCCTCCATGATTCAGATCCTCACAATCACCTTCTTGCAGCCAAGGTTTTCTATCTGAATCCAACCTTCTGGTACATCCGTTTTGCCCTTTACTTCGTCGGTCTCGGATTCTTCATCACTCTGGTTCGTAAGTTCTCGGTCGCGCAGGACACGGATGACAATCCCGGCACCAAGAACCTTTTCGCAGCCCGCAAGCACTCCTCTTGGAGCATGATCATCTTCGGGGTGACACTGACCTTCCTTGCTCTCGATTTCGTGATGGCTCTCGATTACTCATGGTTCTCCACGATGTTTGGAGTTTACGTCTTCGCTGGTTCCGCTCTCAATTCGATGGCGGTGCTCATCTTGACCGGAATTTTCCTTCAGAAGATGGGTTATCTCAAAAATGTGGTCACTCAGGAGCACTATCACATCATGGGTAAGCTCTGCTTTGCCTTTACCGTGTTCTGGGCCTACGTGTCCTTCTCCCAGTTCTTCCTGATCTGGTATGCCAACATTACCGAGGAGACCCGCTACTTCCTCCTTCGTAACACTGAGAACTGGAACATTCTGAGTTTGGCTCTCGTCTTCATGCACTTCGGCCTCCCTTTCCTGGCGCTTCTTCGTTCGGACGTGAAGAAGAGTTCGAAGTTCATGACGATCTTCTGTTTCTACATCCTCTTTATGCACGTTTTGGATGTCTATCACATGATCATCCCCGAGCGGGGACCGTCCGTTGGTCTTGTTGTTGATCATCATCCTCAACTCTGGCTCTCCGGTTCATGGCTTGGCGACATCCTCGCTCTCGTCATCGCTGTTTGTGCCTTCTTGTTCCTCTATCTCCGGAACCTCACATCGGCAGCTCTTTATCCTCACCGCGATCCTCGTATTCTCGAGTCCGCAAATCTTCACAACTAAAGGTCATGGATCACACCCGCGACAATCCTCTCAAACGCTTCACTGCCTTCTGGATCGCCATTCTACTGGTGACCTCATTCGGTATTGCTCTCATTATTACCCAGCCTTTTGCTCCGGATAAAACCGACAAAGCCTACGAAATGGTGAGCGAAGGTCGCCTTGAAATTAAAGAGGAGATCGACCGTGCTCAGGACGAAGCTCTGAATGAGAGTGCGCTCTCCGCAGCGATTGCCGAACTAGCAAAGTCCTTTGACCAGAATAAAGAGAGCAAGGGAAGTATGCCTGTTCCAGGCGTTGCACCTGCCCCGGCACCCGCCGAAAAACCCGCTGAATAACAATTTTTCCAGGCTCAAACCCTCACATTTCCATGGCTGAGACCAACTCTACTGCAGATTCCAAGGACGTCGTTTTGCGTACGTCGATTGATCGCTCTCTTCGTCAACCCGTGATGTTTTTCTTCACGAGCGGTGCCGTATGGCTTGCGCTTTCCATTGTTCTCGGACTGGTGGCTTCCGCAAAGAAGCACAGTCCTGAATTCCTGACCTGCTTCTCTTGGTTGGATGCTGGTAAAGTAGATGCCGCTCACATGAGCTCCATGATTTACGGGTGGGGACTTCAGGCCGCTTTTGGAATCATCATCTGGTTGATGGCTCGTCTTTCCCGCAAGGAGTGCACCGCCGCCGGCGTCATTCTCTGGGCTGGGCATTTTTGGAATGCCGCTGTTTTTTACGGAGTGATTCGCATCATGATGGGCGAGGGTTCAGGTGTCACATATATGGAGTTTCCAAGTGAGGTCTGGCCGGTCCTTCTTCTTTGCTACAGCATCATCACAATTTGGTCTTTGATCCAGTTTCAGGTGCGCGATGCCGGTCATGTCTACGTGAGCCAATGGTATCTGCTCGCTGGTTTGCTCTGGTTCCCGTGGATCGCAGTGACAGCTTGGGTTTTCGTTTTCATCATGGAAGGCCACCCTCTGATGGTTACTGGTGTTGCGGCATGGTTCAAAGGGACTCTCTTTTCTCTCTTCTTCCTCCCGGTTGCATTGGCCAGTTCCTACTATCTGGCCCCCAAGGTCACCGGACGTCCTGTATACAGTTATAATATCGCTCTCTTCGGGTTCTGGTCGCTCGCTGCCTTCGGGCCTTGGGTCGGGATGCAGAAGCTTATGGGAGCTCCTGTTCCTCAGTTCCTTCCATACGCGGGTGCAGCTTCGATGATTTTAATTTTGATCCCGGCAATCGCGGTCGGCTACAACATCATTCGCACTGTGGTGGGGAACAGCGAAGTTGTCGCTGAGAGTCCGTCTCTCCGCTTCACGGCAGCGGGTATCGTCCTCTTCGTGGTCTTTGGAGTTCTTTCAGTTCTTCTCCACACCGTTCCTGCCATGAGGCTAACCCAGTTTAGTTACACGGGATACGGCTTCGATATTCTGGGACTTTACGGTGTCTTTTCGCTCTGTGCGTTTGGAGCCATTTACTTCATCGTTCCTCGTATCACGCGTCGCGAGTGGCTTTCCCGCCGCTTCATTAAGTGGCACTTTTACTGTTCTCTTTACGGTGTTTCTTCGGTGGTCCTCTGTGCAGTCATCGGCGGACTCACCCAAGGACAGGGAATCGAAGACCTCAGCCAGCCTTTCGGCACGATGGCCGAGCGCGCCAGCCAAGTCGGTTGGGGAGTGACCCTCGCATGGGCTTTCCTTCTCCTTGCCAATCTTTTCTTCTGCCTTCACTTGCTCCTGATGTGGGCTCGTCTCGGGCGCCGCTCTTCACACCCGACTCTTCTCAAGGCACATCATCCGGGAAGTCCTCATGGACCGGAGGGTGAGGTAGACAATTACAGCTCCGCTTCCGCCTAAACACTCAGTTTTCCTTCAACCATGACTTTTAAAGCATTCATTATCGGTCTCCTTGGAACCTTCGGTCTTCCGTGGTTGCTTCTGGTGGTGATTCCGTATTCCACCATGCGGAGTCTCGAACCCGTCGAGTATGGTCAAAATTCCGAGCTTTCGGGAGCTTTTGTCCCAAAACGGGATGGGCGCATCAATGAGGGTTCGAAGATCTTCGGTCAGGAGGGCTGCGCTCTTTGTCACACCCAGGTGATTCGTCCCACCTACGCAGGTAACGACGTTCACCGTGGTGAGTGGGCCGGCCTTCGCAAGAGCGCTAGTGTCGATGAGGATTCTCGCCGCGAAACCCTTGCTCAAGACTTTCAGCAGGAGGGATTTGCTCACATTGGACAGACCCGGGTTGGTCCGGATCTTTCGAATTTTGGACGTCGTCTCGACCATTATCTCAAGCTCAATAAGAGCACCCGCACTCCTGAGGAGTGGGCTTTGATGCACCTTTACAATCCGAAGGCCGTTCCCCGCTACGAGGTCCCTGAGACTGATGAGCAGGTGATCACTGCCTGGAAGTCGGCTTGTCCTCCAAAATCCGGCCTATTTGACAAGGTGGAAGTTCACGGCGCCGGATACGGCACCTTGCCTGTGGATATTGAAGAGGGAATGGGCATCAAGCCCACCGACCGCGCCCGTGCTCTTGCCAGTTACCTGGTCTCACTCAAGAAAGACACTTTGGGAAATCCTCTTCCCGAAGCTCTTAACTTCAATCCAAAGGCCCTTCAACCTGAAGAATAATCATGTCTGATTCATCATCATCTAGTGATCTTCGCCCAGATTTGGACGAATCGATTAACGTCCAAGATGCTCACGGCGCTCTCAAGAGTGACCCGGCTGCCGGTCGCGAGAAGACCGTGCGAGAAAATGGTATGGAGGCCGTTTCGCTTGGGCTTGTCTTGATCTCTGCGGTCGTTGTCCTCGCTGCTGGCGCAGTGATGGGGCAGGGCGGTTCCTTTTTTGGATATGGCGAGTTGATCCAAGACGGCTACATGCGGGAGCCGTCTCCGGTTCCACAGGATCCACCCAAAGTGCCAATTGCCGCGCTTCCTTTGTTCCAGAAAGAGGGCAAAAAAGTATATGGCACCTGTGTTGCTTGTCACCAGGACAGCGGGCTTGGCCAGACCGGTCAGTTTCCACCTCTCGCCGGATCCGAATGGGTTCTTGGGAATACCGAGGCTCTGGCCATGATTATCCATAATGGTGTCGCCGGACCAATTGAAGTTGCCGGTAGTTCCTATAACGGAAATATGAGTGCCTTCGGGGCAAATTTGAATGCCAAGGAACTCGCTGCTTTGATGACCTACATCCGGACTTCCTGGGGGAACGATGCGAGCATCGTGTCTCCTTCTATGGCCGCCAACGCTCTCGAAATTTCAAAGAAGCGCGGAGGCGCTCAAACAAGTGCTGAAGAGCTTAAAAAATCACATGACAAGATGCTTACCGGTGACACCTTGGCGCCGGATACCATGTTGGATCCAGAGACTTGGGAGCCTATTGAGCCCGAGGAGTAAATTTAAATACCGACCATCGATTCTACCATGAGTGCGGACGCCCACGACCACCACGACAACCACCACCACGTTCTTCCCTGGTGGAAGAAGTACTTCTTTTCAACCGACCATAAGACCATTGGAATCCAATATGGTCTCGCGGCAGGTGCCTTCCTTCTTTTTGGCTTCTTTCTGATGATTGTGATGCGTTGGAGCATCGCCTATCCGCACGAGCCGCTTCCGGGATACCTCAGTTGGATGTTCACCGATGGCTGGAAAGCACGTTGGTTGGATGACGGCAAAGTGACCGGTGAGACATACAACATGTTCGGTGCGATGCACGGGACGATTATGGTTTTCCTCGGTGTTGTGCCTCTCGGTTTTGCGGCCTTTGGCAACTACGTTACACCTCTTCAGATCGGTGCCCCCGACATGGCTTTCCCGAAGCTCAACATGGCAAGTTTCTGGGTCTACCTTGCCGGTGGACTTGTGATGTGCGCGAGTTTTTTCATGGAGTCTGGTGCGGCCAAGTCCGGTTGGACCAACTACTCTCCTCTGGCGGGCTACGCCGATAAACAAATCGTGAATCAATTCCTGGCTGGTCAGACGCAATGGCTGATTGGATTGGTATTACTAATTACGTCATCGTTGCTCGGATCGGTTAACTTCATTACGACCATTATCCAGCTCCGCGCCAAGGGGCTGACCTGGATGCGTCTTCCATTCTTTGTCTGGGCCATGCTTGTAACAGGTTTTCTTCTCTTGCTGGCATTCCCGCCTCTTGAGGCCGCTGGAATCATGCAGCTGATGGACCGCGTTGCTGGTTCCAGTTTTTTCATGCCTTCCGGTCTTTATTCGGCATCAAGTGGTGCGGCCATGGACCTCTCCGGTTCTGGTAGTCCACTTCTCTTCCAGCACCTTTTCTGGTTCCTGGGTCACCCTGAGGTTTACGTCCTTCTTCTTCCTGCGATTGCTTGTGTGGCAGAGATTATACCATGTAACACCCGCAAACCCCTCTGGGGATACAAGCCCATGGTTTGGGCGGTCATCGTCCTTGGATTCCTTTCCTTCATCGTTTGGGCCCACCATATGTATCTGACTGGAATGGGACCTGTCATCTCGACTTTCTTCCAGACCACGACAGTGCTGATCTCGGTTCCGTCGGTGATCTTGCTGACCTCGATGATTATCTCGCTCTGGGGTGGCTCGATCCGCTTCACGATGCCGATGATCTGGGCGGCGGCTTTCCTTCCAATGTTTGGAATTGGTGGTCTAACCGGATTGCCGTTGGCCTTCAACCTTGCCGACCTTCACCTTCATGACACTTATTACGTGATTGGTCACTTCCACTATGTGGTGGCTCCCGGAATTCTCTTCGGACTCTTCGCGGGTGTTTATCACTGGTATCCGAAGATGACGGGGCGCTTCATGGACAATTTCCTGGGTCACCTTCACTTCTGGCCATCTTTGGTCTGCATGAACCTCTTGTTCTTCCCAATGCTCACCCAGGGGATGGCCGGTTTCCACCGTCGTTGGTATAACGGTGGTGAAGGTTACATCGAGAAGGGTGCCGAGGGCGTCAATGTCTTTGGTCTGACTGTCGCTGAGAAGATTTCGCTCAACGAAATCATGACTGGTGCCGCGATTGCTCTGGCGATCTTCCAGTTGCCATTCCTGGTGAACATGTTCATCAGCTACTTTTGGGGTAAGAAAGTCACGAGCGATAATCCTTGGGAGGCAACGACTCTCGAGTGGGCTACTCCGACGCCTCCGGGACACGGTAACTTCACTTTCGACCCTGCGATTTATCGCGGACCGTACGAATATAGCCGTCCGGACCATGATGCTGACTTCTTCCCACAGTGGGAGGAGCCCAAGCGTGATGCTCCGGTCGAGGAACCCGAGGTGAAACCTGAAAAGGAAACGACCGAGGCCTAGTGTTGCTCCCACTTCCACTGACTAACTTCTTTTTAATCCATGGAAATTCCATTTATTGTTAACGCCCGTAAAGATACCGGTCTCTTCAACTCGAAGGTCGGCATCTGGCTCTTCTTGGCCTCCGAGGTCACCTTGTTCGGTGGTTTGTTCTCGGGCTATCTCTTCCTTCGCCTTTACGCCGACTACCCATGGCCGGAGCGGGCTCTTCCTGTCCTTCCGGGTTTGATCAACACCTTTGTGCTGATCGGGTCATCGGTAACCGTGGTTTTTGCTTGGGCTGCGCTCAAGATGCGGGAATGGCGGAAGTTCCAGATCTACATGGCAATCACGCTTGCATGCGCAGGGCTTTTCATGGTCCTGAAGGGAATTGAATATAACGCAAAATTTGGTCACCAGGCGGTGCGCATTCAGGGAGGGGGACCTGTTCAGGACAACGCCATCGTGGAGGGACACCTTCACTACGCAAAGTTGGTGGATGGCGAGATGGTCGAGGTCACCAAGGAAGAGAAGGAGGAAATGAGTGATGAGGACAAGGAAGACGTCTTCACCGCCAACAAGATTCTTGTTAAGGCATCGGAATTCACCTTCGTTCTGACCCGCCCAAGTCACGAGGCTTATGTTAAGGCGCTCCTCGAGCAAGCCGGTGAAAGCAAAATTACTCTTGCTGAAAAGTATTCGGTGATCGACGTAGAGGAGCTCAACGCAGGTGAAATGAACCGCGACCAACTCACGAACAGCAAGGCTGCTTTGGTTGCTGGGAAGGGGGAGGAGCTCTCGATCGATCTCCTCGATAAACTCGAAGATGCTTACCTCGACGCCCGCTCACACGACCGGAAAATTAGGACTCAGTTTCTTGCTGCTTCATGGGATTGGGTCCGGAATGAGAAGGGGGAGGAGGAGGCTTCCACTTACATCGTTGAAAAAGACATTTGGAAAGAACGTCGGTCGGAGGACGCCGAGAAGCTCAAGGTTTTGACTCTCCGGGCACCTTCAGAGGTGACATTCAAGGTTGATCCTCCTTTCACTTTGGTACTTGATCCATCTGATCTGGTTAAGAAGGTGAACGTTGGGGATAAGGACGCAAAGCTCCGTGACGATACTTTGGTCTCAGGAGAGGTCCTCCCAAGTCCCATGATTATGGGGGTTGATGCCTTGGACTTCCGAACGACTGCTCTTCGTGCTGAGGCCGAGGGACTTGATCCTCTGCCTGTCATCGAGGGAACTTGGTTGCTCACGCACAAGGGGCATCATGATGATCACGCCGAGGGTGAGGATGACCGAAATGAGTTTAAGAAAATTTGGGAATGCCATTTGGAGTGGCTGAGGGCCAGGGCCGAGTATCTTGACGAAAAGAGTGATCGTAAGGGGCTGGAAGGGGCGGATCGCTTGGTTCCGACGGACAATGATCGTTACCGGGTCAACTGGGATCAGATTCTCGCCTATCAAGGCTTGGGGTATGATCTCAAAAAGGTTTATGACGAGAGCAAGGCTGGGACCTTGAAGCGGACAGGCTTGTTCGATATCAATGGGTTCGCAGGTGCAAACCATAAGACTCCGGACACTGATAATCCGGATCTCCATTTCCCTCATCTTGAGATCCCTCGCGCAAATGTCGGATTCGAGTCCAGCTTTACTCCAAAGTGGAATACCTACTACGCCATCTATTTCACCATTACCGGCTTGCACGGTTTGCACGTTATCGGTGGAGCTCTGGTGCTGGGATACTACTTGTTCTTTGGACGCAAGATGTATGAGTCCAACCCCGAGTGGTTGGCTAACCGTGTCGAGGTGGGAGGTCTCTTCTGGCACTTTGTCGACCTTGTTTGGATCTTTCTCTTCCCGATCCTTTACTTGATGTAATTTTCACTCTCAATTTTTTCTGACTTAATCTTTTAAATTCATGGCTGGTTCTATCGAAGAAATCAAAAAGGCGAAGAAGCTCTACCTTGTCATTGGTGGGTTTCTATTCCTAGGCACTATCCTTACTGTCGCGGTTGCGAGCGTGGAGGCCTTGGACTTTGGAGCGCACGGTTTTGATAAG
>CBFHQJ010000004.1:0-93127 GCA_965657795.1 Akkermansiaceae bacterium
TTGAAGGCGCCTTTGAACCGGAGCGGAGGGGGTGAAAGGGGGTTGCGGGGGAAAGAGGGGCGGAGACGGTGGTTTGGTTTGGCGGTGGGCAGTGTTTCGCCAGGAAAAGTCCCTGATCCACGCCCTATTTTACTGAAGCCAGGAGACTTTAGCACGGTTTTCATGCCACGAGATCGTAGATTCCCAGTCCGCCTTGCCAAGGTCTTTTTTGGCAGCGGTTTTTTTAGGGCACCAAGCTTCTTTCCTGTCAGCTGTCGTCGAGGACGAGAGTCCGGCCGTCGCCGAGCGGGATCTCTTTGGGCTGCCAGACGGGACTTTGGTCGTAGCACTCGGGCTCTGCGCCGGTGGGGTCCCTTTCCTGGTTGAACCAGTTCAGGTCCGGGTCGTCATCCGGGGTCCATTCCTTGATGGCCTGCCAGGGTGGTTCGATGGGCTCCATAGTATCGATGTCGAAGGGCGGGGGCGGCGGGCGGGGGAGATGAATGATGCCCTCCCAGAGGCCGTGGAGGCGGAGGAAGAATTCGATTTCCTCGCGACGGAGGACCTTGCGTATGGGCTTCATGGTGCCCTTGCAGCTGGGACACTGGAGGGGATCACCACCCCAAACCTTGAGAATGAGATCGCGCCAGAGGGGGCGCATGTCGCGAGCCCGACACTTGGGCGGTGCGGGAATGAGGAGGATCTGGGCGGGCGGCGGATTTTCGGGGGGAATCTCGGGTTGGGATGGCGGGATGATGCGGTCGGGAGTCGGGGAGGTTTGGCCGCGGGATTTGTTGGAGTAGAGGCCGTAGTAGCGGACGGTTTGCTGACCTTTTGGCGGGAGGTGAAGAAGGGCGGCGGCGATGAAGTCGGGGGCTTTGAAGATCTCAAAGTTGCGCTTGGTGGTGTGGTGGCGTTTGGAGCGGTAGATGACGGTTTTGGTGGTGGCGTTCCAGGTGATTTTCTGGAGGGAGAAAGGATGGCGGAGCAAATATTCCGCCAAACGCTTGCGACCGGCGGCGTCGTGGGCGGGGACGAATTCTTTGCCGCCGTGGTGGATGCTGAAGCCGGAGTGTTTCCAAGAAAGGAGACTGGCGAGTTTTTGGGGGCTGATGAGTTTGGCCTCCTGGAGGGCGTGGAGGAAGCGATGCCGGAAAAGTTCGATGGTGGGCGCAAGGTCTTCGGCGGGCATGCAGTGGAAGCGCCCATCGGGTGTGAAGAGTCCGTCGGCAGCGAGAAGGTGGAGGTGAGGGTGGAAGATGAGGTAGTCGCCGAAGGTGTGGAGGGCGGCGATGGCTCCGATGCGGCCTTGGGGGAGGTTGAGCCTGGTGCGGAAGGCGTCTTGAAGGCTTTCGACGGCGGTATGAAAGAGTATGGTGAGGGGCTTGCGGCGTTTCCGGAAGATGCCACGCAGGACTTTTGGGATGGTGAAGACGAACTGGCGGTGGGGAACTTCGTGGCAGACCGAGGTGGCGATCCATTCGCTGGTGGAGCGGACGCGACGTTGATGGCAGGAGGGGCAGAAGTGGCGACTCTTGCAGGTGAAGGCGAGGAGGCGTTCGTGGCCGCAATCCGGGCATTGGAGCCGGGTGAAGCCGGAGGCGAGGTCGCCGCAGCGGAGAAAGGATTGGACGGTGGCGACGGCGGAGGAGGGAAGCGGGCCGAGGGATTTGCGGTGGTTCGTTTCGTAGTCTGCGAGGAAGTCATCCCAGCCGTGGTGGACCAGTTGCCAGAGGGGCGAAGCGCGGGGACGTCGTGGTTGGTAGACGGAAGACACACAAAGTGTTCATAAGAACATATTTTGTGCGAGGCAAGATCGAGAGGGATGAATCGGGTATTGAAAATGTCAGGAAGGGCGAGGGATTGGCGCGATTGATGCCAGCTTTGTGAGTCAGGAACCAAGATTCTCGCTACGCTAAAATCATTTGCTCTTGGTGGAAAAAGCGACGTATTAGGCGGACGGAGTGGGTGGATCAGTGGTGGGGTTTACCGGCCTCATCGTTGAGAGCAGATGAGGGGTAGAAATCTCGTAATGGGCAGGGCTGGGGAGAATGTGATTTCCTGAGAGAAGGGGGGCTATTCTGCGGTAGTATCGTTTCATGCGATTTTTCCTGATGGCGCTTATGCTTACGGCCCCGCTCATGGGCTTCGAAGATAAGGTGCGTCCGATCCTGGAGAAAAATTGCCTGGAGTGTCACGGGGGCGAGAAGGTGAAGGGGAAGGTCGATTTTTCCAGGATCCTGACAGAGAAGGATGCTGATGCGAATTTCGAGCTTTGGGAGACAGTCGTCGAGGTCATCGAAGCAGGTGAAATGCCGCCGGAGGATGAAGAGCCGTTGAGCGAGGCGGATCAAATGACAATCGTCAGCTGGTATCAGGAACGCTCGCAAGCGAGCATCGAGGCGAAGGCGAGCGTTTTTAAACCGCGTCGACTTTCCGGGCCGGAGTATCGCAATACCCTGCGGTCGCTTTTTGGTTTCGATCTCGAAGTTGCCGTCGTTGAAGCCGAGCAAACGGTGGTGAGTGATTCCTCGCTGGTGCTTAAACTGCTTCCCACAGATCCGCCGGGGGCGAGTGGGTTTATCAATGACACGCATGCGGCACGGCTCTCGCCGAATCTCTGGGACCAGTATCTACATTTGGGCAACGCGGCTCTTGAAAAGCTTTTTTCAAAAAGCGGCCGGGCTCAACTCGGTGAATTAATAGGTGCTTCATTGTCCGATGAATGGCAGTCGGATGACCTTTCGCCTGAACAAGCCGAGCGAATCATCCGGACCTTTGCGCCTCGTGCCTTGCGTCGTCCGCTTAAGAAGGAACAATTCTCAAAAATGCTCGCGGGAATTGCGGGCAAGAAGGGTGCGGAGCTTCTTGCTGCGACCAAGTTCGAACTCAAAGCCATTCTGATGTCACCAGCCTTTATTTATCGGGGGCTTTTGATGAAAGGGGATCCGGGGAAGCAGCAGGCCGTGGATTCCTTCGAACTCGCGGAGCGGCTTTCCTATTTCTTGTGGGAAGATCGGCCCGATGAAGAACTGACGCGTTTGGCCATCGAGGGCTCGCTGGGTGACGAGAAAGTTCTCAATGAACAAGTCGTGCGGATGTTGTCTTCGCCAAAGGCCCGGAGCCTTGCCGAGAGTTTTGGAGCCCAGTGGCTTGGCATTAATAGTTTGGACGAATTGGTCGGCAAGGATCCTATTCGTCATCACTCTCTCAAAACGCAGGCGGTTGATTTTTTGAACTACCTCTTCACCGACAATAGGCCGGTGATGGAGTTGATCGATTCCAAGATCACTTTCGTCAATCAGGGTACCTCCGGGTTTTATGGCAAGGATAGGCAGCGGATGAAACCTTACACCAAGGCAAAAGGAATCGAACGTCAGCGGACGCCGAATCAGAAGCTTGAACTGATGCACGCCGAAGGACGGGGTGGACTTCTCACCATGCCTGGCATTCTAACGCTGAATCAAGGTCCGATTCAGCGCGGCACCTGGATGCTGCGTCGTATTCTGGGCGTGGAGGTTGGTGAGCCGCCGGCTGATACTCCGCCGATCAAGGCGAGCCCGCGCGGGCAGAATCTCACCTTTCGAGAGCGCTTTGAGGCCCATCGCAGTGATGCCAGTTGTGCCCGTTGTCATGTGAAGATCGACCCGCTGGGATTCGCTTTGGAAGCCTATGACAAGAATGGACAATTCCTGCGCGCCAGTGATCAGAAGAATGCGAAGCAGCCAGCCAAAAAAATCGATACCTCGGGCAAGCTCCCAAGTGGGGAAACCTTTGAAACCTTCGCCGAGCTGAAGGCGATTCTTCTGACTAAAAAGCGCGAACCGATTGTGCGCAATATCGTCGAGCAGACTCTAGCCTATGCGCTGTGCCGAAAGCTGACCCGAAGTGACCAGGCTGTCGTTGATACTATTTCGGAAAATCTTTGTGAGAACGACGGAACCTGGCTTAGCCTTTTTCAGCAGGTCGTAAGCAGTGTGCCCTTTCGGGAGACGATTATTGAAGCTGCCAATGAGAATGATGAATAAGAGCCGCGAAATCGCACGCAGAGCCCCGCTGATCGTCTGGCAAGGCCTCCTGGCTTTTAAGGTGACCGTGCTGGCCGCGAATGCTGATGAGTCGACGATTGATCTGAATCCGACCCAGCTGCACGATCAGGCCTTTAAGGTGATGGAGAACTATTGTTTTTCCTGCCATGGGCCGGAAAAACAGAAGGGGGACATCCGGCTTGATGACCTGGAGGCGATTGACCCGGTTGATTTGCAGGAGCTCTATGCGTTGGCCAAGGAGGCGGTTCACTTTGAAGACATGCCTCCGGAAAAGGCTGATCAGCCAAGCGAGGTCGAACGGAAAGTCCTGATGAAGTGGCTGGACAGCCGGTTAACAGGCGACGCTGCCAAGGCGCTTGCTGAGAAACTCCTGCGTTTTGAATTCGGCAACGTCGTCAAGCATGAGGATCTCTTCTCAGGCAAGTATGCCGATCGTCCGGGCTTTACCCACGATCGTCGCTGGATGATCAGCGAGTATATCTTCAGCGAGAAAACGAATCGTTTGTTGGACTACAAACCGACACGGAAAATTTACGGCACGACCCACAGCGTCCGAGGTGACAGCGGGATTCACTGGAGCCCGAAGACCGAGCATGGCAACAAATTCCGTCGAACGATCACCAATCCCTTCCTCCTGCCTGAGAAGGTGGGTGTTCGGTATTACGGCAAGGAAGCGCTCACGACCGGTCACCTGCTGACGATGGTTGGCAATGCCAAGCGGATCGCCGGACACATGTCTTCGGCATCGGTGATGAAGGCGCAGTATCCCGCGATGTATGCCTTGATGCAGGACGAACTTCAGCACCGGGAAACATTGCGGTCACGCGAAGACTTCCTGGCCGCCGACAACTCCATGGAGCGCCTGCTACAGGAGATCTATGGCGACAAGCACGAGGCGCTTTTGCCCAGGCTTGTTCGTGTTGATATCCCGTTCCCGGGTATGCGGAAAAGGATGTTTCCCGGAGAGAAAACGTATCGCATTCAACGCTCCGAGTTCATCAGCGGGCTGGACAAGCAAGACGTCGAGGCCGTGTTCCGAAGCATTGTGACTCACAAGAAAACTCCATACGAAGTCACCGAGGATCCGGGGAAGGAGATGAAGGATGACAAAGGTTCGCCCTGGGCACCTTACCTGGACGAGCAGCGTGCAGACTACGAAAAGATCGTCCTGCAAGCCGAAGGTGATTGGGTCAGGCAGGGCGTCTCCGCTTATCGCATCCAGAACCGCATTACCTTGATGAAGGTGTTCTGGGATCACTGGGATATGAATCTGATTTACCGCGAAGCGAGGAAACGGGGCCCGGCACCAGCATACAAGCCCTTAAACGAAAAGGAGATGCAAGTGATTGCGGCAACAATCAAGAAGCATCGCGTGAAGGGTGACAGCTACCAGGTGATCATTGAAAAATGCGTGTCCGACTGGGCCGGAGCGTTCAAGCAGGAACGCGAGTCGGCGATCGTTGATGATGCCCGGCTCAACGCCTTGATCGATGAGTTGTACGTCCGGATTTTTGAGCGTCCGCCGAGTGAATCGGAACGGACTGAGAACCGCGAGTTGCTCAAGCTGTTCATGGCCAAACTCGAGCAGCAAGAAGCGATTGCCAAGTTGATCGAGTCCTTGATCTTGAATACCGAGTTCGCCTATCGCCATGAGTTTGGAGCAGGTGCTGCGGATGAGCATGGCCGGCGGATGATGTCGTCGAGGGATGCGAGTTATGCCCTCGCTTACGCGCTGACCGATTCCAGCCCCGATGAAGAATTACAAAAGGCGGCGAAAGAAGGTCGACTCAAGACCCGCGGGGATTACGAGCGTGAGATTCGACGGATGCTCAAACGCCGCGACCTTTGGACGATCATCGATGAGGGGGTGCAGGCGGCCAACCTCAACTCCAGCGTGACGAATCAACCGATTCGGAAGTTACGGTTTTTCCGCGATTTCTTCGGCTACCCCAAGGCGCTCAAGGTCTTCAAAGACGACAGTCGGTTTGGGGCCGGTCGCCATGAGCAAGCCGTTAGCAGACTGATCGAAGAGGCGGACATGCTCGTCGAGCATCTGCTCCAGAAGGACGAGCGGGTCTTTGAGGAGTTGTTGACCACCGACAAGTTTTACATCTTCCACAACGGCGACAACGCGTCGATGACAGCCGCGTCCGAATCGCTGAAAAGCATCTACGAAAAATTCAAAGACGCAGACTGGCAGGAATGGAAGCCAGAGGATGTGGCTCCGCATGAGGCTTTCTTGAGAGAGCACTGGGAGTTTCAGCGTGAGAAGGAGGGCGATTACCCGAAAATTCTCAAGAAACTTCAGCGGATGATGGACGGGCTTGAGCTGCACTTTAGCGAGGGCCAATCCGGTGCCCTCCCTTACATGAAAAACGGGATGGGGTTCTGGCACGGCGGCCCGGTGCTTGGCCGGTCCGGACAGCAGATGCGCGGCGAACAGGTCACGACCTACTGGAACCTCGACTGGCGGACGTGGGACTACCCGAGCCACCAGCCCGCGAAGATTCCCAACCGAAAGGGTCTGCTCACTCATCCCGCCTGGCTTATCGCTCACTCGCAGAATCTTGAGACCGATCCGATTCACCGGGGGAAGTGGATCCAGGAAAAGCTTCTGGCCGGGACCATTCCCGACGTCCCGATCACGGTCGATGCCGTGATCCATCCGAACAAAGAAAAGACGCTCAGGCAGCGTATGGAAATCCGAACCGGCGAAACCTATTGCTGGCGCTGTCACCAGAAAATGGATCCGCTGGGCTTTCCCTTTGAGCATTACGACGATTTTGGCCGCTTCCGTCTGAAGGAAAATCTCGAGCACCCCGATAATGTCATCAAGAAAGCAGACCGGAAGGAACTCAACGATTTTGGCGCTTCACTCGCTGAATACAAAACCCTGCCGGTGGATGCGCGTGGCGTCTTGAAAGGCACCGACGATCCCAAGCTTGATGGCGAGGTGAAGGATGCCTTTGATCTGATCGAGCGTCTGGCGAAGTCCGAGAAAGTGCGCCAGTCGATCATTCGTCACGCCTTCCGTTTTTTCCTGGGACGCAATGAGACCCTGGCCGATTCCAAGACGCTGATGGCCGCTGACAAAGCCTATCTGGACAGCAATGGTAGTTTTGATGCCGTGGTTGTTTCCCTTCTAACTTCCGACTCTTTCATTTACCGCAAACCCAAAGATAAAGATGGCTCTCAATAGACGTGAATTTTTCAAGACCACCGCGCTTGGCACCACTGGCCTGGCGCTGACCCCGTCGTTTAACCAATTGCTCGCGGCTCCGGCCGACGGCGTGGCCAGCACTCCGCATCGCTTTGTCTTTGTTCGCAAATCGAACGGTAACCTGACCAACCAATTTGGTTTGCCTTCGTTTTCTGCCGAGGAACTCAAGAAGCACGAAGAGAAGCAAGCTTTCGAAGTGGCGCTCGACAAGCATGAGTTGCCCGGCTGGCTCAATGCCTTGGATGGGCACAAGGAGAACATGACCATCTTGCACGGCATTTCGATGTCGGTCAGTGGCGGGGGACATTACTCGTATTCCGGCTGCATGGGCGCGTTCAAGGCGGGGCGCAATATCCTTAGCAACATCAAGTGGGCGACGGTCGATTTTGAACTCGCGAAGCTCTTCCCCTCGCCGTTCGGTCACGTGGAGATGTCGCTGGCAGTGCCTCACGGACGCGACCACCGCACGGGGATTGTTTCGGGTTATTCCGCGCCTGCTCAACAACAGCGGAATTACTGCTACGCCGATCCAATGACGGCATACAATGAGTTGTTCAAGTCCGTGACCGATTTGGGCGCGGTCGCGTCGGACAACGCCTTGCTGGACTACCTCCACGAAAAAGAGTCCCGTAGACTGGGTGGGCTCAATGGCGGTGAACGCCTCAAAATTCATAACCAGGTGGATTCGCTAAAGGCGATTCGTGATCGCAACACCAAGGTCGCTGCCTTGGGCGATGTCATCAAAGAGCATTTGCCTGAGATCGACCCCATTCACGCGAATGGTGGCCCGGATGCCACCCTGCCTCAAAAGCAGGCTGCTTTCACTGACATCATCGTGGCCGCGCTCGCTTCCGGCCTGACCAACGTGGTGACATACACCATCGATGATTTGGGAACGAATATCGCCTCGCTTCCCGAAAATGACGAAAAGACCAATATCCACGCCGTGGGACACGGCCAAGGTGGGCGTTCGGCATTTATGCGTGATGTCATTAAGACGCATCACATGAAGCAAGTGGAAACCCTGGTCACCAGGCTCAAGGCGATCCCCGAAGGTAGAGGCACGATGTTCGACAATACCACGATCATCTACATGCCTGAGACCGGTTCCGGACACCATGGTCCGGATACCGAGGCGCCCATGGTGATCATGAGTGGAAAGAACTCCAAACTCGATATTGCCGGTCGTTACATTCGTCTGCCCTTCCATGGCACCGAGGGCCACAAGACCCTGAGTAATTGGTATACCACCTTGCTCAACACCTACGGAAATCCGATCAAGCACTACGGTGATCTGGACCTCACCATGCAGCGCAACCGCCTGCCGCAAGAAGGCGCCATTGATCAGCTGATGGTCTGAACAACCTTCCTTTTACCGAAACAATCACTGTAGCTGGAGACGAGAACGATGAGTAAGAGCTGGAACATTGAACGCAGGACTTTTTTGCGTGGGGCCGCCGGGGCCCTCGTTCCGCTGCCCTTTCTCAATTTGATGGAGAACAGCGCCAAGGCGGCGACGACAAATCTCGCGGGCGAGTCCGAGCCTCCGGTTCGATTTGTTACCTTGTTTAAGCCAAACGGGGTGCATCCTCCTTCCTGGAATATCGAGGGCGGAAAGGAGAACGACTTCCGCATGTCCCCGCTGATGGCGCCTTTCGCCAAGCACAAGGATGACTTGCTCATTCTCGATAACATGGGGGACTTCGGTTTCTCATCACATAGTAATTCGACCCGACGCTTCCTTGCCGGACACCACCAGAACAAGAAGTCGGCTTCAGTTGATCAACTCATTGCCGACAAAATTAGCGGTGACACCGCGCATCGCTCCCTCGAGCTGACCACCGAAGGGCTTTTCACGAATCAAATCGATTGCAGTTATATTTCTTACAACGAGAAGGGCGATCGGATCCCGCGCGAGAGTGATCCGCAATTGATCTTCGATCGTCTCTTTCGAAATCCCATGCGCGACCCGAACCAACGGGAGGAGATTGCCAGTCTTCTCGATCGCGTTCGTGACGATGCCAAAGCTCTGCAACGGAAAGCGGGACGCGAGGATCAGGAGACTCTCGAGGAATACTTCACGACCGTTCGTGAAACCGAACAACGGCTCGAAAAAATGACGCCGGTGAGCGGTCCGAACGGAGTTGATTTTTCCAGCCTGAAACGCCCCGAAGGTTCGGGGAATCTCAACGAACAAGTTGAAGCGATGCTCGACGTCATGGCGATGGCTCTTTGGACTGACTCGACCCGTTGCATCAGCTACATGCTTGGCAATAGTAACAGCCGTATGGTTTTTGACTTTCTTGGGATCAAAAAACAACACCATTACTTGTCGCACTTTTTCCGAAACTTCAGCCGGGAGAACATCGATGCCCTGCTCAAGATCAGCCTCTGGCACATGGAGAAGTTTGATTACCTCCTCACCAAACTGAAATCCTACAAGGATCAGAATGGCTCATTACTTGATCACAGTATCGTTCTTTTTGGATCCGGAATGGGCCACAGTGATAATCACACTGCGCAGCGGATTCCCATCGTGTTGGCCGGCAAGGGTGGCGGGAAGCTTAAGACGGGCCGCTACCTTCGCTATTCCAAGAACCAAGAGCTCGGTCGTCTCCATCTTTCCTTGCTGGAAAAATTTGGGATCGACTCCGATTCCTTCGCCAATTCCTCGGCGGCATTACCGGGCCTCGATGGTGGGGAGTTCGATGAATATCAGGAGCGGCCTTTCGAGAGTTGGGTGAAAACAAGAAAGGGAAAACTGACCGTGCAAGGACGGCTTAGGATGTCGGACAATCTCGATGAGGCCAAGGTCTTCTACATTGATGTTGCTGACAAACCATCGGTGCGGATCGAGGTCAGCTTCCGGGACTTCCACGGCTTCAACCTCGCCTACCATGTCGGCACGCCGATCGCCCTGACCGGGAACACCAGCGAGCGGAACGGACGCCTTGTCCTGACGAAAGTGACTGAATTGAAGTCGGTCTTCGGTAAGAGCAAACCGGGCAAGGCTGGCGGTTAGATGAATTTGCCCTTGCTCAGGGACGGACAGTCGGGCTACCCCTTACGGTAGCTATGACTTCTTCTTCCAATCGGCCAGCAGCGGCATTACGGTCCTTACTTCTGCTCCCTGCGGCAGCCTTCGGACAACTCAGCATCACGGAATTTGTCGCAGACAACGATGGCTCCTACCTTGATGGCGATGGAGACGCTTCGGATTGGATTGAGTTGCACAATACCGGAGCCGTTCCGGTTTCGACGGATGGCTTGTTTTTGACAGACAGCGATTCCGATCTCGCAAAGTGGGAGTTTCCCGATGTTACCGTTCCTGCGGGAGGATACCTTGTGGTTTTCGCTTCGGGCAAGGACCGCAGTGATCTGCAGGGGGAGCTTCATACTAATTTTTCGCTTTCGGCCGGCGGTGAATACCTCGCGCTGGTCGACACGGATGGCAGTACCCCGCTCAGTCAGTTTACGCCCGAGTATCCCAGACAGTTTTATGGAGCGGCCTATGGAACCGGAACAAATTCCGCCACCGAATCGGAGACCTTGATTCCCTGGCCGACTGTCGGGACCTGGATTGTTCCGCCTTCTGATATTGGAAATTCCTGGCAATCAGCGGACTTTGATGACTCGAGCTGGAACTCAGCTCAAACTGGAATCGGTTATGGCTATAGTTTTCCGAATTTTATCGGGGCAGGGGGAAACACCGATTCAGTGATGAGGGGAATCGCAGGCAGTGCCTATGTCAGAATTCCATTCAACATTGAGAATCCGGCCGAGGTCGTTGCGATGAATTTGGAGCTATTTTACGAGGATGGATTTGCGGCCTATCTTAACGGTGAACCCGTGGCTTCTAAAAACCTGCCGGAGCCTCTGAGATACGATTCGATCGCCACTGATCGGGGTGAAATTCGCGAGGGCGATACGATGGAAAGATTTCCGCTTGATTTCGCGGGGAAACTCCGGAGTGGAGAAAATATCCTCGCTTTTCAGATCCTAAACGACAGCGCGGGAAGTTCGGATATTTTGCTGATTCCCATGCTGACAGTCGAGACCCGGGACCTTTCCGGTGGAGTCATCGGTGGGTATCTCGAGGAACCCACCCCCGGAGCTCCCAACTCGGGCATTGAGTTCACTGATTATGTCCGCGACACCACCTTTGATGTCGATCGCGGATTCTTCGAGGCTCCCTTTGGGGTGAATATTGAAAGTGCCACGCCCGGAGCGACCATCATTTATACCACCGACGGTAGCACTCCGACGCTCTCGAATGGCACTCAGATCACTTCTGCAAATGACGCCACCCCGGCCTCGGCCTTGGTTGACGTCACTACCAGCACCGTGCTCCGTGCGATCGCCGTGAAGACCGGATTGCGCCCTTCGAATGTTGATACCCAAACTTACCTGTTTCTTGATGACGTGCTGAACCAACCGGCACAACCGCCGGGCTACCCTCTCCCCTGGAGATCGCGAAATGGAAATACCATTCCGGGAGACTTTCAAATGGATCCCGATGTCGTTGGTTCGGTTTACACTCGTGAAGAGCTGAAGGAAGCGTTGCGCGATTTACCTACAATTTCCATCGTGACGGATATTGATAATTTGTTTGATCAACAGACGGGCATTCAAGTGAACCCGCAAGATTCCGGACCTAATTCCGAACGGCGTGTTTCGGTGGAGATGATCGACTTTGAAGACGGTTCTCCGATTCAGCTCGATGCCGGCATGCTCATGAATGGCAATGCTTCGCGCAATCCAAATCGCGGGAAGCACAACTTCCGCCTTGCTTTTCGTAATGAATATGGGGCCGGAAAATTACGCTTTCCCCTCTTTGGATCGGATGCCCCGACCGAGACCTTTAACCAGATCATTTTGCGTGGGGGCAATGGAAATTCCTGGGTCCATCCGACGGTGGCAGTGCGCCAGTTTGCGATGTATATTCGCGATCAGTGGTTTCGCGACGCGCGCTTTGCGATGGGTTATCCGGAGGCGCTTCAAAATGAAGTCCACGTTTATATCAATGGGCTCTATTTTGGGATGCACCATCTCTTTGAGCGGATCGAGGAAGAGTGGACTGCCGAGCGTTTTGGTGGGGAAGAGGATGATTGGGAAGGCTTTCGGATTGTGGGAGGCAACAACATCGAGGTGATCAAGGGAACCCAGTCCGAAGTGAATTCACGCATGCTTGAAAGTTGGCGGGCTGTCCTGGACGCTGCCCGGGCGGGAGACCTTGAAACCGTGGAGCAATACCTCGATCTCGACAGCTTTATCGATTACCTCGTGCTCAATTTTCATGCGGGAAATACCGATTGGGATCAGAACAATGTGCGTGCGATGCGCCGGGTAAATCCCCCTGGGAAGTACATGTTCTTTTGCCATGATGCCGAGCGGGCCGGTCTCAATGGACTTTCCACCGGCAACCTAAATATCAACTCGATCACTCATGGCCGGAGCGGGACCCAGCATCGACCAACCTCGATCAATGCGTGGTTACAAAGCAACCCGGAGTATGCCCAGCGCTTTGCGGACCGGGCTTACAAGCACATGTTCAATGACGGAGCACTCACTCCGGAAAATGGAGCGGCGCAGTGGGATGCCCGGGCGCAGGGGATTCGTCTGGCAATGAAAGCCGAGAGCGCACGATGGGGAGATCATGTTGATTCGACCCCGCGAACTTTGGTGGACTTTGATCGGGGACTCAGCCGGGAATACAACACCTGGTTTCCCAACCGCACTCCCATCAGCATCAGTCAGTTTCGGGCGGCGGGACTTTATCCTGATATTGATCCACCGGTCTTCAGTCAGCATGGAGGAATGATCGCGCCCGGGTCCGGCCTTATTCTCACCAATGATACCGGGGATATTTATTACACCACCGATGGCAGTGATCCACGATTGAGCGGTGGAGGGATTCATCCCAATGCAGTCAAAATTAATGGGGCCAAAAGCGAGCAAACTTTGATCTCAGCCGGGGCGACAGGGTGGAGTTACCTCGATGACGGGAGTGATCAGGGAAGCGCGTGGAAAGAGCCTGCTTATAATGACTCCTTGTGGGCTGTCGGAGATGCTCCTCTTGGGTTCGGTTCGGTGAATGATCACCCTTTTCCCGGTCCCTGGATCAATCCTGACCGAAACATTACCGTCTACTTTCGGAAGGATTTTGAGGTCACCAATGCGAGTCTCATTACCGAGGCCACGGCGCGGGTCATGTCTGATGGCGGGGCCATTGTTTATTTGAACGGGACGGAGATCGCGCGGGACAACATGCCGGCTGACCCGGTTGATTTTGAAACGGAGGCGCTGAGCGATAGTAATATCAGGGAGGGTAATATTGACGTGTTCACCTTTCCACCTTCGGCCTTCGTGGAGGGGACAAACGTCATTGCGATTGAGCTTCACAACGGCAGCGCCGGGAGCTCGGACATGGGGATGGATTTGCAATTGGATGTTACGGCTCTCAACACTCCGGGCGATGCCATTACCATCGATGGGCCCACGACCGTGCGGACCCGGAGTTTTGATGGTAACGAGTGGAGCGCATTGAGTGAGGCGGTTTTTGTGACCGCGCCTCCTGCTTCGCCCGAGAACCTGGTGATCTCTGAAATCTACTATAATCCGTCGGGAGATCCGGAGGTCACGGAATATCTCGAGTTGATGAATATTTCGAGCGAGACCATTAGTCTTGCAGGTGTCGTTTTCAATGGCGGGATCACTTTTGCTTTTCCCGACGATGCCGTTCTCAGGGCGGGTGAGCGACTCATTCTGGTGGCAGATCCCGATGGGTTTGAAGCGGCGTTCGGAAATGGTTTGCCGGTTGCCGGAACTTATGCGGGACGATTGGATAACGGGGGTGAAACGATTTCGCTGCTGGCCACCGAAGGTGCGGTGATTCAAAATTTCCAGTATGATGATCGAGCGCCATGGCCGCTTCCCGCCGATGGTGACGGTTTCTCTCTTAGCTTGATCGCGCCCGCCGGGAATCCGGATCCGGGTGAGGCGGCAAACTGGAGATCAAGTCTGGCGGCGGGAGGGAGTCCGGGAGTATCGGATGGCCTTCCTTTTCAAGGGGCGACCGCCGATGACCTGCTTGCCTATGCGCTTGTGGATGTGCTGGAGCCGCTCACGATTTCAATCAGGAACTTTGAGGACAATGGTTCTTTTGGTGAGTATTTGGTCGCAACTGTTTCGACGATGCCCGGGGCGGATGATGCCCGGGTGGTAGTTGAATTTTCCTCCGACCTCGCAAATTGGGAAAGTGGCACGGCAGTGTTCTTGGGCTCGGACGAGCAGGCGGGAGTGACTCGCAGGGCATGGCGTGCGCCGACCCCTTGGTCTGTGAATAATCCGCTGCGATTTGCCCGCCTGGTGGTGACCGCCCGGCCATAGATTCGAGAGGAATATCCAAGGTGCCTGCACTTCTCCGCGGAGGAGCTTGATCCTGTTGTAAAAATCGAGCAAAGGAGCAGGGACAAGAAGGCGGATCAGGTCTGGAAAGATATTCGCGGGAATTCTGGCGACTTTGAAAAAGTAAAAGAGTCAGGAGTATTCTTCATCGGTCGGTATGCAGCCCTTCGAAGTCTATTCCGAAGGAATGCGATTGAGGGTATACCATGCGTTTGGATGCTTTAGTTTTTGTCCCGATTTCGATTGCAGACCTTTTGTGCGCAGCTCGAAGACATGATTGGTTCTGAGGCCATTTACTCGAAAACGGGCGGATTTCCTGTCCGGAGAAAGTTGAATCCCACTGATTTGATGTGTAGCGATATTGATCTCGTCACCACCGTAACGTGACGAGTATTGATAGGTAAAACTACTGACCTCCAGGGAAGCGGGAACCAACGATTCCGGCTGAATGGGCTCGGTGAAGACCAGCTCAAAGCCATCAGGTTTCGCTCGCATTTCCTGAATCGCAAAAGGCGTGTTTTTATTGAAACGAATCCGTTCCAACCCGTAGCTGCGATTGCCAAGTGATGACCAGCCCCGGTTGCTCATTCCAACAAACAGCGAGCCATCTGGCGCAAATTGAAGGCGTAATACCGCCGCCGGAAAATCACTTAGGAAGGGGAAGCATGCTCCCTGATATTCGCCATCCACCTGCTCGAGGAAGACACGGCTCACTGCAGAATTCGTAAACTCACCGACAAGAAGCTGACCGTCGAAGGGGCCGAATTTTCCCTGCTGGTCGATGACCTGCACATCTGTTGCGGAGCGCCCCATTTTGTTATAGGGGAGCCAGACCGCAGGGGGGACGAACCTCTCTGAACTTGCCAGGGCCTTACCATATTCCTGATTTGCCTTGGGGATGTCGTCCATCGTGAAGGGAGCCTTGGGCGACTTGAGACTCGCGAGTGATTCCTGGTTCCCATAAAAAACACCGGATCTGAGATGATAGATCGGCGTGGCAGGAATCCAGGTGCCTTGCTGGTCTGAAAAGAATAGGTCGCCTTTCAAATTTGTCCCCATTCCGGATGGCGAACGCATTCCCAATGACTTGGGCTGGAAGGACCCGTCTTTTCCGATGATTCCTCCCCAGCCTCGCCAACCAATCCCATTGTTAGCGAGTTTCCCCATGCCCAGGTTAAGCGTGACCCATAAGTTGCCGTTACGATCACGGGCAGGACCATAAGTATAGGCGTGGTAGTTCCCCGAGACATTCCAGCCATCGCACTCAGTGAGATAGGCATCGGCCTTCCCGTCTAGATTGTTGTCTTGCAAGCGGGTCACCTCCGAGCGCTGAGTTACCAGAAGATCGTCGCCATCTCTCAGTAATCCGAGTGGCTCATGTAAGCCGGATGCGAAGAGTTGAAATTCGATTTTCTCACGATCGCCCGAGAGCGGATTCTTAAGCATCCAAACTTCTCCCTTGCGGATACAAACCGCCAATCGATCTCCCATCCATTCCATCCCGCTCACCTCCATCGGTATACCTTTACCGGGTTTCCAGGAAGGGTCGCGGGAATCCCTATCGACGCCGGCGCCGAGAATTTCAAAGCGTTCGTATGATTTGGGGATCGGAGATTCCTGCGCCCAACCGCTGGTGGTCATCACAATGATGGTAAGACCAAGTAGAACAGATTGATTTTGATCCTGATTCGTCACTTCCATGAGTAGGTAAATTTTTTACTCCGTCCAGCTGCGACCGCCTTAACATCGACTCCCGATGGGTGGGCAATCGCAGGAGGAGCGGCTTGGCTCCATTTCACGGTTCGGATCATTTGTCCGCCTTCAACTCGATAGCTGTCTTTGATCACTTGATCACCCCGTTGCGACAGGAAGGTAGGATTTCCCAGGGGACCGATCGTATAACCTCGAAAACGAGCAGTTTTGAGACCAGCGTGATCGAAAGAATAGATTCTGTTGCTCAAGGGTTTTCCGAAAGGAGAAAATCTGGAGAACCAGGTGCCATAGGCATCAAAGAACCGTCCTCGCCACAACAACGATGGTTGCGATTTCTGCCCATCGTAAGCCAGATGAATATCGCCAGCAAACCCGACCAGGATCGCCTTTGTTCCGGTCTTCTCAAAGAAGGTACGCTGAATAATGGGTCGACCTTTTGGAGCGAGCTCAAAGCGACCGCTGCGGTGATCCGGGAATCCGGTCGGCAGGCCTTGCCCCTTCTCGATGAATCCCCAAATGGCTGCGATCTGGCGTTCCGTATCTCCATCGAGAATATCCGGAAGGGACGAATGACCTTTGGGCCAAAGGGAGGGCATCAGTGTGCCGGGGCGATAGGCGGGCGGGTCGAGGAGATAGGAGCGGAACCAGCTGGGCTGAAGGCGTTGATCAAGCGAACTGATGTCGAGGGCTGGAATTCCCAATGACGGTTGTTCACTCCAGTTGTGACAAGTGATGCAGTTGACGCCACCCTGACGACCCAGGAGTTGACGCCCCTTCTCGACGTCCTTGGAATCAAGAGTCATTTGCTTTGCTCCGGGTGCTGCATCAAGTTCAGTGAGCCAATCCGCCAAGGCATTCGCATGTGCGGGATATGCCGGCATTCGAGTTTTCAAGTAGGGACGAACACGGCGATCCTCACGTCCCTCAAGGACCCCAACCAACCAATCGTGTCGAAGTTTATGACCAATACCAGTGAGTGGTGGTGGCACGCGACCGGAGTCACCAAGGCTTTCATTGCCGATAAAAAAGGCATCAGTTTCCACACCCGGGCCACCTCTTCCATCGCGACCATGGCAAGCGTAGCAATTCATGGCGGCGAAGGTTACGTGCCCCTTGCCATGATTTGGTTTGATCGCTTGATCTTTCTTGAGATAGAGAGCGAGTGAAGCGCGTTGCTTGTTAGTGAGGGGATAATAGGGCAGCCCTTCGACGGGGTCATTCGTAAGACAGGATCTTATTTTCAGAGAAGAAGATGGTGTGATCGGGCGTAATTTTGAGGCTTCAATTCCCGGGAAATCGTGGCACGAGGCGCAGTTCATTTTGGCCACAAGCGACCTGCCACGCGCGATCTGATCGCGATCAACCTTTCGCCAAGGAGTCAGATCCCGCGATTCCCGGGGATCGCTTGATTGGAAGTCGAGCAAATGAGCGGAGAGGTCGATGATCTCCTGTTTTTCAAGAGGGGTGTGGGGCATGCGACCATCCGGACGATACCTCGAAGGACCACTGAGGAAGTGTTCCAACGCAGTGAGTGTAGTCTTCTTCTTAAGATCAGGCAGAGAAATCGCAAATGCTGATTTGAGATTAAAACCCCGACCCTTGGGCCCCTTGAAATCTTTTGTTGGAGCGTGGCACGCCACACAACCTTTCTCATGATAGAGGGCGCTCCCACGTTCGGCGTTGGCATGACGAGCCTTCTTGAATTTGAGCCCCTTTCCAAGCGAGCCGAGATAGGAAACGACAGCCTCAACCTCCGGCCCGGCAAGGCCGTGAGTCATGTTGGGCATGGTAGATCCCTTGCGACCGGCTTCGGGATTTTTAAGAAACTTCACCACCCAGTCACGGTCAACCCGGCTGGAGAGGTTCTCGAGGGAAGGGCCACTTCGGGGAATGACAACCTTGGATCCTCCGTGACAGTTGGCGCAGCCCAGCTCGGAAAAAAGGATCGCTCCGCCCACTGCGGAGGGAGTCCCTGAATGGAATCGCTCATAGCCAACCACAAGTGGCTCGGCATGAGCGAGGCCACCAACCATCACTATCAAAGCGGGAAGGAAGTTCTTCTTCATTGTTTTAGACAGTCAGCGAGATAAGCCCTCGAAGTATTGATAGCCTTGGTGATCTGACCCGCTGATCCAAGCATCGGAATACCTCTGGGTACCGGGTGACCAAAAACCTCCACCAGCCCTGAGAACTTGATTGTATGCAAAGTCTCCAGGATCGGAACATAGTCCAGTGTGCCAAATCCCGGGAGCTGCTTGAGTTGCTCTTCTTCGGACATCTTCTTCTTCGATGATGGATGATGTTCCTGAAAATAGATGAATGGAATGTGTCTGTTTTCCCCTTCCTTGAGGAGCGTGGGGATTTGGTCAACGGAGTCGTTGAGATGATGAGGCGCGAAGGCCACGCCGACATTTTTGGATGGATTAAGCTCGTAAAAATAGCGGATCGAATCGGGCGAAGAGAGCATCGAGTTCTTGTGATTCTCGATCGCCATGATCACACCGAGTTCTTCGGCCAGGTGGTAGTGAGGTTTTAGCTTTTCAAAGAAGACCTTCACCTGTCTCTTGGCCTCCTTGCCGACCGGGTCCTTCGGTCCCATACTTCCCGAGCCGCAAACTGTCATCGCCCCGCCGTTCTTTTTGGTCCAACGCATTTCGTGATCTTGGCGGAATGGCCCCAGTGGATAGCAGGTTGAAACAGACATCTTGGTCCGATGTTTCTTGAGTAATTTCTGAAAGGCCTCATCCCCGATAGTGCTGATTTGCTCCCGATGAGTAGCATGCACTTTTCGCCAGATATCAATCGAATCGCTTCCGGTCTTTCCAACCTGGGCGAGGACTTCGTCCAGCGGCAGATTGCCATACATTGCCGATGACATCACATAGCGGGGAGCCCATTTTTTTTCCGCTCCGTGGGCCGGGTTGGAAAGAGCAGCGGCTGCAGAGAGTTTTGTAAATTTTCTGCGATTCATCGCTTAAGATTTGGTTGAGGCTTCCTCCTCGAGCATCTTGATCCAGGAGCCGACATAGTGCCCGTTGTCGTGATAGGTTCTTCCTGAAACCAGATTACCATCGATCACGCACGGTTCATTGACGTAGATCCCGCCACAGATCTCAAGGTCGAACTGGCATTTTGCCACGGTGGCCATGCGCCGTCCCTTCACCCGATCTGCGCGGGCAGGAATCTCGACACCATGACAGACACTCGCAATAGGCTTGTTGTGATCAAAGAACCATTGGGTTAATTTAATGAGATCCGGATCTTCACGAATGTATTCCGGTGCCCGCCCTCCGGAGAAGAAGATTCCAAGGTAGTCCTCTGGATTGACTTCTGAAAAGGCGAGGTTGGCTGCCAATTGATAGCCCTCCCATTCGCGTGTGATGGTCCAGCCGGGACGGATCTCGTGCATTACCATCTGGTAGAGCCTCTTTTCCGGTGCAATCACGATTGGCTCAATTCCAGCTTCTTGTAAGCGGTAGTATGGATAGAGGGTGTCAACGGTTTCTGATGCGTCGCCAATAACGACCAGGGCTTTGCCGATCCATTTGGAATTGTTACTTTCTGTTTTCATTCGGGTTGGGTTTGGTTGATTGGTTTCGTAAATATCTGGCAAGTTATATAGAGACATCCTCTTCTTGCCTGGTCCTAATTTCCGGACGCTTTCTCAGCAGGGCGCGCTGGTTGGGCGACTTCCTCCAATTTCTTCTCAAAGTCTATCAGCCGGTCCATGAGTGACTCCACTATTTCGGGATGCTGCGATGCAAGATTACGCTCCTCTCCCGGATCGGTTTGCAGGTTATACAAGGCTTTTGCCCGGCTGATCTTTTTTACCTTACCGCGTTCACCACCATTGCCAATCCGGGCCGGGTCAGGTGCTTGTCTGTCAAGATGTGGTCGTTGTAGTTTCCATTGGCCGAGGCGCACTGCTCTTAATTCTCTTTCCCAAAAGTAAAAGAATGGGGTGCTCTTTGCTCTGCCGATACCTTGGCCAAGTAACAAGGGGCTGAGGTTTCGGCCGTCGATTTTTTCCGGTGGTTTTTCTACCCCGGCTGTCGCCAAAAGAGTCGGGGTCAGATCCAAGGCAGTCACGAGTGTGTCACTGGTGAGATTTTCAGCGACATATCCCGGTCCGCGCACAATCATGGGAACACGCATACCACCTTCTAGGGTTTGCTTTTTACCGCCTGAATGGGGGGAAGCCGACCCACCATGGTCACCGAAGATCAGCCATGGGCCATTGTCCGAGGTGAATAGCACAATCGTCCGCTCGTCGATCCCTGCCGATTTGATTGCGCGGAGAATTTTACCAACCGAGTCGTCGATCTCCGTGACTACGTCACCATATAGCCCGTGCCCGCTCGTCCCCTCGAACCGGTTGCTCGCAAACAGGGGCGTGTGCGGCATGTTGTAAGGCACAAAGAGAAAAAAGGGTTTGTTTCTTTTGCGAAGGATGAATTCCACCGCCCGATCCGTGTAGCGTTGCGTCAGCAATCTCTGGTCGGGATTGATTTCGATGACCTTGTCTTGCTTGACGAGTTCGACGCCAGCCTTTCCGGATCGTCTTGCGTTGAGTGAAGGCTGCCCTTTTCCCATATCATTGGAACCGACCGTTCCGAACCATTCATCGAAGCCTTGCTTCAGAGGCCAGACATCGGGCGTGTTGCCGAGGTGCCATTTTCCGAAGATCGCGGTGGCATATCCCAGCGCTTTGAACCTTTCTGCCAGAGTGATCTCTTTCAAAGGAAGGTGGTTCTTTGTGTTCGCGCTAATGACGCCGGTGACGCGCGTGCGAATTGGATAACGGCCTGTCAACAGAGCTGCCCGGGAAGCAGAGCATACCGACGCGGCAGCGTAGAATGAGGTGAATCTCATGCCCTCCCGTGCCATCTGGTCAATGTGGGGGGTTTTAACTCTCGTTGAGCCATAGCAGCCCAAGTCGCCATAGCCGAGATCGTCGGCAAGAATGACAATGAAGTTGGGTGTGGTTCCGCCCCAAAGACTGGCAGAAAAGCACAGGAGAATCATGGTGAGGATGCGCGGAAGCAATCCGGAGCCTCGATGATGTTTGCGTTTCATAGATTTGGTCTAGCTCCCCTGGATGGTCCGGGTCGCGGGCACAATAACCCGCTTGTCTCAGCTGTCTATCCAGTTACGATCCATGAAATATCAGGTTTTTCGGCACATTAGATTCCAGCATAAATCATCTGTTCGTCGCGTCGCGATCCTCATCGAAACAACCCGGACCTATTCCAGGGAGATGCTCGCGGGGGTCAGCCAATACGTGCACCGCCATGGTCACTGGTCTACTTTTCTTGAGTTACGGTCCTTGGAGTCTTCTATTCCACCATGGCTGAAGAATTGGGATGGTGATGGGATCCTAACGAGGACACATAGCAAAGAGATGGCAAATGCGATCGCCATGACAGGGTTGCCGGCGATTGAGTTGCGATCATCAAATTTTAACCGGCAATTTCCATTTGTTGGTATGGATAATCGGATGATCGGGCAGTTGGTTGCTGATCACTTTATTAATCGTGGGTATCGGCAATTCGCGGCTTACACGCTCGATACCGAATCGTTTTTTAGGGAAAGATTTCAGAAATTCGTCACCCATGTGAAGGAGGTGACCGATGCGGACTGTGCAGTGTTGCCATCCCAAGGCGAAGCAAGTCCGGACGATTGGGAGGATCATCAAGCCAAATTGATCGCGTGGTTGCAATCGCTTCAAAAGCCGGTGGGAATTTTTGCGACAAATGACCAGCTGGCTACTCGCCTTCTCGACGCCTGCCAACGAGCCGGAATCTCCGTTCCCGAGGAAGTTGCGGTGGTGGGTTGCGAAAACGAAACGACCCTTTGCAGATTTGCTTCGCCTCCATTGACCAGCGTTCGGTTTGATGGAGAGACGGTGGGCTATCGTGCCGCCGAAATGTTGGATCAGATGATGAAGGGAGACTCCGATGCGAATCCCGGGACCACTTTGATCCCTCCGAAGGGCATTGAAATCCGGGCTTCATCGGATGGATTCGTGATCGACGACCCCATTGTTTTGGAGGCGGTCAAATTGATCCGGCAACAGGCCTTCTCAGGAATCGCCGTAGCAGAGATATGTGATGAACTTGGGGTATCGCGCAGTACCTTGGAACGTCGAATGAAAGCGACCTTGAAACGGGGCGCGAAAGCCGAGCTTCTCCGTGTCCGCTTTGGAGAGGTTAATCGTCTCCTGCAGAATACGGACCTCACGATCGAGGCCATTGCGGAGATGACGGGGTTTAATTACGCCCATTATCTTCAAACGAGCTATCGCGAACGTTATGGCAGCTCTCCGGGAAAGTTCCGCCGCAATTTGAACCGTCGTGACGGAAAAGGACCGAATGGGTGAAGGGTTTGGAGCCGGTGAACCTTTCATAGAGAGTTTGGACCTATGCGCTCGACCCTACGGTCGATCTCTCTTCGAGAGACTGGCTTGAGATTGATGGTTTAACACGGGCAAGCGGCACCGAGACGACACTCACGATTCCCGAGAGGACCTCGCCAAATGTCTGATCACTTCTGTCCTTCTTTCGAATCGGTCTCGCGTTCTCATTCTTGTTCATTCCTTGTAAAATGAATGAAATAAGTAAAGATCCGCTCAAGTAAGGCTCATGCTTGAAAAAGTAATTTTCGCTCAATTGACTGCAGATCGGCTCTTGTAACGGGCCTGTTGATACTTGTTTCAGGCGCTTGTGCGCAAACCGATCGGGTGGGGTTTAATCGGGACATCCGTCCGATTCTTTCTGACAAGTGCTTTGTGTGTCACGGGTTCGATTCGAAAGCCAGAGAAGCAAACCTTCGTCTCGATACTGCGGAGGGAGCTTATGCCCCGAGAGATGGTAGTCAGGCCATCAAGCCCGGAGATCTTGAGCACAGTGAAGTTTGGCATCGCATCACCAACACAAATTCTGAAAAAGTTATGCCGCCGCCGGAGAGCAGCAAGAGTCTTTCTGATGCAGAGAAGGATCTGCTCAAGCGCTGGATTGAGGAAGGAGGTAAGTATCAAGCGCCTTGGGCTTTAATACCTCCCCAGAAATCAAAAATACCGGTTGTGGCAGGCGGACGAAATGTGATTGACCAGTTTATTGCCGGGCGTCTTGAGAAAGAAGGTCTGGGCCTTTTTCCCGAGGCCGACCGTATGACCTTATTTCGAAGGGTCACCCTGGATCTTACCGGGCTTCCTCCAACTCCTGCGCAAGTCTCTGCATTTTTAGACGACAATAAACCTGATGCTTACGAACGGCTTGTAGACCGCTTATTGGCGACTCGCGATTACGCCGAGTGACGTGCCCAGGACTGGCTTGATCTGGCCCGCTATGCCGACACCCGGGGGTTTGCCGATGACAAGATGCGCCAGATTTGGCCCTACCGTGATTGGGTCGTTCGCGCGCTCCATAGCAACATGCCCTTCGACCAATTTACTGTGGAACAACTGGCTGGTGACATGTTGCCGGACGCAAGCAATGAGCAACGTCTGACCACCGGTTTCCATCGCAATGCGCCACAGGCTCGTGGCGAAACCTACCCAGTAGAGGAGTATCGTCTGAAAGGAGTCACCGATCGCGTTAACACAACCGGCAAAGTCTGGCTTGGGCTAACCATGGAATGTGCGGAATGCCACGACCACAAATTTGACCCGATTAGCCAGCGTGATTATTTCTCGATGTTTGCGATTTTCAACAATATCGAGCACAGCGGCGAGGGGCATGGACAGGGTGGACCGACGATGAAGTATCGTAATCCCGTATTTGATGTAGACCCAAAACTTTTGGCTGCGCGAGCTCGCCTCAAGGACGAATTGGAGGCAACACGTAAGAGGATGATTCTTTTAAATCCTCCTGATGACGAAGGTTTACTGGGAAAATGGAACGCGCCCCATTCCGAACCCGATGCCGGGAAGTTCAGTGTGGAGGGAGACCTGACCATCACCGCCACGATTCAGACAAAGCAAAAAGTGGCGACCATTGTCTCGAAAAATGACTGGCCCGGGGAGCAGCGGAGTTACCTCTTCGGAATCGGTGGCGAAGGCGAAAAGGAAGCAAATCCCGGTCATCTTTTCTTCTGGGTTTCATCGGACATCGAACCATTCTCAGGTGTTGCGGTTTATGGAAGCAAAGCTGTCAATGACGGGCAGGCTCACCGGGTTGCAGTTGTGTTTGCAGCGGGTAAATCGGTCCGTCTATTCGTTGATGGTAACGAGGATCGTGCTGCGCGCATGATCGGGAAGATTCCGGAGACGATCGCGGTTTCCGCCCGCAGCCTTGCGATAGGAGCGAGCTATCGAAATTCCAGTGAACCAAATGTTTACAAATTCGAGGGGGCACTCACAGACGTCGCTCTTTATGACCGGGCCCTCGAGTTCGGGTTGGAGAGTGGAGAAATACAAAAACTCCAGCTTGAGCTTCAAGAGCTCGATCGGAAGCTATATCCTGATTCCCCGCAGGAAGTCGCGGTCCCTGTGATGAAAGAGAGAGGCAATCCTCGCGACACTTACATTCATCTTCGGGGAAACTTTTTGACTCGTGGGGACAAGGTCTCTCCGGCAATTCCGGCTGTGCTTGCTTCCGGGTCGCAATCGCAACCAACGAATCGGCTCGAATTCGCCCGCTGGTTGGTGGATGGGAAGAACCCACTTGTTGCCCGGGTCGTGGTGAACCGTTTTTGGCAAAGCTATTTCGGTGAGGGCTTGGTCCGCACTCCCGCCAACTTTGGTTCCCAAGGTGCTCTTCCGACTCATCCGGAATTGCTCGATTGGTTGGCGGTGGAATTCGTCGAAAGCGGGTGGGATATGAAGCACATCAATCGGTTGATTGTGACCTCTGCGACTTATCGCCAGTCGACAAAAATCACACCAGTCCTGAAGGAAAAAGATCCCGAAAATTTGTGGCTTGGCCGGCTCCCGAGAGTGCGATTGCCCGCTGAACAAATCCGCGATCAAGCTCTGGCTATTGGTGGTCTCCTTAAACCTTCTGTGGGTGGCCCCGGCGTATTTCCCCATCAGCCCGATGACTACTGGGAAGAACGTGACCTCCCCGGGGAGTGGATCGCCAGTACTGGTGACGACCGTTACCGGAAGAGCCTATACACCTATTGGCGTAGGATGGCCCTGAACCCAACGATGGAGCTTCTTGATGCCCCGTCCCGGGCCGTTTGTGTCACGAAGCGCAAACCTTCCAATCTCCCCATCCAGGCCTTGGCGACTCTAAACGCGCCGGTTTTTATGGAGTCTGCGGCCGGACTGGCGCGGAAGATTATTTCGGAAGAGACCCCCGATGAAGTGCGCCTCGAACGCGCGTTCTGGCTCTGTCTGGGCCGCCCGCCTGCGCGTGCCGAACATGCAAAATTCATGGATTTTCTGAAGGCCCAATGGTTGACCCGCTACGCGCGCGCGGACTCTCCCGAACTGAGTGTCTGGCAAAGTGTCGCGACTGTGTTCCTGAATCTTGACGAAACCATCACAAGACCATGAACCTGCCATCATACATATCCGCAGATCATACGCGCCGTGCCTTTTTAAGCCGCTCGCTTGGGGGCCTGGGCTCGGTGGCTTTGGCCTCCCTGATGAATGACAAGCTTTTGGCCGAGCATCAGAATCTGTCCCGCTTCCATCATGCTCCAAAAGCGAAGCGCGTCATTTTCCTCTTTATGGCGGGTGGTCCTTCGCACATTGATCTTTTTGATCCCAAGCCCAAGCTCAAAGAACTGGACGGTAGGCCGATTCCCCAGGAGTTGCTCAAAGATCACCAGCAGTTTGCGCTCATCCGTGGGACTCCGAATTTGAAGGGGTCACCCTATGCTTTTCGGCAGCACGGAGAATCCGGAACTGTGATTTCCGAGCTCCTTCCAAATCTCTCGAAGGTTGCCGATGAACTGACCGTGATTCGGTCAATGGTCACCGAAACGAATATTCATGAGCCCGCCGTAAACTTCATGAATTGTGGAACCCTCTTGGGTGATCGGCCGACTCTTGGGTCCTGGCTGTCTCATGGACTTGGTTCGGTCAACGATGACCTTCCGGCATATACTGTGCTGACTTCCGGAGTGAGCGATGGCCAACCGCTTTTGCAGAGTTTCTGGGGCAACGGGTTTCTTGACTCCCGTCACGCCGGAGTTCCGTTCAGGAACAGCGGAGCCCCTGTGCTTCATCTCGATAATGCCGAAGGATTTATCACGAAAGATCGCTTTCAGGAACTCAGACTTTTGAAGTAGATGAACATCCGCCAACACAATGCACTTGGTGATCCTGAAATTCTAAACCGAAGCGCGTCGTACGAAATGGCTTTTCGCATGCAAGCCAGCGTGCCGGAGCTGGCTGATCTGAGCAAGGAATCGGAAAAGACGATGGAGCTATACGGTGCTGATCACACTAAACCATCCTTTGCCCGCAATTGCCTGATGGCGCGGCGACTTGTGGAGCGCGGTGTTCGTTTCGTCCAGCTTTACGATCGCGGTTGGGATTCCCACACCGACATTGATCGCGAACACCGTCTACAGTGTGGTGCGGCCGATCAGCCGATAGCCGCTCTCATCGCCGATCTCAAACAACGTGGTTTATTGGACGATACCCTCGTCATTTGGGGCGGGGAATTCGGCCGGACGCCGGTTGCCCAGGTGACGGGCAATACCTGGGGACGTGATCACCACCCGCATGGCTTCACGATGTGGATGGCCGAAGGCGGAATGAAGCCTGGCCTAACCTACGGTGCCACCGATGAGTTCGGTTATCATGCCACCGAGAACAAGGTTCACGTTCATGACCTCCACGCCACCATCTTGCACCAACTGGGCATTGACCATAAACGCCTGACCTTCCGCAATCAGGGCCGCGATTTCCGCCTCACCGATGTGCGCGGCAAGGTCGTGAAGGAAATTTTGGCGTAGTTGACTGCTCCAGCTGTTGACCTCATCGGAGGAAACCAGTCCGGAAAGTTATCAGGAAATAGATCCTTGGCTCCGGAATTGATGGTTGGAAAAGCATCTGGATACGGCCGTATGAATTCCCGATGAAGATCAATCCGAGACGCCATTTGCAGAGGGTCTTCCTGCTGATCTGCGCTTTCGTGGGCCCAGGTTTCGGGGAGGAAGATCCGGTGACGCTTCGCGTGGCGGCTTGCAACGTCGAGTTTGACAGGAGTGCGACGCCCGAGAAAATCGGGGAAATCCAAACGATCAAGAGGGGTGACTAAATCGGTCCCTGAAAGATAGCCAAGCGCGGTCATGTTGCTCTTGGCGGTCTCGCCGATGCCAGTGACCCCACTGATTCTTCTGAAACAAAGCGGAAAGACATTGCCTCTGATTGTGGTAAAACAGACATGCCCCTGTCAAAGCCCTCGATTGCCTTTGCTGCCGCCGTCCTGTTTTCACACAGCATATTCCCGCTTGTTGCGGAGGACTGGCCTTCCTGGCGGGGGCCGTCGCATAATGGAAGCCGGGCCGGCGAGAACTATCCGACGAAATGGAGTGTGGACAAGGTTGCCTGGAAAGTCGCCCTCCCGGGGAAGGGCGCTTCTTCTCCTGTAGTTTGGAAGGACCGAATCTTTCTCACCGCACCCAAGGACGGAGTCGACACCGCCCTGGCGTTTGATCTCGATGGGAAACAGATTTGGAAAACCGAGTTTGGTGCTGAAATGAAAGCCAAGCACATGAAGCTCGGTACCAGCAGCAACGCCTCGCCCGTCACCGATGGAAAGAGCGTCTTTGTTTACTTTAAGAGTGGCACCTTCGCTGCTCTCGAAATGGATGGGAAAGTCCGCTGGAAACGGAACCTGGCCGAAGAGTTTGGTCGGCAGGATCTTTACTGGGATCAGGGAAGTTCTCCGATCCTCATGGGCGATCTCGTCATTCTTCCCCGGCTTCACTCGGGGGATTCGTGGGTTGCCGGATTCGACAAGAAGACCGGCAAGATTCGCTGGAAGCAGGAACGCAACTTTGAGGTTCCGGCTGAGAATGATCAAGGCTACACCACGCCGATTCCTATTCGTCATGGCGACAAGGACGCTTTTCTCATTTGGTGCTCTGACCATCTGACGGCTTATGCGGCAGACGATGGTGCTCTTCTCTGGTCGAGCGGTGGATTTAATCCGAAGGGAAAGAAACTCTGGCCCCCAATCGCAACACCTGTGGTCGTTGGAGATATCGCGGTGGTTCCAGTAGGCCGGGATGATCGGAAGCAGGCTGAAGTCCATGCGGTTCGCCTGGGTGGGAAAGGCGATGTGACCAAAACTCATCGAGCGTGGGATACTGACGACTTTGGGGTCTTCGTTTCCAGTCCGATCGAATACGATAGCAAAGTTTACCTCCTCCGTCACAAGGGAGAGGTGGTTTGTCTCGATCCAAAAACGGGCAAGCCATTCTGGACGGCCAAGCTTCCCAAATCTCTCATTCCTTATTACGCCTCTCCCGTTATTGCCGGAGGAGTTCTCTACGCTCCCCGTGAGGATGGCGTCGTTTTCTCTGCCCGCATTGGTGAGAAATTCGAGCTCCTCGGGGAGAATGACATGGAGGAGCAAATCCTCGCCACCCCGGTTCCCTTTGACGGCAAGTTGCTGATCCGCACCTCCGGTCACCTCATCTGCGTTCAGTAAAATCGTCTTCGGTGGAGATGGTGGCGTCGAATTCCTTTTGTGGATTGATGAGATCGAGTGGAGAGCCTAGGCGAGATGCGCTGCGAAAAATTCCTTGGTCTTGTCCCACATTTCGGGAGAAAGAATGTGTCCGGTATCGGCTTGGATATAGTGACTAAACTGTTCGGCGGCCCCTGCCTTTTCGTATGCCCGGGCGATTCGTTGGACGCCCTCGCGAGCCTGTTTGATCGGGCTGCCTCCATCAGCCTCTCCGAGATTCAGATGAAGGGCCCGCGGGGCAATGAGGGAAGCGATTTCGGGGGTGTCGCCATGCTCCAGCCAACCGGGGACGAAGTTGGGAAAGCAGTGGAGAATTTTTTCGTCGTGAATGGCGGAATAGGTGGGAAGGCAGCAGTTTCCAACGAGTGCTTTGAGCCTCGGTTCGTGCGGGCCCACGAGCCAGGTGTGGGTTGATCCCATGGAGTGGCCATAACAACCAATCCGTGCGGCATCAACCTCGGGGCGGGAGACGAGAAAATCGATCGCGCGCCGCATATCGAGGATGTTTTTCCAAGCCATACATCGGCCCGCCATGACGTAGCGCAAGAATTCGAAGCGTTCGTAACGGCCTCCTTTTAACTTCTCATCGGGGTCCTGTCTCTCTTCAAAGCAAAGGGCGTCGGGGCAGAGCACGACGTATCCTTTCCGGGCGAGGGCGGCTCCGGTGTGATGCATCGGGTCGCCCGCGAGGCCGGCAGGTTCGCTCTTGCCGAGATGATACTGCCCGGCGTGCTGGTGCCAGACCGCTACCGCCGCAGCAGGTTTCTTCTTGTTGGCATCGTCGGGAACGAGAAGGAGGGCCGGCACGTGGTCATCCTTCTCGACCTGATAGGTGAGTGACTCGATGCGGTAGCCGTCTTTTTGAATGGTTTTCCGGAGTACCGGCTTCAGGGGGCAGGGATCCGGCCAGGGGCCTCCGAGGCAGGTGACGAGTTGGTTGCGGAGTTCGTCCGGGTGTTCCATCGCTTTTACTTCTTTGTGAGAGGATTGGGCAATCGCAGACCCGGTCGCGCCGAGTGCGGCACAGGAGGCTGATTGTTTCAGAAAGGCTCGCCTTGGTAAGGATTCCGATAAGCTTGAATCTTTCATGGCCTGAAGAATAGGCAACCCTTCGGACGGGCGCGAGCGTGGATTGAGGCGACGAAGATTCGCCAAATTCAGACCCACCCCAAGAGTGTTGGGGGCATCTCAAGCTTGTTGATCCGCTTCTGGCAAAACCAGTGTATCAAGACCGTACTAGCGACGGCGGATGAAGAGGCCGAGCGAACCAAGCAGGCCGAGCAGTGTGGTGCTTGGCTCGGGAACTGTGGTGAGAGTTGCCTCGAGCTGGATATTATCGAGGCGGTAGATGTTCGAGGTGTTCGCGGCTCCCGGGTCGTTGATTGCGAACCCATAGATGCGGAAAGTCACGTCAGTGATATTCTGAAATTCGGGGCCGGAGACATCGATCGTCGTGCCTTCACCCGTTCCCCAATCGCCGAGGGCGAGTTTTGCCCAGCTTCCTGTGAGATTGCTTTGAAGGACATTTGGGATCGACCCTGCATCGGTAGCGATTTCGGTGGTGATTGTTTCGAGGTCTGCATAATTGTGACCATTGATGCTCGAGGTGACACCGAAGCGCCCGTCGTTGGTTCCCTGCCAGCCTGCATCGAGCGTTAAGCTATCGAGACTCATGGTGATGCCCAACTCGGTGGCGATTGTAAATTCGACGTAGTTTCCATCGAGGATGGCCTGTGGAAACGCGACGCCTGTGCTGCTGTTGGTTTGTTGTACGGCGGAGCCACGTGCGAAACGCGAACGAAGACCGCCGTTGGGAGACTCATTGGAAAAGCCGTTGTCGGTATTAAAGGCGGCACCACCAGTGATGGTGCTTCCTGCAGTGATCCCCGGGATGGATGCTTTGTTACTGTTGCTATCTCCTTCGAAGTCAAAGAAGGCCACTACCGTAGCGGAGGTTGAGACAGGCAGTAGGAAGAAAGGTGTAAGGACTCGGGCGAATTTCATGAAAATTAAAGTGGAGGAAGCTGTAATCTCTAACAAGCTGGCGGGCAGAAAAAAGAAAAAACTTGGGAAGGATTGATTGGGACGAGGAGGTAAAGATGGAAGTCTGGAAAGAGGCTGTCCTGTTGTCACGTCGGTCATTGCCCTATCGTGATGAGACTGTTAGCCTTTCGACAAATGAAGAAACTTTCGGCCTCCATCTCCCTTCTGTCGTTTTCCCTCTTACCGATTTATGCGGGAACAGTGATCGCTGGCTTTAACGATCTTAATTTGGGAGCAATCGGTGAAATTGCGGGGCAGCCAGCGGATACCGGAATCGGTTTTTCGGAGAGCTACTGGCCTTTCGAGAACGATTTTATCCAGGCAATCACCGGTGATCTGACCGCTCCTGCGGGCAGCAATTATATCTCCGGCCAAACCGGGACGGGCATCGCGCTTGGGAATAGTTTTGGAGGCAGAGCGAGACGTTTACAAACTCGTGAGATCGTTCCAATCGTTGGTGACACGATTTGGGTATCGGCGCTCTTCAGTTTAAATGGCAGCGACGCTGAAGGGACCATTAATTTTAACGGCGGTCCAATCGAGTTAGGTGGGACAGCGGATCTCAGCCCATCAATTAGCTTTGGTGACAACGGCACGCCGGGTGGGCTTGGTTTCCTGTTACCAAATGAGGATGCTCTTGCAAACGTTGCCGATGTTTCACAACGAATCGACAACGCGGTGGCGACTGATGGCGTAGCACATTTAATAGTGGTGAAGATTGAACGCACCGATGGAGACGACACACTTTCCCTTTGGCTCGACCCGCTCGATGTCACTGACGAGGCGAGCCTTGGAGCAGCGGCACTGGTGCATACCGGAGCTTATTTTAGCAATGATCCGATCACTGCGCTCGGATACGAAGTGGTGCGCGAAGACGACCCAACTGGCAACCCGAGCGGCGGACTGGCGCTTCTTGATAATCTTAAAGTGAGCGATGCCGTGAATGCTCTCGACGTTGTCACGAAATCGGCTGACCCGGTGCTTCCTGGGGCTGAGTTATCGGTAGTCTCTCAGCCGTCTTTTCCGGCGCTCTTCGATAGTCCGACAACAGCCTCTTCGGTCTTAACCTTGGAGAACACAGGCAACGCTGTCGCGATTGAAGTCACCGGTTTGATCTTGGATGGACCTGATGCCGATGCGTTTTCAACAACGCAGGTTTTTCCTGTTACGATTGCGGCAGGAGCGAGTGCAGATATCGCGATCGATTTTGATTCGGGTGGTGTCTCGGGAACTTACCTTGCAGATCTTACGATTGAGAGCGGCGCGCCCAATGATGCTCCGGCCATCGCGATGATTGCCAACTTTTCCCAGTCGGGAGACGAGCTGCTCGCAAATGGTGATTTTGAGGCTGACAATAGCACCTTGCTTGATTGGTCTGTTAATCTGGAAGGCGGGGGTGCTTCCGCGGTCGCCGGAGTTGCTCCGGGTTCCAGTGTGGCGGCAAACATTGCTGCTGGTGGTGCGCTATTCCAAACCGTCGATGGGACTGCCGACTGGTATTCTGACTTCTTTTTTGTCGCACCCGACACGGAAACCCGCGCGTTCAACTTCCGCATCTTTGCAAATCCCGGAAACATCAATATTCGCTTCGAGGGAACCTCTGCGGGCGCTGCCCAAGTCTGGAATGCCTTTGATAATAATCCTGCCGGTGCCAATGATGCATGGGGAGAAGGCCTTGCCCTCCCGGCAGTGCAACCGGGGGCTGTCTACTTCATGCGTGTGGTGGGCTATGATTGGGGAGGTGAGACTCCAACCTACGATCTTCTCCTTTCCGAACCGGGAGGGACCGCGTTGACCAATTCCGTGGAAGGTTTGACCCGTTTTCAGAATGCTACCGTGGCAGCGCCTCCGAGCCAGCTGCGCTTTAGCGCCGAGTTTGGATCAAACGGCAATATTGTTGTGGACGATGCCCGCTTCCTGATTGGCGAGGCTCCGCCGGCGGACCTCGAACTCAGAATTCTAAACTTCGATTACGACCCTGAAGCTGAAACTGTCAGCGTGACCTGGACCTCCCAGAGTGGCCAGAATTATGCCCTCCAATACTCGGATGATCTCCGGCAAGGCTGGCTTGATGTTGATGATGTGGTGGCAACCGGACCTGAGACAACGATAACCCAGAGGAGTGTTGATGATGAGAAGCGCTTCTACCGCGTCATTCGCTTCGAGTAGGCTGTGCCATTTTGCGAGGGGAAGGGCCAGGACTATGGTTTGCCTGCTTCCCGGGGATTTCTCCGGTGAGCTGGATATACTCGTGGCTTAGTTTTCCCGTTTTATTCGAGGTCCATTTTCGGAAGCCGAGGGGGCGCTTGTCGAAGTTCCTGCTGGTGGTCTCGCCGTTGACCATCTGAATCCCTTCGTAATTGTTGACGATGAGTTTGTGGGTGTGACCGGCGAGCATCGCGACCACTCCGTTTGCTTTGAACAGGTCGAGCAATTCCTTACGCTTTACGGGCTCGATGTTGTAATAGTTCTCCTTTTCATCCGGAGCTTTCGTGAAGAGTGGATAGTGTGTCACCACCACGACGGGGCTGGCTTTGTCCTTGGCTGATTTCAAGGCGGCTTTGAACCAGGCATCGTGCTTTTCGGATTCGCCTTCAAGGGGGGCTTTCCAAAGCTGGGTATTTGCGATCACGAAAGTGTAACCTTTGTGTTCGATGGTGAAGTAATCCTTCCCGATCTTCTTGCGGTAGTTCTTGAGCGAATCGGCAGTTGGCTTGTTCCCGACGTCGTGATTTCCGGCGGCGCAGTGGCAGGGGATTTTGAAGCCGCCCTTGATGCGGTTGAAGTCGGCAAAGGATTTGTCGTTCGCCTTGCCAACGAGATCACCGCAGATAAGAACGAAATCGGGGGCCATGGCATTGATTTGTTTAACCGCGAGCTCGAAGGTTTTGACATCGTGTTCATAGCCTCCCATGCCGAGTTGGGTGTCGCACATTTGGACGAAGGTGAATTCTTTCGAGGTTCGGGAATCTTCCTTTCTGACCTCTTCGGCATTGCCCCGGTGATTGAAGAAAATCAGCGAGCTCATGAGAGCGGTGGAGGCCAGTAAAGGAAGAGCGCGAAAGAGTTTCATCATCTCGAATGAGTAGCGGGCCGCGCTCTTTCAGTCGAGGAGTGATTGTTCGGGAGATTAAAACTGGAAGTGATTCATTGATGACGCATCCTAAAGCATGAGCTTGAAGAAAGTGGTGGCAGGCCTGTTGGCTTTCGTGTGGTTTGCGGCGGGGAATGTCGGAGCCGATGAGGGTAAGAATCTCTTCATTCTTTCCGGCCAATCAAACATGGTGGGAATGGATGAATCTCTCACCTTCACTCCGGCAGTGGCCAAGGCATTTGGAAAAGACCGGATCATCGTGGTTAAGAATGCCAACAGCGGGCAGTCGATCCGGAGTTGGGCCAAGACAAATCATGAGAATCCTCCGCCCACCCGGGGAAGGGTGCCGAAGGTGAGAGGAGAGCTTTACGATCCTTTGATCAAAAAGGTGAGAGCCGCGATTGAGGAGGAATCCTTGAAGACGGTGACCTTGATCTGGATGCAGGGTGAATCCGATTTGAATAACACGGCCTACGACGCCTACCTCAAGGAGTTGCTGGCACAGTTGCAAAAGGATTTATCATTCCAGGAAATCAATATTGTGATCGGAAGAATCAGTGACAGTGGCTTGAAGAATCCGAAGAGGCTGGAAGGACGGCTCAATATTCGAAAGATTCAAAAGACCTTCGCTGAATCCCATCCGCGGGGAGCGTGGGTCGATACGGACGATCTAAACGATCGTGAGGTCGGAGGGAAAATGATCAACGATCTCCACTATACCAAGGTGGGGTATCGAATTCTGGGAACACGATTTGCAGAGAAGGCGATTGCTTTGATCAAGCGTGCGGCCCCGGAAAAGCAGTGATTGACCTATCCCAATTGGGGCAGGAGATTGAGTGGAAGATTTGAAAGCTCGAAGGTTTCCCCAACGTTCGGTGCCTTCAGCACTTATTCCCGAATTTATGAAAATGAAAAATGTAAAAAACGCAACGAGCCTTCTGGCTGCCATGAGCCTCGGTTTTGTTGGCGTCGCCAGTGCCGAACTTCCTGATCCCGATGGCAAGCCCGCCGACATGAGTAAGCCGGTGAAGGTTTATATCCTGATGGGGCAATCCAATATGTTGGGATTTGGAAAAGTCGCCGGTGATAAGGACGGAACACTCGAGAATGCGGTAAAAAGCGAGAATCTTTACCCCTTCCTGGTGGATGATTCAGGCAATTGGACCGAGCGGAAGGATGTCCGTAATGTCTTCACGATGGGAAGCGGTGGCCCCGGTGGTGGCGTGAAGAAGAGTGAGTGGCTCACGATCAAGGGCGGAAAAATTGGCCCGGAAATTGGTATCGGTCACCATATGGGAAATTTCCATGATGAGCCTGTTTTGATCCTCAAGAGTTGCATCGGAAACCGGAGCTTGGGTTGGGATATACTTCCTCCCGGAAGTCCCTCTTATGAATTCGAAGAGACCGATAAAAAGGGCAACAAGAAGACCATGGTCTATGCCGGTTACGGTAAGTCTCCGCTGAAGTGGGAAAAGGGCACCGAGCCCAAGCCCATCGGTTGGAAGGCCGGGGTGCAGTATGATGGTGACATTGATCGCGCCAAGAAGGTGCTTGCCGACATCACCAGGCACTATCCAGAAGCGACCAAATTTGAAGTGGCCGGCTTCTTCTGGTGGCAGGGCGACAAGGATCGCTACAACGAGGGTCATGCCGCCATGTATGGCAAGAATCTCGGTAATCTTATGAAGGCCTTGCGCAAAGAGTTTGATGCTCCGGAAGCCAAAATGGTTGTGGCTACCCTCGGTCAGACCGACAAAGATGCTGCGAAAGGCAACGAGAAGCTCATCATTGATGGGATGTTCTCTTTTGCTAATGCTCACAAGGGTGAAGCGGCGACTGTCTATACTCATCCTCTCTCTCAAGGTGGTGCTTCCAATGGTCACTATGGCGGAAATGCCAAGACTTACATGAACGTTGGACTGGCGATGGGCAAAGCCATGGTCGAGCTGAAGAAGTAAATTCATTCAATGCAAGGGTGGGTCCGCGAGCTTGCTGGCCCGCCCTTCGTGTGTACAAGAGGATGAGAGTTTTGAAATTTAGGAATGAACAAATGGAAAAGATGAGATCTGCAATGCTTGTGATTGGGATGATGTTTGTCGCGATCCAGACTCCGGTTGTGGCGGTGGTCTTTGGCAAAAGGCCCGTCAAATTATTCCTGCTGGGCGGGCAGTCGAACATGGATGGCTGTGGCCGGGGCGAAGAGCTCCCGGGGATGTTCCGCTCTCATCCGAAAAATGTCGTCACCTGGGACAATCAGAAAAAGATCTGGGTCGAGCTGACGAAAGATTCAATGGCGACGGCCCGGCGCCAGCAATTCGGACCAGAGATGGCATTCGCCCATCGTCTGGCCAAGACCTATCCCAATCACACCATCGCCATCTCCAAGACGTCGGCGGGAGGAACCAAGCTTCATACCCAATGGACTCCCGGGAGGGGAATGTATCAACGGTTCATTCGCAACTTCCGTAATGCGACGACAAATCTCGAAGAAGCCGGCCTCACTTACGAAGTGGCCGGAATGCTCTGGATGCAGGGGGAATCGGATTCCGAAACAGTGGAGATGGCTGAAGCTTATGAAACGAATCTAAAACTCCTCGTCGCCGATGTGCGGAAGCAAACCGGGAACGCCAAGCTTCCTTTTGTCATGGGGCGGATCTCTTCGAGCCTTTTGAAAAAAACTCCCTGGAATTTTGATAAAGCTGCCACGGTGCAGGAGGCACAGGAGGCGGTCGCGGCCGATGATGATCATGTTTATATCATCAACACGGATCGACTCAGCACGCGAAAGGACAATACGCATTTTGACACCAAGGCGCAGCTCACACTGGGCGGGCAGATGGCTGGAATCATGATCCGGGTATTGGCAAACGAAGCCAGACTTCCCAGAAGGGCCGACTATATTCGTCCCGAAATAAACGGACCGGTTCTCGATCCTGTCGAAGCAATTAGTAAGATGCATGTCGCCGATGGCTTTCAACTCAATCTCTTTGCAGCGGAGCCGCAGGTCATCAATCCGGTGGTGATGCGCTTTGATCATCTTGGTCGTCTCTGGGTGGTTGAGATGGTGGGCTACATGAATGACCTTAAAGGTGCCAAAGAGCTCGAGAAGGTCGGAAGGATCAGCATATTGGAGGATACGAACGGGGATGGCAAAATGGACAAGTCCAAGGTTTTCCTTGATGGTCTGGTCGAGCCCCGGGCGATCGCTTTTCACAAGAACGGCATTTTGTGGGCGGATTATCAGAAGCTCTATCACACCGTGGTCGGAGAGGATGACGAAGCCGTTGAAACGGTCGTTGTTGATGAAGGATACTCGACCGGACACAGTGTGGAGCACAAACCAAATGGCTTGGTTCGCGCCGTCGATAACTGGTATTACAACGCCAAGAACAATTACCGTTACAAAGAGGTAGACGGTAAGTGGCTCATCGAACGAACCGAGTTTCGCGGCCAGTTTGGAATGTCCACCGACAATCATGGACGGCTTTATCACGGCCAGCAAAACACGCTGATGAGGGCGGAAATTTTTAGTCCCAACTTCTTTTTAAGAAACGCCAATTTGAATTTGAGGATGTCGCAGCTTGCGACGGAGTACAATCGGATCCAGCCGAATTGTTTTAATATCAAGGCCTGTGAGCAAGCGGTCTTTCCGGTAAGGCGTTCCCGCGATATCAGGGATGGTTATCATTATGCGGTTGATTGCGACATTGATGAAGATGGCTTTGCCTTTCGATGCACCGCGGCATGCGGCCATTTCTACTATCGTGGAAATCAGTTTGGTGAAGGCGTAAATGCCTTTGTGGCCGACCCCGGGATGCATTTCGTCAAAGCCATGAAGATCCGGAGGGAAGAGGGAATTCCTTTTGGGAGGAACGTCTATGACGATCAGGAAATCCTCGCCAGTCCGGATACGCGCTTCCGCCCCGTCGATCTTCAGTCGGCCCCGGATGGCTCCCTTTATATCGCCGACATGTATCACGGGATTAACCAGCATCGCTTTTTCATGAGCTCGCCCCTGCGGGCCTTCATTGAAAAACACGGTTTGGAAATACCTCCGGATCTTGGTCGAATTTACCGGCTCTCCTCCAAAGACAAAAAGCCGGCAGAATGGAAGGCCTTCACCAATCCAAGTGCCACCGAATTAGCTGAGGCTCTGGCCAGTGAGAATCCATGGATGCGGGACACTGCGCAGCGTATTCTTGTCGATCGCAATCCCCCGGGAGCCAGAGAGGCAATTAAAGAAATTCTTCAGAAGAGCACCTCTACTTTAGGGAAGATCCATGCTCTGTGGACGCTTGAAGGAATCGGGCAGCTTTCCGAAGAACATGTTGTCCGGGCTTTGTCGGAGAAGGACGGTGACCTTGCAATGCATGCCGCCCGGCTTTCGTGGCGTCTTGGCAATTCCAGCGCCTTAATGCGAGCCTTGATCGATGCGACTCCGGAATCTTTCGACGGATCGTCCTACTATCTTTTCCAACGACTCGCAAATTTCAGCCAGGATGAAGCGCAGGAATTCCTGACGAAGGCTTATCTGAAATGGGCCGATAAACCCTTTCTGGCTCCAACTCTCCTGAGTGGCTCCGGGGATCAACTTGAATCATGGATTTCCAAAATTCCCGACTCCAGGAAACAGGAGAATATCCTTCAGGCATACGAGCGAAGCAAAAAAGTGAACCGTGACTTGCCGCCGGAATTGCAGGACAAGTATTTAAAGAGCTATCACCGCGGAAAAAAGATCTACCTCGTGAATTGCTTTTCCTGTCACGGGAAAGATGGCCGGGGTTTGCTCGATATGGGACCACCCTTGGCAAAGTCCGATTGGGTGTCCGGCGATGCGAATGTCATCACAAAGATCATCTTGAAGGGCATGCAGGGCCCGATCGAAGTGTCGGGGAAAAAGTATCAACCCAAGATTCCGATGTTGGCCTTTGAAGCAATGATGACGGATGAACAGATCGCCGATGTCAGCACCTACATTCGGAATAGCTGGGGCAATAAAGCGTCGCCGGTAGATGAAAAATCAGTAAGCCGTCTTAGAGGGGAGAGTTCAGAAAGAAAGACCCACTATCAGGAGTCGGATTTTCGATGAGCAATTGAGTTCAAGAGGGCATCATTTCTTCTCCAGCTTGACTTGATTCTGAAACAGCTCGAGGTCGGGATCGTTAACCTCCTTCATCCAATTCCACAGGTCCTTGGTCATGGCGCTGACTCGACCGGCATGTCCGCTGCCGGGTTCATCAAGCAAGTTCTCTAGGCAATCGGGGTCCTCTTTGAGGTTGTAGAGTTCCTCGCGGGTGCGATGGAGGTAGAAATCGGCGCGGGCGCGAATCTTAGGATCGTTGGCGTTCTTCATCGCCTTGAAGGTGAGGCCGCTCATCGACTCGTTGCGGAACTGGGTCTTGCCATCCGACCAGCCGTTCCAGATGTAAAGGTAGTCACCGTCATTGACGGCGCGCATCGGTAGGTGCTTCCGGGAATAGGGTCGCTCATGGAAGGTGAATACCCGCTCGCGGCCGGCTTGTTCGGCGCCCTTTATCAGAGGAAGCAGCGAAAGTCCGTTGGCGCCCTCCAGATTCTCGACACCGGCGGCGGCAAGGAAGGTCGGAGCGACGTCGATCGTGCTGACGAAATTTTTCCGATCGACCGCGCCTGATTTGATGTGGCCGGGCCAGCGCAGGATGAAGGGCGTGATGTTCGATGCGAGGTAGCAATTCGTCTTCGCGTAAGGCAGAGGCATGCCGTGGTCACTCAGGAAGAGAACCAAGGTGTTGTCGAATTCCCCGCTCTTCTTTAACTCATCGAGAACCGCACCTACGACTAGGTCGGCACGAGCGACGGATTGGAAATAAGTCGCCAATTCGGTGCGGATGTCGGGAAGGTCCGGAAGGAAGCCCGGCACGGGCACTTGCTTGGGATCGATCTCCCGTGGGAAGGGGATCTTTTTGAAGGCATCGCCTTTTGCTCCGGCAAAGGGGCGGTGTGGGTCGGCCGCGTTGGCCATGATGAAAAATGGTTTGTCGGCGTCATTGGCTTCCTTGATGGCCGTCCGGACGGCCACGGTATAGGCTTCGGCGCTGCGACCCCCGCCGAGATCTTTCTGTTTATCGATGCGGTGGAAGGCTTCGTGGCGTGAAGGAACGACGTGGATTTCCTTGCCAATGAGGCTGTTGTAGTAGCCGGCTTTTTTGAGAGTCTCGGGCAGGCTGGGGACGTCGGACTTGATCTTGTCGAATCCGAGCGCGCCGCTGGCTTGCGGATAGCGGCCGGTCATCAGGACGGCGCGGCAGGGCATGCAGATGGCGACGTTGACGAAGCCGCGGTCAAAGCGGATGCCTTCGGAGGCAAGTCGGTCGATGTTTGGAGTGATGTTCTTTATCGGGCAACCGTAGGCGCCAACCGAGTCACGGTTCATGTCATCGACGGTGATGAGTAAAAGGTTGGGCTTTGCGGCGAGGGAGCTGAGGCAGGCGAGGAAGAGCAGAAGGCGCATGAGTTTGGGGCGGTTGGATGGCATTAGAATCAGTGCACGACCGCGATGCAACAGCCGAATCCCACTGGAAGTGTGATCACGACCGGCTCTCGCGAGTTCATGGTCGCTTCAAGCGAGGAGGTCATTGACCATGCCTGGATTGAGCTGAGAGGTTCTACAAAGTACAAAAAAAAGGCCGCTCCGGAGAGCGACCTTTTGGAGATTGTCTAAAACCGGGTCGTTAGAATTTGCCCAGTGCTTCTTTGGCGGACTGGATGCCTTTTTGAAGTTCGGCGAACTTTTTGGTGTTTTCCTCGTTGCGCTGGGGCTTGGTGGCAAGCCAGTCCTTGAGGTCCTTCTCGGCATCTGTCACGGCCTGGATGGCGGCCTTGTAGGCGTCAGCCTTCTTGGGGTTGGCTTTGACAAAGGCTTCGATGTTCGAAGGGCTGAGGCGAACGGCGGCCTTGAATTCGGCAATGAATGATTCCGGAGTCTTGTCCTTTCCGGCGCCGAGCTGGCCGATCTTGGTTTCGCCATCACTGTCGAGAATGAGGTAAGTCGGGTAGCCTCTTACTCCGAACTTCTCCTTAAGCTTTGTGTTCCGGTCGACATACTTCTCGGGAACGATGCTCTTGTCCTTCGGAAAATCGAGGGTCACAAGAAGGACGTTTTCCGAGGCGTATTTTTTCCAGTCATCTTCGGCGAAGACATTCTTGTCCATCAATTTGCACCATCCACACCAGTCGGATCCGGTGAAATTGAGCATGAGGGGAAGCTTCTTTTCTTCCGCGATTTTTTTGGCGGCGTCAAAATCCATGGTCCACTGGCCGAGCTTGGCCCCATCAGTTTGGACAGTGTCTTCGGCGTGGGCGGTCAGCGAAAGAGCTCCGGTAAAAAGGATGCTCAAGGTGATGTTACGTAATTTCATTTTGTCGTTTTGGTTAAGGTGGCAGGCATGTCAGGACGGCTTGATTGATCAAAGTCCTTTTGTAGATGCTGCCTGTCTTGCATGGCAAAGGAAACGTATCCGGGACGATCATTTGTTCGGGAAATTCGATGAATTTCGCAAAATGGTGATTACTGGCCAGACGGCTTCCCCGGGTCGGATTTTGAGGTCATGGAAGTCGGAGACTCTTTGTGAGTAAGGGAAATGAGTGTCTCCCAAGGCTTTCTGTAACCAAACTCGAGGACATTCAGTCAGGCCCAAAACTCCCAATAGAGCTCCACTCGCTGCTTGCTTACAATAAAATCGAGTATCGTTTCGCGAGGATCGCTTGAGCCGTCATCAACTTCGTCACTCAATAAATTCTCCTCACACATCGCCATCACCGCGACGGTATCAAGACAATCGAGGATTTTGTTTCCCATTTTGCGATCAACTGATTCCCCCAAGGTGAATTTGAAACCACGTGGGTCCGCATAGTAAGGAACAACCGGAACCAGTGCATTCACTTTGCCTAATATGACCAAGCTCATTTGCGTATTGAATCCTTCCGTCACCTCCGAAAGACTTCCCTTTGGAATCAAATAGATTCGATGATGTTGATCATCGTCCAACCAACCGCAGACTGAAAAGTGGTCGGCGGTCTTGGATCCCAATTCCCGCGCCAATGATTCAACCATCTCCAATTCGTCGCCGGCATCGGCTACGAGCCAGCCGTCTTTGCGGAGTTCAGCTTGAAAGTCAATTTCACCCAGTTTCAAAACAAGAAGTCGTTACAGATTTAAGCGTATCAGCTTTCGTTGCCACAAGTTGCGAGGTTCAGAGCGTTGGTCATCCTGCATGAGGGTAGGTAGACAGGGCGCGTAGCAAAGGATTATGTATGTAAGTAATAGGGCCCGGGCACTATTAAAGAAGAATCGAGCCTACAAAGGCGTATTTAGTAGGAGAAATATTATGAGTAACGAAGAACAGCGTCACGAGATTGAAAATGGTATGCAGAACGGTCTGTCCCGGCGAGGATTCCTGCACGGGCTCGGTGGTGCCGGAGCTTTCATGGGAATGAGCGGGATGGCATCGGCCGATGAAGCCCCGAAGGATGGCGACGGAAAGGTGATTCCGGGTTTCGAAAAGGAACAAGAGGATCTCAATGCCACGAAAGGATGGCGACCGGTTTCGGATCGCAAGGTGCGGGTGGGAATTGCGGGCTATGGGCTCTGCAAATTCGGAGCTGCCTTTTTCTATCAGAATCACCCTAACGTGGAGGTGGTCGCAGCCACGGATCTGGACCCGGCACGGTGCGCGGCTTTGGCGAAAGCAGTGGGAGCCAAGAAGACCTACCCTTCGTGTGAAGAGATGATGAAGGATAAGTCAATCGAGGCTATCTACATTGCGACCGATGCGCCCAGTCATGCCCGTCTTGCCATTACGGCGCTTGAACATGGCAAACACGTTTGCTCCGCCGTGCCTGCCGTTTTTGGATTTGAAGCAGAGGGAGAGGCGGAGGCTTTGTTCAATGCGGTTCGCAAGAGCGGCATGAAATACATGATGAACGAGACCTCCACTTATCACGCGGCCCTTTACGAAAAGCGGATTCAGCATCAGGCTGGAGCATTGGGAAAGATCCTCTACTCGGAAGGCGAGTATTGGCACGACGGGGTGGGCACGCTTGGCAGCTACAATCCGAAAACCGGCAAAATTGATCAATTTGGCTGGCGCCGCTCGGTCCCGCCGATGTGGTATCCTACTCATGCCACGGCCTATTACGTTTCGGTGACCGGTGGTCGCTTTACCGAAGTTTCCGGGATGGGAACCCGTAGCCTGTATCCCGAATACCAGGATGGCGACAATCAGCATAAGAATCCTTTTGGCACTGAGATTGCCATGCTCAAGACCAGTGAAGGAGGGATCTCACGGATGGGAGTGAGTTGGGATATGAAGAACGCCCACGGAGAGCAGGGGCGGGTCTATGGACAAAAGTCACATGATAAGAAGATCAATGGGAGCCGCCCTCCTTTACCACCCGGAGTGCAGGGCGGCGGGCACGGTGGTTCCCATGGTCAGCTTACCAATAATTTTATCGAGTCGATTCTGCTCGACCAAAACCCCATCGTGGATGTCGGCGATGCCTTGAATATGACGTTGGCAGGTGTCATCGCTCACAAATCAGCTTTGCAAGACGGAGCGTGGATGAAAATTCCACAGTATGATTTGTAGATCTAGGCAATGATACCCTGCTCCACATTTCCGGCGACGTCGGTGAGACGGAAGTCCCGGCCGGCGTAGTTATAAGTGAGGCGTTCGTGATCGAGACCGAGGAGGTGAAGCATGGTGGCGTGTAGGTCGTGCATGTGCAGCCGGTCGGTGACGGCGGTGTCGCCAACCTCGTCCGTCGCGCCGTGGGCGTATCCGGGTTTGGTGCCGCCTCCGGCAAGCCAGGTGGTGAAGCCGCGCGGGTTGTGGTCGCGCCCGTCCTTGCCTTGTGAAAAGGGGGTGCGGCCAAATTCGCTTCCCCACCAGACGAGGGTATCCTCGAGGAGTCCGCGTTGCTTGAGATCTTGCAGGAGTCCGGCGACGGGCTGGTCGGTGGCATGGGCGTGAACCTTATGCTTGGGCATGTTGGAATGCTGGTCCCAGCGTGGGTTAACCGACTCGTCCGAGTAGTTGACCTGAATGAATCGCACTCCGCGTTCCGCAAGTCGCCGGGCCATGAGGCACTGTCGACCGTAGTCATCGGTCGCTTTTTCCCCGATACCATACATTGATTTTGTGGCTTCAGACTCTTCCGAAAGGTCGAGAATATCAGGCGCATTCATTTGCATGCGGAAGGCGAGGTCGAAGGATTCGATGGCGGCGTTGATGTTCTGATCGTTCTTGCTCTGCGCCTGCTGCCGGTTGAGTTGCTGGAGGAAGTCGAATTGCTTCGACTGGGAGTTGAGGGGAAGATGGGGGTTGTTGAGATTACGAATGGTGGCCTTCGAGGCGGGTAGTCCGGCTCGGCCAATGCAAGTGCCCTGATGAATGGCGGGGAGGAAGGCGTTCGAGTAATTGCGTGGTCCGCCTTTGCTGGCGGAGGGCATGATGGTGACGAAGCCGGGAAGGTTTTCGTTTTCGGTCCCGAGACCATAGGTCACCCAGCTGCCCATGGAGGGACGAACGAGGTTGGTCGCTCCGGTGTGGAGGAAAAGAGTGGAAGGTCCGTGCGCCACTCCTTCGGTGTGCATGGAATGGATGAAGCAGAGATCATCGACGTGTTTGGCGATGTGGGGAAAGAGGCTGCTGACCCAGCGACCGGATTGCCCGTATTGTTTGAAATCCCAGAGTGGTTTGAGAAGTTTACGCTGACTTTTTTTCCCGAAGGTCGTCTTGCGAACGCCAACAAAGTCGAAGGACTGGCCATCGCGCTTGATGAGCTCGGGCTTGTAGTCGAAGGAGTCGACATGGGAAGGGCCGCCGGCCATGAAGAGGAAGATGACGCGTTTGGCTTTTGCCGGAAGTACGGGGGCTTTCGGAGTTAAAGGATTGGAGGCACTCTGGCCGAGAAGCGAGGAGAGCGCGAGGGAGCCGAATCCACAGCTGGAGGACTTTAAAAGTTGGCGGCGGTTGAGCATGTGGGAAGCTGGGTTGGTGGACTTGGACTAAAGTCCAAGCTCCGTAATTTAATCGATGAAGCGGAAGTCGACGGTGGCGAAGAGGGTCTGGGCGAGTTGGGTCCAGGCTTCTTCTGTTTGATCGGGAGGGAAGCTTTCGAGGAAGGATTGGGTACTGGCGAGTTCGCTTTGCGATGGAGGGCGGGAAAGGATGAGCTTGTAGATTTCGTCGATGGTCGCTTCTTTGGAGAGGAGCCTCTTGGCGGTGTCTTGCGACTGCTCGCGAATGAAGGGGCTGTTCATGAGGAAGAGCGCCTGGGTGGGAAGGTTGGTGGTGGGGCGCCGTCCCACCACGAGATTGGGGTTGGGGGCATCAAAGACTTCGAAAAGGGGAAGCATGGAGTTGCGGAACCATGGGACGTAAATGCTGCGGCGGTTGGAGTTAAACTTGTAGTTCAGGTCGTATTGTCCGGCCTTGCGGATGGTCGGTCCGCTTTGGGTCGGGTCGAAGTTGCCGCTGACGCGGAGGACGGTGTCGCGAATGGCTTCGGCTTCGAGACGCTTGCGGTTTGCCCGGCCAAAGAGACGGTTCTCGGGATCTTTTTGGTGAGTGGCGAGTGAGGAAAGTTGGTAGGTCCGGCTCAGGACGATTTTGCGGATGAGTGATTTGATGGACCAATTATTTTCGGTGAATTGGATTGCGAGGTGATCGAGGAGTTCGGGGTGGCTGGGGAGTTCTCCGGTTTCACCAAAATTGTCGACGGTGCGCACGAGGCCTTCGCCGAGGAGGTATTTCCAAATGCGATTGACCATGATCCGGGAGGTGAGCGGGTGTTGGGGGTCGGTGATCCATTCAGCGAGTTCGAGGCGTCCGGAATGATCTTCGGGGATCGGGGTGGAGGCTCCGGGTTTTGTCGCGACGGTGATGAAGCCACGAGGAACTTGGTCTCCCTTGTTCCGGACCTGCCCGCGAATATGAATGTGCCCGTCTGCGATGGTGTCGGCTTCGGTGGGAGCCATGGTGACAGGTTGAAGCTTTTTCAATTTTGCCGACAGCGACTTATGTTGGCTCTCCAGATTTTTGAGGTCGGCTTTGGGCTTCTTTGATGGCTCGGAGTTGGGCTCGATGAAGGCGACAGCATCAACAATGACGTGGCTGCTCGTTCCTTCGGTGGAGATGACAATGGTGGCCGGTTTGTCGTTTAAGAAAGGAAAGCTTCCCACACTGGTGAAGTTTCCCCGGATGGGGGCTGGCTTCGACTGGTCGACAATGACAGTCGTTTCTCCCTTGGCATGGTGAATGGTGACGGGAACGTTCTTGGCCCGATTTGTATTGGGACTGTAAGCGATGAGGACTTCGTAATCGCGTGCTTTTTTCAGAGTTGTAGTGAATTCGGCCCTTTTTTCTCCTTTGCCGGTGTTGTCGTCGTGAAGGTAGTTTTTGCCGATCCACGGTTTGGTCATGGTGGATTCCTTCCAGGCGCCGGTGAGTTTGGCATCGGTGGAATCGATGATGATTCCGGGAAATTGTTTCGGATCAGGCGCGTGTTTGAGGGCTTCGATTTGTTCCTTGAGCGAGGCGAGCGAATTGTGGAGATCTTTGACCTCGGCTTGATCGGTAACTTCGAGAGGGGTGGTGGCGAAGGAGGTGACTCCAGATGCGGCGCTGCCTTTGCCCATGGAGCGGGTGCTTTGGAAGATCCCGGCGAGAGCGTAGTAGTCGGAGGTTGGGATGGGATCGAACTTGTGGTCGTGACAGCGGGCGCAGCCGAGGGTCATGCCGAGGAAGGTGCGCCCGACGGCATCGATTTGCTCGTCAACGAATTCCATTTTCAGGAGCTCGTGGTCTTGCAGTTCGTAGTTGAGGGCACCGAGGACGAGGTATCCCGAGCCGATGAGTTGCGAGTTTCGTTGGGCGGGTGAACTATGCGGGAGGAGGTCGCCGGCGAGGTGTTCACGAACGAGTTGATGGTAGGGTTTATCCTGATTGAAGGAATCGATGACGTAGTCGCGGAAGCGCCAGGCGTCGGGAAAGACGAGAGAGCGTCCGCCGCCGGAGGACTCGGCGAAGCGGGTGACATCGAGCCAATGGCGGCCCCAGCGTTCTCCAAATTCCGGGCGGGCGAGGAGGGTGTCGACCACGCTTTGAAATGCCGTGGGGGATTGATCTTCTAGAAAGGCTTCCAGTTCATCGGGCGTGGGTGGTAGTCCAATGAGGTCGAAGTAGATGCGGCGGAGGAGAGTGGTTTTGGAGGCGTTTTTGGCGGGAGTGATGTTTTGATCCTCCAGTCGTGCGAGGATGAAGTGGTCGATATCGTTGATCGGCCAGGTGGTGTTGCGCACTTTTGGGATCGAGTGGGCGATGGGTGGTTGGAAAGACCAAAACTGCCGACCTTTGTTGAGATCAATTTGGGTGGTGGACCTCTTAACATTCCCTTCGCGGGGATCAGGTGCACCCAGGGCGATCCATGATTTGAGGTGTTCGATTTCCTTATCTGTGAGCTTGGTCTTGGGTGGCATTTCCAGGTCTCCATTGGTGTGGGAGACAGCGTGGAAGAGTAATGATTCCCCGGGCTTACCGGGGATGACCGCGGGACCGGAGTCACCGCCGGTTTGCCAGCCGGCCCGGGAATCGAGATAGAGATTGGCCTTCAGCTTTTTAGCACCAGTCGAGTGGCATTCGTAGCAGTGCTCAACGAAGAGCGGGCGAATGTGGTTTTCGAAGAACTCGATGCCCTTTTGATCTTGTCCATGCGCGAAAAAGCCGCTCGCAAGGAAGGCGAGGACGATTCTCAGCGGAGTGGAATTTACGGACATAAAGCAGGAGAAAGGGGACGAAATGTGGTGGCGAGGGTCAAGTTGGAAGGCTGAATACGGAAAATCCGGGCCTGATTGTTCATTTTCTGTTCAGGTTCCAGAGGTTAGCCTTGTGAAGAGATGAGAGTGCTTGTGGTCGAAGATCAGGATGATTTGCGGGAAGTCGTGGCGGAGACGCTGCGGGAGGAATCGTTCGCGGTGGATGAATCGGCCGATGGCGAAGAGGGGCTCTACAAGGCGTTGAATTGGGATTATGATATTGTCGTGCTGGATGTCATGATGCCGGTCATGGATGGATTGGAGGTTCTGGAGAAGTTGCGCAAGGAGAAGCAGACTCCGGTTCTGATGCTAACCGCTCTCGATCAAGTCCGCGACAAGGTGAAGGGTCTAAATCACGGGGCGGATGATTATTTGGCGAAGCCCTTTGATCTGGCAGAGCTGGTGGCGCGGGTGCGGGCGGTGATGAGGCGAAAGGGCGGGGACCATCGCCCGGAGGTGACGGTAGGTAATGTCACCATCAACACTACGGCCAAGACTTTACGTCTGGGGAATCAGGAAGTGGAAGTGACGGCTCGTGAATTCGCGATGGCGGAGTTGATGATCAAACACCGTGACGAGGTCGTGACGCGCGATTTTTTATACGATCATCTCTTCGACGAGAACGACGAGTCGATGTCGAACATGCTCGATGTTTACGTTTACAAGCTGCGGCAAAAATTGGGAAAGAATTTTATTAAGACGCGGCGGGGCCAGGGCTATATTGTCGAATCAATTTAGATGAGGATTTTTCCACAATCGATTCGCTGGCGTATTCAGCTCTGGTATCTTCTCCTCTTGGCGGTGATTGTCGCGGCTTTATTGGTGGCATTCTATCGCAACCATCGGGAAATCAAATACCAGGTTCTTGATCGTGATTTAAGTAACCCGATCACCCGCCTTTTGCCGAGAATGGAGAGGCGACCCGAACCTCCTCCACGGAACCGGAGATTGCCAAGACCGGATCCTCTGGATGAGTTTGGCGAAGACTTTGAAGAGGAAGCCGGGCCGGAAGGCGGTGGTCGTCGTGGTCAGCGTGGAGGAGGCAGGCCTGAACAGAGGGAGGATAGGGGACCGACCCTTGATGAAACCCTCGATGAGCTCGCCCTTAATGATATTTTTGTGATCCGTTGGGATCGGGATGGCGATGTGACGTTGGCTTCGGAGAATTCTCCGGATGGGTTGCGGCCGATTCCGGAAGAAGTGCCACGAGGGGGAGACCGGGTTTCAAAAAGAACGGTAGATGGGTATCGCGAAGTGATTCATGCCAGCCCCAATGGTGGATTATTGATGATTGGAACGTCGGTGGGGTCGATTGAAACCGAGCTTTCCAGGCTGGAAACGAAGCTCATCGGGATCGGGCTACTCATTGTTGGCGGCGGTTTTTTAGTGGGGTGGTTGTTGATCGGAAGATCCTTGAAACCCATCGAAGCAATCAGTGGAGCAGCAAATCGGATTGCCGAGGGAGATCTTTCGGAACGGATCAAGATCAACGAGAATGGGAGCGAGTTGGGGCAGTTGTCCGATGTGCTCAATGAGACTTTTGAGAAATTGGAAACATCCTTCGAACATCAGGTGCGATTTACAGCAGATGCTTCTCACGAGATGCGGACTCCGATCTCGGTGATCCTGGCCAAGAGCCAGTTTGCGCTCAGCAAGGAGAGGTCTCCCGAGAAGTATCAGGAAGCTTTGCAGACATGCATGGATTCGGCACAGCATATGCGGACTTTGACCGACGGCTTACTGGAGCTTTCCAAGGTCGATTCCGGGGAATTTGGTCTCCGGGTCGAAGCCGGAAATTTGGAGGATTTAACTCGTGAAGTGGTGAAGATGATTGAGCCACTGGCCGATGAACGAGGGATCACCATTCGATGTGATCTTGAGTCGGTGAAGTCGGAGTTTGACTCTCAAAAAATGCGACAGGCCCTGTTGAATCTCCTGAGCAATGCCGTGAAATACAATCACGAAGGTGGCGGGATTGCGGTGAATTTGAAGAAGATCGACGGTGAAGTCCATTGGTCCGTGGGCGACACCGGGCCGGGAATGGACGCGACCGCGCTCGGTCATGTCTTTGAAAGGTTCTACCGGGTGGATAAGGCAAGGACCCGAAAGGGACGAAATGGAACGGGGCTTGGGCTCGCGATTACCAAGGCGATTGTGGAAGCCCACGGAGGCGCGATTTCAGTAGAAAGCGAAGTTGGGCAGGGAACGACTTTCAAGGTAATGCTGCCAGCTTAGCGGGACTTGGTAGGAGTCGTTTTCCAGCCGTCAACGGTGGTTTCTCCGTGGACGCCACACTGAAATTTGAGGGGCTCTTCGGGGCCGATTGGGGCGCTGGTTTTGGGGTTCTTGTAACGCTTGGTATTGGTGACATTGATGAGCTTGTTGTTGGCAAATTTTGCTCCGGCACTTTCATCGTTGCGGAAGAGCGGGCGGGCTTGGCCGATGCATTCGATGAGGTTGTTCTCGATACGGAAGGTAGAAAAATCACATTTTTGATTGAAGCCGAAGAGGCCTTCGGTGCGCGGGGTGGAGGTGGTGTTGGTGATGATGTGATTATTCCGGACGGTGAGATTGTTGTAGGGTTCATTGATCCAGATGACACCGCGTCCGGGGTTTTTAACGAGGTTGTTGTGGAAGCTGGCGGGACCTTTGGCGGGTGCTTTGCCAAAGCCCGAGATCAGGTTGCCGTGGTCCTTGTCGGTGGAGAAGTCGAAGAGGTTGTGGCTGATTTCAACTCCGTTGCGGACGAACTCGATCGAGTAGGTGTCGCGCATGAGGTTGTGGTGGATGTGGAAGGTTTTTCCGCTTTCAGGCACTGGGCCGCCGGCGTGCTTGGGGATGGAGAGAGTGCCGTGGCAGATGTTGTGATCGATCTCGTTGTCCTCGTCGTTTTCGAAGGGAAATTCCATCGAGAAGTTGACCTTGATGGTGTTGTGGTGAAAGCGGGACCGTTTGGATTGGCGCACCTTGATGCCGTAAAATTCGTCTTCCTTGTTCATCTGGGTTCGCCAAAAGCGATTGTGCGAAACTTCGGAGTCTTTCATCCAAATGGCAAAGATGGCCCCCCCGGTGATCCCACCTTTGACTCCGGGAATGCCCCCGCGTTTCCAGCGGCCACCGGCATCGATGAATTCGCAATCGTGAATACGGACTTTCTGCATGGCGAAGGTTCGGATTCCGCTCCAGAGGACGTCCTTGATGCGGACATGGTGAATGTGGAGAGTGGTGTTTCCAAAACCATAAACTGCTCCGTGAAGCTGAGGACCGGTCAGAGTGAGATTGGAAATAGTGATCCCATCCGCCTTGTTGTTGAGGCAGAGAAGGTAGGCCCGGGTGTCCATCCCCTCGGTTTTCATCTCGGGGTCGGGGAGGGTTTTGATGGATGGCCTCCAATCCGCGACATGGGTGATGATAGTCTCGTCCATCCCGGCACCTTTGAGGGTCATGCCGGATTTAAGATCGAGTGGTCCGGGGATCTGGAAGGTGCCCGGGCCCAGTTCAATGGTGGCGTTTTCCTTGCCGGATGCGACCGCTTTGATGAGGGCTTCGCTCGTCGTCAAAGGAGCTGCGAAGGCCTGAACACAGAAAAGGAGAGGGAGGAAAAATTTCATGACTTCCTCATAACGGGAAGAGCCAGGAAGATCTTCCTTTTCCACAAAAAGATTCCCCGCTCCGACCTGCCTTTCAAGCGGCTGGTCGGAACGGGAAAATGGCTTAAGCAAGTCGGATGCACAACACACAGACTCGTTACCTTACTAATCGTCTTTTTATTGGAATCGTTTCAAAAAAAGTACTTTTTTTTGAGGAAACCTACTCTTCCGGAACTTTGGTGACCCGAACGTGGAAGAATCGGGAGGCGTTTATGGCGTCAAAAATACCAGCCTGGGTTGGGGTCCAGTTCACCATGTCAGTGCTCGATTCCAGGGCGATTTCACGACTTCCTCTACCGTCATCCGGGATCACAACCACTTGTGATGAGGGAGTTGGGTCGGTATTAGCCCGCTTAATCGAAAAGGTGGCGAGTGCGGCATTCAGCGTGGTGAAATTGGCGAGGCGAAGGGTGGCCGGGCCGGTGACGACGGGCAGATTTCTTTGGTCGGGATCGTTGGCGTCAATGCGCACGAGGACGTTTCCGATGGTGATATCGACGAAGGCTGCGTTGCTCACATAGAGAGCGGTGGCGACATCGCCCTCTGCAAGGGTGATCGTTTTTGCGGAAAGAACCGGTTGTGAGCTGGCTTGGGAACGGTTTCCGGTGATGAGGGTGACGACTTCGGCTTGAGCAAGGTTGCCGAAGACAAGGGCAAGGAATAGGCGGAACAGAGACATGGCGGGTGAAACGTGTGCGCCCGTCGGATTATTCAAACTATTATGCGATTGGATCCGGGCAGGTGGACCGGCGTTGGCATTTCAGGCAAAAATCTCCGAGGTAGAGGGTGTCGACCCACTCCAGCAGTGGTTCGAGGTGTTTTGCCTCATCGGTGACAAATCCCGCTTCAAAGTTGCGTCGGAGTGGGCTTTTTGCGCCTAGTCCTGCTCCGGTGAGGTTCGCTGATCCGATGAATGCTTCGCGGCCGTCTACAATCACGGCCTTGGTGTGAATCCGCGGGCAGAGAATCCGCTCGAAGAGATCGCTCTCGATCAGGGCCGGGTAGCGATCGTAGTCTTCTCGAAATCGTAGTCCCGGTTCCTTGGCGTGGAAAAGTCGGACTGCAATACCATTTTGGACAAGGTCCGACATCACTTCTAAAAGAGGAACGAAGCGCCGTCCCTTTTTCACGTGGAGGTCTTTTAAATCGGCGGTGACGATCCAGAGGAATCGCTTGGCGCGGGGAAGCATCTCGACAATGACGCACTGGTGAATGTCTTCGTTGAGAACAAGATCGATCATCGCTGAAGGGACCCTAAATCATTGCGTGCGGTTTGCACAAAGAAAACGCCAAACCATGAAGGTCATGGATTGGCTATCAGTAAGGAATGATCCACTACACGGTAAAATGGCTCCAGAAGGCAAGGCTCTACTATCTGTATTTAGAATATAGAATAGTGCTTCTTTGCCGCTAACGATTCTTGGTGTGATAGAGTGACGTATGCTGGTATCTGCGTATGTGGCTAGGGGTAATCCGAGTCCTTACCGCGACCGTATATTTCGCAGCTTAGGGAGATTGAGTGCGCCTGATCCGGTAAAATCTACGATGAGCAGTCGGATCGTTTTCTGGTAAAAAGGTAGTTGCGCCGGGAGAATTTTCGCTCGTGAAGGTAGAGTTGGGAAGGTCACTGAACCAAGTGATAAGATCGTCAGAATACTGGACTTGGTCGGTCCAACCAACCGACGTTTGCCAAATTAGAGATATTTGACCGGAAGGTTCAAATTTGAATTCTAGGGTTACGGTCGAAATGGCCTGAGCAACCACAAGTATGCCCGCAACTGAGTCCGCGTAATTTACGTCCATTATGGTCGCTTCGACTGCGTAGCTGCCGGCCTCTGTTGGAGGCATGCTGCCCCCGTCATAGGTAATGGTCACGGCTAGGCCGGCAGGATTTGTTGTCGCCGTTACCAGTTTCGGGTCTCCATCGTAGGTCTGTGCGAGATCGCCAAGTATCACGTTGGCACTGGCTTGGGAAATGTTTAAGATACCGGCCGCTGTTCCTTCGTAATTCACACCCGTTACGGTTGCTTCGACATTGTAGCTGCCAGCGTCGGTCGGGGGCACGCTGCTTCCGTCATAGGTGATGGCCACGGCCAGGCCGGCAGGATCAGTCGTTACTGTTGCTGGTTTCGGGTCTCCATCGTAGGTCTGTGCTAGGTCATTCAGGCTCACCGCCGCCGGGATGACTTGTACGTCAGAGGGGTCGACCGAAGCGTCAACAAGGATATCAGCCACGAGAAGGAAGTTGTCGCCATGTTGAAGAGTGGTGACAGCCGTCAGGTCCCATTCGTAGGCGATAAAGCCAAGGTCTATAGGTTCTCCGGTGTTTGAAAATTGTGAATTCTCAAAGAGCGGAATACCGTCAATATCCGCCGACCAAGTATTGTCGTTAAGGTTTATTGTGACGAATAAATTGTATAATTCGCTGGGGATAAAGTCGAGTTGGGTATCGAATTGGTTAACACCATCTTCTCTCCAGATTCCAAATTGGGAATCCACCGCGTCGGGGTCCTGATTATCAAAGCGAATAGAAGCTAGGCGATCTCCCCCAGTATTGTAGATACTGATATAAAAATCATCCCGCTGATTATTGGTGGAATCTTCGATGCCAAGAATGGTATCGATCTCGATTATGGGTTTCCCCGTAGCAACGTGGTCGTGTTGTAAGTTCAGGCCGACGAAGGTCAGGTCAGAATTGGGACGTTCAAAGCCAAGAGTGGCGACATTGAGGAGTCCGGGGAGAAGATTTTCCTCGATGGCCTGTGCTCCAGAGGTGGCGTCGTTTGAAATCCAACTGGTATCATCAGCCCATTTGTTGAGGCCAGCGGCGAAGTCATCGAAGTCGGTTTCGTAAATAATTTCTCCCTTTAGAGTTGAGATCAGGAGAGAAAATAAAGCAATGATTCTTACGATGGGTCTAATCTACTAAGTTTTTGAGAGGGGGCTTTACAAAATTATTTTTGAGCATGAGGCCTTACAAGAAGCGGCCAAGTCTGGCCATACTATGATAGTCTGGTTGTCCTAAGTTTCTTCTGAAGGAAAGTGCATGAGGCCCCCCCACGATGCTCAAGATACTGGGAAAACCTTAATTTTAAAAAATTTAGGCCTTCTTTTGACCGTTGCCATTGTCCTGACCGTTGCCATTGTCCTGACCGTTGCCATTGTCCTGACCGTTGCCATTGTCCTGACCGTTGCCATTGTCCTGACCGTTGCCATTGTCCTGACCGTTGCCATTGTCCTGACCGTTGCCGTTGTCCTGACCGTTGCCGTTGCCTTGACCGTGGCCGCGGAGGCGATGATTAAATTCTTCGAGAGTTACTTGACCACTATTATCACCATCAAGACGGGAAAAAATCGAGGCAACTCGCTTCTTGGATATGCGGTTTAGAGTCGGCAAGGCTGAAAATTCGTCATAGGAAAGAAGCCCATCGTCGCCGGCGATTTCGCTAAATTCTTCTGCGCGCCGAGAGGAAATTTTTGTACGGATGGCTTCTTGAGCAGCTTTGCGTTCTTCACCAGAGACCTTTCCGTCAGAATCGGTGTCGATTGCAGAGGCATGCTTTGTGCGTGCCTCTTTACGCAGTTGGTTGATAGCTTGGCGCTCTTCTTCGTCGATTACGCCGTCTTGGTTCACGTCATAATTCCGGAGAAAATCGGGGAGTGTTCCGTCGCCAAACGACTTGTCGGACTCTTCGGCTAGCGAGAAGCTTCCGAGGAGTGTTCCTGCGATAACGATGTTTTTCAGTTTTATGGCTCTGTGGGTTGGTTAAATCTTTTGGGGGGGACGCTGGAATGTCCAGCTCTGAGATCCTTGACGGGCGGTTGGCAGGTCAGGTTACAAAAAACTATTTTTTAGGCTTTTTTAATTTATTGGTCAGGAAACCATAAAGTTGGTGGTAAAAAATCGACTTATTGCCCCAGCAGGTCGAATAGGTTGCCCCCTGAATGACCAGACGCGTCGCCGCTGCCAGCTGCCGCATCGCTTGTCATCTCGATGCTAGGTCTATTTTCTTCGGCGGGCACCATTTCCCCGTTGCTGATGGCGTTGTCGAGATCGTCTTCGAGTTGACCGACTACATCCTCCCACCAAGCGTGGTGATCGGAAAGATCCTCGGCAAGTGCTTCTCGCTGGGGAGAGGTTAGGAAAGAAGCTACACTGTCTTCGAGACTAGTCCCAGGGGTGACTAAGGCGAGTGGTTGGTTGTTTACCATCATGGCGGGGTGGGCGTTCTCATGGTGTGCCACAATGAAGGGAAAGATGTCTTCCCGCTGTTCTTTGGTCAGGCCGTAATTTCGGGAATATTCATCTAGTGTTTGGCGAACATCCTGATTGGTCCTAGAAAGGATTCGGTTGACCGTGACTTGTTCCCGAGATGTGAGACGGGCAGTGGCAGGCTTTTGGAGAGAGACTCGTGTAGCGTGCTCACGGATTGAAATTGTGCGGTTCTGGTTTTTCTCCGATGAACTATTTTGGGTGAATCGTCCTGAGTTTTGCTTGTTTGTCTTCTCAAATTTGGAGGTCTCTTGGGCCTCCTGCGAACGATCGAAGGTCTTTAAGAAGACCAACGATCCAGATAGGACGAGGAGAGTGACGGCAAGAATGAAGGAGATTCGTGACATAACTTTAAAAATTCTTCTTAAAAACTGGTCCCTTTTCGGTTTATCAACAATCCAAATCTATACCGTTAGTCCCTAACTTCATCTTGATGCGATAGCATTGCAAGTTTTTTCATTGTATCGTTAAAAAGTGGAAAGGGGTGAAACTTGTTGTTCCGATAATAGCGACGAGCCAATTTCATGGTCGGTTACAAAAAAGAGATTTTTTTAGCGTCTGTCATCAATTCGTTACAGAGGGGATTTTTTAGGTTGGAAGACGTCAACCATTGGAAGAGCTTGGGATTTTTAGTTACCAGTCGCTGCAGCTATTGCTTGCTCGAGGTCGATAGTAATTTTACTCGTTTTCCCGATCTCCCTTTAAGATCTAATCTTACCCTTTGAGGCGGCAGAGCTTCGATATGAAGGGCAATAATCCGAAACTTATTAAAAGGTGGTGCTAAGAATAGGAACTTTTCGTGGGATACCTCCGAAAAGGTCTTAACTGGCGGGCTCTATTAATCGTTTAACGATTTGAACCGTAGATTAATGGCGCGTTGCAGACTTTTACGATCTTTTTGTATTTTCTTCTGTTGGTTGGATTCGAGGTGGGGGAGCATACGGTCGTGGAGTCCTAGGATGGCACGGTAGTGGTCGGCAAGGGCATCTTCGCGGCCTTTTCCAATCTCGGTAGAGGTTGTTTTAACTTCGCCGAGAACCTTATCACGCTGGGATGGATCAAGTTTAAGAAGCTTTTCAAGCCGCTCCATGGTCTGATACTCCCACGCTTCGTGATCGTGGCCGGATTTGATCGTCCTTGGCTTTTCAGCTTCTCGGCGGCCTTCTTTCTCGCCGATGAAAAATCCAACTCCGATACCACAAGAGAAGATGACGAGAAGGGCAAAGAGAATAGTGAAGTAATCGCGCAGAGTTGGTTTCATGGCGTATTGGGAGCGGCTGGAGGTTCGGTGGGAATGATTGGTTCCGGAGCGGGTGGGTCATCGCGGAGGATGAAGAGAACGAGGAAAATAAGAGCGGCTAGAATCGCAGCGAGAAACGACCATTTACGCCAAGTGAATGCGAGAAGCAACGACTGGACGCTTTCGCGAAGACTCTTAATATTGACGCGGGTAGTAGGTTCAACGGGATCGTCGGCTGCTGGGGTTTGAGCAGCTTTGACCAGGCGCTTCCAGGGATTTTCTTCGTCATTCATACTACTGATCTGATTCGAGCTTTTTGAGCTGTTCGCTGAGTTTTCGTCTGGCACGCATGGCGGTAACCTTGACTTTGGAGTCTCCCCAACCGGTGAGATCGCACACATCCTGCACGCTCTTTTCCTCAAGGTCGAGCAGCCTGATGACGATTTGCTCGCGTGGTTTGAGGGTGGATATGAGTCGGTCGAGGAGCTCTCGCATGGCAGCAAGGCTTTCTTTGTTTTCACCGGATTGGCCGGTGAGGTTTTTTTCAAGGATTTCGGCCTGGGTCTCGCCAAGATCGGAGTAGGTCACAAGAGGCCGAGCTTTTTGGCGACGGAGCCAGTCGTAGCAGGTATTGATGGTGAGTCGGGAGACCCAGTGGGCGAAGGGTTGGCGGCCGGCGAATTGATCGAGCTTGAGAAAGATTTTGGTAAAGGCCTCCTGCGCGATGTCATCGTGATCCATCGTGCGGCGGACTTGGTTACGGATAATTTTTGAGACAAGTGGGTTGAGCAGACCGACTAACTGGCGCCAAGCCTCTTCATCGCCGACCCGCACGCGGGTGAGCAATTCGGGAGAGACCGTGGTCGATTATTCCATGGAGTTATGACGGACGAGGTCGATGTTTGGTTACTGGAAAATTTCGGCGGGGTTTTGCGGAGCGGCTGTGAGTGGCGCTTAAATTTGGGGTGCTTGTGGGTGAGTTGCGAGGGCGGCGGCGGCCCATTCCGATCCACCTTCGAGGCAGATCAATTCCTCACCCATGATTTGCTGAGCGGAGAGCATTTGCCGGATCTGCTCTTCATCATAAGGGCCATGGTTTTCATTGTTCCGGTGTAGGAAATATTTCGCCATGGAGAATCCCTGAAGGAATGGGGTGGAAAGTGCCAGTTTTTTGGAGGGCGCGCTCTCCTCTTCTGGCGGATGGCCAAGACGCTATTTTCGGGACAGCTTGAGGGACTGACGGCGAAGTCCTTTCATGCCGCGTCGTGCGAAGCGACGGAGGTCCTTTGGCGAGACGGATCCGGTCTTCTGAGTGACACGATTTTTGAGCAAAAATCCATGCTCGGCGTAAAGAAGCATGGTGTCCTTACTGGCATCCAGAGCGACGGGGATTCCGTCGCTTTTGAAGGAGTCGGGAGCTTCGGTGAGATAGCGCTTGCGACGTTTGGTCCCGGAAAAGTCGTTGATATGAAGCCATTCCCGCATCCCAAAATAGGAATCGACAACGACCTCGGAGAAAATGGAGAAGATCGTGAGGACCAAAAACATCAATTCGAGCTCGTGTTGGCTTCCGGACCGCGTGGCAGAAGACCTTCGTTCACTGCCGCTTCGATGAGGGCCTCGGTATAATTCCAGAGTTCGGGCGGGCCGTTCTGAATTTGACGATTGCGATCATAGACCTGCTCATAAGTCACTCCATGCCGGGTCCAGCTCCCGCCCTTGTTATGATAGTTTTGGATGAGAGGCATGAGGCGGTCCAAGCTGTTTGCGAAGCAAGCTTCAGGGGTTTTATTATCCTCGAACTCACGCCAAAGCTGGTGGAATTCTTTTCCGGAGCCTGCGGAAAGAATTCCGAAAAGCCGTTTGGCGGATGCCTGCTCGCGTCCTACTTTTCCAGTTTGGTCTCCGTAGCAGAAGGTGTCTCCGGCATCGATCTCGACAAGGTCGTGGATGATGAGCATTTGCAAAATTCGGAGCTGATCAAGATCCGGTGCGACTGCGGGGATAAGGACAGTGGCGGCGAGGGCGAGGGTCCAGCTGTGCTCGGCTGAATTTTCACGTCGTGACAGTCCCACCGGTGAGGTTTGGCGTTCGACGGATTTGAGCTTCTCGGACTCGATGATGAATTGAATGGCTTGGGCGAGCATCTCTTCTCGAGGAAGTAGCCCAGCCAGCTTTTTTGTCACGCGTTCTTTGGAGGGCGGTGACTGGTTTCAGATCTCATCGGCAACCGAACCGTTTTTCTTTTCCGCCATGAAAAATCCGATGGTTCCATCGACAAGTTTCCAGAGCCCGGTGGCAGTTGCGATGATGCAGCCGTAAAGCAGAGCCTTTGGGATGAAGTTTAATCCAAACCAACATCCGATGAAAGTCGCGGTGGCGGCCCCCAAAAGAAGGAGTCCCTGAACCAGTTTTTTGAAATACTCGCGCCGGATGAATCGGACCCGCTCGCTTCTGGCGTGATCGTAGATTTGCCCGGCGACTGCGGGGGGCACTTTGTTGGCCCGAAGTTTTTGATCAATCTTCTCTTTTGGTTCGTCCCAGAGGACCATCTTTAGGATGAGCTCATAGTGACGATGGTTGGTTGGATCGCATAGAGCCTCGTCTTCGTCAAAATGCTCGGGCGATTGGTAAGGATCCATCGTGGTGAAGCCAAGCTCTCACGTTGGCTCGCCAGGGGCGAAACTATTTCTTCGCTTCTGATAATTCCTCAAGAGCCGTTTCGGCTAATTTGCCCGCCATTATCAATTCTCCATGGATCTCACTTAATCAAAATTTCCAATCTGCTCGATAGCCCCGGGTCAGGGGTGTCTTCAAAAGAGTCGCGCGCACCATCTCGATTGGCACGGGACCCAGCTTTAAGACTGTATCGTGGAACTCACGGGGTGAAATTTTTCCCTCCCCGACGGTCTGTTTGTAAAGCGCCCGTAGCTGCAAACCGCCGATCATGTATCCGCATTGATAGAGGGGCGAATAGGAATCGCCAATGTAGCGGCGCACTTCGCTGGTGGCGCCGGATTCTTCCAGGCCCACTTCATCGACGAGGAAGGCTATCATTTCCTGCGGAGTCATTTGGCCAAGGTGGAACTTCAGCGAAACAATGATCCGTGCGCAGCGGTGCGAGCGCCAAAACAACATCCCAATTCGTTCCTCCGGAGTGCGCGGGTAGTTGAGATCGTAAAGCAACATTTCCCAATGCAGCGCCCAACCTTCAACATAGAACGGGGTACGGAAGATACTGCGATGCGTCGCGTAGCGGGCGGCCATGAATCGCTGTAAGTGGTGGCCCGGAATGAGCTCATGTGGAATGACCGCACGAGTGAAGTGTCGGTTGTTTCCGCGTAAGCTCATGAGCTTCTTTTCGTGGCTCATTTCATCGGTCGGGTAGGCGATCCCGATGGCCTGCCCGAAATAAACCGCATAGGGCAGGGTCTCCTGCTGCTTCTTTCCGAGCATCTTCAAATACCAGGTTTCGGCACAAAGATCCGGCACCGTCACGAGCTCCCTCTTGTCGAGGAACTCCATGGCATCCCTGGCGATCTCGGAGGCCAATTCATCCTGCTCCCCGGGAGTAACAAAGTCTTCCTTCACCTTCTCCAGAGCGTTGCCCCAGTCCCTTCCCAATCCCATCTCGGCAGCGGCTTTTTCCATCTCGGCACGGCACCAGGCAAACTCACGTTCGCCAATCGCGAGCAACTCTTCCGGCGAGTAGGACAGCATTTCTACCGCGAGGTCATCGGCCAATGCGGCCGCGCCGATCGGGTCGCCAACCAAGGGAGCCTCGCCCCCTTTTTTTCCACTCGTCACCAATTCGCCCAGCCGATTTTGGTAAGCTTCGAGTTCTTTGACCAACTCTCCATAAGGTTGCTTGATCCACCACGAAAACTCCGGATCAAAGCCTGCATGGAAACGATACCAGCCATCGAGTTGTCGTTGTAATTCACCCAGGATCTTTTGCGTACGCAAGGCCAGCACTGCGGTCGTGACCAACCTTCCTGCCCCTTCTTCCAAAGCGACCCTTGCTTTGAGCTTCGAGACCGATTTTTGAATATTGACCAACTTCCCTGCTGTGGGTCGAGCCTCCATCGGGCCACGTTGCCGATACCCTTCATAGAGTTCCAGGATGCCATTCTTGAAGCCGATCAAGTCCTCGATCTCCGCGAGCTTCTTCCGGTTTGTTGCCAATGATTTTTTCTCATATTCGAGGCGATGCCGCATCAAGAGGTAGTCGATCCGCCCTGTTTGTGAGAGGCCATCGAAGTCGATTTCCTCCAACGAAGCCATCGACTCGTCATGAAATTTCTCCAAGCGTTTGGCATGAGAATCCGAGACCACCCGGTAGCCGTAAAAGCGAGCCAGCTCGTTACGATCGGTTTCGTATCGCTCAATCAATTCGGCAACCGAGCCGGAAGACCCCGCCTTTGCTGCTTCCTGAGCATTTCCCAAGATGGTCCAGGACAAGACGCCCGCTAAACCAAGCACGGCAACAAGCAGTGGTGAGAATCGTTTCATCGTTCCCAAGCCTCCCCTGAATCGCCGCAGGTGTCGAGAACGGGGATTTCCATGAAATTTCCACTTTCATCTGCTTATCATGATTACCAGAGTAGTAGGTCGATACTCCCCCTCCTTCGATCCAATCACTCCTATGAAAACCTTCCTTATTTTTATCGCCTCCTCGATGTCACTTTTTGGTCAGGATCTTTGGCCAATGTTCCGTGGCGCTGACTCGCGGGGCGTCTCGGAGAATACCGATTTGCCGGTCACTTGGTCCACGACAAAGAACATCGCCTGGAAGACCGATATTCCGGGCCGAGGTTGGTCGAGTCCCATCATTTGGGGTGATCGTGTTTTTGTCACGACGGTGGTGAACCAAGGAGAAACCGAGGCTCCGAAGAAGGGCCTCTATTTTGGTGGGAATCGACTGAAGATTCCCGACACCATTCATCATTGGAAAGTCCTTTGTCTCGATTTCGAATCCGGGAAAATCCTCTGGCAGAAGAATGTCCATGAGGGAAAGCCCAAATCATCGATTCATCTTAAAAATTCCTATGCTTCGGAAACTCCGGTGACTGATGGTAAATTGGTTTACTGTTCGTTTGGGAATCGAGGTCTTTACGCGCTCGATTTCAAAGGAGACGTGAAATGGTCCATAGACTATCCTGTTCACAAGACGCGGTATGGCTGGGGGACATCTTCCTCTCCGGTGTTGCACGGAAATCGGATCTACCTGGTCAATGACAATGAAGAAGACTCTTACCTCCTTGCATTGGATAAGAGGACGGGGAAAAAGATTTGGAGGACGCCCCGCTCCGAGAAATCCAATTGGTCGAATCCCTACATTTGGAAAAACGAGCTTCGTACCGAAATCATTGTTCCCGGATCGGGACGCACACGATCTTATGATCTCCAAGGTAAGGAACTCTGGTCCTTCAAAGGAATGTCCAGCATCACCATTGCAACCCCGTATTCTCACGATGGCCTGCTTTATCTTTCCTCGGGGTATGTCGGAGATGCCTCGCGGCCACTCTACGCGATTCGTCCGGGCGCCAGCGGTGATATCTCAGTTACTAAAAAAGAAACCTCGAATGAGTTTATCGCGTGGAGTCGTTGGAAGGCAGCACCCTACAATCCGTCCACGCTTCTTTACCAGGATCAGATCTATGTGTTGCTTGATCGTGGTTACCTCTCGGCAATCGATCCCAAAACGGGTGAAGATATTTATGGAAAAAACCGACTGCCCGGCTCCACTGGTTTTACCGCTTCACCATGGGCTTATCAGGGAATGATCTTCTGTCTGAATGAAGATGGAGGCACGAATGTCATCAAAGCCGGTAAAGAATTTTCTCTTATGCATACCAACCAACTGGGGGAGGATGATATGGGAATGGCAACTCCGGCCATTGCCGGTAAGAGTCTCATCATTCGGACGTCGGCCCGGATCTATTGCGTGAGAAAAGCGGGCAACTAAGAGGGTCGAAACAAGCGAATGTCTTCCCGCATCTCGCGGACCTGCGTCACCCTTTTTCCGGTGACCAATCGCTCCCGTCGGCGAAGACGGTTTTCCAGGTGTAGCTTTTTTTTGGGTCGTTGAGATTGGTGGTGATGAGTTTGCCGCCCTTCTTCAATTTGTTGGCGCCGTATCCGGCGTGGCCGGTGGCGCGACCGTAAACCATCTCGATTCCCTGCCACGTTCCGCTGTAATCATTCACGTGATCGTGACCACAGAAGCAGGCTTTGACATCACCGAATTTCTTGAGCTTGGCGATGGCGCTACCGTCTTCACCGTAAGTGCAAACCGGTTCCTTGAAGATGCCTTTTGCGAGCTTCTTCTGCCAAACGGTATCGTATTGAAGCAGCGGAATATGAAGGAAGCACAAGACGGGTGAAGTGGCGGGCTTCTGCATGGTGAGCCATCTTTCCTGGGCTGCTTGCACCCCTTGCGTGGTGGTGTTGAGGCAGAGGAGCTCCATGAGCTGGCGGTCGTCTTCGCCATTGATGGAGATGCGGTAGTTCCCTCCATCGAGTCCTCCGCGATAGAGGCTGTTTTGTGCTTCGGTCAAGGTGACCTGCGCCGCGGCGTAGTCGTCGAGGAGGTCGTGATTGCCCCAGTTAAAGAGCCACGGTTTGCCGAGCGAGGTGATCTTCTCGAGAGCGTATTCGAAGAACTTTTGGCCTTGCCCCCGAGGGTTGTCACTCCAGAGGTCGCCGGTGATCGCGAGGAGGTGTGGATCGGTATTTTCGATCATCCGTTTCATGTCCACGACCGACTGCAAATCGGCTTTTTCGCCATAGTTTTCGCGGTCGCAGAAAAAGTGGATGTCGGTGAATTGCAGGATGCGTAGTTCGTCTCCTGTCACCTTGAGCTTGGCGGTTCGGGGCAGATCTTTCTTGGCCTTTGCGATGCCCATAAACCCGGCCCGACGAAGATCCTTGGGGCCGTTTCTTGCTTCGGAGCTGCTGGTTGCGACGCCGGCGGCGACGGAAGTGGAGAGGAAGTGGCGTCGGTTCATTCGATTGGTGGCAGCTTAAAATGGGAAGGTTTTCAGACAATAATAGAAGCGGTAATTCCTCTGCATATCTTAAGATTTACGAAGTAATGGTTTTGTTCTTTAGCTACTTATTCACAGGATTCCAGTTGACCGGAACCGTCTTCGAATCTACACGGGGCGCGTTCCGAAGATCGACCAAGTCAATCGGAAGGAACTTTCCACCTTCTTCCAGCTAGAAACCCAATACGACCATGGCCTCAACACAAGCTCGCAACAAAAACAGAAATCGCCCGACCAAATCGAACGCTGCACGCAACAAGCGTCAGAGCGATCACCGCAAGCGTCTCATCGCTCTCGGTGTGGACGAAGCAACCGTTTCTGCCATGAGCCCCAAGGAAGTTCGCGACAAGCTGAAGTACCCTGCCAAGGTGACCAAGGAACTCGGTTCCTAGAAATCCCAATTGGATTCCACCGCTTTTCTGGAGCGGATCAAAATTTCATGGAGCTCTTTCTCGGTTTGAGAGGGAGCTCCAATTTTTTGTGCCCGGTGGTAAAGGATCTCTGTCTTGGGACTACTGCTGCCGACCGGCGACAAAGATCGAACAAAGGAGGACTTTGTGGGTCTGAATTGGCATGGAGCTTATGAGATTCACCCTTCTGGCGATGGAAAATGAGACCTCGTCTCATGGGAATCACCGGGAATCTCTGTTGCCGAGAGAACCGAGAATGAAAACCCAAGCCTCATGAACAAAAAATTAATAACGATTGGAATGCTGGCTGCAGTGCTTTTCCCCAGCTGTGTCTCTTACACGAGAACTGTCGGTGAAGAGCCAACCAAGAAGAGATTTCAGAGCGGTGAAACGGCCCGGATTTTTTACGAGGCGATATTTGTTCGGCAGGAGGAGATTCATGCCGACAATAACCAGAGCATTTCTCTGTCACTTGGATTGCGATCACCTATCAGTTGGCACAAGCGGGTCACCGATCAAAAGCGAGTGAATGATGCCTTCCGCTCGGCAGATCTTGATCATAACGGCACGCTCAGTCTCAAAGAGGCCCAGCGTTTTGCGAAGTCCAAGGCGAGGCGCTAGAACGAGTAATTCGCTCCGAGACCGAGGGTGAGGCCGGTGAGGTCGACGTCGAAGTCGCTGCCGCCGACGGAGTCGCGGAGGGATTCGTTCCAGTCGTAGCGGGCGTTCGCTTCGATAGACCAGGAGTCGTTGATTTGGTATCCCACCGATCCCTGCAGGTAGTATCCGAAGAGGACGTCAGTTCCGGAGTTGCGGAAGCCAGCCGAGCTGATTTGCGTCGGAGTTCCTCCGTTGGTGACCTGGAGAAGTTGATCACTGCGGTTGGCATCCCAGTCGGCGATGTTCAAGACAAGGCCGGTGCCGACTCCGGCAAAGAAGCGGCCATCGGTTTGATAAACCGCGCTCGCCCCGATCGAGAATCCGAAGAGGTTGATGTCGAGCGACTCGTTGATGGAGTCTCTGAAGAGAGCGGTGTCGGTGGACCGCAAGGTGTCCTCGAAGGTGCGCTCGGCAGGCTCGACCGGGAGAAGAGGAGCGACGGCTCCGGGTGATCCGGTGTAGGGTGCGTTGGGCAAAATGAGGCCGGTGGAATTGAAGCGATCAATGGCTCTGACATCGAAAATATTGCGATTCTCGCTGGCGTTGAGCGTGTTCAAACCTCCCTGTCTGCCGCCGATATCGGTAAAGCTGAAGTTGAGAGCCGGGCCGACGCTCCAGCCGTTTCCAATGTCGGTGAGACGGCTCAGGCTGAGATAGGGTGAGATCTCCCAGTCATCGCCTTCGCTCCATCCCGTGGGCGAGGATGCCGAGGCTTGATCGATGATGCGACGTTCTCCGCCGGTCGCGGACATGAGGAGGTCGTTGCCCTGCAGTTGATCTTGCGATTGATAGGAGTAGTCGCTTGTCCTGCCGGTGGCGGGAGTCCGGGGGCCGGGGTTCACGAAACCATTGTCGTAGGTCCGGGCGATGGCTCCGGTGGCCGTGCCGATTCCGGCGGGTTGGGTGAAGGAGTTACTTCCGAAGACTCCGGGCACACTCAGGCCGGTCGCGCCGGTGTTGAAGTCGATGGCTCCGATCTTGCGCCAGGAAATTCCCCCGCCGAAAATCCACCGGCTTCGTGAGGACGCGGCGGGTTGGATTTGGCCTAGGCCTCCTTTGGAGGAGTCGAGGCCGCTCTTTGCGGAGTCCAATCCACTTTTAGAAGAGTCATCAAGTCCGCTTTTTGCGGAGGAGATGACATCGTCTCCGCCCGCAACGGGCAGGACACTGAGGGCAAAGGATGCGAATCTGAATTTGAAGCTCATGATGAAAAAAGGTTGGTGATTATTGGTCGACATCTTTCTTGATGACCCGGTAGAGACGGAGTTTTTCTCCGGAAGGGTGACTCACGGTTTTGGGTGGGCCGTTGTCGATCCATTGTTGTCGGGTTCCTCCGGCCGTGATGTCGGGAACAACGTTGGTCCAGGTCTCGCCGTTCGCGCTGTATTGCACGGTGTAGCTTGCTCCGATTTGAGAGGTGAACTCGATCAAGATGTCGCCATTTGCAAGGACTTCGCAGCGGTCCACTTCGACTCCTTCGCCGGCGATCTGATCGGCGACCGCGTCGAGCAATTCGATTTCAAAGGTCGGCTCGAATCCACCCGAAGCATCGCCCTGGAGGTATTCGACGGTGAGCTCGATGCTCTCGCCACTTTCAAGAGCTTGATTCAAGAGGAGGAAGGAATTGCCAAGAATTTCTCCCTGCGCGTTGGCCACGGTGACTCCCTCCGGGAGGCCTCCAACGAGGATGCGGAAGGCCGGGAGTGCGCCGGGGTTGTTGTTTGTGACAGTGACCGTTTGCTTGAAGAGTCCGGTTTGGAAATCGAGAGCGATGGCGCCGCCGGTGATGTTGGTGCTGGCGGGGCTGACGATGTCGGTGGCGATGGCGCCGGCGTCATCATCGGGGTTGAGAAGTTGTTCGTTGGCGCTGTTGACGGAGGCTTGGGATGAGATGAGATCGACACCGCCGGTGACCGTTCCGGTGACCTCGAAGTAGTAGATGACGGAAGCGGAATTCCCAACGCCGAGATCGCCAACGGTCCAGACCGAGTCGGTTACGGTGGTGCCGTTTGACGGGCTGATGGAATCGATGCTGGCTCCTGTGGGGAGGACTTCGCTGAGATTCAAGCTGACTCCGGAAGCATCGCTCGGTCCCTGGTTGGTGACGGTGAGGGTGTGGAAGAGATTTTGCGGTAGATCGAATCCGGCGAGGACCGGGTCTCGTGAGCTTTCGGTCGAGACGGTGAGATCGACTTCGCGGATGATGTCGCGGTTGGTGGTGACTGATTCGTTACCGGTGTTGATCTGGGCCTGGTCGACGGCGCTGACTGAAGAGACACTGGTGAATCCGGGCGAGGCCACTTGGGCGGAAGGGCCGACAGTCACGATGACTTCGAAAGATTCGGTGGCTCCAACGGCGAGCTCGCCGCGGGTCCAGGGTTGACCTTCGAAAGCGCCGGCGCTTGGAGTGATGGAATCGATGGTGATGCCGTCTCCGAAAGTCAGAACGTCGGTCAGCTCAAGCCCGGTGGCATCGAGCGGGCCTTGGTTTGTAACTTCGATAAGGTAGCTCAGATTGCCAGCTCCGGAACCCGCGACGATGGGATCGTTCGAGAGTGTACTGGTGACGATTAAATCGACTCCGGAAATGATGGTGGTGCTTTCGGTGACCGAGTCGTTGGCGTTATTGCTATCGATTCCGGAAGCGGATTCGAGGCTGGTAGTGCTGCTGATGGTTCCCTCGTTCGGAGCATTGGCGGCGACGTCGAGCGTGATGGTTAAAGTCGAGCTTTCTCCGACGGGAAGGTTGAAAGCCCAGAGGCCGTTGGGATCGTTTTGCGGGGCGAAGGAGCCGTCGGCCGGAACAATGGATTGCACGGTGACTCCGGCAGGAAGGTTGAGTGCTTCACGAATGTTGACGTTGGTGGCATTGGACGGTCCGCTGTTGGAGGCGGTCACGGAGTAAACCAAGTTACCCGGTCCGGAATCAGCCAGCACGGGATCGATTGATTCCGTCTTGGTGAGGGCGCTGTCAAAGACGTTGCTCACCGAGGTGGGGTCGGTTGCGGTGTTGTTGGCAGCGTTGAGGTTCAGTTGATCGACCGAGGTCAGAGTCGCGGTTCCAATGATGGAATCGACGCCTGGTTGGGTATTCTGCTGCACCGTGTAAGTGATCCCGAGCGTGGCTTGTCCGCCGGTAGAGAGCGCGGGGATAGTCCAGGTCGATTGCTCGAAAGAACCGACGCCAGCCAAGGCGTTTCCGGCAATCACTCCCGGTGGAAGCGTTTCGCCAAAATCAATGACAATGTTGGTGGCGGTGGAAGGTCCGCTATTGGTCACAACGACAACGTACCCGAGGTTTTCCACTCCTGATCCGGCGACCACCGTTGGGGTGGATGCGCTGACGCCAAGAGCGAGCGAAACGACAGCCTGCACATCCAGTGTATTGCTCGCGGTGCCGCTGTTGCCCAGCGAGCTCGTGAGCTCTTGAGTGGTATTTTGGAAGCCACCTCCTTCGCTGCCTGTCACACCGACCGTGACGGTGCAGGTCTGTCCGGCGGGAACGGTTCCGCCGGAGTAGGAAATTCGATCGGTTCCGGAGATAGCAATGAGCGTTCCTCCCTGGCAGTTGGTGCTCGCATTGGAGGGATTTGCAAGGATCAGTCCGTCCGGTAATTCGTGGATCAAATTGAGATTGTTGGCGGGAAGTGGTGACGACCTGTTGTCGATGACAAAGGTCAAAGTTGAGACCTGTCCCGCGTTGATATCGTCCGGAGCAAAGGACATCGTGAAAGCGGGCGGTGCGATGACCGCGAGAGTCGCCGTGGCCGTGCCGCTTTCTCCGAGACTGGAAAGAAGTGGGTCACTGGTGATGACAAGGTCGCCGCTGCCTTGTCCGGTGACGTCAAAGCTCACCGTGCAAATCTGACCAGCTGCGACAGCTCCGTCGGAGAAAGTGAAGCTGTTGTTTCCAGCTTGAGCAGTGATCACTCCTCCGCAGGTTGAAGTTGCCCCGGGAACGGCAGCGATGAGCATACCATCGGGGAGAGTTCCGGAGAAGGTCACGTCTGTCGCACCGACCTGACTGCCTTGGTTGTCGATGGAGAAAGTCAGGGTGCTGGTTCCGTTTGCGGGGATATCGGTGGGGGAAAAAGCGCTTGAGAAAGCAAGTGGAACCGGGACCACGCTGAGGGTATCGGTTGCCGGGAATCCGACCAAGGTGCGACCGCCGACCACGGTGGAGATGAGGCTTGTTTTGTTTTCGTAATCTCCGAAGGGAGTCGAAGCCGGGACGGTCAGGCCCACCCGGAAGGAGCAGGACTGACCGGGAGCGAGTTCGCCGCCGGTGAAGGTTAGAACATCGCTGCCGGTGATCTGGGAGTTGGGTCCGCAAACGGCGGCGGGCTGCAGAGGTGTTCCAATTTGAATGTCATCGAAAAAGGCCTCTGTGATTTCGGTGCCGGAATTGGAGATATTGTTATAGGCACCCACCACGATGGTGTGTTCTCCCGCCGCCAAAAAGATGCTGGTGGTGTAAACCTGCCAGCCCGAATCCTGATCGACTCCAGCTCCGCCATTCAATTGCGCGAGGGAGTTGTCGGCGCTATTTCCATAACGGGTGCCATCGATTTCCAGCAAGGCCTGCCCGAACTCGTTCGCCTCGTAAGATTCGTCGACAAGGAGACGATAACGAAGGCTCACGTTCACCGAACTTGCCTCGGCGACGGTGAAAGTTCTGGTCCAACCGCCCGAGCTTGGTGGGTTGAAAAATCCGGCGATGAAGTTTTTGCCTCCGACGGTGACGTTGATACCGCCCCCCGTCAGTCCGCCGGTTGGATCGAGCGCTCCGTTGGCGGCTCCGGCATCATTGGTTCCCTCAAAGGTGTCGTCGGAATAAGTGAAGCCGCCGGTTGGAGAAGCGGATGAAGGAAGGAGATCGAGCAGGAAGCCGGCGTCGCTGCTGTCGAGGGTGGTTTGGTGAAGCTCAACCGCGATGGTGTTCGCGCCTTGCACAAGGACTCCCGAGAGATCGACCTCGCTGGAGGTGCGGTTGACTTCCTCACCCAGTCCCGAGAGAGTGGTCGTGGTGACGGGCCCCGCCGGCATTCCCGCGCTGCGGAAAATCTCGGTCCCGTTAATGTAAACGATGGCGCCATCATCGAAGACGTAGTCGAGCAACCAGTTGCTGACTCCGGCCTGCGCGGCATTAAGGGTGAATTCATTGCGAAAGAGATAGGTCGTGACCAAATTTTGTCCGTTGGCGGCGGCATCGATTCCTCCCAAGACGGCCGGGGTTCCCGCCGGGAAGGCGTCGATCACGCCAGCTTGAAAGGGCGCGTTTCCACCCACCCATGGGCCGATGCTGGAAGTGGCTGGATTAAACGCGACCGAGTTCCATTCGTTCCCTGAGCCATCAAGTGGGTAGCCATCGCCCCGACCGTTTTCGTTTTGGAGCTGGTCGAGGTAGTCCCAGGAAGGGTCGAGGACTGAGGCGCCCGAACCGTTAAAACTGGCATCGACTACGAAGCCTCCTTCTTCGGGAAGAGTGGTGGCAACCGCGCCCGGAAGCATGGCATCGAGATCGTCCGTGAAACTGATGTCGGTGAAGGTCTCGGTTTGGCTGTTGTTGGTGATGGTGAAGATCAGGTCATTACTTCCGCCGGGATCGACGGAGTCATTTGCGAAAGACTTCGAGAATGAAATGTCGGCGAGATCTTCAGAAGGAATCACCTCGAGAGCTCCGCAGGCCCGACCGGAAGGAACGGGATTTCCGCCCGGAAAGTTGGATGAGATATCACTCGAAATACTGATGTTCCGTCCGGCGACCAGTCCTACCACGTCGACTGAAATGACGCAGCTTTGGCCTGCCGCAAGGGTCGCTCCGGTGAAGGTGATCGTTTGAGAACCAGCGGTCGCGGTGAGAGTGGAGCCCGGGCAGTTGTTGACGATGTTGGGAGTGCTTGCTACCACGATTCCCGGCGAGAGGTCGTCGCTGAATGAGATCCCTTGGGCCTCGTTTTGGGATTGATTCTCAATGGTATAAGTCAGGGTCGTCTGACCGCCGAGTCTCACCGGGCTGTCGGTAAATGACTTGGTGAACCCAAGAGCGGGACCGGTTGAGGGAATCCCGATTGAGACGCTTGCGTTTCCGCTGTTTCCTGCGTCCGAGGTCAGATCTCCGGAGACGATATTGAATGGTCCTTGCGCCACGAGAGTGACACCAACGCTCGCCGAGCAGGTGCTGTTTGCTCCCACCGAGCCTCCGCTCAGGGTAACGGTGTTGGCGCCACCGGTTGCGGTGAAAATGCCTCCACAGTCGTTTGTCGGATTGGCGGGATTGCTCAAGGCGACCCCGGCGGGGAGGTTTACCGTGAATGCGAGATCATTCGTGGCCGTTCCAGTGGTATTCTGAATCTCAAAGGTGAGCTCGGCACAGCTTCCAACTCCGACCCCTTCCGGCGATAGACTCATCGAGAAGTTTGGGGCCTGCGCCTGGACCGCTGCTGGGAGCAGGGCGGTCGCGATGATGAATTTGAGATAAAGTGAGTGGAAAATACGACGCGAAAGAGAAGGACGGGCGATCATCGAGAGAATTGAAATAGTGAAAAATTTGGGCACCCTCCGGTTGTTCGAGGGATATTGACGGAGCATCGGCGGGAGCAATGGAAAACTAAGACCTAACAAAAGTCTACCGGGCATGAGTTTCTAGTGTAACTGCGGACGCTCAACGCCATACGTCTCCTTTGATCGAAAGGTGACAGGAAATATCGATTTGGTTTGCTTTTGGCGTGAATCAGCGAAGTAAGAACGCAAATAAGAGAGTGTTAGATGTGCGTTTTGTGAATAAGTAGCGTAGCGTATGTATCGATGCCGATGTTCAACCAGCAGTCCAGATTTCCTGGCTTTCTGAAAACGACGCTGCGCTCGCGCCGCGTTTTTGTTGCTGTGTTGCTTTGCCTGCCTGCGGGAGCTTCCGGAAGTGAAGAGCTTTTGGAAAACTACTGCTACTCGTGTCACGATGAGTGGGAAAAGAAGGGAAACGTGCAATTGGATGTGCTCGGGAAACTTTCCCTCGAGTCCCGGCTTGACGTTCTCAACAAGGTGCAGGAGCAGCTCTACTTCGGGCAGATGCCGCCCAAGAAAAAGAAGAAGCAGCCGTCCGACGCGGAGCGCGCCAAGATGCTGGCATGGGTCGGGGCCGAACTGAAAAAGCACCATGCCTCCACGCTCGAGGATAAATTGCGCTATCCCAACTTCGGCAACCACGTCAGTCACGAAAAGCTCTTCAGCGGGGAAGTTGAGGAAAAGCCATTCACGCCGGCTCGTCGCTGGCTCGTCAGTCCGCAGATTTTTATCGAGCGAATTAATGCCGTCTTTGGACTCGAAGGTGGGTCGCGCCAGCGATCATTTTATGGCGTAACCATCCCAGTGATTCTTCCGGATCATTCCGGGGTGCGATATTACGACACGACCACGTTGGATGGCGGGCATCTTCTCATGATGCTCACCAATGCCGATTGGATCTCCCGGAAGCAACTTCGCGAAGCCCGCGTGAAGAATGGCGAAATCAAATCGAACGATTTTCCGAATCCGAAAGACAAGTGGACTCCAAGAAGAACGCCGGAACCTTTCGAGTTGATCGTTACCAAGGAATCTCCTCCGACCGAAGCTGAGATGATTGCGGCCATCCATACCCAGTATCAGTGCGTCTTGCAGCGGAATGCCAGCAAGACGGAGTTGGAAAAACACCTCAAACTCCTAAAAGAGAGTATCTCGCTTGCAGGTAATACCGAGGGTCTGCGCCAGATGCTGGTGAGTGTTCTCCTTAAGTCCGAGTTCATGTATCGCTATGAATTTGGCGAGGGCGAGGAAGATGAATACGGGCGGCGCAAGTTGTCCCCGCGCGAAGCGAGTTATGCGATTGCCTATGCCCTCAGTGATCGCAATCCTGATGCTGGCTTGATCAAGGCTGCCGCGGAAGGCCGTCTCAATTCGAAGGAACATTATCGTCGTGAAGTGGTTCGAATTCTTAAGGATCAGAGTTCCTTCGCCGGTCCCGGCGCTCCGGAAGTGAGTGGCAAAGGGCTCAATTCGCACAAGGTCACTCATCCCAAGGTGAACCGCTTCTTCCGCGAGTTCTTCGGCTATCCTAACATGACGAAAGTCTTCAAGGACGCCAAGCGAAGCGGTGGCTTTTATGCCAATGCCGGTCGCGGAACCGCCGGAACTTCCGGCCACGTGATTGATGAGGCCGACAAGATTGTCGATCACATCTTGAGGCAGGATCAGAACGTCTTCGAACAACTTCTGACGACCGACGAATACTTCGTTTATCACACTCGTCCGGACGAGCAAACCGCAGCCATCATCAAGCGATGGCGCGAGGCATACGAAGTTCTCAAAGATGAACCGTGGCAGGAAAATCCCGAAGAAGTCAGCTTAAAGCATGAAGAGCTCCTGAAAACGAATCTCGGGCTCAAAGTTCCTCAACAGAAAAAAGGAAAAGGCAGACACGACAATACCTTGGTGCGCCTCATGGGATACTTCGACACCACCTTTGGGCGCGGGACAAATCCTTACACCAATCCTCCTTGGGCCCATGGCTTCCGGCACCAGTATTCCGAGATTTACAATCTCGCGCCCATTCCCGGATCAAGAGGAAAAGACACCGGAGAGAAGGGTTGGGACTTTCAAGTGAAGCAGCCATTCAAGATCGAGAATCGTAAGGGGATCCTCACCCACCCTGCATGGCTCCTCGCTCACTCGCAAAACACCGAGACCGATCCGGTGCGCCGTGGAAAGTGGATTCGCGAGAAGCTTCTGGCCGGATATGTGCCCGACGTTCCGATCACGGTGGATGCCCAGATTCCCGAAGATCATCACCGCACCCTCCGCGAGCGGCTCGATGAGGTCACGTCGCCCCAGGAATGCTGGAAGTGTCACGTTCACATGAATCCGCTCGGTCTGACCTTCGAAATGTTCGATGACTTTGGTCGCTTCCGGAAGGCCGAGGAACTGGAGCATCCTGACAATCTCATTAAGACCGGCAATGGCAAAACATCCGCCAGCGAATACAAGACAAAGCCCCTGAACGTCTCGGGACTTCTCGAAGGCACCGGCGACCCGGCTCTCGATGGCGAAGTACGGGATGCCTACGACTTGATCGACCGCCTGGCCAGGTCCCGACGGGTTCGCCAATCCATCATTCGTCATGCCTTCCGCTACTTTATGGGACGAAACGAACTCATCTCCGATTCACAAACTTTGATTGATGCCGAGGCCGCTTACGTCAAGAATGGCGGTAGCTTCAAAATGGTCATTGTCTCCCTGCTGACTTCCGATTCCTTTATCTACCGAAAAGAAACTCAATCCTCCCAATGAAAAGCCGAAGAAATTTCCTGAAACAATCAATGCTGGGCGCTGGCTCCATGGCGCTCACTCCCGGTCTCTTTGCGGCCAATGCTAGGGGAAAAGCTCCCAAGCGATTCATCTTCATCCACAAGGGGAATGGCTTGTTGCCCAGTACTCTCGCCCCCTCGACTTTGAAAGGTGCGGAGCTTGAGAACGAGAAGCGCAAGGAAGCCTTCGAGGTTTCGCTAAAGGATCACGAGTTGCCGGAATGGATGGGCGCGCTCAGCGAGCACAAGGAGAACATGACTATTCTGCAAGGTCTCTCGGGCAAGATGTGCACCACCGGTCACCACACCTGGCAATCCTCGCTCGGAGTTTACAAGGCCAATGAACGGTTGAGTTCCATCAAGTGGGCGACTGTTGATTTTGAACTCGCGAAGCTTTTTCCATCCTCGCTCGAGCACATCGAGCTGGCTTGTTTCCCAAGTGGCGGTGGAAACTCGCGCGGCAATATCAACGGGATCGAGAAAGGATTCTCGGCACGCGGACCACAGCAGCCCAACTACGCTTTTGGCTCGCCCAAGGTCGCAATTGAAGAACTCTTCAAGTCGGTGTTGAGTGACAAGGAATCGAAAATTCAGTATCAGCTTGAACGTCGTCTTTTGGAATTCGCGGCCCAGAGTGAAGGCGCGATGGCCGAGGAACTTCGAGGCATCGAGAAAGCGAAGGTCAAAAACTACTCGGACTCGATTGAGGATATCCGCGAGCGGAATCGTAAGATGGATGCGATGTCGGATGTTATTCGCAAGCACGCGCCACGTCTCGATGACAAGTATTTTGCCGATGATCTCAACACCGTGGATCGCCAGATTGGCCACGCCGAGATTGCTCTCTCGACCCTAATTTCCGGAATGACCAACGTCGTTACCTTGACCGCTGATGAGCTTGGGACAATTTACACCGGAGTCACCGACATTGAAAAAGAGAACGTCAATCTTCACGACGTGGGCCACGGAAAACCGGTTGGCCAATTTGAAGCTCTGCAAGTTCGGGAGAAGGTGCGCCGTCATCACATGAGCTTGATTGATCGTCTGGTCAGTCGCCTGAAGTCGGTGCCCGAAGACGGAGGCACGATGTTCGACAACACCATGCTTCTTTACTTCCCTGACAATGGTGAGACCCACCACAGTAAGGGAACCGAGTGGCCGTTCATTGTCATGTCCGGCAAGAATGCCCAACTCGATATCACCGGGAAATACATTCGCCTGCCGCACTACGGCAAGGAAGGTCATAAGACTCTAGGAAACTGGTATACCTCCATCTTGAACGCTTATGGAAATCCCATCGAGCACTACGGTGCCATCGATACCGGGTTGGCGCACATGGACCAGAAGGGCGCGATCAAACAGTTCCTCGGATAGGCTCGTGCCATGATGCCGCTCCGTCTCCTTGCGATTCTTGGGATCGTCGCTTCGGTGAATGCGAAGCCAGCTGCGGTTTTAGAAAACTATTGTTTTTCCTGCCACGACGAGTGGGAAGAGAAGGGCAATATTCGGCTCGATGAACTGGATAAGCTACCGCTTGAGGGTCGCCTCGAATTGCTTAATAAAGTTGAGGAGCAGGTTTACTTCGGCCAAATGCCGCCGAAGAAAAAGAAGAAGCAGCCGAGTGATGCCGAGCGTGCGGAATTGTTGGCGTGGTTGAAGGCGGAGCTTGGAAAGCACAAAGCCTCAACCTTGCAGGACAAGCTGCGCTATCCCAACTACGCGAACTACGTCGATCACAAAAAACTCTTCAGTGGCGAGATCAAGGAAAAGCCCTTCACGCCATCGCGGCGATGGTTGGTGAGTCCGCAAATTTTTATCGAGAGAGTCAATGCCATCTTCAATCTTGAAGGCCGCGCTCGTCAGCGGACTTTTTACGGGGTCACCGTCCCGGTGATTTTGCCCGACCACTCGGGTGTGCGTTATTATGACACTACGACCTTGGATGGAGGTCATCTGCTCACGATGCTCACCAATGCTGATTGGATTTCCAAAAAGCAGCTTCGTCCGGCGCGGGTGAAGAGCGGTGAGATCCAATCGAATGAGTTTAAGAACCCGAAAGACCGGTGGTCGCCAAAGTCCACGCCCGAAGCCTTCGAGGTGATCGTTCTGAAGAAATCGGCTCCGACCGAAGCCGAAATGAAGGCCGCGGTGCAGGCCCAGTATCAGTGTGTGTTGCAGCGCGAAGCGACTTCCCGGGAGTTGGAAAAACATCTCGCGCTTTTAAAGGACACTATCGCGATTGGCGGCAATGCCGAAGGACTTCGGCAGATGCTCGTGAGTGTCATTTTGAAATCGGAGTTCATGTATCGTCATGAATTCGGAGCGGGCGAAGTCGATGAACACGGACGGCGAAAGTTGTCTCCGCGCGAGGCGAGTTACGCCATCGCTTATGCCATTGATGATCGCAATCCGGACGCCGCCTTGATGAAGGCAGCGGAGGAAGGCCGGCTCAATACGAAAGAAGATTATCAGCGCGAGATTCTGAGATTGTTGAAAGACGAAAAGTCATTTTTGGGGGAAGGCGATCCCGGCCTTAACGGACTCCACATGCGTTCGCACAAGGTGACGCATCCCAAGATTAACCGTTTCTTTCGCGAGTTCTTTGGCTACCCGAATAGCATGAAGGTTTTCAAGGACACCGCGCGAAGCGGTGGAGCCTTCATGAACACTGCCCGTGGGTATTCGGGCACAGCAGGGTGGATCACCAACGAGGCCGACAAGGTGGTCGACGTCATTTTGAGAGAGGACCAGAATGTCTTTGAGCAGCTCTTGACCACCGATGAATTTTTCGTCCTCCACCGCCACAGTAATGACGAGGGCGCGCAGATTGTTGCGGATTGGAAGAAGGCCTGGCTTGCTCTGAAAGGCACGGACTGGGAGAAAGATCCCCAGGTTTTTGTGGCGGAAAATATCGAGAAATATCGTGAGGAATTGAACTCGCTGAAAATCACCAAAGTCGACGACAAGCGGAACACGAGAAATCTGAAAAGGTGGATGGAGTATTTCGAGAACACCTTTGGCCGGGGCCTGACGCCGGCAACTTCTCCTTGGTTTTATCACGGTGGTCAGAAGTTTAGTTATGCCGAGGTTTATAGTCTGCCCAAGATTGCGGGAAGCGGACCCACCGGAGCCAATGGAAACTATGATGATCAAGAATACTGGGATTTTCCAACCACCCAACCCTTTCAGGTTCCCAATCGTAAAGGGATCCTGACTCACCCGGCGTGGCTCGTGGCTCATTCCCAGAACACCGAGACCGACCCGGTACGGCGTGGAAAGTGGATCCGCGAAAAATTGCTCGCCGGTTATGTCCCGGACGTTCCCATTACCGTGGATGCGCAAATCCCCGAGGATCATCATCGAACCTTGCGTCAGCGGTTGGACGGAGTGACCTCAAAGCAGGAGTGCTGGAAGTGCCACGTTCACATGAATCCACTCGGGCTCACGTTCGAGATTTACGATGACTTCGGACGTTTCCGGAAAATGGAAGAGCTTGAGCATCCGGATAACATCATCACCAAGGGGCGCGGAAAATTTGGAGAGCACGAATACAAAAGCTTGCCGGTGAAGGCGGCAGGCCATCTTGAGGGAACGGGCGACTCATCTCTCGACGGTGAAGTGAAAGACGCTTTCGACCTTATCGATCGACTCGCCAAATCGCGCCGGGTCCAGCAGTCGATCATTCGGCACGCCTTCCGCTACTTTATGGGGCGTAATGAAATGCTTTCAGACTCACAAACTTTGATCGACGCCGAACAGGCCTACGTCAAAAGCGGTGGCAGCTTTAAGATGGTTGTTCTGTCTTTACTCACTTCTGATTCCTTCATCTACCGGAAAGGGGAAGCGACTTCGGTAAAATAGCAAGAGCCAGGCGAGTGCGGCTGCTCTTTCCATTGTCCACCATCCGGTTTAGCCACCGTATATTTTCGCAAGGACTGTTCCGATCCCGATCATGACGAAAACGGGAAGCCTGATGATGTTGAGAAAAAGGGCGTATGCATCCCGCCCCCGCTGGGGGGCGTCGTTTTTTTTGATTTCGGGATCTTCATAGGTCTCGACTTCATCTCTCACGTCGAGATTCACATCGTCAATCGATTGGCATGAAACCGAGTTGAGTGCCATGGTGAGCATGAGAAGTGAGGACAGCCAACGGCATAAAAAAGTCTTCATCCTTTGGACTATGAGCCAAAGGAATGGTTTAACGAGTTCTATCTCAGAATCTTGCGGTATATCGAGTGCACTTTCCGATAAGTGAGCGCCTTTAGGTGCGTAGAATCTCCCATCATGAAACTGACGAAGACAAAACAATTGATCTCATTTTGTGCGGCATTCTCCCTGATCGGAGCGGTTGCCAATGCCAAGAAACCCGAGGAGCAGGCGGGCTACGACAAGTCCAAGGATCTTGGAGTCAAGGCTCCTGACGGCGCGGACACCCCGTTTGACGGAACGATGGAATCGGTCAAAAAGAATTGGGAGATGTGGCCCAAGAAGGACATGGACATTACCTGGAAAGTGGTAAAAAGCCCCACCGATGACAGCAAGGTCCTGATGACCGATGGCGGCAAAAAATGGGGAACCCACGATATCGTCACCAAGAAAAAGTATCATGATTTCGAGGGGCATGTGGAATTTGTCATGATGGGCGCGCGCGGTGATGATAAGGCCGAGGGGTATGCCAACAGCGGGGTTTATATGCAGAATCGCCACGAGCTTCAGATCGAGTCCCCGAAAGGGAAGAACATCAAGGATCCTTACGGTTGGAAAATCGGACCCCACGGGATTGGAGCCGTTTGCATGGAGCATGTTCCCAAGGGAAATGCCTGGCGCCCCAACGGAGAGTGGCATTCGTTTCACTTCATTTTCAAAGCCGGCGAATGGGAAGGTGATAAGATGAAGGAGCCGGCCCGCCTCACCCTTTGGTGGAATGGAATCAAGGTTCATGACAATGTCCCCGTTAAGCACGCTAATGGTGGCGTTAAGAACGGTGGAAGTGATGAGCCTCTTAAGCTTCAGGAGCACGGACAGGACGTGCGCTTCCGTAACATTTGGATCAAGGAAATGAAGTAAGCTAATTTCAAATCGGAATTTCACCCGTAATGGTCTTGTGCCATTGCGGGTTTTCTTTTGCTGCTTTCTATCAGCTTCCGGTTCGGGTAGTCCTTGCAGCCTATGAGGATCTTGAACTTCGTGTTTTTCGGGTTGTTGGGTTTGTGCAGTTCGGTGATGGCCCAGACCGAAATCCTGGCGATTGAATTCAATCAAGATGATCAAGCAGGGTTTGATATTTGGCCTTCGGCATTTTCGGGATCGACCTCGACGGCCAACTTTTCGACTGACGCAGGGATCACTTCGGGGACGACTACGGTGCAGGTCGTTACGAGTACGACTTTTGGAGTCCCTGGGAATCGGGGGAGTGTGAATGGAAATCCTGCGGGGTATAGTTTTCAGCGGCTCTATGAAGATCTCTTGATCGCAACTTCGCCGACCGGGTTTCTCACTCTGAATTTCAGCGGTTTGAATCCTAGTCAGACCTACGAACTGACACTTTACGCCTGGGATCCGGGCTCGAACGAAGGGAACAACAAAGTCTGGACCGTGACCTCGGGGTCAGGTGACCCGGGGTCGGCCTCGGTGAATTTTCAAGATTCTCTGGTGGATAATGAATCCTTCGCAATGGTCTTTGAAATCGAGACGACGGCCACGGGAACTTTTCAACTGAGAAACACTGGAGGGCTTTCTCAGTCCGCGATCAATGGCTTCATTTTAGCGGCGGGCGAAGTCGATCCCAACGCACCTCCGGAGATCGTCTCACAACCGCAGGCGGTTTGGGACGGAGGGGAAGAGTTTGTGATCGAAGTTGAGGTGAGTGGACCAGAGCCGATTTCGTTTCAGTGGTTTTTGGATGGAGCGCCCATCGCGGGAGCAATTTCCCAAGAGCTGACCTTGGCTGCTGTCGAATGGGATCAGGAGGGTGACTACACGGTGAGGGTAACCAACGCGAACGGCTTTGTTGATTCGGAAGCGGCTGGCATCACCATCGATATTCCGGAGTTTCCGACCCGTGAGGAGCTCACTTATGAACCGCTTGGGCCATCGTCGCGCCGTACTGGCATTACCATTTCAGAAATTCTCTACCATCCGGCGCAACGGACCGACGGGCGCGAGCTTGAGTTTATCGAATTGTATAATTCCCAACCCTGGGCAGAGGATCTTTCCGGGTGGCGATTGAGTGGCGAAGCGGACTACGTTTTCCCGGAAGGCACCCTGATTCCAGGATTGGGATTTCTGGTGGTGGCCCGCGTGCCTGCTGACGTTGAGAGTGAACTTGGTGCGACGGGAGTTTTGGGACCGTGGTCGGGGAATCTTTCGAATGATGGGGGGCGGATTCGACTGAGGAAGCCTTCAGATGCCATCGTTCAGGAAGTGAATTATCGTGATAGCTTCCCTTGGCCGGCGTCGGCGGATGGAGCCGGGCATTCCTTGATTCTGGCGCGCGCGACTTATGGTGAGGGCGACGAACGGGCTTGGGAGGCAAGCCACTCGGTTGGAGGGTCACCGGGTGCTCTTGACCCGGTTCCAGGCGATGCTCTGGACCAGGTTTTTGTGACGGCTGTGCTGAGCAATTCGGAAGCTCCCGAAATTGATTTTATCGAGTTGCGGAATGCGGCTCCGACTCTGGTCGATCTATCGGGTTGCACGCTCAGTGATGCTCGTGACACTTTAGCACGTTTTCAGATTCCAAATGGGACGTCGATTGCGGCGGGAGGAGTGATTCGCTTCGATGAGTCGCAATTGGGCTTTGCTTTGGGGGCTAATGGCGATGCGGTTTACTTAACCGATTCGTCCGGAGAGCGGGTGCTGGATGCGGTCGTTCTTCCGGCGTCAGCGACCGGGGTTCCTTTTGTCCGCTTGCGAAGCGACGCCCCGTTGCGCGCTCAGTCCGGACCTTCGGTGGTCATTAATGAAATTATGTTTCACCCGCCCACCGAAGATAGCGATGATGAGTGGATCGAGCTCCATAATCCGGGACCAAATGTGATTGATTTGAGCGGCTGGGCTTTCACTGATGGAGTGGACTTTGTGTTTCCCAATGGCAGTCAAATTGCCGGAGGCGGTTTCCTCGTAATTGCGAAGGATCGGGTGCGGACGCTCTCGAATCATCCGGATCTGGATGGGAATCTTGTCGTCGGTGACTATGAGGGAACTCTTTCCGATGGTGGCGAGCGGGTGGCTTTATCGAAAATCGATAGTGGGTTTTTGGTGGTCGTAGATGAGGTGACTTATCGGGATTCCGATCGTTGGCATCGTTTCGCGGACGGTCGTGGCGCCACCCTCGAGCGACGTGATCCGGAAGCCGATTCGGCCGGGCCTTCCAACTGGGTTGATAGCGATGAGTCCGCGAAGTCAGAGTGGACCAATGTTGAGTTCACCGGGACTTTGGCACACGGTAACAGTGCCGCTCCGGCGAACCAAGTGCAGATGTTTTTGTTGGGAGCGGGTGAGGCTTTGGTCGACCAGGTTGAGGTGATTCCAGAGGGTGGTTCCAACATCCTCGCAAACGGGGGGTTCGAGAGCGGAACTTCGGGATGGTTTTTTCAAGGCAACCAGAGGCGGTCGCGTTTGGAAACGAGCGAGGCCTTTGCTGGTGGGAGTTCGCTGCGCTTAGTTGCGAGTCGTCGGGGCGATCCCGGGCCGAATCGGGCGCGTGCTCCTTTGACCCGGACTCTTGCTGCTGGATCCCGGGCGACCTTGCGGGCGAAAGTTCGTTGGCTCGCGGGACATCCCGAGTATCTTCTTCGCTTCCGGGGCAACTGGCTTGAAGCCAAGGGACGCTTGGGGGTGCCGACCAACCTTGGGACTCCGGGATCGGTCAATAGTCGGGCCGTGGCCAATGCGGGGCCGCAGATTGACGAGGTGATGCATCGTCCGGTGCTGCCGGAAGCGGGTGACGACATCAGTGTTTATGCCGAAGTTGGTGACCGTGATGGTTTGGGATCAGTGGTGTTGCGTTATCGTATTGATCCTTCTTCGACAACAGTGGATTTGCCCATGAACGACGAGGGGGCAGGCGCGGATTTAACGGCGGGCGATGGTATTTTCTCTGCCGAGATTCCGGGACAGGGAAGCGGAACCTTGATTGCTTTCCAGGTGGTGGCTGCCGATTCCGCATCAAGTGAGTCGGTGTTTCCTCCGGGTGGCGAAGCGCTGATCCGGACGGGTGAGCCTGCCAATGGAGAGGCATTTGGAACCTACCGGATGTGGGTCACCCGGGCGTCGTTGAACGAGTGGGATGGCCAGCCATTTCGCAGCAACGATCCTTTCCCAATCACTTTTGTCTCAAATGGTTCACGGGTCGTTTATGATGCTGGTGCCTTTTATGGGGGAAACAAGGATTCACACAGTTTCCCAACTGAAGGTTCGGTGTCTTACGATGTGACTTTACCTGATCATCATGAGTTTTTGGGAGCCGATAAGCTGACGCTCGATTACCCGGTGCGCGATGCCACCAACCAGCGGGAGCAAACGATGCATTGGTTCGCGGATCAATTGAAACTTCCGACTTTGCATCGGCGAGACATCTATCTCTACATGAACGGCATTCGTCGTCGCACGATCTATCACGATGCCGAGCAGCCGGATGGAGTCCTGGCGAACTCGCATTTCCCGGGTGATGACGGTGAGCTTTTTAAGACCAGCAATGATAATGAGACGAGCGATTCCGGAGTGAGAACGCGGCCTTTTGTAAGGAACATCATCGACGTCTTTGAGGCCGATGGAATGATTCGGCCGGCCCGTTATCGTTGGACCACCGGAGCGCGTGCGCGGGGGAGTCGCACTCGTTTGGATGATACCAGTATTTTGGAATTGATGAGGCGGGCCGACGACACCGGGCCTGATTACGAAGAGCGATTGCTTGAGATCATCGACATGGAGAACTGGATGCGAACGTGGGCCATGATTGATCTCGGTTCTTTCTGGGATGCTTTTGGAAATACGAATTACAAGAACAGCTATATCTACAAACCGAGTGATTCCGGGTGGGTGCAATTTGTCTGGGATATGGACGTTGGTTTGGGGGTCGATGGAAGAGATCCTCCGACGCAAGCGCTCTTTCCCTCGAACGTGGATGCCAATCTCAAGCGAATGTATGAGACTCCCACCTTTATCCGGGCTTACTGGCGAGCCATGGACGAGTCCCTCGGATCGTTCTATTCGACCGCTGGAGTGACGCCCTTGCTGGAGCGGAAGCGGGCGGCCTATGCGGCGGCGGGTTTGAATTTCACTTCACCTTTTGTGCCAAGCGGTGCGGGGCGTTCGATTCCCCAGTTCATTGAACAGCGGGCGGCTTTCATTCAGCCTCAACTTGATGCGGTCAACGAGCCTTTAGAGTTCACCGAGCCCGCGGATGGCAGCACATTAACAACCCCCTTTATTACCCTCACGGGAACAGCCCCCGTCGATGTGGTGGCCATAGAGGTGAATGGTATTTCGTTGCAGCTTGATTGGACTAGTCCTGGAGATTGGAGTGCTCCCTTTGCTCTGAAGGGTGGTGAAAATGTCCTTTCGATTCAGGCTTTTAATTCGGAAGGAATAGAGATTGGCAGTGAAGTGAGAACCGTCACCTTCACGGGAGTGGAGGCCTGGCCGCCTCTCGTCATCAATGAGTGGATGGCTGACAATGAAAGCGCCTTCGCGGATCAGGCGGATGGCGATTTTGAAGATTGGATCGAATTGGCAAATCCCGGGCCTATGGCGGCAGATCTTACCGGCTGGTTTCTCAGTGACGATCCAAACGAGCCTTTTAAATATCAAATTCCATTTGGTTACAGTATTGCGCCCGGAGATCTTTTTCTGGCCTGGGCGGACGATGAGGTGGCGCAGAATGATGCTGCCTTCAGTGCGGAATTACACCTTCTTTTCAAGCTGGCTGCGGGAGGCGAAAGCATCCTGCTCTCTGCACCTGACGGGACTCTGATTGATCGGGTGGATTTCGGACGTCAGTCACAGGACAAGACGATGGGGCGCGCCGGAGAAGATATCGTGGCCTTGGCCCAGCCGACACCACGAATCATAAATACGATTCCGGCGGTGGGTCCAACTGCGACCTATGTGGTTGAGGGTGACGTGTTGACCTTCACGGTCACAACCGAGCCCGGTTTTTTGTATCAGGCCGAGTTCAGTTCTGATCTTCAAAGCTGGGAGCCACTTGGAGGAAGCGTTCTCTCGGATAGCCCGACCACGATCTTCACTGACACCACTCAGGCCGATCGGAGATTTTATCGATTCCGGCGTATCCCTTGATCACTTGGCATTGATTTCTTCGACGACCTTGAAGTTGTCGAAGGAGGCGTGAACGGTGGTGAACTTTTTTACTTTGTCTGGCGGGGTGCACTTGAGGGAGTGGCCTCCGAGGAAGGTGCTAAAAGGAATTGGCTGATGGCGGTTTCCGGGCCGTCGACGCCCCGGAACTCAACGCCCTGAATTTTGGTTGCTTGTTTACCTTCGATCAGGATTAGGGTGAAGCCATCTGATTGCAAGAGGGATTTGTTTTGGCGCCGGGGCACCGAAAGGTTCATTCAGGAAAGAGAGTAGCTTGTGTTGTGATTCGATTTCTTCTTCCGTTGATACTGTGCGCTTCGTTCGCACTTGGTGGTGACTTGAAGGAAACTCTGCCACCCTTGCAGGATGGCAAGGTTCCTTCCAATGTGGACGAGCTTTGGCAGGGCTTCGATCCGCGGGCCGAGCCGCTGGATGTTGAGGTTTTAAAGGGCTGGGAAGAAGAGGGTGTTGTCTTCCGGTTGCTCCGGTATCGCATCGGAGTTTTCAAAGGAAAGAAGGCGATGATGGCGGGCATCTTCGGTTATCCCAAAGGTGCGAAGAGTTTGCCGGGATTGGTTCAGATTCATGGTGGCGGGCAGTATGCGGATCACAAGGCGGTGGTTACCAATGCCAAACGCGGTTATGCCACGATCTCCATTTCATGGGCGGGGAGAATTAGTGCGCCGGACTACCGGGTAGGACCGAATGAGGTGAAGTTGTTTTGGCAAGGAGAGAAGGACAACCCAAGTTATCGGGTCACGACTGATTGGGGCGCGTTGGATGGTTATCACGCTCCCTCCCGTAATCCCGGGAATGTCTTTCCAAAATTGATGGGACCTGCTTCCTGGACACTGGATCCGGTGAAGTCGCCGCGTAACAACGGCTGGTTTTTGTGCGCGTTGGGAGCGCGGCGGGCGCTCACGTTTTTGGAACAACAACCACAAGTGGACCCGAGCTGCTTGGGTGTTTATGGACACTCGATGGGTGGAAAATTGACGGTGCTGACTACGGGTGCGGATGACCGGGTGAAGGCGGCGGCGCCCTCGTGTGGAGGGATCAGTGATCGCTACAATACTGATCCACTTTTCAGAACCACTATTGGGGATGATGTCTATCTTCCAAGGATCAAATGCCCCATTTTCTTTTTGAGTCCGGCGAACGATTTTCATGGTCGCATCAACGATCTGCAGTCGGCGATTCATGAGGTTCAATCGTCAAACGTCCGGATGAGCAGCGCCCCGCACCACAACCACCAGGACAACTCGGGTTATGAAGTGGCGACCCAGTTGTGGTTTGATGAGCATTTAAAAGGGGAGTTTAAAGTCCCTGAAACTCCTTCTACCAAATTGATGTTGCGGGAGGGAAGAAGGCCGAGGTTCATTATATTACCGGACCGTTCCCGGGAGATCCTGTCGGTCGATGTTTACTACACCCAGCAGGGTGAAATGGTGGATGGGCCCGGCAATATGGAGAACACCAAAAACCGGTTTTGGCATCATGTGAAAGCGAGCCCCGGCAAGGGGGATTGGGTCGCGGATATTCCCTTTGTCGATCCTGAACGCCCGCTCTGGATTTATGCCAACGTGAGCTATCCTCTTGAAGAGAAGATTGTCGGAGCCGGTTATTATTATGGAACTTATGAGGCTGATCATTTTGTTGTCTCCAGCCCCATGACGATGCTCGATTCAGCAAAGCTCAAGAAACTGGGCATCGCCAATTCTTTTAAAACCTCGACGATGATTGAGGATTTTGTCGAAGGTTGGGAAAAGGAATGGTTTACCTACCGGGAGAAGGAATGGGGGCGCAAAACCCACAAGGTTTATGATCCAAGATGGAAAGCGCCGGAGGAAGCAAAACTGTCCTTCGAAATCCGTGCAGAGAAAGCGAATACGCTTGTGATTGGAATCGATCACTTTGCCACCGAAGTAAAAATCAAAGGCGGAAGTGAGTGGCAGTCAGTGGAGCTGAACCCGGCTCGGTTTGTGGATGCCGATGGTGGTGGCTTAGAAAGTTGGGATGGGATCAAGGAGCTCCGCTATGGACCGACTGATGCGGTCCGTTCCATTCAGAGAGGAAGCAAGACACGCAAATCCTTTGGCGGGCCCTGGATCGGGGCAAGCCCGGCACTTCGTAATCTTCGTTGGACGGAGGAGTGAGTATTGACCAACGACTTGGTCGTTTAAGGTGACTACATGGGCCTTGTCGGCGAGATGATTTCACCGGGTCTAATATAGTCGTCTTTCAGACGAGTGAATTTTGATTGGACTGCTTGATCTAGCTCGGATCCCTGCTCGGTAAGATATTTTTTAAGCTGGAGTTGAACGAGAAGACGATTTCCAGACTTCAGGAGATCCCGGTAGGCTGCGAGATACTCGATGCTTTTTTCATGGGAAAGGCATTGGAGAAGGGCTTCGGTTGTAGATCCGTCGCCTCTGGAAAGGAATGTATAGGCGATCAACTTCTCATAAGCATCATCGTTGCCGAGGGAGGGATGATCTCGGGCATTTTTGAGATATGGGATGACTTCGAGGCCGTCAGGTGCTTTCTCTTCTAGTTCTTTGACCTGTGGAAAATTTTTAGCGATGAGGTCGAGTTCTTCTAGCTGCGCTTCTTCACGATTTAGATCAGCTTGTTTCAACTCTGCAATAACCCGGTTCAAGTCTTCGGCGTCTATTTTAGGGGGTGGTGATGGCGCACTTTTGTCCGAGAAAAATCCGGTCGCTAGGATTTTCACCATAAAGGCTCCGAATAGCCAGGCGACCCAGACATAGATTTTACTTCTCCTCGCCTCCATTTTCTTCGAAAGGACAACTTCTTCGCGTCGCAGTTCTCTTTTTTGCTCAATTAGGTGTCCGATTTCTTCGGGAAGGACTTGGCAAAGGAAATCGTAGCCCTGTCAATCAGGGTCAAAGTTTTTGACAAGTTGAAGAACGGCATTTCTGCATTCTTCGCTCTCCCAATCCGAATTTTCGGGAGTGGTGAGACTGGCTGCCCAAAATTCTCTTTGGTCTTCTGGAAAGAAGGTGAAGACCGCGCCCAAGGTGATTCGGTTTTCCAGCCCCGGGAGGCGCCATTCCCGATCGGACTTAGGCAGCCATTCGAAGGCGATGTTCAACATGTCCTCAGCCAGGTTAGGAGCGATGACGCTCAGCGCATCGGCAAGGGAGGCTGCCACTTGGCCGGTGGACTCGTTTTTGAGAATCTCCTTGGCGTCTTTGATTGCTCCAGCAAAATCTTTGAGCGCTACAAATCGATTTATTTGGACCCAAAAACTGATGGTTCGAAGCGAGAGAGAGCAATGATCTGTTGAGATCTCTCGCATGAGAATTGGGAAAGAGATCGCTTCAAAGAAGATCTCTTGAGTCTCTCCTTGAATCAATTCAAGAACGCGCTCCCAGATTCTGAGTGAGTTGGGGAATCCGGCGAGAGTTACGTCGAGATTTTGAATGGCAATCTCGGTTTTTTGGGTATCACCGGATCGAACGGCTGCGCTGATTTGCGCGGCGTTCTCTTTGACCTTGTCAGGGAAGATGTGGATGTCTGAGCGAGCTGCAGGGGGTGCTTCTTCGACCTCTTCAGTGAGGATTGGAGCAAGCTCATTGATGGGAGCGATTTTCGACAAGCCTTCAGATTCTCGACACTTCACATGATCGAGAGCCCGGGTATATGTCTGATGGAGTCGTTCGAAGCCTGCGGGATCTTTCTCCGGGCGAAACTGCCGAAGCTGCTTGGCGTAAGCCCGCTTCACGTCCCGGACGGACGCGTCGGTTTCATCAATCCCGAGTAGATCCCAATCGATCATTTTGGCGGGTTTGAGGGGTCGTTGGGTTGGGCTTCTCCTTCGAGCAAATAGTATTCCTTGAGGATGCCATCAAGAATTTCGGTCGCGATTTGCGTGTCCTGTTCGTCTCGGGAATCAAGCGCGATTTCAAAACGACTGAGGGCCTGATCAAGTTGCTCGCGGGCCGGACCGATCAGCTCGGTAAAGAGGCGGTGGGCTCTCTCAATGCGGGCGCGGTTCGGCAGCAAGTCGCGCGGACGGATTTTGAGCGGTATTAGTTTGTTGAGAGCATCTTGGACCTCCGCTGGCGTCAGTGTTCCCGGTCTTTGTTCGATGACTTTAGAGTAGATCTTCCCTGTTGCCAGCACGGTGACATCGACCTCAAGGATCCCGTTCATATCGTAGCTGAATCGCACCTCGATGGTGCCGGGTTGCGTTTGTCCGGGACGTGCCTTTAAGCCCGAGATTTTGATCTCTCCAATTTTTTGATTCTCCTTCGTCAACCTGGCCTCGCCCTGGAAAATCGAGAGATGTATCTCATCTTGCTCGGGCCCAAGGGTGGAGTAGATGTCAGATCTGCTGGTGGGAATGGTGGTGTTTCGATCGATGATTGGTGAAAAGAATCCTTCTTCAATTCGGGATGCTGAAATCTGTCTGCTAATCTCAACACCGAGGGTGTGGGGAGCGACGTCGGTGAGGACAAGATCGCCAACCGCCTGGTCCTCGCGACAAAGTGCGGCCTGGATGGCAGCCCCCAATGCGATGACCCGGTCGGGATTGAGTTTTTGGTTTGGAAAGCGCCCCAGATTTGTTCTCAGGTCCTCAAGAATCACTTCCATTCTGCTTGCTCCGCCAACGAGAATGACATCATCCAATTCATCGGGGTCGACGCCGGCATCTCGCAGGCATCGCTTGATGACCGGACGGATTCTGGAGGTTAGCTCTGCGGTAGCCTTGCTAAAAAAGATCACGGGAAATTTCGAACTCTTGACCTCCCAGTTCGAGGGTGGTTTCGCTTTGCAAGGAAAGCCTTCGTTTCGCGATTTCGACCACTTGGCGCCAATGTCCTTTCTCAACCGCATTGAACTCCAGTCCGTGGTCAATACAAATTTTCTGAAGAAATTGATCAGTGTAGTCCTCACCTCCAAGATGACTCTCGCCGGAGGAAGACTTGACCTCGATGACTCCGTCAAAAATTTCCAACAAGGTCACATCGAAGGTTCCCCCGCCAAGATCAAATACCAAGATGGTTTGTTCAGAAGCTGGATTGGCATAGCCATAAGCGAGGGCCGCTGCGGTGGGCTCGTTGATGATTCGCAGAACATTCAGACCGGCGAGTTTTGCGGCTTCGATGGTGGCTTGTCGTTGTTCGTCCCGGAAGTAGGCTGGCACGCTTATGACTGCGTCGTCGACCTCTTTTCCGAGATGCATCTCTGCGATTCGTTTGAGTTCACGCAGGACGATTGACGAACATTCGATCGGGCTAAGGGAAATGTCTCCAATGTGGTAAGTCACATCAGTTCCCATATCCCGCTTAAAGCAGGCCTGTCCCGAATCGGGATCAACCACGAGGCGATCCTTGGCAGCTCGTCCGACTAGAAGTTGTTGATCATCTGCGACCGCCACGACGGATGGAGTCAAAACCTCTCCCAATTCATTGGATAAGATCTCAGGTCGCCCACCGGTCATAGTGGCGACAAGGCTATTGGTCGTTCCTAAATCGATTCCGATCATCGGACGGTCAAACGAGACTATCGAGTCGGTCTATTTTACGGCCGCCGGTCCCCAGACTTCCTTCATGATGGCGAAGGCTTTGGGGTCGAAGTCTTTAAGCTCGGCGGCAACGAAGGGGTAGAAGTCGTTGCGGTAAAGGTAGGCCTCGGTGGCTTCGGCGAAGTATTCCTTGTGGTTGGTGGCGGCGTAGTGTCGGACGGTGCGACCGGTGAAGAGTTTGACCTTTTCGAGGATGCCTTTTTTCATGGCGGCATCATAGGAGGCGATGATTGTTTTCTCATCGAAGCCGAGAATCTGGTCGTGGTAAGCGTGGGCCAGTTCATGAAGAATGACGGCAGGGTGCTTGAGCATTTGATCGCGTGAGTAAAGAGCGGAGGCGTTGGTGATGTGGACTTTCTTGGCAAGGCGGGGATCGTAGCCTCGCCCGGTGAGCCAAGCGGCACCGGGGTGATATTGCATCCCGGTGAGCTCGGGGTGTTTGTTCTCAAGCCAAATTTCCATCTTCTTCATCTTGGCGAGTTTTTCCTCGGGCAGGAGAATGCAGATTCGCTGAAGGTGGTTGGCGAGCATCTTCATCGCTTTTTCTCCCGTCTCGGCATGTTCTCCACCTTCAAGAAGAGTGGGGTCGACATGCACGGTCCAGCCTTCGATGTTCTTTTGTACCGGTTCGATCCAGCCGACTTTTTTGGGAGGCGCTTTCTCCGGCTTGTCGCCAAAGGCAAGCCAGGCGGAGGAGGCCAGAATGACGAGGGGAGCGAACAATTTCAGGAACTGCCGGGCGCGGGAGGAGGAGGGGAGAACGGATTTCAGGGACATGGAGTGATAGTTGGCTTTGTGTGCTTACGTTGTCATCTTTCACGGTATTGCACCAGCCCACGGAAACCTTTTGACTGAACCTATGAAACAAATCGCGCTCTCCCTGTTCTTCTTGATCCCTTTGATGGCCCGGGCCGACAAGAAGCCAAATATTCTCATGTTGTTTGCCGATGACCTCGGTCGGTATGCTTCGGCATATGCGTCCAAGGACCAGCCCTCGGTGAACGACATTATTTCAACGCCAACTTTCGATCGGCTGGCCAGCGAGGGAGTTCTTGCGACTAATGCGTTTGTATCGGCTCCCTCCTGCTCGCCTTGCCGGGCGGCTTTGATTTCCGGACGTCATTTCTTCACCAATGGTTCGTGCTCACAGCTCCACCATCGCTGGCACGGTCCAGAGGCTTCCGACCCCTGGAATGAGATCTCCGGATACGCGGAAATTCTTAAGAAGAACGGGTATCACATCGGGCTGACCCACAAGGACCACGTGAAGGGGAAGAAATTTGGTCCCCAGTTCAATAAGGCGGGGCGGAAGGTGAACGGGTTTTCCCAGTATGTTAGCAAGGGGCCTGAGATTCCCAAGAGGAAGAAGGATCTTTATGAGGAGTGCCGGGCCAACTTCCGGAGCTTTCTCGAGAAGCGTGGGAAAGAGCAGCCTTTTATGTATCACTTCCACCCGACGAATCCGCACCGGTCTTGGACGCGGGGTTCGGGTAAGAATCTTTGGGGGCTCGATCCTGAGAAGCTGAAAGGGAAGATGCCTCCATTTCTTCCTGATGTTCCGGTGGTGCGCGAGGACTTGGCGGATTATCTGGGTGAGGCCATGGCGTTTGATGAATGCTGCCGGATTTTGATCGAGGAACTCAAGGCGACCGGAGAGTATGACAACACCTTGATTGTCATTTCGGGAGATCATGGTGCGCCGGGTTTTCCGCGGGGTAAGACGAATTGCTATGACTTCGGAGCGCGGGTTCTTTTCGCGGCGCGTTGGCCGGGACACATCCAGGCTGCTCAGACGTTGACCAAGCCAATCTCGTTGATTGATCTCGCGCCCACTTTTCTGGCGGCTGCCGGAATTGAGAAAGCGGAAACGATGCATGGTGAGAACCTTCTGTCGGCGCTGGGTTCCGGCGATCATTCCGCGCTGAGGTCATGGGCTTTGATCGGGCGGGAGACGCACGTGGAGACCGCGCGGGACAAGCAGCTTCCCTATTCGATGCGATCAATCCGGACGGAGGATCATCTTTACATTATTAACTTCACCCCTGAACGCGAGCCGATGGGTGACTTGCTGGCTCTTGAAAAGGGTCCGCTTTCTTTCAAGGATCTTGCCGGAAAAACGCGACTCACTTATGCCGATCTCGATGCCGGACCAACCAAGGCGTGGATGGTTTTGAATCGGGAGAATCCGGAGTTTAAAGAGCAATGGGAGCTTGGCTTTGGAGCGCGGCCAGCCGAGGAACTTTATGAGCTTAAAAGCGATCCGCATCAGGTCAAGAATCTGGCGGCAGATCCCAAGCATGAGGCGGTGAAAGCAAAATTGCGTGCCCAGCTCATGGCCGAGTTGAAGGAACACAATGATCCGCGTCTAAATGGCGACCAGTTCGACTACCCACCTTATTGCAAAGAGGGCTTGGAGAAGAAGTGATTCAGTTTTGCGGTTTTTGTTTTGATCTGATTTAGTCCTTCTTTGGCTTAACGCGGTAGTTTTTTGAGGTCAGGGGTTGGCCGGAGCGGGAGACGATGATGGTTAGGGTGCCGTCCGTGTTGTAAAGGTAGAGCTCGGCGGTGGATGATTGCCCATTCGCGTCAACTAATGATCTGAAGCCAAGTATCTACAAGG